>JAVVZO010000008.1:0-55992 GCA_036650515.1 Alistipes sp.
TATTTTATTTTATTTTATTTTATTTTATTTTATTTTATTTTATTTTATTTTATTTAAAAAATATTTGGACTATTCATAATATTCGCATACCTTTATCACACTAAATACTAAATAATATTATTATGAAAACAACTTTGAGAGTTTTAGGTTGCGCACTATTTCTAATGTGCTTTGCCTCGACAGGGTGTCAATCTGATGATGGAAAAGAGATAGAATCCATTCAGCAACAATGGGATGCCGTTTGTCAGTTGATGGATCAAAATGCTACTTTTGATCCAGCTGCCGTCCCCGATATTTTGCGGGAAGGCGTATTGCATAGCTCCTCTTATTTTCACTGCAAAGGAGGGGAATTGTCTGAGAATGTTCAATTATGGCCCGGCAGCAGCCCCATTATCGTACTCTTTTTCGCTGATGGTACGTGCTGGCATTGCTGGACCGATATATCCCATCAATTTGATGGAGGCTCGTTTTATCGTATCTATCAATGGCGTTATGACCAAGCAACACAATCCATTGTAACGTGGCTAAACGCACGTCCTGAGGAGACGATGACCGCCAAAGTAAAGGCTCTAAACAACCAGTGCATCATTTTAGATGGCGACATCTGTCACTCTATCGGATCAGATGGCAATGGAAATCCGTATAGTGATTTCTTGCGCATGGTCATGGATCGGCAAGATCAAACTGCGCGCACTTGGTACATAGAACACGCACGCAATGTAGTTGATTTTGAAAAATAGGCCAAACAGCTTCTAAAAACAGGGCAGAGATCCGCTTGATGCGGGTCTCTGCTTTTTATACACAGCGCCTTCAGACAGCGCCCCACCCTTGATTCACTCGTCCGCGACGACAAGTTACACCGCCGGCTGTTACCACCCACCCTCTGCCCCTGTGAGGCTTCGGAAAAACCGAGACTGTCTTTTTTATTTCATTTCTTACATTTTTGCATTTTTTTCGTATCTTCGCAATCGTGGCAGGCATTTACTTCCATATTCCTTTCTGCAAGCGCATTTGTGGATACTGCGACTTTTACAAATCGGTGAAGATCGACTTGTTAGAGCCGGTACTTAACGCTATGCACTGCGAGTTGGCGGCGCGGAACGGTTTTCTACACGACAGGCAACTTCGAACGCTCTATTTCGGGGGAGGGACACCCTCGCTCTGCACACCCCCTCAAATTCAGGCCTTCATCGACCAAGCAAAAAGTCTCTTCGATGCATCAGCACTCACCGAATGCACCGCGGAGGTCAATCCAGATGACCTCAACAGTGTTTATCTCAAAAACCTGCGCTCAACGGGGGTGAACCGTCTTTCGATTGGCATTCAGTCCTTTGACGATGCTGAATTGCGTGGCATGAATCGCCGCCACACAGCAGCACAAGCCATTCAAGCCGTCCACATGGCACAAGATGCCGGCTTCGACAACCTCACCATCGACCTCATCTTTGGGGTGAGAGGCTTCGGCATCGACATCTTACGCAAAAATTTAGATACCGCGCTCACACTGGGCGTACAGCACCTCTCTGCCTACCACCTCTCCATTGAACCCAATACCGCCTTCGGGCGCAAAGCCCAGCGGGGTGATTTCAGTGCGGTCAGCGAAACCGAGAGCGAAGCGGAGTATCGGTTGATACACACCACACTGACAGAGGCCGGCTACCAACATTACGAAATTTCAAACTACGCCCTACCGGGCTTTCGCGCCCAGCACAACGCCGCCTACTGGACGGGGGCTGAATACCTCGGCATCGGGCCAGCGGCCCACTCCTTCGATGGTCAAACACGCTGTTGGTCAGAAGATAGCGTGGAGAGCTACATCACAGCAGAAGCCCCCCGTTTCGGCACGGAAAATTTGACCGAACGAGATCACTTCAATGAATATATCATGACGGCCCTCCGCACCGTTGAAGGGATCGACACCACCTATGTAAAACAGCGCTTCGGGGCATTACAAGCCCTTCATCTGCAACAACGAGCTACACCTTTTCTGGCCACCAACACCCTGAGAAGCGAAGGGAAGCAACTCTTTCTCGATCCAGACAACTATCTGATCGCCGACACGGTGATCGGAACGCTTTTTGAGTGAAAAGATCCTCTGACAACCCACTCAGAGCTGTGTTATTAAAAAATTTTAAGTACCATTTGCTTTTGTTTGTATCTTCTTAATAATTATCGTATTTTTGCACCAAATAGAATCTATTATGATGAACGCACAACTCACTCCTGATCGCCTTTTTGAGGTGAGCTGGGAGGTTTGCAATAAGGTTGGAGGCATCCACACCGTAATCTCCACCAAAGCCCTTACCGTCACCCAAAAATTGGGGGATCACTATATGCTTATCGGCCCCGATTTGGCTCGCGAAGGGGTTAATTCGGAGTTTGAAGAAGATCTCACACTCTTCAAAGGTTGGCGACAGAGCGTCTACAAAGAGGGTATACGCATCCGTATCGGCCGCTGGAAAATTGATGGCAACCCGATTGTAATCCTCATCGACTTCACCTCTCTCTTCTCTAAAAAAGATGATATTCTCAAGGTCTTGTGGGAAAATTATCATGTCGATTCCATCTCCGGCCAGTGGGATTACACCGAACCGGTGCTCTTCGGCCACGCCGCAGGGATGGTAATCGCCTCCTTCGTCGAGCATGTGTGCGCCTCAACAGAGAAGGTCGCCGCCCATTTTCACGAATGGATGACTGCTGCCGGAGGGCTCTTTCTTCGCCTGCAATCACCTTATGTGGCCACGCTCTTCACCACCCATGCCACGGTTATGGGGCGTTGCATCGCCGGAAATAGACTTCCCCTATACAATGATCTGACCAAATTCAATGCAGGGGATTTAGCGCGTCAATTCAATGTAACGGCCAAATATTCACTCGAAAAGATGGCCGCCACCTACCACGATGCTTTCCTGACGGTGAGCGATATTACCGCCAATGAGTGCAAATTTTTATTGGGTCGTGAGGTAGACGGCATTACCCCCAATGGCTTTGAAAACAAATTTGTTTGGGAGGGGACCGCATACACCGACAAGCGCACAGAAGCCCGCCAAGCCATGATCTCGGTGGCAGAAGCCTGTCTGAATCATACGTTCAAAAAAGATCCATTGATTGTAGGCACAAGCGGCCGCTATGAATTTCACAACAAAGGACTTGATCTACTCCTCGATGCACTCAAAACCTTGGCGGCTTCTGGAAAATTGGATCGCGAAATTTTGGTCTACATCACCGTCCCCACTGCCAACCAAGGGCCTCGAATCGACCTGCAAGCCCATCTGCAAAATCCGACACAGCCCATCGATCCGGCACAATATAAATTTGCCACCCATTACATCGACAACAGGCACTATGACCCGATCTCCTTGGCGATGGAAAACAGCATCTTGACCCGTGAAGAGTCTAAGGTCAAGGTGATTTTTGTGCCTACTTATCTCGACAAAGCCGATGGCATCTTCAATAAAAGCTACTATGAACTCCTTGTGGGTATGGATGTTACCGTCTTTCCCTCCTACTATGAACCTTGGGGCTATACGCCCTTGGAGTCGGTAGCCTTCTCTGTGCCCACCCTCACCACTACGCTCGCCGGATTTGGCCTATGGGTCAACAAGCTTCAGGAACACGCCGGCGTGGAGGTGATCCGTCGCGATGATTATAATGATCAGGAGGCCATCAGTAACATCGCCGATGCGTTGTTACGCTTTGCCGCACTCACACCAGCGCAAACACTTTTGGTCCGCCAATCCGCACACACGGTTGCAAAAACCGCCCTTTGGGAGAACCTCTTTGCGGCCTACGAACAGGCCTATTCCGAAGCCATTGAACACGCCATCTCGCGGACCAATCGCACCATGCTTCATGATGGCGGGCAGAACAGCGAGCAGATTAATTTTGTCCGCCAGCAACTCATTGCCGAAAAGCCGAATTGGAATCGCATGATGATCGAAAAACGACTTTCAGAAAGACTACACCCCTTAGAAGAGCTCTCACGCAACCTTTGGTGGTGCTGGAATCCTGCGGCTCGCGATCTCTTTGAGACCATAGACAACAGTCTTTGGGTCAGCACACAACGCAATCCGATCGCACTCTTGGATCAACTCAGCGTACAGCGAATGAAAGAGTTGGAAAAAGATGCCCAATTTCTACAAAACTTAGATGCCGTCTACACCCAATTTAAGACCTACATGTCCGAAAAACCGGACGACAAAGCCCCTTCGATCGCCTACTTCTCGATGGAATATGGACTTCACGCTTCGCTGAAGATCTACTCAGGTGGTTTGGGTATTTTGGCCGGCGACTACCTCAAAGAGGCCTCCGACAAGAATATTCCTTTGGTTGCTGTGGGTCTACTTTACCGCTATGGCTACTTCACCCAACGCCTTTCGGCACAAGGTGCGCAAGAAGCTACCTATGAGGCGCAAAACTTCTATAAATTGCCCATCTTCCCTGTGCGTGATGCCAGTGGCAACTGGGTGACCATCACCATCGCCTTCCCCGGGCGCACCCTCTCGGCACACGTTTGGAAATGCCAAGTCGGTCGCACCGATCTCTTTTTGTTGGATGCCGACTACGAAGCCAATCTGGAGGAGGATCGCCAGATCACCCACCACCTTTACGGTGGAGATTGGGAAAATCGACTCAAGCAGGAGATCCTACTCGGCATCGGCGGCATTCGACTACTCCGTGCCTTGGGCATTAAACACGAAGTCTATCACTGCAACGAGGGTCATGCCGCCTTCATCGGCATAGAGCGTATTCGGGAGTTGATCAGCCACAAGAAGCTCTCCTTCTCGGAGGCGATGGAGGTCATTCGCTCCTCCTCACTTTTCACCACCCACACCCCTGTTCCGGCCGGACATGATGCCTTCCCAGAGGCCATGATCCGCCAATATATGTCTCATTATCCCGATGTTTTGGGCATCACTTGGGAGCAATATATCAACCTTGGCAAGACCAATCCCAACGATCCTAACGAGAAATTCTCGATGTCGGTCTTGGCCTGCAACCTCTCACAGGAGGTCAACGGCGTCTCGTGGCTACACGGCGAAGTATCTAAAGATATTTTGGGTGTTCTGTGGCCTGGCTACTTCAAAAATGAGCTACACATCGGCTACGTCACCAATGGCGTACACTTTCCCACTTGGGTGGCCTCCAATTTGCGCCGGCTCTATGCTCGTTACTTCCCCGAAGGGTTCGAAAATCACAATTACGACATCCCCGCTTGGCAAAAGGTTCACAACATCGCCGATGACGAACTTTGGAGAGAACGGATGTTTCTGAAGAACAAATTAATTAATCAGATCCGCAAACGTTACAGCGACCCCAATCAAGTGCGTTTGGACTCTCCAACGCAGATGGTACAGATCATTGATGGCATCAAGCCCGACATCCTGACCATCGGCTTCGCACGTCGTTTTGCCACCTACAAACGCGCCTATCTGCTCTTTACCAACCTCGATCGCTTGGCCGCCATCGTCAACAACAAAGAGCGCCCTGTGCAGTTTATCTTCGCCGGCAAGGCCCACCCCAACGATAAACCGGGGCAGGATCTGATCAAACGCATCGTCGAGGTGGCGGCTATGCCTCAATTTGTGGGGAAGATCCTTTTCCTGCAAAATTACGACATGGAACTCGCCCGCCGTCTGGTACAGGGGGTCGATGTATGGCTCAACACACCCACCCGTCCCTTAGAGGCCTCAGGCACATCGGGCGAGAAGTGCGTGATGAATGGCGTACTGCAATTTTCGGTGCTCGATGGCTGGTGGGTTGAAGGCTATAAGGAGGGTGCCGGCTGGGCGCTACCTTTGAAACGCACCTTTGCCGATCAACATTTTCAGGATGAATTAGATGCTGAATTGATCTACAACACCATTGAAGAACAGATTGCACCCAAATATTACCAACGCGACAGCGACCTGATTCCCCACGAGTGGGTGGCCGCTATGAAGAACTGCATCGCCGACATTGCTTCCAATTTCACCACCAATCGGATGATGAACGACTACCAAGAGCGTTTTTACAACAAACTGCGCAACCGCAAGAAGGAACTTACCTCAGGGGACTACCGCCTTGCCCGAGAGATCGCTGCTTGGAAACGACGCGTCTCTTCGGTTTGGGACAACGTTAGGGTCGTTGATATACAACGGGTAAAAATTGATAACGAAGCCATTTTTGTCGGCACCAGCTACCACTTCGAACTCACCATCCATGTAGCAGGGTTACGTGCAGAAGATATTGGGGCAGAATTGGTACTGGCTCAGCAGATTGAATATGGCCAAAGTATCAATGTGGTGGCGACCATCGAACTGTCACACGTCCGTACCAATGGCGATTTGGAGACCTACACTTTAGATTACACCCCCGACCGCACCGGATCTTTCGATGTGGCACTGCGTATTTTCCCAAAAAACGCCCATCTTCCTCACCGCATGGATTTTGCTTTGGTGAAGTGGGCATAACCGCTCAAAACACAAAATAGACACGGTTCTGTAAAAAAACTTGAATTTTTGAAATAAGTGGCCGAAATTTAGTATCTTTACGTACAGCTAAATTAGTATTCTTATGTCAGCACTTACCTTTGACAAAACCGAACTGGGCAACCTCGAATATTCACTCCAGCGCGAAATGCTCGCCACAGACCGCCGCGGCGGCTATATGAGCACCACGATCGTCTGTTGCAATACCCGCAAATACCACGGGTTGATGGTTGCCCCCATTGATGAAAGTGACAAAGCCTATGTATTACTCTCATCCTTGGACGAAACGATCATTCAACACGATCAGAGTTTCAACTTGGCACTGCATCGTTTTGCGGGTACTTATGAGCCACGCGGACATAAGTATATCACTGACTTCGAATATACACCCACCCCGACCATTACCTATCGTGTGGGGGGTGTAATTCTACGGAAGGAGCTTCTGTGGATTCACAACCGTACACAACTGATGATCCGCTATACTTTGGTGGATGCCCATTCGGAGACCCGCCTTCGTCTGCGCCCCTTCTTTGCTTTTCGGGACAAACACGCTTTGTCTTACGCCAACATGGAGGCCAACGGCCGCTCTTATCCCGTGCCCTGTGGCGTTAAAAACCGGCTCTATGAGGGCTTCCCTTGGCTCTATTTGCAAACCAACCATCCGCAGGCAGAATTTATTGCCGCTCCGGATTGGTACTATAATTTTGAATACACCCAAGAGGCATCACGACACTATGATTGCCGTGAAGATCTACTGACATCGGGTTATTTCGAACTCTCCATCAAAAAGGGTGAGAGCATCATTTTCTCCGCCTCGGTGGAGGAGATGGCCTCGCCACAGCAGATCGAAGAGACTTTTGAACACTCCATCGCACGTCGTACCCACAAAATTGATTTCATCTCTTGCTTGCAACATTCGGCACGACAATTTGTCATTCATCGCTCCGATAATCGTACCGAAGTCATGGCCGGCTATCCTTGGTTTGGCATCGAAGGGCGGCAAACCCTGATCGCACTCCCCGGCATCACCTTGGAGCAAGGGCACAAGGAGGATTGTATGGAGGTACTGGACACCATGGTCCGCGGAGTGGTAGACGGCAACTTCGCCGGTAATACCTCTGCTGATATGCCTCTGTGGTTCTTTTGGACACTCCAAAATTTAGAGACACAAACCAGTGCCGAGACGATTTGGCAACGCTATGGTCAACCCATGAAGGCCATTTTGGCCGCCTATAAACGAGGCATCAACCCCCACATCACCCTTCGTGAAAATGGTTTGCTTGAGATCAATGCTCCACATCAGGCACTCACGTGGATGGATGCGATCGTTGATGGAGAACCAGTCACCCCGCGCAATGGCTATCCCATAGAGATCGAAGCCTTGTGGTATAACGCGGTTTGTTATACCCTCTCTTTGGCGGAGCAATTTGATGATTCAGCCTTTGTCAAAGAGTGGAAAGCCCTCCCTGAGCGAACCAAGGCATCATTTTTGGAGAAATTTTGGTTGGAAGAAGATGGCTTTGCCGCCGATTTTGTGCAGGCAGATGAGGCCAACCACTTCATTCGGCCGAACATGATCATTCCCTGTGCCTTAAACTATAAGCTCTTCAATGACGAGCAGATGGTCAACATCTTATGGATCGTCCGTCGGCACTTATTGACCCCGCGCGGATTACGCTCGCTCTCACCGCGTAATCCACTCTATCGAGGGACACTCGAAGGCGATCAGCGTCAACGTGACTTGGATGCCAAAAACGGCACTGTATGGGTTTGGCCACTCCTTTTCTATATAAAAGCCTGCTTCGACCTCAAAGGTGCAGATTTCCTTGCAGAAGCAGAAGAGCTGCTTGCTGGCTTCGAAGAGGACATACAGACCGACTGCATCGGTTCAATCAGCGAGGTCTATGATGCCGATCCCCCTTATAAAGCAAAAGGCTCGGCTTCCCAAGCGTGGAGTGTGGGTGCTGTACTCCAAATCTGCGAATTGATTGATCAATACGGAGGATTCTCAGGCAAAGAGCCCGCCACAGCAACAGAACAACAAAAGAGATCGACAGCGGCGCAAAAAGAGCCTACATCGCCCAAGGGAACATCTGTGGCAAAGGCCTCAGTACGGAAAACGACAAAAATAATAAAAAAATAAGACCATGAAAGTGTTAATGTTTGGCTGGGAATTTCCTCCTCATATTGCAGGTGGATTAGGGACGGCTTGTTACGGCATGACACGTGGCTTGGCGCGCAATGGGGTCGAGGTCATCTTTGTTATGCCCCACGCATCGGGAGATGAAGATCAACGTTTTGCCCACATCGTGGATGCGAGTGATATTGAGACTGTCTATGGTTCGTCCACAGCGGGTGCTGACGATGTTTTGCAAAAGATGTCTTTCATCCACATAGACTCTAATATGGTGCCCTACATCTCGCCAGAGGAGTATGCCACCTATCACGAGCAATATATCAAAACAGGTGAAAAAGTGTGGGAAAGTAGCGATATTTGGAAACAGCGCTACACCTTCTCTGGAAAATACGGAGCCAACCTGATGGAAGAGGTGGCTCGTTATGCCATGGTGGCCGCACAAGTTGCCAAGGATCTCGAAGGTCAGTTTGATGTGATTCACGCCCACGACTGGCTCACCTATTTCGCCGGCATAGCCGCTAAAAAAGTCTCCGGAAAACCACTGGTTGTCCACATGCACGCCACAGAATTCGACCGAAGCGGGGAGAACATCAATACACAAACTTATGAACTGGAACGTGCAGGGATGCACGCGGCCGATCGTGTGATCGCGGTATCGAACCTCACCCGAAAGATCATCATAGAAAAATATGGCGTTCCAGCAGACAAGGTGATCACCGTACACAATGCCGTGCGTTTTGCTGAAAATGAAGAGGAGCTACCCGAACGTGGTGTTCCTGACAAAATTATCACCTTCTTGGGACGTATTACCTACCAAAAAGGACCCGATTACTTCGTCGAGGCCGCGGCTAAGGTACTTAAACGGCTACCCAATGTCCGTTTTGTGATGGCGGGCTCTGGGGATATGATGAACCACGTCATTCGCCGTGTGGCACGTTTGGGTATCGCCGATCGTTTCCACTTTACCGGCTTTCTACGCGGTGATGATGTCCATAAAATGTTCCAGCTCTCCGATGTTTATGTGATGCCCTCTGTCTCCGAACCCTTTGGGATCTCTCCTTTGGAGGCCATGCGGTCGAATGTACCGGTTATCATCTCCAAGCAGAGCGGGGTGGCTGAGGTACTGGATTACGCCATCAAAGTAAACTATTGGGATGTAGATGCCATGGCTGATGCCATGTACGGACTGATCACCTACCCGGCACTCTCCAAGATGTTTGTGAAGAAGGGGCTCGAAGAGGTGACTGGATTGAAATGGAGTCGCGCGGCGGCAAAGATCAAAACCATTTATGAAGATGCTATCGCAGAACAGGACAAGTAAGGGCTATCAATTTGTTGATTGCAAATGAACTAACAAAACACTACCGATATGAAAACCATCTGTTTCTATTTTCAGGTACACCAACCTTGGCGGCTGAAAAAATATCGTTTCTTCAATATGGGCAAGGATCATAACTACCTTGATGACCTGCTCAACCGGTCGATTATGCAGAAGGTCGCACGTCAATGTTATCTCCCGATGAACGCCTTGCTGCTTCATCTGATTCAAGAACAGAAGGGCAAATTCCGCTGCTCTTTCTCCATCACAGGTTGTGCTATTGAGCAATTTCGTGCCTATGCGCCCGAAGTATTGGACTCCTTCCGTAAATTGGCCGATACCGGTTGCGTGGAGTTCTTGGCAGAGACCTATTCTCACTCCCTCTCTTCGTTGGCCTCCAAAGAAGATTTTGTCGAACAAGTGCAACTTCATACCGCGCTCATCCAAAAAGAGTTCGGCATAAGACCCACCGCTTTCCGCAACACAGAGCTGATCTATTCTGATGGAATCGGCGCTATGGTGGCTGAAATGGGCTTCAAAACCATGCTGGCCGAAGGCGCTAAGCATATCTTGGGCTGGAAGTCGCCCAACTATATCTACGCCAATGCGCATGACCAAAAATTGCGGCTACTGTTACGCAACTATAAACTTTCAGACGATTTAGCCTTCCGCTTCTCCAACCGTGGCTGGGATCAATACCCACTCACCGCTGAAAAGTATGTCGACTGGTTGATCGCCGATGACAATCCGGGAGAGGCCATTCATCTCTTCATGGACTACGAAACCTTTGGTGAACATCAGGATGCTAACACCGGCATCTTCGATTTCATGCGGGCTCTACCCAAGGCCGCTTTGGCAAAAAAGGGTGCGCTCGAATTTGCTACTGTGAGCGAAACCGCACAGCGACACCAACCCGTTTCGGTTCTGCATTGTCCTCACGTCATGTCTTGGGCTGATGAGGAGCGCGATGTCACCGCATGGCTCGGCAACGAGTTGCAGAACGAGGCTTTCTCAAAGCTCTACGCACTCAAAGAGAAGATCGTCACCCTCAAGAATCCCAACTTCGACTATGTCTGGAATTTCTTGCAGACCTCGGATCACTTCTATTATATGGCCACCAAATGGCTCGCCGATGGCGATGTACATGCCTATTTCAACCCCTACGACTCCTCCTACGATGCCTTCATTAACTACATGAATGTACTCTCCGATTTCGAGATCGAAGTAGAAAAAGCATTACACCTGATAAAAAAACCGATTGCACAATACCAATAGGATGATTCCCGCAAATCAACCCTTGCGCTTATAGCGCGAGGGCGATGTGCCCGTATGTTGCTTAAAGTATTTGCCGAAAAATGATTGGGTGTTGAAATTGAGTGCATAAGCGATCTCTTGAATGCTCTTTCCTGAGTATTTAAGTAGTGTCTTCGCCTCTAAAATCACCGCCTCATCAATCCATTTGGCCGCTGTCTTGCCACTCACATCCTTGACCACAGAGGAGAGGTATTTGGGGGTAATATGCAACTTGTCGGAATAAAAAATCACATTTCGCTCCTGTTTATAATATTGTTGGAGCAAGAGGGTGAACTCCTCGAAAATCGTTTCACAGCGTCCCTGCTTGCTTTCCAGACGACGATCCCGCTGTTTCAGCTCCGTGATCAAATAGAACGCCGTGGAAAAGAGGCTTCGGATAATCTCATGGCGGTAGCGCTCTTTGTCACTCCGAAGCATGGTCTTCACTAATTGAAAAATCTGGCGAATCTCATTGACATCTTGCTGTTTAACAGGGAGAACAGGATCTCTACCAAAGCGCATATAGACTGGTAGTGATGTGGAGAGATCAAGCTGAATTTCATTGACAAAAGAGGTCGAGAAGGCCATAAAGTAGGCCGCTGCATTGGCCGTACATTTCAGCGTCCTGATAATACTACCGGGACTAAAGAAGACCAAATCATTGGGTTTTACTTCATAGGTACGCAAGTCAATGGAGATGGTAGCTTCACCGGTCATCATCACGATGGCCGCAAATCCGTCAATGGTCGCCGGATTCTTCTCTGTCGTGTTATTCTGTACGTCCAATGCGGTGATCACCACTTCGTTTGAAAGATAGTAAACATCTTTCATCTCCTGCTTGATCTTCGAAATAGAGACTTTGTACAGCTCTTTGTTGGTCAACTCCTTTTTATTTGTCATGCGAAATTTTTAACAATTATTTTTGAGCAGAACAGCGTATACGTAGTTCATTGGGTAGACATTCAATATGAAGCGGGAAATTAGCACCCTTCTGTCCATCCACATCAGTAGGCTCGTCCACAGTGGAGGTAATCTCAATCGTGCGGGCACGTAATTGACGCACAATGTGGGGATTTCCCCCCAGCAGGTAGCGTCCCATGGCCCATGTAGAGAGAAAAAAATTGCGCTTTTCTAACATCAGGCAGTCAAAAAGTCCATCTTGGATGCAGGAACGGCGCGCCAAACGAAAACCGCCTGCCGTTTCACCATTAAACACAAGCACCATCAATGAATTAAGATCAAAATCACGGCCATCAGCGGTCACCTTGAGCGGTACAGCGTGCATGGTTCGGAACTCCTTGACCCCCTCAAGGATATAGGCCAACTTGCCGATTTTGTGTTTACGCTCATCGGAAGTACGTTGGGATGTGGTTGTAAAGATGCCAAAACTGAAGACGTTGACAAAGTAGAGTCCATTGACACAGCCACAATCCACCCGCTCCTCTCGCCCGTTCAGAATTTGTCGCGCAGCTTCAACCGGATTTTTTGACATCCCAAGAGCCCCAGCAAAATCGTTGGCCGTACCCGAAGGAATCACCCCAATTTGAAGATCCAACTGGCGCTCTTTCATCTTATTGACCACATAATTGACCGTGCCATCACCACCGGCCACCACCACCAAATCAAGGTCAGTATGTTCATCGAAAGGATTCTGAGTGAAATTAATCCCTTGGGGACACCACTCATACGCACCACGAAAAACCTCCGCAATGGCCTCGATCTGCTCTCCGGCTCGACCTTTACCCGATTGGGTATTATAAAGAAATAGTGCTTTTTTCATCGGTAGCTATCCCTAATTTATTCATTTTTCATCATCAATGTCTCCATAGAAGGAGAGGTATAAGTTTCGTATTCCTGATCAGACTTGCCTGCCAAAATAAAATAGACCTTCATCTCCGGATGTTGTTTGACCAACGCCAACGCTGCTTCTGCCCCCAAAGCCATAAACATCGTCCCCATCGCATCGGCAAGGGCGCAGTTTTCAGCAACAACAGTTGCTGACAGCAACCTCGAGACGGCACTATATCCCGTGCGAGGATCAATGGTGTGCGCCACCTTATGCCCCGCCTCGTCCATAAAAAAGCGGCGGTAATTGCCCGATGTAGCCAAGCCTCCTTGGGAGAGCTGAATACGACTTTGGATGTAGGCTCCATTGGTCTGATTTCCATCGAAAGGTGTCTCCACCCCAATCCGCCAAGTTGCCCCAGCGGCATTGACCCCTTGGCAATAGACCTCGCCACCAATATCAACAAGATAATTTGTTGCGCCAAAGCGTTCCATCAACGCAGCAACCTGATCAACCGTATAACCTTTGGCAATGGAGTTGAAATCAAGTTGCACCCGAGGATCTCGCTTCACAAGACGGCCGTTTTTCACACAGACCTTGTCATACCCAACAAATTGCAAGAGGGAATCTATATTCGGATTTTGCTGTCGCTCCTTACCGGCAAAGCCCCACGCCTCAACCAATGGCTTGACAGTCACGTCATAACAGCCACCACTCAGGATACTCACCTGCTCTGCAAGCGCCAAATTATAGGCAATATGTTGATCTACCGAGTCGGTTTGATTTCGATTAAGGCGACTCAAGAGTGAGCCTTCATCAAAAATAGACATGGAGACCTTCATGAGTGTATCCACTTCTAAAATAGCAGCATAGAGTTGGTCTGAGGTGCAATTTTGCACATCTCCGACAACATGGAACGTTGTGCCCAGCATCGTGCCATCGGCGGTGAGGTATTCACGTTCACCGCGAGAATCGCATCCGGAGAGACAACACACTATCCAACTGAAACAGAGGATCAACAGGCCTTTTACCATAAAACACACGCAATTTATTGACAAAAATACGCTTTTTAGCAGAGATTTTCAAGGGAAACACCTAAAAATCAAAATAATTACAACATTCACTTGCCCTATTCTGAATAAATGTCTACCTTTGCGCCACGCTCTGGCGTCATTCAGTAAGGAGGATACGTCGTAGAGTGGAACTAACTTAATTTTTCAAAATGGGTTATTTAACAACTGATAAAAAGCAAGAGCTTTTTGGCCAGTACGGCAAGTCTAACACCGACACAGGTTCTCCCGAGAGCCAGGTTGCTTTGTTCTCATTCCGTATCAACCACCTTACAGAACACCTGAAAAACAACAAGCACGACTTCGGCACCCAGCGTTCATTACTGCGCTTGGTCGGCAAGCGTCGCCAGTTGTTGGAGTATCTGAAAGAGATTGATATCGAGCGCTACCGCGCAATCGTGAAAACACTCAACCTCCGTAAGTAAAACTCACGGGTTCACAAATGGGGTTATCCGAAAAGGTAACCCCATTTTGCAAAAGGATGCATAGCACACAATAGGATAAATTTATGGAAGAAAAGAAACTGTACAACGCAGTACGTAAGACCATTACTCTGGCTGATGGCCGTGAGATTATGATCGAAACCGGGAAATTAGCCAAACAGGCTGACGGTTCCGTTGTGGTAAAACAGGGTGATACGATGCTCTTAGCCACAGTGGTTGCCGCTAAAGATGCCAAACCCGACACAGACTTTATGCCCCTACAAGTAGAGTATAAAGAGAAATACGCCTCCGCAGGTCGCTACCCGGGAGGTTTCATGAAACGCGAAGGCAAAGCCAATGACAGCGAAGTGCTCGTTTCTCGCTTGATTGACCGCGCCCTTCGTCCGCTTTTCCCCGCGGATTATCACGCCGAGGTTTACGTCACCGTGAATCTCATTTCGGCAGACAACGATATTCAACCCGATGCACTGGCTGGGTTGGCTGCTTCGGCTGCACTCGCTGTGTCGGACATTCCTTTCGGTGGCCCGATCTCAGAGGTTCGTGTAGCCCGTCTTGACGGTCAATACATCATCAACCCTACCTTCTCTCAGATGGAACAAGTTGACCTTGACATTATGGTTGCCGGTACAATTGACAACATCTTGATGGTCGAAGGCGAGATGAAAGAGGTCTCTGAAGAGGTGATGCTCAACGCCATCAAATTTGCTCACGACGAGATCAAGAAACATTGCGCGGCACAAATCGAACTCTCCAAGGAGTTAGGCAAAGACGTTAAGCGCGCCTATGCCCCCGAAGAGAATGATGAAGAGTTACGCCAAGTGGTCATCAGAGAGCTCTACGACAAGGCTTACACCATTGCCACCAGCGGCACGATGAAGCACGAACGCGAAGAGATGTTCAATGTTCTCGAAGCTGAATTTTTGGCACGCTATTCCGAAGAGGAGTTGGCAACCAAAGCACCTCTTATTCACAAATACTTCCACGATGAGGTACTCAAGAAGGCCATGCGTAACATGGTTCTCGACTTGGGCATCCGTCTCGATGGTCGTCATACCGACGAAATTCGTCCAATTTGGTGCGAGATCGGCTACCTGCCCAAAGCGCATGGTTCGGCCATCTTCACCCGTGGTGAGACGCAGTCGCTGACCAGCGTCACCTTAGGTACAAAACTTGACGAGAAGATGAAAGACGAAGTGCTTGTCCAAGGTACTGAGCAATTTGTACTTCACTACAACTTCCCTCCCTTCTCCACCGGTGAGGCCAAGGCCGCTCGCGGTCTGAGCCGCCGAGAGATCGGCCACGGTCACTTGGCTTGGCGTGCACTCAAACCGATGGTTCCCGTTGGCGAAGAGAATCCGTATGCCATCCGTGTGGTATCCGATATTTTAGAGTCCAATGGTTCGTCTTCCATGGCCACCGTATGCGCCGGCACATTGGCACTGATGGACGCTGGTGTCAAACTCAAAAAACCCGTTTCAGGTATCGCCATGGGTCTGATCTCCGACAGCGTAACAGGTCGTTGGGCAGTTCTCTCCGATATTTTAGGTGATGAGGATCACTTGGGTGACATGGACTTCAAGGTAACCGGTACAAAAGACGGTATCACCGCCACTCAAATGGATATTAAGGTAGACGGATTGAGCTACGAAGTGCTGGCCAAAGCTTTGGAACAGGCACGCGTGGGTCGTCTGCACATCTTGGGCAAACTGGTTGAGTGCATTGCAGAACCAAATGTTGAGTACAAACCATTTGTTCCTCGTTTGGTTCAGATCGTCATTCCTCAGGACATGATCGGTGCTGTGATCGGGCCTGGTGGTAAGGTTATTCAAGATATTCAGAAGACTACCGGTACAACCATCACCATTACCGAGAAGGACAACAAGGGCTTTGTGGATATTTTTGGCAAGGACAAAGAGACGCTTGATCGCGCATTAAACCGCATCAAAGAGATCGTTGTTATCCCTGAGGTCGGTGAAACTTACCACGGTAAGATCCGTTCGATCGTTGCCTTCGGCGCTTTCGTTGAGATCCTCCCTGGCAAAGACGCGTTGCTCCACATCTCTGAAATTGACTACAAACGTTTCGAGACCATGGACGAGACTGGACTCAAAGAGGGTGATGAGATTGATGTTCAATTAATTGGCATTGATCCAAAAACCAGCAAACTCAAATTGTCTCACCGTATTCTTCTTCCCAAACCAGAAGGTTGGGTAGAGCGTGAGCGCAAGCCTCGTGAGCACACAGACCGCAATGAGCGTCACAATCACGACAGAAAAGAGCGGGAATAAGCCCCTTTTTTAATACGCAAAACGGGCGGGAATTTAATTTTCCGCCCGTTTTTTTGCACAGCTACATATATTTAATTATATTTGCATCGCTTTCATGTGCAATTCAACCATATAGAAAGATGCACTTAGATAAATAAAAAAGAATATAACATCTTATTAAAAAACAAAAAACGTATGAAGAATTTATTTAAATTAAGCGTTGTACTTGTTGCTGCAGCTTTGGTTTTTACAAGCTGTAACTGCTTCAAGAAGATGGCCAAACACCGTGAGGACATTCAGCTGACCTGCACCCCCGAAGTGCTTGAGCTCAACAACGGTAAAGTGACCGCTGATATAAGCGTGACGATCCCCGGTAAGTATTTCAACGCCAAAGCTATTGCAAAAGTAACTCCGGTAATGGTTTTCAAAGGTGGCGAAGTAGCTGGTACCCCGAAGTATTATCAGGGTTCGAAAGTGAATGAGAACTACACTGTTGTGGAGAAAAATGCCGGTGGCGTCTACACACAGCACGTTGAGTTTGCTTACGACTCCCGTATGAAAGAGAGTGAGCTTCAGCTCCGTATTGAGATCAAGTGTCCGAAAGGCAACTGCAAGGAGATGACCCTGATCAATGCCAATACAGGTGCTATGCCTACCAAAGAAGAGGCTGCTATTTTGGCCGCTGGTGGTGAGCAAGCTATCGCACTGCAAGAGAAATTTGGTCTAACCATCGCTTTGGGTGTAAACACCATGCAGCAAGATTTGAACTATGCTAACTACATGGCTTCGATGGCTAACGACTACAAGAAAGTAACTACCGTTGTGGATAAATCGGAAATTCTTTATGCCATCAACAAGTCTACCATAGGGAAAACAGCGCTGAAAGATAGCACCCTTGACCAGTTCCAAAAGAACGTGGAAAAGACGATCAAAGAGGGTCGCGGAACACAGCACATCTCGGTTTCAGGTTATGCTTCTCCTGATGGTCCGGAGACTTTTAACGACAAGTTGTCGAAGGCTCGTAGCGAATCCGGTAAAGAGGCTGTTGCCAAATTGCTGAAAGATTCTGGTCTGAACATTGACGCTGCTGCTTATGGCGAAGACTGGTCGGGACTGAAGGAGATGGTTGAATCTTCCGATATCAAAGACAAAAACCTGATTCTCCAAGTGCTGAGTCTCTATGATTCTTCTGCACAGCGCGAGAATGAGATCAAGAACATGTCTTCGGTCTTCAACGAACTGAAGAGCAATGTCCTTCCTAAATTGCGTCGTTCACAGGTAGTCAACAGCACCGACATCCAAGGTAAGAGCGAGGATGAGATGATGGCGCTTGTTAAAGAGAACAAGTTAGATCAACTGACAAACGAAGAGCTGCTTTATTTGGCTGATCAAACCAAAGACAATGCAACGAAGATCGCACTGTTGGATTACACCGCCAAGAAGTATGATGATGCACGCGCATACAACAATTTAGGTGTTGCTTATGCCAACGTTGGTGACAGCGCTGCTTCTTTGAAGGCTTTTGATAAGGCTTCCAAGATGGGTAGCACAACACCTCAACTCAACAACAACTTAGCGCTTGCTAACTTAGCAAACGGTAATGTAGACGAGGCTAAACAGTATCTCCAAGCTGCTGATGCAAAAACTAAGGGTATCGCCGCTGCTGCACAGGGTGACTACAAAGAGGCTGCTAAGCACCTTACAGGCATGGACGCTGCTATTGCCAACACCATGAACAAGGATTACACTGCCGCTAAGAATGCTATTGCTAATGACAATTCAGCTAAAGCAGACTACCTCCGTAGCGTCATCGCTACCAAAGAGGGTGACACCAAGACCGCTGAGGCACAACTGAAGAGCGCCATTCAGAAAGATCCGAAATTAGCGGAAAAAGCTGCTCATGATGTAAATTTCAAGAAGTTATCCAAATAAGTCTTCGTTTTACAATGCAAAAAGTCCAGACTTCGGTCTGGACTTTTTGCATTTTTTGATAGTTGTCCAAAAAATCCCTATATTTGTAAAAAATAGTACCCATTATGGAATATGCCAATCATCTCTCCGAATATGCTCCGGCTTCAAGCGAAGCGCAGGTAGCAGAAGAAGTTGCCCGCATTGGGGCCGCAGCCGTCCGCAACCACACGGCTGAAGTCTATAAATTTTGCTTCTCGGCCATCGACCTTACCACCCTTTCGTGCAATGATTCCGCCGAATCGGTAACTCAGTTTGCAAACAAGGCTGTCTCCTTTTATCAAGACTACCCCCAGATTCCCAATGTCGCCTCTATCTGTATCTACCCTCCTTTTGTGGAGACCGTAGGGCTCTCGGTAGACAATACCCCCATGCGCATCACCAGCGTTGCAGGTGGCTTCCCCTCCTCACAAACATTCCTTGAGGTCAAGATGCTCGAAGTATCTATGGCCATCGAAAACGGTGCTGATGAGGTGGATATTGTTCTGAATGTCGGCAAGATGCTTAGCGGCGCATACGATGATGTGGCCAATGAAGTGGAGGTGATCCGCGGAGAGATGGATGCAGAGGTGATTCTCAAGGTCATCATCGAATCCGGAGCGCTCAAAACCCCTGAACTCATCCGCAAGGCCTCGTTGCTCTCCATGTTTGCCGGAGCAGACTTCGTGAAAACCTCTACCGGTAAGATTGATGTAGCCGCAACACCCGAAGCTGCGGTGGTCATGTGTCACGCCATCAAAGACTACTACGATAAAACAGGACACAAAGTCGGCTTCAAAGCCGCTGGCGGAGTTCGCACAGCCGAAGATGCAGCACTCTATTATACCATCGTCGAGACCATCCTCGGCAAGGAGTGGTGCACCACCGACCTCTTCCGAATTGGCGCTTCATCGGCCGCCAATAACCTCCTTTCATCCATCGAAGGGAAAACGGTAAAATACTTTTAATCAACTGTAAACCAAATAAAAGGCGCGGCGGATCAAATGATCTGCCGCGCTTTTTTGGGATAAAAACGACGATTACTCCTTAGAGAGCGGTTCGATTGGAGCAACCCTGTGCATCGTATCGGCCACAGGAAGCGAATCGACCCTTACAGCTGGCACCATGACCACAGAATCTTGCGCCACGAGCGTGTTTGTCGCCGGTTGGTCGAAAACCATCGAGACATAATTACGGTTGTTCCACACCGCCCACACAATCACACCTATGGCTGCCAAAGCAACCAAAACCCCTACTATTTTCTTAATCATTTTTTCTTCTTTTCATTAAATAATTTCAAAGTCCGCACAATCACATTGTCTACCGGATAAATATTGGCATAGAAACCATTCTCTTCCAAGACTGTATTTCGAGCAATATAGGCTCGGAGTTGCGCCTCTATCAGCTTCCGCGAACGAGCAATATCCCTTGGTGAGGGGCTCACCCCTTGGCGAGCCGCATAACGGACAAAATCCGTCAGCAGTGCGCGATCAGCATCCAAAAATGCCTTCAACTCAGGAAGTGTCTTCACCGCATTCAAGGCTTCGCGATGACGATCGGCATACTCAATGGTGTAGCGGTAAAGGATATTCCGCCCCGAAACCTGAATGAAATAGTTGGTCACCTCAGTGGTATCGACCGGAATAAAAATGTCGGGCATGATACCGCCACCACCATAGACCGTACGCCCACCGGGGGTGGTGAACTTCAGCGAATCTACAAAGCGGATGCTGTCCACAGAGAAGAGTTCATTATGTTGATAACGATTCCAAATATCTCGCTGATAACCCACCTCATCACCAATGGTATATGGCTTTTGAATGGAGCGGCCTGTGGGCGTATAATAGCGCGCAACAGTTAGTCGCAAAGCCGAGCCATCGGTATAAAGAATTTGCTGTTGAACAAGCCCCTTACCAAAAGAGCGACGGCCAAGAATCATCCCGCGATCATTATCTTGAATTGCGCCGGCGAGGATCTCACTCGAAGAGGCACTTCCTTCGTCAATCAATATTGCCAACTCTAAATCAGCCAAAGAGCCATTACCGTCACTATGCTCGCGCACCTGTTTGTGGTTACGATCTTCGGTATAAACGATCAACTTCCCCGCTGGCAGGAACTCGTTGGCAATCCGGATCGCCTGATCCAAAAAACCACCCGAATTACCACGCAAATCGAAGATCAGCTTCTGCATCCCCTCCACCCGCAAGGCGATCAAGGCCTTCATCAATTCAGCATACGAAGTCTTGGCAAACTGCGACAACTTGACATATCCGACCCCATCAGCGATCATAAACGCCGCCTCCAAACTTTTTATCGGGATGATACCGCGCACAACGGTCACCTTGACCGGTTCGGCAATACCTTGCCGCTCCAAAGAGAGTTGCACAGATGTTCCTCGCTGTCCACGTAGCTTTTTGACGATCTTATCTTGTGCGATTTTCCGCCCGGCAACGATGGAATCATTGATCTTCAGAATGCGATCCCCTGCACGAATACCCGCCTTATCACTCGGGCCAGAGCGGATTACATTGAGCACGATGACCGTATCGGTAGCCATGTTAAAGACCACACCAATGCCATCAAATTCACCCTCAAGAGGCTCATTTGCTTGCTGCATTTCTGAAGCGGGGATATAGACTGAATGCGGATCTAACTCCTTCACCAAAAGAGGAATAACATGTTCGGCAAGAGTGTCTATGGACAAGGAATCTACATATTGATGTTGAAGTAGAGAGAGTGTATAGGTCAATTTGTTTTCCGGCATCACCATCTGATTCAAAAGACCTTGCACCTGAGATTCGGCACGATTTCGACCGATGATCTGGCCCAAAAAAAGAGCTCCAACCACAGCGGCAGCCAGTAGAATCGGAAAAAGGATGGTATGACGTGAATTATGATACATAGTAGACCTTCAAATTGTTTGTTAGAACGGGAAAAATACGGTTTTATTTCCCATTTCTACCCTCCTTCGGCATTTTTATTTTTTCGCTTTATTTTTAAAGGTATAAGCGACTCCCACACTCAACAAAGTTTGGGTTTGCACCCCGAAATTTTGGGCTCTATTGTAGTAAAGTTGAAAGCTGAAGATTGTCGACAGAAATTTTGTTGCCTTGATTTCGATCGTATTTTCCCAACGGATTGTTGGGTGAATCGACATCACGGGTTTCTCCTTGATATTTTTCGGATCACTGGTATTCCACTTGTCGTAGGCATCCACAAATTTTGTATAGTTGGAGAATTTATTCTTGTGCCCAATATCCGAAAGCCAGCCATAGAAAGAGAAGAAAGTAGTACGGTAGCGGATGATGCCTTTTTTACCAAAAGAGCGATCAAAATCGATCTGGATGGATGAACCACCCTCCCATTTTGCCGTTTTATCGGGATCTTCAAGACCATAAAGATAGCCATTCTGACGGATGAGCGAGTTGGAGACAAACGTTGCACTCACGGCCAAAGGTGAGAGGTTGACCTTGATCGGAAAACGCTCCTTGGGGCAGGTATAGTTGAAACCGAAAGATAGATCTAAATATGCGGGAGTCATAAAGTTACTCTTACGATGTTTCTGCAACTGCTCGGTACGGGAGACGTAACCATTGGCAAACTGACTACGAAATTTAAGAATTGTTCCGAACGACCAGTTTTTTGCAAACTTGTAAGAAGGAGCCGTGGAGAGGGCGAATTCATCTTGATTCTTGAACCAAACGCCCGTGCTTCCTGTCTCCACGTTTTCGACCTTCATGCGGTTGTATCCGAATTTGGCATCGAAACGTGTCTCTATCTCAAAAAGATCTTTTTTGAAGTTATGTAACAAGTGGAGCGACGCAATCAGGGCGATCGAATTATCACCGCCCGAAGTGGCTATCCAAGCATCATTATAAGAGGTCAGCGTCCCCTGCATACCGGCTGAAAATTCCAAAAAATTGCGTTTTTTACGAATCGCGGCGCGTTCGGCTCGGTACTTTGCCTCACTAAAATATTCCAATTCGATAGCCGTGCTCTTCACTGGATCTCTAAAAGCCGCTTTTTCTTGCGCATTAACCTCATCAATAGAGATTTGTGCGAAGACTGGGGCTGTCAAAAAAACAGTAAAAAAGACGAAACAGATTAGGTGGATTTTTTTCATTTTCAACGAGTTTGCATTCAATGTCACAAAATTATGTATTTATTTATAAAATACCATATATTTGTATGGTTAAATTCCATTCTAAAGCCACAGCAAATGAAATATTTTGGAGCACATATCAGTGCCGCCGGAGGTGTAGAAAATGCCCCGCTCAATGCCTCCCGAATTGGAGCAACAGCCTTTGCCCTTTTCACTAAGAATCAGCGGCAATGGGCAGCAGCAGCACTGACCGAGCAACAGATCGAGGCGTTTCGCCAAAACTGCGCACAAAACCACTACACACCCGCACAAATTCTCCCTCACGACAGCTATTTGATCAACTTGGGGCATCCTGAACACGAGGCTTTACAACAGTCGCGCGACTCTTTTTGTGCTGAAATGACCCGTTGCGAACAGTTAGGGCTTGATCGACTGAACTTCCATCCCGGAAGTCATCTGCAAAAGATCACCATACTGCAATCCCTCGATCGCGTTGCCGAATCCATCAATATCGCCCTCAATCAAACCCACGGCGTCACCGCGGTCATTGAAAACACCGCCGGCCAAGGCTCTAATTTAGGATTCGCATTCGAACATTTGGCCTACATCATCGAGCGGGTGGAAGATCAATCGCGCATAGGGGTCTGCATCGACACCTGTCATGCTTTTGCTGCCGGCTACGACCTGCGCACCACAGAGGCATGTGACAAAACCTTTGCCAATTTTGATGAAATTGTCGGATTCCGCTATTTAAAAGGGATGCACCTCAACGATGCACTCAAGGTGCTCAACAGTCACGTAGATCGCCACACACCCCTTGGAGAGGGGGTGATTGGCATGGAGTGTTTCCGCTATATTGCCGCTGACCCCCGTTTTGATGGCATTCCATTGATCTTGGAGACCCCCAACGAGGAGCATTGGCCAGCAGAAATCGCACTCCTCAAGGAGTTTGCCGGTCAATAGGTAATTTTAAGAAGCTGTTTGAATTGGTTGCCGAAGTTATTGGAAAGTTCTTTTTGTTTCTGTTTGCTGTCATGAAGATCCGCCGTTCAACGACGAAAAAGTAACGATTTAGAAATCGCCTTTACAACTGATCCAAACAAGAGAGAATCAGCGCGGCACTATCCCGAATTTCCTCCTCTGAAATCGTCAGGGGAGGTGAGATTCGGAAGGCCGTATCGCAAAAGAGAAACCAGTCGCTCAAGATGCCCACTTGGCCAAAGAGCGTCATCATCCGAAACATCTTTTCAGAACTGCCCAGCTCCACCGCCAACAGCAAGCCACTGCGACGAATTTCGCGTACCTGCTGATGCTGACCCAAGCATGTTTCATAGAGAGCCCCCTTGCGCTCCACAGTCTCTAAAATATTGTTATCCAACAAATAATTCAGTGCTGCCAACCCAGCGGCACAGCAGACAGGATGGCCTCCAAAGGTGGTGATATGACCCAAAACAGGACGGGTTTGGAAGGTGTCCATGATCTTCTTACTGGCAACGAAAGCACCCAAGGGCATCCCGCCACCAAAGGCCTTCGCCAAGCAAAGAATATCGGGCGTAACCCCTATCTTTTGCAGGGCAAAGAGCGTCCCTGTTCGTCCCATGCCTGTCTGAATCTCATCGAAAATTAACAATGCGCCCACCTCATCACAGCGTTGACGCAAAGCCTGTAAATAACCCGTTGTAGGAATACGCACACCGGCCTCCCCCTGCACCGGTTCAACCAGCACACATGCCGTATGGCGCGTGATGCGGTCAATTTGGGCAAAATCATTAAACGTCAGTGCCTCTACATCGGGTAGCAAAGGTCGAAATGCCCCTTTCCACTCCTCTCCTTCAGGAGCACCCATCACACTCAGAGAGCCATGTGTAGAGCCATGGTAGGCTCGTCGCATGGAGATCATGCCGGTACGCCCCGTGGCTCTTTTAGCCAGCTTCAACGCCCCTTCAACGGCTTCAGATCCAGAGTTAACGAAATAGATGCTGTCCAAAGAGGTCGGCAGTAGACTGGTGATTTTGGCCGCATATTGCACTTGTGGCTTCTCCACCATCTCGCCATAAACCATCACGTGCATATAGCGAGCGGCCTGTTCTTGTACCGCCTTAACAACCTGCGGATTACAATGCCCCACATTACTCACTGACACCCCTGCCACCAAATCATAATAACGCTTGCCGGTCGGCGTATAAAAAAAAGATCCCTCTGCCCGCTCCACCTCAATCATCAGCGGATCAGGAGAGGTTTGCCCCACATGAGCCAAAAATTGTTTCCGAAGAATATCCATGTTTTAAGATCTAATGGTAAACAGCTCCTGTTGCCGAGCCAATATTTTATCCGCATCTTGGACACTTTCACGCGCCCATCGAAAGAGCACCTCCAACTGTTCTGCATGTTGCAACGGCCAATTTTGCGTTTGCTGCCGCATCCGAGCCGAGAGCCTTTGGATCAAGATGGCCGCCGAGGCCGAGACATTGAGACTCTCCACCATACCACACATCGGAATTCGGAGGAACTCATCGGCCGAGGCCACAATCTCTTCAGAAATTCCGGCTAATTCCGTACCAAAAACCAAGGCGAATTTACCTCGTGTCACATCAAATGTGTCGGGGGTGGTGTCCTGTTTGTGTGGTGTGGTTGCCACAATACGATACCCCGCTTCGCGCAAGGCCGCAACCGCTTCGGTAGTCGATTTATGACGGCGGAAGTCGATCCATTTGTCAGTACCACGCACCACACGAAGATTGGGATTGAATTTACAAAGGGTCTCCACCGTGTGAATATCCTGAAGGCCGAAAGCCTCACAGTGGCGCACCAAAGCACTGGCATTCTGCGGGTGGAAGGTATTTTCGGTCAAGATGGTCATGTAACGCGTGCGCATCTGCACCGCCTTTCCCAGCACGGCAAAACGCTCATCGGTCATAAATCCCGACAAGAAGGCAATACGCTCCTCGTACCACGCTTCGCTATTTTCGATATTTGTCATCTTCATCCAAGATTTTGAGGTAGCTTTCATAGCGCGACCACGCGATTTGCCCCTGCTCTACTGCCGCTGTCACCGCACAATTCGGCTCATGGACATGCGTACAATTATAGAATTGGCACGCACCAGCCAGTCGGATCATCTCCGGAAAGTAGTGCCACAGTTCTGTCGCGTCAATGTCTATTAAACCAAAGCCCTTGATGCCAGGGGTATCAATGACCGCACCACCGGAACAGAGGGGGTACATGGTGGAAAAAGTGGTGGTATGCTTCCCTTTGTGATGACTTTGTGAAATTTCGCCGGTACGAACCATAAGCCCCGGTTCAATGGCGCTAATGAGGGTTGATTTTCCCACCCCCGAATTACCGGCAAGCAGGGTCGTTCCTGTGGTCACAAGTGCTCGAATGGCCTCCACTCCCTCGCCTTCGGTGGCTGAAACCGCCATCACCTCATAGCCCGCACTTTGGTAGGTTGTCTTAAAATCGGCCACCGCCTCCGGACAGCCGCGCGCCAAGTCGATCTTCGACAAAACAATCGTCACCGGCACCTTATAGGCCTCACAAGTCACTAAAAAACGGTCAATGAATTCACGGGGCGTTGCAGGCGAAAAAAGCGTCACCACCAAGAGTGCCTGATCAATGTTGGCGGCAATAATATGAGACTCCTTCGACAGATTGGAGGAGCGGCGAATGATGTAGTTGCGGCGAGCCTCAATGTCTCGAATGGCAAAACAGCCCTCCTCGTCCATCTCACAATGGACCACATCGCCCACAATCACTGGATTGGTCGAGCGCACGCCTTTCAGCCGCAGACTGCCCCTGATGCGGCAAGAGACCGTCTCTTGGCCTGTACGCACTTCGTACCAGCTACCCGTGGCTCGCAAGACAATGCCTGTAAATTTATTCTCGGTCATGTTGATCTGTTAATTGTGTTATTTGCCGATCAATAAACGGCAATAGTACGGCCGAAATACGGCAAACAGGGGCAAAGGTTATCGACCGTTCGATGCTCTCTTTACTCATCAGGGTATAATTTTGATTCATTCGTCCGAAGGTCGAAAAAAGTACACTCAAAATCAAGAGCCCCTTTAAGAGGGCAACGCCGATCCCAAGCACCGTATCGATGATGCCAAAACCAGCAAAATGGAAGATCTTGCGAACAAATTGCCCCAACAGTGCCAGCCCCAACAGTGCCCCAACAAAGACCAAAAGGAAGCCCCCGGCCGTAGCCACAGAGGGATCAAGGTGAAGGTACACCCCCACACAACGCCCAAACCGAGCCGCCAGCCACGCCCCACCGATAATGCCCGCCAGAGAAAAGAGCTGCAAGATAAAGCCCCGACGCCAGCCCGTATAAACAGCGGCAGCAGCAACTAATCCGACCAAAAGATCGATTCCATTCATGCTTTCATACTTCATTGGTCTGAAAAATAATTTAGACTATTTAACGAGTTTCTCAGACTGAACAAAGATACGCTATTTCCAGTCTATTGCTAAAAAATAGGCAAAAAAATGAGGCCATTCTGTTTACAAAGTCACCGATTTGCACCAGCAATTAGCAATCACAGATAGCATAACGGCCTCCACCTCCGAGATTTTAGCGGTCACAGCGTAACGGAAAATATTCCCTTGACTATTTGCCATTTTTGAGTGAAAGGTGCTATTTCTTCCGAAATTTTATCGAACTTTGTCGCTTGTTGTGCATAAGTCAATGCTGTTTTTTATTGTCCCGCGATGACCAAACCACTAAACATCAACTTATTGTCTAACTTTTTTATATGTTTTTGACTTACTTACAACGTTATAAAATGATGAAACAGCTTCTTCTATTTTTCTTGCTTCTCACAACGTGCGGCTCCGCTACCGCCCGCGAAATTCATGCGCTCAACGATGGCTGGCGCTTCTTTTTTGGCTACGAAAATGGTGGCGACAACGCCCGTCCGGTCACCCTGCCACACACTTGGAATTATGGCATCGCCACCCAATCACAGCCCTATTTGCAGACGCAAGGAAATTATATTCGCGAGATATACATTCCACACGACTGGCAATCCAAGCGACTTTTCGTCCGTTTCTACGGCGTGCAAAACTGCGCCAATCTTTTTGTCAACGGCATCCATTGTGGTGAACATCGTGGCGGTAGCACCGCCTTCACCTTCGAAATCACCAACAACATCCGTTTCGGGACAAACAACACCTTGCTGGTGGCGGTGAACAACGCCCCACAAACCGATATTCTGCCCACAGTGTCCGAACATAATCTCTATGGTGGCATCTCCCGTGATGTGGAGCTTTTGGTGACCGATGCCACCGCCATCTCGCCACTCTATTTAGGTACAGATGGGATTCTGATTCATCCCAATACAATCACCAAAGAGAAGGTGGAGGGTATGGCCGAAATTCACATGCTCGCCGCCAACGAGAGCTCTTATCGACTCACTTTGCGCATCGTTGCGCCGGATGGGAATATCGTTTTTATTAAAAGCTTGAAGCTTCGTGCAGATCAAAAGCCTGTGTTGCTACCCTTTACCATCGAGCGGCCACAGTTATGGAGTACAGAACGCCCCTTCCTGTATCGCGTGTCGGCGGAGGTCGAGGGAGATTGCACCACCGACAAAGTGGCTCTTGAGACCGGCTTTCGCACCATTGATTGCTCCGCAACCACCGGTTTTAGCCTCAACAAAGTCCGTGTTCCCATGCGCGGCATCGCCCTCACTTATGATCGGCCACAAAGTGGAAATGTCCTCTCAGAGGAGGATTATGCAGCAGATGTCGCTTTACTGAAAGAACTTGGGGCGAATGCCTTGCGCTCGCCATTCGGCCCACACGGACAAACGCTCTACAACCGCTGTGATCAAGAGGGGCTTTTAGTTTGGATCGACCTGCCGCTCTTCCGCACCCCATTTTTGGGAGATATATCCTACTATTGCACCCCCTCCTTTGAGGAGAACGGATTACAGCAACTGCGGGAAATTATTGCGCAAAACATCAATCATCCTTCGGTGGTGATGTGGGGGATTTTCTCCTCGCTTCGTCCATTGGATCAGCGGATAGAGGCGTATATTTCACGCTTAAACAGACTTGCACACGATGCAGACCCCTCTCGTCCAACGGTGGCAAGTAGCAACCAAAACGGAACCTTCAATACCACCCCCGATCTGATCGTTTGGCGACAAGATGTGGGATGGCAACGTGGCAATACCAGCGATATTTTGGTCTGGAGCAACCAACTTCATAAAAATTGGGGGACACTCCGTTCGGGCGTGTGCTATGGGGCAGAGGGTTGCTCAGAGCACCAAGACGATGAACTCACCAAAGCCTCTACCCGCACGTTATGGTTACCGGAACGCCGTCAAACTCAGTTCCATGAAGAGTATGCGCGGCAACTGGAGGCAGACACGCTTTTCTGGGGTCTTTGGATCGACCAGCTTGCTGACTTTGGCTCGGCACGCCGCGCCGAGGGAATCAACAGTGCCGGTTTGGTGAGCTTCGATCGCCACACACGCAAAGATGCTTTTTACCTCTATAAAGCGTTGTGGAATAAGCAGACACCCACGTTGCACATCGTTGAGAAGCGCTGGACACCCCGTCTTTCAGAAAAGCAGGTGATCAAGGTATATGCTTCGGAGGGGACATTGCCCATATTGCGCATCAACGGAGAGGAGATTGCCTTAACACGCTATGCTCCTTGTCAATATCGCACGGCTGAAATCACACTGCGACCCACAAATCTCTTGGAGGTGACGGCCGGAACGTTGACAGATCGGGCAGAGATCAGAATCGGGAACGCGCTAAAACAGCCGATGCCGATGGCCCTTCTGCAAACAACAAATCCACTACCGATAAATTAGGCTCAAAGGGCATCCGATCGGAAAATACTTGCATATAAGGCTCTGCACACAACAGGGAGCCTTCTGTCTGTTTGGGACGAAGATCCTGATCACCATCCTCTGCTGTAAGATATTGAAGAGAGAGGTGTGGCATCCGCTCCGCATGCCCCAATAAGCGCAGGAGCACACGGGTTAACGCGATATTATAATCAACCAAAAAATCGTATTTCTTCTCGTAAAAAGGCGCAAGCTCATCCCAATAGAAATCAAAATAAGGAGAGGACTTATAGGCCGAAAGCAGTGCGATGTGATGCTGGTGTTGCCAACGCTTCGAATAGTCAATCTGCATCTCACACATCGGGGTTTGCGGGTGATTGGCACGTTGCACTTGCACCGTAAGATCCATCACCCCCGAAGCGGTGAGAATGTGGGCACGGTTGCGCTCCGAGCGCTTGAGAAAATGCTCGTGTATATCCACCACACACTCTTCGCGCAAAAGATGTGCAAAATAGGTTGTCGAACCTAAGTAGGTAGCAGGAAGGATGGTCATCGGGGCTGCTCTTCGGTGGGTTCTATCCAGTCGCTATTGGCCTTGATCAGGGCAATCAGCCGTTCCAAAGCCTGCTCCTGCGGGATGTTTTTCTCCATCACCACCTGCCCTTTATAGAGGGTGATGTGCCCCGGGGCAGCTCCCACATAGCCATAATCAGCATCCGCCATCTCTCCGGGCCCATTGACTATGCAACCCATGACCCCAATACGAAGATTTTTGAGGTGCGAGGTGCGGCTTTTAATGGTTGCCAAGGTCTGCTCTAAGTTGTAAAGCGTCCGCCCACAACCCGGGCAGGCGATATATTCGGTGTGTGACATTCGAACCCGTGCCGCCTGTAAAATCATCAACTCAATACGAGCAAGCTCCTCTTGCGAAAATTGAGGCGCTTCGATCCAAATACCATCGGCCAGACCATCTAAAAACAACAAGCCCATATCGGCAGCCGCCTCAACGGCCAACCGCTCCAGTGAAGAGGTGGCATAGTGACGGCGGATCATTACGGGGGTTGTCGAAGCCAAATTCAGAATGGCGGCACGCCACTCCGCTGTCGGATTGTCAGAGAGTGCTTCGATAACAGTAAAATCAGGTGCTAATTCGCTATGTATCAATGGTTTTGTCACCGCACTACGATGGCGATATTCCGTTGGCGAATAGCCCTCTATATGGGTGATTTTGAATCGCCCCTGTCGCTGTGCAAAGTGCTCAACCAACCACCGTGCTACCGGTATTTCATTTTCAGGAGCTTCGGTCAACGACACTCGGATCGTATCGCCAATGCCATCGGCCAACAGCGCCCCGATACCCACAGCACTTTTGATGCGTCCCTCCAGCCCATTTCCAGCTTCAGTCACCCCCAAGTGGATCGGATAGCTCATCCCCTCCCGCTCCATCTCCTCAACCAATAGACGGTAGGCGGCCACCATAACACGGGTATTGCTCGATTTCATGGAGACCACAACCTGATCAAATTTTTCACGGGCACAAATTCGCAAAAACTCCATCGCCGCGACCACCATTCCTTGTGGTGTATCGCCCCAACGATCAAAGACATGCCGAGAAAGTGACCCGTGATTCACCCCAATACGAATCGCCACGCCACGCGCACGACACTGTTCGATCAGGGCTTCAAATTCACCTCGATCAAGGCGATAATTACCGGGGTTCACACGTACCTTCTCCACATATTTTGCAGCCTCCGCAGCCACCGCAGGCAAGAAATGGACATCGGCTACCAAGGCTGTATTGAGACCCTTGGCACGCAAGGCCGCAACAATATTTTGCAAATTCTCGGCCTCTTTTAATCCTTGTGTTGTTAGGCGCACAAGCGCGCATCCAGCTTGTGCAATCCGCTCAATTTGAGCAACACAAGCAGCTGTATCTTTGGTGTCGGTATTGGTCATCGACTGCACCACAACAGGGTGATCACCACCCAAGATTACCGATCCGACCCGCACGGGGTTACTTTTGCGCCGTATATAGTGTGAAAGTTCCATCTACCATGAATTTTATGCAAAAATAGAAAAAAAGAATGAAATTTGGAGTTTCAAAATTAATTTATTACCTTTGAAGCACGATACACTAAAACCATTTAGCCATGAAAAACAAACTGTTATTTTTGTTGCTTTCCCTATTAGGAATGGCAAGTTGTAATGACAAAGAGGATGATGGCTCTTGTATGTATGGCGTACCTCCCTCCACCTACACCATCAAAGGTCTGGTTACCGATACCGAGGGAACTCCGATCTCCGGAATCCAAATTGCATCAAAAACAGATCCTAATCTTGGGGTTCTCGATCCAACAACAACCAATGCGCAAGGGGAATTTGTGTGGGCATCATCTGTTGGTGCGGGACGGAAAATAACCGTTACCCTCACGGCAACCGACATAGACGGCGCTGCCAATGGCGGAGATTTTGCCACCCAAGCAACGCCTGTCATCTTCTTTGGTGAGAATACCTTCGAAACCAAAGAGATTACCATCCCATTAGTTAAAAAGTAACGGGTTTCCATCTTTTCTGTCATCAAAATTCAGAAGCTATTTTCAGAAGCTGTTTTAAATTATGGGTAAAAATTCACCGGATCTACGTACCCGTCTTGGTTTGGAACTCTTCCGAAAGTTGCAACAGGGACGTATTGCCGAACACAAGCTCAAGACTCTTTTTTGGGAATGCACTTTACGTTGCAACCTTCGTTGTCGCCATTGCGGAAGTGATTGTCGTGCCGAAGCGACCCAACCCGATATGCCTGCCGCGGATTTTTTTCGCGTCTTGGACACCCAAGTTACCCCTCACGTTGACCCCCATAAAGTACTGATTATTCTCTCCGGTGGAGAGGTTTTGGTACGCCCTGATTTAGAACAGATCGGGTTGAATCTCTATCGCCGCGAATATCCATGGGGAATGGTCACCAATGGATTAGGCCTTGATGCCCATCGCTTTGACGCTCTACTACGATCCGGACTACACAGCATCACGGTCAGCTTGGATGGTTTTGCGGAGACCCACAACTACATCCGCCGTAATCCGGAGAGTTGGAACAAGGCTACGCGAGCGATCCAGCTAATTGCTGCCGACAACTCTACCGCTTGGGATGTTGTCACCTGTGTTACGCGTGATTTACTTCCACGGTTGGCCGAATTTAAGGAGTATCTGATCTCAATAGGGGTCAAGGAGTGGCGTCTTTTCACCATCTTCCCCGTTGGGCGTGCCGCCGAAGATCCAGCACTGCAACTCACCGATGAGGAGTTCACCACCCTGATGGAATTTATCAAAAAGACCCGCAAGGAGGGTCGCATCAAGCTCAACTACGCCTGTGAAGGATTTTTAGGTCGCTATGAAGCCAAGGTGCGAGACAACATATATAATTGCATGGCAGGCGTTTCAGTGGCCTCCATTCGGGTCGATGGCGCAATTTCAGGTTGCACCTCCATCCGAGCAAATTACAACCAAGGCAACATCTATCAAGATGATTTTTGGGATGTTTGGCAAAATCGTTTTCAAACCTTCCGCGACCGAGCGTGGATGCACAAAGAGGCTTGTGCCGATTGTTCGATGTTCCGCTACTGCTTAGGTGGCGGTATGCACCTGCGTGATGACGATGGGAAATTACTGGTCTGTCACTATCATCGGATTCAGTAGAAATCTCTTCACCGTTCTACATTCCACTTTTTTCGCTATCTTTGTGTTATGGGAAATTTGGATGGCGACATAAAATTCATACCGGGGGTTGGCGAGATCCGCGCCAAACTGCTCGAAAAAGAGCTGGGACTTCTCACGCTCCGAGATCTGCTTTGGTATTTTCCTTTTCGCTATATCGACCGAACCAAAATCTATAAAATTAACGAGATCACCGATGTTGCCGGATTGACACACGTTCAGTTTCGTGCTCGTATCACCGGCGTCAGTTATGCCGGCACAGGACGGAAAAGGCGCTTTTCGGCCTATGTGTCTGACAGCTCCGGAACAGCCGAGTTGATTTGGTTTCAAGGCATTAAATGGATCGAAAAGCGCATCGAAGTGGGGCGCGAGTACCTCATTTTCGGTCGCCCATCATTCTATCGAGACTCTCTGTCCATCGTTCATCCAGAGGTGGAAAATATAGAAAAAGCACTCACGCTCAAAGCCGAAAGTGGACTGCAAGGGATCTATTCAACCACCGAACGGCTCTCCAGCGCCATCGGCACAAAAGCTTTCTACACCATCATCTGCAACCTTTGGAGCTTAGTCAAAGATCGCATAGAGGAGACTCTGCCTACTGCGTTGCGTGAAAAACATGGGTTGATGCCACTATCAGAGGCGCTCCGTAACCTTCATTTTCCGCAATCCCCAGAGAGCCTTCGGCAAGCTCAATATCGGCTCAAGTTCGAGGAGTTATTGGGCGTGCAATTAGGCATTCTCTCCCATCGGACGGAGCGATTATCAAAAAATATTGGCTTCTTATTCCCAAAAGTCGGGACTATTTTCAATACTTTCTACACCTCGCGGCTACCTTTTCCACTGACAGGCGCTCAGAAACGTGTGATTCACGAGATCCGCAACGACACCATTACAGGCTATCAAATGAACCGGTTGTTGCAAGGCGATGTGGGTAGTGGCAAGACCATGGTTGCGCTGATGGCGATGCTCTTAGCCTTGGATAATGGCTTCCAAGCCTGCATGATGGCACCAACAGAACTTCTTGCTCGACAGCATTTTGCCACCCTGACCCGTCAATTAGACGGGCTTCCGGTTCGGATCGCCATTCTCACCGGTGCTTCCAAAGCCAAAGAGCGCAAGGCGGCCCTAACGGGAATTGCCGATGGGACGGTACACATCCTGATCGGCACACACGCGCTGATCGAAGATAAGGTGCAATTTGCCAACTTGGGGTTGGTAATCATTGATGAACAACACCGCTTCGGGGTGGAGCAGCGCGCACGACTTTGGACCAAAAACCAACAGCCACCCCACGTTTTGGTGATGACCGCCACACCCATCCCCCGCACGCTGGCAATGACCCTCTATGGCGACTTAGATGTTTCGGTGATTGATGAGATGCCCCCCGGACGCAAGCCCATTCGCACATCCCACTCCACCGATGCCGCCCGACTGCGTCTCATCGGCTTTCTGCGCAAGCAAATTGCAGAAAAACATCAGATTTACATCGTCTATCCCCTGATTAAGGAGTCGGAGACCATGGATTACAAAAATCTTTTTGAAGGATTCGAAGCCATTACCCGTGATTTTCCTCTGCCCCAATATACAGTAACGGCCTGCCACGGACAGATGAAACCAGCAGACAAAGAGGAGTCCATGCGGCAATTTAAAGAGAAGGAGGCCGATATTTTAGTGGCCACCTCGGTGATTGAGGTGGGGGTCGATGTGCCCAATGCAACGGTGATGGTCATCGAGTCGGCTGAACGCTTCGGGCTTTCACAGCTGCATCAGCTCCGTGGCCGCGTGGGTCGAGGTGGAGAGCAAAGTTATTGCATCTTAATGTCCGGAGAAAAACTCTCCAGAGAGGCTCGTGCGCGACTCGAAGCGATGTGTGAGACCAACGATGGATTTCGACTGGCTGAGCTCGACCTCAAACTGCGTGGCGCGGGCGACCTCAATGGCACACTCCAAAGCGGCACGGCCTTTGATTTGAAGATTGCCAACCCAATTCTCGATGTTCAAATTCTCACCCGCACCCGCGAAGTAGCCGCCGAAATTCTCACCGCCGACCCTCGCTTAGAAACCCCTGAACACATGGGAATGAAGGCGTTAAAACAGCGCTATTCGGGACGAGAAACTTTAGATTTTTCACAAATATCATAATAAAAACAGCACTCATTCGTTCTTTTTTAAAGGATTCCCCTTATGAAAAAAATAGTCCTTACACTCATTTTACTCATTCTCAGCTCGGGGCTCTATGCCCAACTCTACCATCCAGGCGAGGAGCTATACTATATGGTCAGTTACCGCGCCAAGCTATTTCCAAACACCGAAGTAGCTTCTGTCACGGTCAAAACTACGACCGAACAACTCGATGGCCGTCCCGTCTACAAGGTCTTTGGTTACGGCAAGACCCTGCCCGCCTACCGTTGGTTTTTCCCCATTAACGATGCCTATTCGATTTGGATTGACCCCGTTAGCTTGCAAACACAGCGCTTTGAAGCCGATATACACGAAGGCAACTACACCTTCAATAGCATCTATCGTTATGATTGGGAGAAGATGGAAATCTATACCTCGTGGCGGAAACGCCAAGACACCAAAGACAACACCATGACGCAAAGTCTCCGCAAAGAGAGCATGGATGCCGTTTCGCTCTTTTTCCACATGAGAAGCGCCCGCTCCGATCAATTTCAAGTCGGGGAACAGCGGGAACTTCAAATGGTTTTAGAAGATACCATCCGCACACTCAAATACCGCTTCATTGGCCGTGAAGAGAAGAAAATACGCAACTATGGGCTCTTCCGCACCTTGAAATTCGCCTGCGAATTAGGCACTTCCGACGGCTTCTCCTTCACCGATGGGACAGAATTTACCATCTGGATTTCGGATGACGAAAATAAAATACCGCTCTACCTCGAATCTCCGATCCGCATCGGAAGCATCAATGCTTATATTGTTAAAACAAAGGGATTGAAATACCCCCTATCCAGCAAAATAAAATAAAAATCGTATCTTTGTAAAAATTTCATCCACTAATACTCCTATGGAAGAGAATAGAGAAGATTATACACCGGAATACGAGGAGAATCCCGCTCCCAATCCTGCTAAATCAATTCGTGGTTACCGCATCGTTATCATTATTTTAGCTGTCGTTTTGGCCGCTTTATCCATCCTCTATTTCAATATTCACCGGCAGATGCAACAAGACAATGAGTTGCTTCAGGTTGATCGCGACTCCATTGAAAACAACCTCACCGTATTGATGGGTGATTTCGATAACCTCCAAACCACCAACGATACCATCTCGGCCAACCTGAGCATTGAACGCGGACGCGCCGATTCACTCATGGGACGGTTGAAAAAAGAGCGTTCTTGGAACTTGACCAAAATTCGTCAATACGAAAAAGAGGTCGGCACATTGCGCACGGTCATGCGTAGTTATTTGCGCCAAATTGACTCACTCAACACCCTCAACAAGCAACTGATCACCGAAAACGTCTCCTTCCGCAAAGAGATTTCAACCATCTCCCAACGCGCCGAAATGGCAGAGGAAAAGGCGACTGAACTGGACAACAAAGTCAAACAAGGCTCGGTACTCAATGCCCGCGGCATCCGCTTGGTCGCGCTGAATACGCGGAGTAAAGAGGTCTCCCGTGTAAAAAATGCCGACCGTCTACGGACTGATTTCGTTTTGGCGGCTAATACCTTGACCTCCACAGGACAGAAACATCTATACCTGCGCATCACCTCGCCGGACGGTTACGTTTTAGCTACCGATCCACCGATGACCTTCTCTTGTGAAGGAGAACGACTCACCTGCTCGGCAACACGCGAAGTGGACTACCAAAATGAAGATCTCAACGTGAGCATTTACTACAACGGAAGAGGCTTCACAGCAGGAAAATATACAGTCCAAATTTATGCCGAAGGTCGTTTGATTGGCTCCACCGAGGTGGCTATTCGTTAAAGACGCACAAATACAATCCAAGTAGTAAACCCCCAAAAACTGGGGGTTTACTACTTTTTTTACAAAATAGAGCCCCCATTGAAAGAGAAACTTTCAAGACAATACGCAACAATCTACTTTTTTTTATACCCCATTTTCCTGTGTAATTTGCACTCTATCCGCAAATAAGCTTTCAAATCAACTATTATAGCCACCGTTTTCTGAAAAACAGAAAGAAAACCCCCTTTAATTATCCATTTGAATTTTTCTAAAAAAAGGAAAAATAAACCCCATATTTTAAAAAAATCCGTACATTTGTTAAGAGAGATTTTTAAAATGGGATTTTTTATTTAACCTTAAAACTATTCACCATGAAAAAACACATCTACTTATTTACATGCGTTACTGCTTTTGTACTGCTTTTTGCAAGTACAGGATGCTCGGATGACCCAACGCCCACACCGCCCATTCCCCCTCCGGCAGAGGCGGCCTTTGACATTAAACTGAATAATATCACACACACCAGCGTGGTTATTAGCGTCACGCCGAAAGACCAAACATCACCTTACTACTCCCACATTCTCGCCAAGGCTGCTTTTGAGAAAAATTGGCACTCCAGCGTATCTGAATTGATGGCCGACTACATCGCCTACCTTTGTGAAGAGCATAGTCTGACCAAAGAAGAGGTGATCACCGAGCTACTGACCACCGGAAATGATGAGTGGTCTTACGACAAGATGACAGCCAATACAGAGTACGTGGTCTTTGCCGTGGGAATGGATAAAACGGGTGCCTTTACGACCGAGCCAACCATGAAGGAGTTTAAATCGGCAGCCTTAGATCCTGTCGTCCCTGTCGACTGCACCTTTGCACTCACCGTGGCTGACATCACCTCCACGCGCGCAAAAATTAGCGTTGTACCCTCTAAAAAAGAGGTTCCCTATTTCTATGATCTGATCCCCGCGACCTCCTATCCAACCGGAGATCCCACAGAATTTTTGACTGATTTTGTCAAAAATGCCGTTCAGCAAGTCATGGATCAATACGGCGCTTCTTTCGATGACGCCCTCCAATTCTTAACCGCCACAGGCGATGATATTACGGATCTGACCCCCGGAAGTCTCAAACCGGAAACCACCTACAAGGCCGTTGCTTTCGGCATTGACCAATATGGCCGTCCTACCACTGCTCCGGCAACAAAAGAGTTTAAGACCTTAGCTGTCAAACCATCTGCCAATACTTTTACCGTCGCCATCAATGACATTACCGCTGTCAATGCTGTTGCACACATCACTCCTTCGAACAATGATCCTTACTACGTTGGGCTTTTCACTCAGGCTAAATTAGCAGGGCGCACAGATGCAGAGATTATCGAGTCTATTTTGGCTCAAGGACCTATCTATGCCACCTCTACCGGTGAAAAGGATATGGATTGGGGCAATCGTTTACTTTCAGCCACAGCCTACGAAGTCTTGGTTTTCGGCTACAACGAAGGGGTTACTACCAGCGTTACACACACAAAATTCACAACACTCTCCGGTGGAAACCCAGCTTTATGCACCTTCCAAGCCAATGTTCAGCCCGAAGGCTTCACAGTCAACTTAAACATGACACCTTCGGATAACACCGTTTTCTATCTCTATGGGATGATATTGAAAGCTGAATATCCCTCCGATGAGGAGATTATGAACACCACAAAGACGGATTTGGAAAACATCTCCAAGGAGAGCGGCTTCTCAATTCCTGAAGTCATGTTGGACATGTGCCCCAGAGGCCCTGCCAGCGCGACTATTCCAGTCACCTCATTGGGTGAATATATCATTTATGCCTATGCGTTGAATCTCGATGGATCACCCGCAACAGCGATGCACAAACAAGATTATACCGCACCGGAAGTCAAGGTTTCCACCGCCACAGCTTCTGTTGAGGTGGTCAAATTTTATAGCGGACTGGAGTTGTATAACTACGACAAAGAGAAGTATCCTGAAGGAAAAGATAATTATGCTTATATGGTTACCAAGGTTCATCACAGCGCCGATGCGGTAAATTGGTATGCGGCCATCTTCGCTGGTGATCAAACAAACACATCGGACGCTTCTATGATCGCCAATCTCGTTGATTATGGTGGCGGAGAGCATAATGTCGACCATTTGAGCTATTGCTGGGCTTCCTTCTTTGACGTTGAATACTACGGTTCAGCCGGTGCAAAGAACTCACTTTGTGCTGTTGCAATCGACAAGGATGGTGTCTATGGCCCGATCTTCAAAGAGGTCTTTATGCCACTGTCAACCGATGCTTCGCCGATCTCTGAAATTACCGGTTCACATCGTTTTGGCAAAGGTCTCAGACCCGCCGCGCTGTGCGTGAAACAACCATCATTACACCGTAGCTTCCTGCCCAACAAGCCATTCACGAAGCACAACTTGGTATTCCGCACCTCGGAGCAACCAACCAAGGTCACTTCGGTTGTTGCACAGCAGAAGCCCGATGCCAAAAAAGAGCCCCTGCACCGCACCTCTCAGTTTGGCACAGGAAAGACGCTCTTGATGCGATAAACGCCCCACAGCAGAGCCGAAAAATAAACTCGGTAATTGCTGTGACAAACTCTAACAGTTTCTTACAAAAACCTCCGCTGAGAATTCGTTCAGCGGAGGTTTTTTATCGAGAGATGGATGGTTATTGCTGTTGTTGCCAAATCAGCGCCGAAGCGCCTAAAATAGCGGCATTCTTACCCTGAATGCCACTGGGCAAAAGTTTGACTTTATTCTTGAAGACAAAGAGCATATTCTCCTCCATATACCACTGTGTGGGTTCAAAGAGAAATTTACCCGCCTTGGCCAAGCCTCCGAAGAGGAAAATAGCCTCCGGAGAGGTTACTGTCACCACATCGGCCAACGCCCGTCCTAACATTTCACCAGTACGACGAAAAGCCTCCAGCGCAAGGGGATCTTTGTGTGACGCGGCTGTCGAGATCATCAAGGCATCCAGATCGGCGAAGGCAATCTCCCGCAATTCACTCGGATCGTTCATCGTGGCCATCAATTCAAAAGCCGTCCGCTTGATCCCCGTTGCAGAGACATAAGTCTCTAAACAACCACGGCGACCGCAACCACATTGGCGACCATTGCGCTCAACAATCACATGGCCGAATTCGCCGGCAAAGCCATCGTTGCCATAGATCATCTCACCATTGGCCACAAAGCCGGAGCCCAATCCAGTCCCTAAGGTGATGACAATAAAATCACGCATCCCCTTCGCTTTGCCATAGACCATTTCGCCCAAGGTGGCCGCATTGGCATCGTTGGTCATCAGCACCGCCACACCCGGGAAAGAGGCCTTCAAGTCGTCCACCAAATGGAAAATCCGATCGCCCTCTTCTGCCGGAGAGGTCGATAGCCAAAGATTGACAGGATTCTCGATCGTGCCCAAGTGATAATTGGCCTTCGGAGCACCAATACCGATGCCGGCCAACTCAAATTCAAAAGAAGGAGTGTGCATCAGCACATGAAGCGCCTCACAAAGATCTGTCACATAAGCCTTATAATCTTTAAAATGAGGGTATTTCTTGGTCGACATAACTGATTCGGCATAGAGGTTTCCGTGCTCATCAACCAAGCCAAAGGCAGTATTTATACCGCCAATATCAATGCCTAAAACAAGTTTTTTCATGGTCACAGGGTAGTTTTATACGGGACTAAGAAGCTGTTTTCTCTTGTCAAAGTTATTATAAATTTCCTTCATAGCAAACTTTTTTGTACTTTTGAATCCCAGCAAACTTTGTCTTAAATTTATAGTATTAATATGCCTCGTATGCAAACCAACGAACAAATCCTATCCCTGATCGAGAACTACCTCTCGCAGCAAGAGTTACCCTCCAAACCGGAACGGCTCTATGCCCCAATCTCCTATTCTCTGACCGGCGATGGCAAGCGATTGCGCCCAATGCTGGTGATGCTCGCCTGTGGAATTTTTTCTGCGGATACAAAAGCCGCCCTGCCCGCCGCTGCCGCTATCGAGGTCTTTCATAACTTCACCCTCCTGCACGACGATATTATGGATAATGCCGCTGTAAGGCGCGGGAAACCATCGGTCTATGCCAAATGGAATCGCAATGTGGCCATCCTTTCGGGGGATGCGATGATGATCTGCGCCTACCAACTCCTACGGAAAGTTCCGGCACACCTCCTGCCACAGATTTTAGATGTCTTCAACCGGATGGCTTTAGAGGTCTGTGAGGGACAACAATACGATATGGATTTCGAGGATCGTGAGCAGGTCACCGTAGCCGACTATATGAAGATGATTGAATTAAAGACTTCTGTGCTGTTGGCGGGAGCGGTCAATATCGGCGCAATTATCGGCGGTGCGACCCAAGAAGATTGCCGCAAGCTCTATGAGTTTGCCATCGAATTGGGTTTAGCCTTTCAGCTACAAGACGATCTATTAGACAGTTATGGGGATGATCGCTTAGGGAAGGCCATCGGAGGTGATATTTTAGAGGGGAAGAAGACTTTTCTCATGGTGACGGCCCAAAATGAGGCCAGTGCTACGGCCCAAGAACAGCTTCGCCAAATTTATGCTAATCAGAAATTGAGCGATCAGGAGAAGATTCAATCGGTCAAAACCATCTATGATCAGACACACATACCCCAACTCACCGAACAGCAGATAACTCGCTGCTTCGATCGCGCACGCACCATCCTCTGCACACTCTCTGTGGACGCAAGCCAGAGTGACCAACTGTGGGCTTTTGCCGAGAGTTTGATGAATCGAAAAAAATGAGACGGAACGAAATAGAGATTATGGCGCCCGTAGGTTCCTATGAGGCACTTCAGGCCGCTATTGCAGCAGGAGCAGACTCGGTCTATTTTGGGGTTGGCGCACTCAATATGCGAGCAAAATCGGCCGCCAATTTCACCCTTGAGGATTTGGCACAGATCGTTGCCATCGCCAAGAGTCACCACATCAAAACTTACCTGACTGTCAACACCATCCTTTATGATCAGGAGATGACTGTGATGCACGACTTGATCGACCGCGCGCGCAAAGAGGGCATTGATGCCATCATCGCCACCGATTTTGCGGCCATTCTCTATGCCTATCGCACAGGTGTTGAAGTACATATATCCACCCAAAGCAACATCTCCAATGCCGAAGCGGTAAAATTTTTCTCTCAATGGGCCGATGTGGTGGTCTTGGCGCGAGAGTTAAGCCTTGAACAGGTAGCGACCATTAGCAAAGCCATTGTAGACCAACAAATTGTCGGGCCAAAAGGGGAGTTAGTGAAAATTGAGATGTTCGCCCACGGAGCACTCTGTATGGCCATTTCAGGCAAATGTTATTTGAGCCTTCACGAAACAGGATGCTCTGCCAATCGCGGCGCTTGTCGGCAGATCTGCCGGCGCAAATACACCCTCACCGACAAAGAATCAGGAGCAGCAATAGACACCGATGGCAACTATCTACTCTCACCTAAAGACTTATGTACCATTGACTTCATTGATCGTTTCATCGCTTCGGGAGTTCGTGTGCTCAAAATCGAAGGGCGCGCACGCGGAGCAGAATATGTCAAACGCGTGGTGGAAAGTTACGACCATGCACTCCGCGCCATGGAGGCGGGAAACTACACCCCTGACTTGGCGGCGGAAATGAAGAAAAAGCTCGAAACCGTCTTCAATCGTGGCTTTTGGGGTGGCTACTATGCTGGCAAACCCATCGCCGAACAGAGCACTCACTATGGTTCGGCGGCCACCAAACGCAAAGTCTATGTCGGCAAGGTGACCAATTTCTTCAAAAAACTTTCGGTAGCTGAAGTGCTTGTCGAAGCCTCCCCGCTCCATGTGGAGGATGAAATATTCTTTACCGGAGAGACGACGGGTGTTGTGGAACAAGTCATTACAGCGTTGCATGGCGCTGAGGGTGACCCAATTCAAACGGCCATACAAGGTACTTTCTGCGCCATCAAAACCAATGCGCTCATCCGCCGCGGGGATCAACTTTACAAGTTCGTGAACAACGACATCTCAGCTTCTTAAAGCCCCACGATGGTCTTTTTTTTACTTTTATACCCGAAATAACGCGACACATGGCCGGTATCGCATTTTTTTTCGTATATTTGCCTCAATTGGAAAAATAGCGAAATAGAAAATGCCAAAGTTATATGACAGCAAGATAAATGTACTGAAAAAGCCCGAATGGTTAAAAATTCGACTTTCGCACGACCCTGCCTATGGCGAGGTGCAACGTATCGTTAGCGAACACAAGCTTCATACGATTTGCAGCAGCGGAAAATGCCCCAATCAGGCAGAATGTTGGAGTCGCCGCACAGCGACCTTTATGATTTTGGGCGAAATTTGCACGCGGAGCTGTCGGTTCTGCGCCACATTATCAGGACATCCTCTTCCCATAGTTGCTTCCGAACCTCAACAGGTGGCGGAAAGTGTTCGTTTGATGCAACTCAAACACGTAGTAATCACCTCTGTAACCCGCGATGATCTGACAGATGGCGGAGCTGCCCATTGGGCAGAGACTGTCCGGGCTATTCGTTCAGAAAATCCCGATGCCACCATCGAACTGCTGATTCCCGATTTTGATGCAAAACCGGCATTGATAGACATTGTGCTGGCCTCAAAACCCGATATTATTGGCCACAACATCGAGACTGTGGAGCGATTGACCCCCGTGGTACGCTCCAGAGCCAAGTACCACACCAGTTTAGAGACCCTACGCTATTTGGCTGAAAAAGGCGCTGTCACCAAAAGTGGACTGATGCTCGGCTTGGGAGAAACCCCAGAGGAGATACGTACAACCCTTCGGGATTTAAGGGCTGTTGGCGTTGGAATTGTTACACTCGGTCAATACCTGCGGCCAACTTTGGAGCACTATCCTGTGGCGGAATACATCACACCGGAAGTGTTTGAAGCATATCGTTTGGAGGCCTTGGAAATGGGTTTTGGCTACTGTGCAAGCGCCCCCATGGTGCGTTCATCGTATTTGGCAGATGAGGCCTTAAAGGCCATAAAAAAATAGAAAAATCTCAAAAGTAGACCCGTGACCCGCTTTTTGCCCTTCACCTGTGGCTTTTCGATTTAGAATAAAAGAGATGCGTGTCGAGTACCGAGACCTGGGGCGGATGCCCTATAAAGCATGTTGGGATTACCAACAGACTTTATTTGACCAAATGCTACGGCTCAAAGGGTCGTCGGATGACCATGCCGGTTATTTCCTATCTGTCGAGCACCCAGCTGTTTATACGCTTGGGAAAAGCGGACGGGCAGAAAATATGCTCGCCGATGAAGCCTTTTTGAAGAAAATAGGTGCCGAATTTTATCACATTGACCGCGGAGGTGACATCACATTCCATGGTGAAGGACAATTAGTTGGCTATCCTATTTTGGATTTGGAGAAGATCGGCATTGGATTGCGGGACTACATCGACTGCCTCGAAGGAGCTGTGATGGATACCGTGGCTACCTATGGCATCCAAGCCGGTCGCATCGCGGGAGCTTCAGGAGTTTGGATTTGCGAAAAGGATCAACCTCCACGGAAAATTTGCGCCATAGGCGTGCGTGCATCGCGCTTTGTGACCATGCACGGCTTTGCGCTCAATGTGTCGACAAACCTCGACTACTTTCACTACATCAACCCCTGTGGATTTTCAGATCGAGGGGTGACGTCGATCCAAAAAGAGATCGGCCGTTGTGTACCGATGGAGGAGGTCAAGGCACGTATTATTCAATTTTTAAGTGTAAAATTAAATGTTAAAATATATAAAAATTAAAAATTATGCCCATAGAAAAACGATGGGTAGTGAAACCGCAGGGCGATGCGCAGGCGGTGGCTTCTTTGGCTACCGCACTCCATATTGCTCCCGTGCTGGCGAATCTACTCGTACAAAGAGGCATAGAAGATGTAGAACAGGCACAGCAATTCTTTAACCCACAGCTCTCTGACCTCCATGATCCATTCCTGATGAAGGATATGGATAAGGCGATCGACCGCGTCGAACAAGCCATCCGTAATCAAGAGAAGATTATGGTCTATGGCGACTATGATGTGGACGGCACTACGGCCGTTGCTTTGGTTTACAAATTCTTGCGCCAAATAGGTCACAAGAACCTATTATTCTACATCCCAGACCGATATACCGAAGGTTACGGTATCTCGATCAAGGGAATTGATCATGCAGCCCACAAAGGGGTTGCCTTGATTATTGCTCTTGATTGTGGTATCAAAGCCACGGAGAAGGTCGCCTATGCAAAAACAAAGGGCGTGGATTTCATTATCTGCGACCACCACCTTCCGGCTGAGGAGATTCCTCAGGCCGTTGCTGTTCTCGATCCCAAGCGAACCGACTGCACCTATCCCTTCGATGAGCTGTCGGGATGTGGCGTTGGCTTCAAGTTGGTGCAAGCTTATGCCCAAAAGAACAACATGCCTTTTGCTGAAATCTCCCCATTGCTCGACCTGCTCGTGGTGAGCATCGCCTCGGATATTGTGCCGTTGGTCAATGAAAATCGGATCTTGGCGTACTACGGACTGCAACGGTTGAATGGCAATCCCTCCAAGGGGTTACAGTCGATCATCAACATTTGCGGATTGGACAAGCACGATATTACGGTCGATGACATTGTCTTCAAGATCGGGCCTCGCATCAATGCCGCCGGAAGAATGCGGATGGATGAGAACGATGAAAATGCCGCCCCTTCAGGTGGTCATGCTGCTGTGAATCTACTTATTGAAGCCAGCGAAAGCATGGCCGCAGAGTTCGGAAATGTGATTGATGCGTTCAACCAAGATCGCAAAAGCATCGACCGTAGCGTCACACAGGAGGCACATGATCTTATTGAAAACGACCCCCTATTAAAAAACTGCAAATGTACGGTGATCTATAATCCCAAGTGGATGAAAGGCATTGTCGGCATTGTAGCCTCACGGCTCATTGAAACCTACTATCGGCCAACGGTAGTACTCACCATGAGCAACGGATTTGTCACAGGATCAGCCCGTTCTATCCCCGGATTCGATCTTTATCAGGCGGTTGAATCGTGTGCTGATCTGTTGGAAAATTTCGGTGGACATATGTATGCGGCCGGATTGACCATGCGTCCCGAAAACGTGGTAGAATTTACCCACCGATTTAGTGCTTTTGTGGATAAAAATATCGACCCTCGCACCTTAATTCCACAAGTGGACATTGATAGTGAGCTACTCTTTTCGGATATAACGCCCGATTTCCGCACAACCTTCAACAAGCTCCAACCATTTGGCCCCGGCAACCCTTCGCCAGTCTTCGCGACGTATGGGGTAATTAACCATGGTGAGGCGAAGTTAGTAGGGCTGGAATGTGAGCACCTGCGCATGGATTTAATGCAGCGGCAGAAGCCCAATACGACCATCCAAGCCATTGCTTTTCAACAACCTGTACATTACAACTGGATCCATTCAGGACGCCCTATTGATGTTTGTTATCAAATTGTAGAAAATCATTATCGCGGAATTATCACCACCCAACTTCGTATTAAAGATATTAAACCCGTCATGAAATAAAGCGTTTCTATGACCACAAAGGTAATTTACTATGAATAGATCACCCAAATATTTCTTTAGCACGATTGGCCTTTTTGTGACATTATTTATCGTCCAAACTTTCTGTCTGCCCGTTCAAGCGCAGGCGGGAGTGGGACGACCTGTCCTGATCATCAATACCTATACAGAAGCCTCCCCTTGGAGTCGTGTTCTGGTCTCTACCCTCACGCAATATGGGAGAACCAACAGCTCCATCGACGTCTATATCGACAACATGAATACGCTATTGATCGAAGACGAAGAGACTTTGCAAATTTATGAGCAAACTCTTTTTAAAGAGTACAGCAAGAATAAACCGCAAGTAGTTGTCCTCTTAGGTACTTCATCGTTCGCTTTGCTTCGAGAGTCTATTCGAAAAGAGTGGGGAGATATTCCAATGATCGTATGTGCTGAAGAGGATTATATCGGTCCCAAGGATGTCTATTTGCACAAGCGAGCGCTATTACCCGCGGAGCGAACGCCCATGCAAAACCTCACCCATCAGTACAACTTCACCTTGCTCCATTCCCCCGTTCGGATCAAAGAGAATATTGACTTGATGCGTAAGCTGATACCGGGTATAACGAAGCTGATCTTTATGGACGATATGCGGTACACCAATAAGCAAAATGAATACGACTTACGCCTATTGATGAAAAAGCACTTTCCACGAATAGAATATCAATGTTACACCGCCGGTATCATTCCCATGGATCACTTGGTCGATTCGCTCAATAAAATTGATGGTAGACATACCGGTATCCTTTTCTCTTCATGGCATTATAAAACAAGCTTTGCAGGCAACACCACCGTCTCTACCGATGGATACAAAATGATCGCAGGTTTTCCGCTTCCAATCTTCACCATAAAATATACAGGGATGGAAGATAGCGATCTGATGGGGGGCTATTTTACGGATGGTGAAATATTCAAAAACAAGCTATCCACCATCTTATCACAAGTACTAAAAGGCACTCCCGCTCGAAAAATTCCCTTCTTTCGCACCTTTGGTGCTTGTGCCCGATTTAAATATCAGGAACTCTTTCGGAATGGCATTTCACCCGAATTATGCCCCGCCAACACCGTTTTTTTCAACAAACCTGTTAGCTTCTGGGAGCAATATAGATTAATAATTATCACCGCCACTATTCTTTTCCTCTTCTTCCTGATTTTTCAACAATGGCGCATTAGGGTGCTCAATAAAATGAGACGTATCCAAGAAGAGGAGATGGAATCCAGAGCCCGTTACGCAACGCTATTCAATAGTATGCCCATCATATATATGCAGGAGCAGGTAGTATTTGACAAGCAGGGAGAGCCGATTGATACGATATATTGTGACATCAATGCACGATTTGAGAAGTTTTTCCCTGGCATGGATGCCATTGGGAAGAGAGGTTACGACCTTTTTCCCGACACGATGAGTGAATTTCTCCACTTCATCCGCATAGCTCTTTTAGAGAATAAAACCGTTACATTCCCCTTCTACTATCGTAAATTCGACATCTTCTTCGATGTGATCGTCAGTCGTGCCTACCGCCCTGATTTAGTCGACGTTTTCTGTATCGACAGCACCGAATTATACCAAGCACAACGGCAGTTAGGGGAGACAAACCGCAAGCTCAAAATAGCGCTCGATGTTGCCAACATCATTCCTTGGAAATGGGATCTGGTGAAGAAGATCATTTTCTATGATGCCAAGCGCGCTTTTGGATTCAGCAATGACATCAACGACAACTCCCTCTCCATCGCCGAATCGGCCTACTTTAAACGCATCCATCCCGATGACCGTGAGCGGGTTCGCAATGCTTGCCAGAAACTGTTAAAAGGGATAGAAGAGACCATGCGAGAGGAGTTCCGCACCATCTCTTCTGAAAAGGGAAAGTTGTGTATTAGATGGATTGAAGCTCGAGCCGGCGTGGAATCACGGGATGAAGCCGGCAATCCGCTCATCTTAATCGGATCGTCACTGGATATCACCGATCGCAAAAAAATGGAGACAGAGCTCCTCTCGGCGAAAGATCGAGCAGAAGAATCTAATCGCTTGAAATCTGCCTTCTTAGCCAACATGAGCCATGAAATACGAACACCGCTCAATGCCATCGTGGGCTTCTCAGGGATCTTGGCATCCACAGATGAGCCGGCTGAAAAGCAGGAGTATCTCCACATCATCGAAGACAATAACACACTGTTGTTGCAACTCATTAGCGACATCCTCGATCTATCAAAAATCGAAGCCGGAACGTTGGAGTTTGTCTACACCGATTTCGACCTCAATCTATTTATGCAGGAAAAAGAGGCTATGATGAAACTGCGACTTCAGACGGATCAAATCGAGATTCGTTTTATTCCATCTTCACAAAGCTGCTGCATCCATACGGAAAAGAATAGGCTCTCCCAGTTGCTCATCAATCTATTATCCAACGCATTGAAATTCACAACGGAAGGACACATTCACTTCGGATATGAATTGCGAGAAAAGGAGATCTATTTCTATGTATCAGATACCGGCATCGGCATTCCTCACAATAAAATAGATTCCATTTTTGATCGCTTTGTGAAACTCAATGGCTTCAAGCAAGGGACAGGCCTTGGCCTTTCGATCTGCCAAACCATCGTCACTCATATGCACGGAGAAATTGGTGTGAAATCAAATGAGGGCGAAGGCTCTACTTTTTGGTTCACCCTGCCCTTCTTCGCCGGCAAGGAGCATGTATCTGAGGTCGAAGTTTTTACACACCAAACCATCGAGAAGACCAAACTCACGATACTTATTGCCGAGGATAATGAGAGCAATTACAAACTTTTTGAATCCATTTTGCGCCAAGAATATAAGCTCATACACGCATGGAATGGGCAAGAGGCGGTGGCTCTGTTCACAGAACACCAACCTCATTTGGTGCTCATGGACATCAATATGCCCATTATGAATGGCTATGAGGCAACAGCTGAAATTCGTAAAATTTCGGCCGAAGTGCCTATTATTGCCGTCACAGCTTTCGCTTATACATCGGATGAACAGCGTGTTATGGAGAGTGGATTTAGTGGATATATGCCCAAGCCGATCCAAGCAAACACACTCAAAACACAAATTTTAGAGGCTCTGCGCAAGCGAATTACCTTCATTTAAAACAGCTTCTTGATACACATGAATAATCCGGCTTTTTCGAGCCGGATTATTTTTACTTAGACCAACTGATCGCTTCCGCGGCATCGTAAGCCGGAAGCGATGCCGGCACAAAATCTGAGTATCCAATAGCAACTGCACACAGCACCTCAAAGCCTTCGGGAATAGGGAGCAACGTCCGCAAGTAATCCACTGCCTTGGCCCCCTCCGGTGCATCTTTCTGCCGAGGGCGCCCATTCACGTGAACCCAGCAGGTGGACAAGCCGTGATCTACGCCATTCAGCAGTAGCATCGTAGCCGCAATAGCGGCATTTTCTCGCCACAGGTCACTTTTCGACACATCGGCCATCACCAAAATCACACAAGGCGCATCTTTGACAAAGGCCGAACCATAATCACGCATAGCCGCAATTTTAGCCAACAGCTCCCGATCATCAACAACCAAAAAATGGGTAGATCGACTATTTCGCGCTGATGGAGCATGGCTGGCCACCTCCTTTAGGAGGGTGTCAATCACCGCACGGGGGAGTATCTGATCAGAAAATTTGCGCACACTCCGGCGCTTTTCTATCAATTTTTTAAATTCCATATCTTTTGTCTTTTAGGTTCTCTTCTGCAAAAATAGTGAATTTTTTTGTACCTTTGGAGGGTCTACCCTAAATCCATCTCTTTAGGGGTTCGATCAATAAGGTTAGACACACTTAAGTTTCATCCTATGGAATACAAACTCACCATCGCGCTGATTTACGACTTTGACGGCACACTCTCACCGGGCAATATGCAAGAGTATGATTTTATCCCTGCCGTGGGAAAAAGCAACAAAGAATTTTGGCACGATGCCAATTCGTTGGCTGAGGAGCAGGACGCGGATATGATCCTCACCTATATGGCCAAAATGATTCAGGAGGCCAAATCCAAGGGTCTCTCGCTCAAACGAGAAGCCTTTCAGGAGTCGGGACACAACGTGACCCTTTATAATGGGGTCAAAGAGTGGTTCGCCCGCATCAATGCCTACGGTAGCGAAAGGGGCATTCGCATCCTTCACTACATCAACTCATCGGGGCTCAAGGAGATCATAGAAGGCACACCGATCGCCCACGAATTTCGTAAAATATACGCTTGCTCATTCCTCTACGACGTGGATGGCATCGCCTATTGGCCTGCTGTGGCAGTTAATTACACCAACAAAACTCAATTCATTTTCAAGATAAACAAAGGCGTTGAGTCGGTCTTTGACAGTAAAAAAGTCAACCAATTTATAGAGGGAAACAAACGCCCTGTCCCTTTCAGTCGCATGATTTATGTCGGAGATGGGTCTACGGATATTCCCTGCATGAGGTTGGTGAAAAATTTCGGAGGGCACTCCATCGCCGTTTACAACCCCAATATCAAGGGCGCACGCAAGGATCTGAACGATTTGATCCGTGACAATCGGGTGAGCCACGTCTGCCCTGCCGAGTACACCCCAAACTCGGAAATGGATGTTTTGGTACGAACCATCATCGACAAGATTGATGCAGACTACAAACTCGAACTACTCGAAATTCCAAGATAATTTCTAATTTTTCTGACCAATGGAAAAGATCAAGCTCTTATTTGCAACCAACAACGCCCATAAAATGAGCGAGGTACAAGCTATTATAGGCGACCATTTCGAGCTTTTATCGCCCAAAATGGTGGGTATTATGGAAGATATCCCAGAAGAACAGGAGACCCTGGAGGGAAATGCTTCTCAAAAATCACACTACCTTTACGACCGCACCGGTATCGATTGTTTCGCTGACGACACTGGTCTGGAGGTCACTACTTTGGGTGGAGCTCCCGGTGTCCATTCGGCGCGCTATGCCACCAATGGCCATGATTTTGCAGCCAATAACCGTCTTTTATTGAAAAATCTCGCCGGAGAAGGTAATCGGCGCGCCTGTTTCCGCACCGTTATTTCGCTCATTATTGATGGCAAAGAGTTCTTTTTTGAAGGAATCGCCCCCGGCCACATCGCCCAATGTGCATCGGGTAATGGCGGATTCGGCTACGACCCGCTCTTTATTCCCGAAGGTAGCACTAAAACATATGCCGAAATGTCGATGGAGGAGAAAAATACACTCTCGCACCGCGCACGTGCCACACGCAAGTTAGCCGAATTTTTGCACAACAAATTTAAATAGGCTATCTTTGCCCGCTATGGAGAAGAAAAACTATACACGCGAGGATATTTACGCACCCGAAACGATTGAAAAACTCAAATATCACTATAAGGAAATTCTAAACTTATTGGGTGAAGATGCTGAGCGAGAAGGACTTCTGAAAACACCAGAGCGCGTGGCCAAGGCCATGTCCTTCCTGACAAAAGGCTATAAGGAAGATCCGAAGGAGATCATTCGTGGCGCACTTTTCAAAGAAGAGTACAAACAAATGGTGCTCATCAAAGACATTGATCTATACTCTTTGTGCGAGCACCACCTGATTCCTTTTTACGGTAAGGCACACGTGGCCTATATTCCCAATGGCTACATCACCGGACTTTCGAAAATTGCCCGCGTGGTGGAGTGTTTCGCTCGCCGACTGCAAGTACAAGAGCGTTTGACGGTTCAAATTCGAGATTGCATTCAAGAAGCACTCAATCCCATGGGTGTGGCGGTGGTGATCGAGGCTTCTCATATGTGTATGCAAATGAGAGGGGTAGAGAAACAAGGTTCGGCAACAACGACCTCTGCCTTTACAGGTATCTTTCTCAAGGACAACCGTACCCGCGAAGAGTTCATGACCCTTATTTCACACAATTACAGATAGCTATCAATATTATTCAACATAAAAGAGACTGTCCAAAATTTGGGCAGTCTCTTCTGTTTTGCAACTCCTATAAGCCGGGTTCTGTACTCCACCGAAGTGAAGCCCCTGTCATTGATCTACGATGATGGTTACCCATCATCTCCAGCAACCTACCCCCCGGCATCGGGCGAGCCACCCTTAATTGCCGGTATACACGGTCTTGCAACCCACTGGACGTACGGCCGAACGACATTGCTGCCTCCGCGGTGAGCTCTTACCTCACCTTTTCACCCTTACCCTTTCGGGCGGTTATTTTCTGTTACGCTACCATACCCTCACGGACATCAGGCCATTAACCTGAGCGGCGCTCTGTGTTGCCCGGACTTTCCTCCCCCTACTTACGTAGGCAGCGACAAGGCGGACTTGCGAGGGCAAAGGTAGTAAACAATTTAAGATCCAGCCCCTTTCAAGCCACTATTTTGTGTTTTGTCGCCCCCACAAGAGGCAATAATTTCAGATCGCCACCGCACTCTTTACAGTTGCAAAACCCTACAAAGACAAGGGCTCCATCTCCGCCATCGAGGGCAAGGCCTCCAACTTGAGGTGGTGGGAACGATATGATGCAGGGGTAAGTGCATACTCTTTTTTGAAGAGTTTGATGAAATGAGAGGTGTTGGGGAAAGTGCACTCAACGCCGATCTCAGAGATGGATTTAGCGGTGGAGATGAGCAGCAGGCGAGCGTGCATCAATCGTTGGCGGATGAACCACTTATGAGGTGGCATCCGAAAGAGCCGTCTGAATTCTTTTTTAAAAGAGGTTAACGAACGATTGGTCCTACGCGCCAACTCCTCAATGGAGCACTCCACGAAGACATGATCGTAAACAACCTGCTCAAAATTCTCTTTAGCGGTGTCTATATTGCTCAATAACTTGCTTTTAAGGCAACAATCTTCATGAGAGACAAGATGATAGACTAACTCTGTCATTTTGATGTTTTGAGCTGCATGATCACCCGAAAGCACCTCTTCGTGTAGATAATTATTGGTACTTTGGAAAAAATTGCGGAGCGCACTCCAAGCCGGCATCACCACGGAAGGTCGCGTGCGACACTCTTCACAACTATGATTATTGGAAATCGTCATTCGATAGGTGATATTCAAATGAAGCAGAATGCGTTGCAGCTCATCGGGCGTGTAATAAAATACAATCTGCTCGAAGGGGTGATCACCCTCCGGAAGATCCTCAGTATAATGATGCCCAATCCCTAAATAAAAAATATCTCCGCGAGAAAGGCGCTGTCGCTTATCTCCGTAATAGATATATTTCACACCGTGAACGATGTAGCCTATCGCATAGCGGGACAACGAATGCGATTGAATTCCATTGTGGGATGTCTCCACATATTTCACGATCATCGGTTGTCCCGACTCATGAATAGCGTTTTGATCCATGGCTATTTGGTTTTTATTAGAGGGTTTGAACAAGCCAAACATACAATATTTAATTGTATCTAACAATACTAACTTGCCAAACAAAAGCATGAAAAACCTATTTAGACCATAATGAAGACGAATTATAGGCTATTATCAGTACCAAAAACGAGCTATACAGAGAAGGAGGAGTGTCAGATAGAGTGAAAAAGAGAAGTTTGCGCGAATGCGGACGAAGAAAAAGGGAAGTAGAAGCGACACCGGTACAGCAATCCACGCAAAGAGGGTCGCGGTCGAGCAAGGGACAAAGAAGAGTGTTCCACAGATCAAAAGCACGCCCAAATCAAAGGTCAAAACCGCCCGTGCCTTTGAGCCCAAGGAGTAGTGATCTCCAAAAAAGAAAAGCATGGCGCAGATGGTTAGAAAAAGCACCAACCCCAAGAAAGCCAACAGTACAGGCGAGATCCCTTGCAACAAATGTAGCCCACTATGGGTTATGAAGGCGTGGAACAGCGTACTTAGCGGGGTGAAAAATCCCACGGCACTACCCCATGAAAGGTAGCAGGTGGCCAACAAAGCCACTGAAAGTCCCGCAAAAGCCACCACAACCTCACGAATTGTCCGCTTGAAAATCAACACGCCCCAAGGGACAAGCAACAGCAGCGGGAGTGTCTCCGGAGAAAACAACGGAAGAAGACCTATATATACAGCTCCACGAAACAGCTTATCAAAGGTGTAGCCATTTCGATAAGAATTACAAAAATTACTGAGCCCGCGAGCCAACAAAAAAGCCACAATAGACCCTATCAAATAATCCTGACCTATAAATAGATTGCAAGCCAAAATGCCATAGAGAGAGAGCGTCAAGCTACTCACATTGGCGTAGAGCGCAAAACGAGCACCCATCCTTCCAAGCGTCAGTCCGGTCAGTAAAGTAAGTACAACGCAAGCTATTACAGAGAGTTGTGGCCATGCAACTTGGAGACCATGAACATATTGTCCTAAAAAAAAATGGGAGGACGCAATCATCTCGGAAGAAGAGGGAAGGAGATTGAAGCGAGCAAAACCGCACAAAGTTGCTACCAATAGAAGGAGGATAGCAACGATAAGAGGTTGTCGTACAATATTGAGCTTCATGTCGAAAATGATTTGCACAAAAATACGCAAAAAAACCTGAATGGGCTGAATTTATTGCTAACTTTGTTCTCATGTTGGAGAACTTCTACCAAACCGATTTAGTCGAAGCCGGATGTGATGAGGCAGGTCGAGGATGTCTTGCTGGTGCTGTTTTCGCCAGTGCTGTCATTCTACCGCCCGATTTTCACCATCCCCTACTCAATGATTCTAAGCAGATGACCCAACGTCAGCGCGACCTATTACGTCCCATTATTGAACGGGAAGCTGTCGCATGGGCGGTACAAGCCATCTCCCCTGCCCGCATTGATGAAATTAACATCCTCAACGCCTCCCTCGAGGGAATGTCATTGGCCGCTGCACAACTCCGTCCCGCACCCCAGTTTCTCGCCATTGATGGCAATCGTTTTCGCACAACACTCACCATCCCCTATCAGTGCATCGTCAAAGGTGATGGGAAATTTGCCGATATTGCTGCCGCCTCAGTTTTAGCCAAAACCCATCGTGATGAATATATGGAGCGGCTATCCACAGAATATCCCCAATATGGCTGGGATCGAAATAAGGGTTATCCCACCCGAGAACATCGTCTCGCCATCCGCCGCTACGGTATCTGCCCTTACCATAGGCTGAGTTTTAATCACAACATTGATCAATTAGAACTTTTTTAAGAGACTGTTTGAATTTTT
>JAVVZO010000009.1:0-53862 GCA_036650515.1 Alistipes sp.
TTTTGTTGAAAATTCGAGCCGAAACGCGAAAAATATTCAGGCTAAAAAACGCTCCTTTTAGCATCTTTTCTGCCATAGATATTCAAATGTTGTTCTGCCGAGGATAGAGCTTAGGGTGGAATTTCGATCTAAAAAATGTGCGGAAGTCCCATTATTTTTGTACTTTTGTATCTAATTTGTATCCATTAAATTCACACGCTATGAATATCTCTTATAACTGGCTGAAACAGTATATTGACACTTCATTGACGGCGCAAGAAGCGGCTGTCATTTTAACTGACATAGGGCTCGAAGTCGAGGGCTTCGAAAAGATTGAAACCATCAGAGGAGGCCTCCAAGGGGTCTTTGTCGGCGAGGTGCTGACTTGTGAGGCTCATCCCGATTCAGACCATTTGCAAGTTACCACGGTCGATGTAGGCACGGGTACGCCCCTCCAAATTGTTTGTGGCGCTGCAAACTGCCGCAAGGGACTGAAGGTGATGTGTGCCACCGTGGGCGCAGTTCTCTACCCCAATGGCGGTGAGGAGGAGTTTAAGATCAAGCGTAGCAAAATCCGTGGCATCGAATCATTGGGCATGCTCTGTGCGGAGGATGAAATGGGTATCGGTACAGATCACGCTGGCATCTTAGAACTTCCGGCAACCGCGCAAACAGGCATGACAGCCAAGGAATATTTACATATAGAAGATGATTATTTGATAGGCATTGGGCTAACACCAAATCGTGTCGATGCAGCTTCTCATATCGGTGTGGCGCGTGATTTAGTGGCTTACTTGTGTAGTCAAGGTGAAAAAACGAAGGTAAAATGGCCCTCTGTGGAGGCATTCCGCGTAGATAATCACGATTTGACCATTGATGTAAGGGTTGAAAATAAGGAGGCCGCACCTCGCTATGCCGGAGTGACGGTCAAGGGTTGCACGATCGCACCCTCTCCCGACTGGATGCAAAATTACCTCCGTGCGGCAGGCATTCATCCCAAAAATAATTTGGTTGACATTACCAATTTTGTCCTTTTTGAACTGGGGCAACCCCTGCATGCCTTCGATGTGACAAAAATTGACGGTCGGCAAATTGTTGTGCGGACTTGTGAGGCTGGAACCTCTTTTGTAACCTTAGACGGTGTCGAACGTAAACTGACGGATCACGACTTGATGATCTGCTCCGCCACGCGCCCGATGTGTATGGCCGGTGTCTTTGGCGGTTTAGACGCAGGCATCAGCGACACAACGACTGATGTATTTATCGAAAGTGCTTACTTTAACCCTGTTTGGGTGCGCAAAACAGCCAAACGTTTCGGACTGAATACCGACTCCTCCTTCCGCTTTGAACGTGGCGTTGATCCCAATATTCAAGTCTATGCGCTCAAGCGTGCCGCCCTGCTTATGAAAGAGTTAGCTGGGGGAGAAATTGCGAGTGAGATCATCGACCTAAATCCAACTCCGGCAGCAGATTTTCACTTTGACATCTCTTTGGGACGTGTGAATCGGTTGATCGGCAAAGATATTCCGGCAGCCACCATTCGTGCCATTTTGGCGGCTTTAGAGGTGAAGATCGAACGTGAATGTGATGATATTCTTTCAGTCGCTGTACCACCCTATCGCGTTGATGTGCAGCGCGAAGCAGATTTAGTGGAGGATATTCTCCGTATCTATGGCTATAACAATGTAGCTATTTCAGCGTGCGTCCATTCCACCCTCTCCTATGCGCCGAAACCCGATAAAAACAGACTCATGAATGGTGTGGCAGACTACTTGACCGCCAATGGCTTCACCGAAATCATGTCCAATTCGCTGACCAAGAGCGCCTATTATGAGGGGCTGACAGCCTACCCTGCTGCGCATTGTGTACGCATACTCAATCCGCTCAGTGTTGATTTGAATGTGATGCGTCAAACACTGCTATTCAATGCTATGGAGGCTGTGCAACTCAATATCAACCGTCGAAACGGAGACTTGGCGCTCTACGAATTTGGAAATTGCTACTTTTATCAAGATGCGGCTGGTAGCGAGAATCACTTAGCCCCCTATTCCGAAATCTATCGGTTAGGTATCACCATGACCGGCACAGCTGTGCCACAGTCGTGGAATGCGAAGCCCCAGCCGACCTCGTTCTTTACGCTGCGTGCTATGGCTGAAAAATTGCTCCATCGCTTTGGGATCGACATCTACACCCTCTCATCGGATACGTGTAGTAGTGACCTCTTTGGTGAGGCCCTCTCCCTGTCGATTAATGGCAAGGAGTTGTTGCAAATTGGCAGTGTGAGTTCCAAGATTTGCCGTATTTTCGATGTGAAGCAGACGGTCTATTTCGCCGAATTGAATTTCGATCTACTGATAAAGGCCACCAAGAAAAATCACATCACAGTCGAGGAGCTATCCAAGTATCCAGAGGTGAAGCGTGATTTGGCACTTCTTGTCGATAAGTCGGTCACCTTCTCTGCACTGCGCGAGATTGCTTTGGCTGCGGAGCGCAAGTTACTCAAGAGTGTAGTTCTCTTTGATGTCTATGAAGGAGATAAGCTCCCAGAGGGTAAGAAATCCTATGCGTTGAGCTTTATTTTGGAGGATAAAACACGCACCTTAGACGATAAGACTATTGAGCGCACGATGGCTAATCTAACTCGGCAATTTGAGCAACGAGCTGGTGCACAGGTTCGAGCCTAACAAGATAAATAGTAAAAGGCGCACAATATGCGCCTTTTAAATGACTAAGAAAGAGCCCGATATATTGGGCTCTTTCTCTATTAATGGCGATGCATCATCGGTGGTCGCCCCATACCGGTTGGCTTAGAGCCACTGCCCATCATGCCGACACCGCTACTGTTGCGCGGAGATTCTGCGGCGCCTTCATACTCCTTGACGTTCTTTGTGCCACGTTTACCAAAATGGCGCAAGTTATAGACAAATTGAACGGTGTAGTAACGGCCAATGACACTGTTGGTGAGGTTCTGTGTATATCCCGAACCCGTGGAGCGGACAAAAGCTTTATTCTGATTGAAAACATCGTTTACACCAATCTGGATCTCCCCGTTTTTATTTTTGAATATCTTCTTACCCAAGTAGACATTACAGAGTAAGTAGTCATCGTTGTAAGCGTTGGTAAAGCCCACATATTGGGTATAGGCGGCACTGCCGGTAAAGGTGAAACCCTTCCAGAAGATAAATTTCAAGGCCGCAGAGGCTGTATGATTGAAGTAACGATTTTTGATACCTGTTGTTGATAATGAGTTTTTGGCCTCATTATAACTGCCGCTCCAAGAGAGCGTGAAGTCAATATTTTCAGAAATATTGCTACCCAAGACCACATTGGTATCATACTCTATATTGCTGGTATTGTTGCGTATTCCCTCGATTTGGCTGGGGGCTTTGGAGTAAATGACACCGGCAGATAAATTCAAGTTGCACTTCATGAAGGTGAGGGGAAAGCCATAGCTTAACTGGGTACGCAGATCCCAATAGCCATTCATATTCAGGGGTACAGCATATTGCAAAGGTTTATACTCTTTACCGTCAACAACAACTGTTTTGTTGTACTCCACATTCGAGGTGATGTAATCGGAGGTGCTATTCATGGAGAACATCCACATGAAAGTCCGCCCTTTGGTTACGTTCGAATTGACATAATGGAAATTCACATTGTGGTTATAGGAGAGCTTCAATAGTGGGTTACCCTTAGAGATGTATTGAGGATTTGAAATATCATATACATTCTGTAATTGGGTCACCTCAGGATTGTCGGTGGAAGAACGAATGAATAAACGCAAAGTATTTTCTCGGTTGATCTGCAAACTACCCATCATAAAATAGGTGACGTGGTTATAGTCGTGTTTGATCCGATCTGATGTAGGGAAAATGGTTTCACCGTCTAATGAAGAGCGTTGATAATAGACATTGGCGATCAAGGTATTGCGCTCTTTGGCATAACGGATGCCCGGGCCAACACGGTGAATCAAGTAGCCATTTTTGTATGAATTGGAGAGTGCCGAATTTAACTCCAGCGCCTTCATGTCATTTTCTGTAAAGGAACGCTTATCCCGCTCCTGATACTCATACGACACGCGGTATTGGAAGCTTAATTGGACGTACTTGGCAAGAGGTTCTGTGTAGGTCACATTGCCCCGTAGATAGTAGCTCTTAGCGGGCGCATTTACTTTTTGATAGAGCGTGTCGATGAGGGGATAGGGCAAGGTCATCGAGGCGGGGGCTAAATTTGACCATGTCATATTCTGACTCTCGTCATTGCCATAAGAGAAATTGCCATCTAAGGTGATCGTGCGTCCTGCCTTGCCTAATTTTGCGCGATATTGCAGAAATTCACGCAAGTCGTATCCTGATTTTGAAGCCTCTTTTTCGTTATAGATGGTGGCATAGCCACTCTGCCCCCATTGATGGCCATTGGCAATACTCCAAGGATCATTGGACTGGAAACTAAATCCGGTACGAGACATCAATGACTGGTTCTCAGATATTTTCCACTCTATGCGCGCATTTAAACGATGGTTGAAGTTGGTGGTCACCGAGCGGCCTTGTTGTTGAATGGTATCCACAGGACTGGGATCTTCATTCCACTGATCTAAGGTGGAAATATTTTTTGTCCGCGTGTTATTAAAGAAATAGCTCCCTTGGAAGGTCACCTGATCGCGCTTGCCCCAAATATCCGAATAGTTTAAACCAATGGCATTGACCGTAGCCACGCCCGACTGGGGACGCACCATATATTGCCCCATACCTCTTCCGGGGTGACCTCCTCTTGTTTTGCCTGAAACACCTAAAATATCCTCAAAGGAGAAGTTTTGTTGGTTGATGTTATTGAAAAGAGCCAGTAATGATAGACGGCTCGAGCCACTGAAGACATTCATATTTCCACCAGCGACATATTTGTGAGGAGAATCAGTCTTTGTCTCAGCATCGTATCCATATCCGGCATAGACCTTACCAAATTGTCCTTGACGCATATTTTCACGGGTGACAATATTGAGCGCTTTGTACCCTTCACCATCATCCATACCTGAAAATTCAGCCTGATCGCTCAATTTATTGTAAACCTCGACGCGATCGACAGCTTGTGCGGGCAGTGATTTGATGGCCGAAGTGACATCTTCACCAAAAAATTCCTTCCCATCGACAAAGACTTTTTTAACACTTTCACCGTGGGCTTCCACCGCACCATCGGAAACAGTAATACCGGGCATCTTTTTCAAAAGACCTTCTACGTCGGCATCAGCCGCAACTTTAAAAGAGCCTGCATTATAACTCACCGTATCACCTTTCTGTGAGGTGCGCATAGACTGCACCTCTTTCACGACAGCATCAATTTTAGTGGCTGATGGCTTGAGTAGGATCTTCCCTATTGTCACCGTTGCGGCGTGCACTGTGACGGTTGTTTCCGTACTCTGGTAGCCTAAAAATGAGACCCCTAACTGATAAGAACCATAGGCAAGACCCGAAATGGACAGTGCTCCATTATAGCCAGATGTAGCGTATTTTTTCTTGTCAGGATGTTTCATTGAAGTCACCTCGACAACAGCTCCCGGGATACCTTCTCCCGTGTCAGCATCTGTAACGGAAGTTTTGATGGTGCCTGTTTGAGCATAAGCCCCGCTGAGAGTGATGAGGGCAAACAGTGTTAGAAGGATGATTCTCTTCATTATTTTTATTGTTTGAGGACAAAGATACATTTTTGATTAAAAAAGAAGGGTGTCAGTCGCCCCAACTGACACCCGGACTGCGACAGTATTCATACTTTTTCAAGTCCTGTTCGCAGTAATATCGACCTATTTTCTCACCTTACGACATTTGGCTTGACGCATAGCACACTCCTTGGCACCAGTACCAGCACCATTACGCATCTCATGCCGAACACGTATCTCCTGCCATTTTTTATACTGCTCAGGGGTTAAGATTTTTTGCATTTGAAGGCCATAAGCTTCTTTGGCTACTTTTACTTTTTCTGCACGTTGTGTTCCCATCGCTTCAGCTTTGGCTCGGTGTTGAACCATTTTTTGAGCTTGCTGCAACGCCACTGCATATACTTGTGTTCTTTGTGCCTCTGTTAACGAAAGTTCTTTGGTCATACGATCGGTGCGTTTTTGTGCTATTTGTTCTGCGGTAATACGCTCTGTCGATTGATCATTTTTCTTCACTTCTTGTGCCATAACACCCATGCCGATGAATAGCATGGCGGCAGACAAAACAATAAATAATCTCTTTTTCATAATTTTCATGCTTTAAAAGGTGGATTAATTTTTCCCATTTCGTTGTCACAAAGGTAACGCCAAATAAACAAATATCAACCATCTTTTGGGGTAAAACGGCAAAAATAAGGGGTCAATCGACCATTATTACCGGTTGCGAGAGGGTTAGCCACTGTTTAAATTCGGGAACACGGGTCTTAGAGATCACAATTCGTTCTGGTGTATCCACCGTCAGCCGCAACGACAAGCGACTTCCAAACCATACAACGATCTCTTTTACCGCCTTGCGCGCGACAATAAATTGTCGATTGGCGCGAAAGAATGCCTCCGCAGGCAGTGTGGCCTGCAAAATTTCGAGCGTCTTATCCAACTGGTAGGATTGTCCTGAAAAATCAACCGCCGTCACCTTCTCGTTCAAGGTATAACAAAAAGCAATATCCTCGCGTTGCAGAGGGATGATTTTATCCCGCATCCGCACCAAAAAAGCCTGCTGTTGGGTCAGCACATGGCGATGTGAAGCCGCGGCCATGGAGCGCACGCGTTCGCCGTATCCATTACGTTCGGGCGCTGTCAGTCGAGATAATTTATCGAGTGCCCGCTTCACATCAGCGGCATTGATCGGTTTGAGCAGATAATCAATACTACTGACTTTAAAGGCATCTAAAGCATATTGATCATAGGCCGTTGTGAAAATAACGGGTGCAGAGAGCTGTATACGTTCAAAAATGCGAAAAGAATCTCCGTCAGCCAAATGAATATCCATAAAGAACAAATCAGGCTCTCCATGTGTTGTGAGCCATGCCACACTCTCTTGGACACCCTCAAGGGTTGCCAATACTTCGATGGTGGGAGCGACCTCTCGTAAAATAGCTTTCAGATTGACCACCGCAGCGGTCTCATCTTCTATAATGACGACCTTCATCATCCAACGGGTTTTTGCAAAGGCATGCGTACTGTAAATTCGTTGAGGGTATCGATCACCTCGATTTTTTGTCGGGAGATGAGTATCCAGCGATTTTGCAGATTCTCCAAGCCGATACCGGTACTGGCTTCAGCCTCCAACTTGGGTTGTTTAGGATTTGATACAATAAGATAGCCTGCTTCAATTCGGATGGACACATGGAGCGGATTTGTCTTTGTTATCATATTGTGTTTTACAACATTATCTAATAGTGGCTGAAGTGTTAATACAGGTAGTACCCAATCGCTATAATCTGGATTGGGAACAATATCGAAAAAGAGTTTATCGGCAAAGCGAATTTTGAAAAGGTAGACATAAGCTTCTGCAAATTTCAATTCATCGGCCAGCGTGGTGAGGGTATTTTGACCATTTTGCAAGATATAGCGAAAGGTATAAGAGAGCTGATCAATATAAGTCAGCGCCTTCACCTCCTCTTTCTCTCGCACCAACATGGAGAGCGAATTGAGCGAATTGAAGAAGAAATGAGGATTTATTTGACTCACCAACATATTGTAGCGGGTGGTGAGGTTCTCATTTTTAAGTTGCTCATTCTCTACAATAATGGACTGTTGCTGATAGATCAGGCCATAGATGCGGCCATAAAGGATCGCAACGACAAAGGCAAATGAACATTTTAGCAAAAGCATGTAATCAAGATGATGACGACTGCTCATACAGTTCAAAATCAGATCGCCCCGAGGACGCTCAATAACCGGAGCTACAAAATAGAGTGCCACCGCCACGACCAGACAGAGAAAGCTACGTTTTATAAAGCGTGTCGTTGAATCCGCGCGATTAGACCCCGCTGTAAGGATAGAGATTAGCGACAGCGAAAAGAGGAGCGAGAACACAAATTGAATGGCAAAATCCACACTGCGTCGCGGTTGCTCATAAAAAGGAGCACGCCCCAACCTCTTGCCGTTGAGCAACGTGATTTCTCGCATAACATGATGCCCTCCAACTCGTCGCGGGGGCGTAATTTGCGCCGAAAGACGATCCCCTGATTCCAATGACATCCGGCGAATGCGTTGCATGGGGACATAGACACTATCTATTTCGGCATTGGAACCATATAAAATATAGCCGTGACCATCTGCGGTGATCGTCAGCACACCCTCGGCGGGATAATCAATCAACCGCTCCTGCAATGTACCCTCGCTACTCCGTTCTGTTAAAATCAACAGCAGGTGAGAGAAGTTGACAACCAAACTGATGGCCAAAGCCACCATGATGTTGAGAATAATACGCGGATATTTCAAACGGTTCCTCATGGTTATTCTGTTTTGTACCAAGAGGCGTAGAGCTGGTAATCACGCGCCGTGCGGCGAATAATCTCCTCGCGTTGCTCTGCTGTTACCTCTCGCACTTTTTTGGCGGGAATGCCGGCATAGACCGAATTGGCTTCTAATTGTGCATCGGAGAGCACCAACGCATTGGCCGCAATGATACACCCCGAAGGAATCACCGCCCGATCGAGCAGTGTAGCACCCATGCCTATCAGGCAGTTATCACCCACTGTTGCGCCATGAATAATGGCGTTATGTCCTACCGACACATCACTACCAATGTGGGTCTGTGAAGGATGTTTAGACCCATCATAAAGGGTGTGAAGCACCGCTCCATCTTGAATATTGGTGCGATCCCCAATGGTGATGGTGTTTACATCTCCACGTAACACAGCATTGAACCAAATAGAGCAACCCTCACCAATGGTTACATCTCCGATTAAAACCGCCGTGTCGGCTAAAAACGTCTCTTTACCTATGCGCGGTGTATGCCCGCGTACCTCTTTGATTAGTGCCATCGTATCTTGAATTATTGTTCGTCTTTTTTTGACTCCTGCCACAGAGCTTCCATCTCCTCTAATTGCATTTCACTCAGGGTATGCCCCCCTGCTACTGCACATTGCTCCATATAACCGAAGCGACGGATGAATTTTTTATTGGTGCGCTCCAAGGCGGCTTCAGGATCGATGCCATAGAGCCGACAAGCGTTGATCATCGCAAAGAAAAGATCACCAAATTCACCCTCTAAACGATCGTGATTCTTGGCCTCAATCTCCACATCCACCTCCGCGATCTCTTCACGCACCTTGGCCCATACATCTTCACGTTTCTGCCAATCAAAACCCGCGCCAGCCGCCTTCTCTCCGATGCGATAGGCCTTGACCGTAGCTGGTAGCGAACGGGGAACACCCTCTAAAGTGCCGCTCTTGCGGTTCTTTTTCCGCAACTTCAGTGCCTCCCAATTCTGTTTCACCTCCGCGGGGGTGTCAGCGTGAATGTCTCCATATACATGTGGATGGCGGTATATCAATTTGTCACAGAGGGCATTCACCACCGATGTATAGTCGAAAGCGCCCACCTCTTCGCCCAATTTAGAGTAGAAAATCACATGGAGCAGCAGGTCGCCGATCTCCTCCTTTACCCCCTCCATATTGTGATCTGTGATGGCATCCACCAATTCATAGGTCTCCTCAATGGTCGCATTACGCAGGGTGTCAAAGGTTTGCACCCGATCCCAAGGGCACTTCTCTCTCAGGGTATTCATAACCTCTAACAACCGCGCTGTTGCCTCAAGGCGTTTATCTTTTTCCATCGTTTTTATACATTTTAATCCTACAAAGTTACTGTTTTTCGGTGGAAAATAGTAACTTTGACAACGACAAATCGCATCTATCCAATGAAACGACTTATTTTTCTGGTAGCAATGGCTACATATTCTCTCTCGCTGGCAGCAACTCCCATTCTGCCCACGCCACAAAGTAAACAGCTGTTAGCAGGTACTTTTACGCTCAATAGCAAGACCCAAATCGCTTGCGAGGAGGGGCTACAAGAGGCCGTCTCCTATCTGAAAGAGTATCTGCCCCTACCATCTGTTAGCGATAATTACTCGGCAGACAACACCTTATCGTTAGGTCTTGACTCGACCTTGTCTGCCGAAGCCTATTGCATTCGCATTCGGCCTTCTCACATCGCTATTATGGGCGGCAGTTACGGAGGTGTATTCAACGGCATCCAAAGTTTACTGCAACTACTGCCACCTACTATTTATAAAAATCCGCTCACCCTACCTTTTGCTTTGCCCTGCTTGACGATTCAAGATGCACCCCGTTTTGCCTATCGAGGGATGATGCTTGATGTGGCCAGAACATGGATCAATGCAGCTGATTTAAAGCGTTATATAAATCTATTTGCATACCATAAAATCAACAAGTTACACCTCCATCTTACTGATGACGATGGATGGCGTATCGAGATCAAATCGCATCCTGAATTAACAACCATTGGCGGCTTCCGTGGAGGAGATTCACCCATCCAATCTGTCTATGGTAAGTGGGGCGAAAAATATGGAGGCTACTACACCCAAGAAGAGATGCGCGACATTATTCGTTACGCCGCTGTTCGCAATATTGAAATCATTCCAGAAATCGACCTGCCGGGGCACAGCCGCACCATAGCACACGTTTATCCGGAGATTCTCTGCAACTATACCCCAGATACCGCTGCCTCCAATGGTGATGATCTGCGCTCTGCTTGGTGTGCGGCGAAAAAGGAGAATTACATCCTACTGCAAGCTATTTTAGAGGAGCTGTGTGCACTCTTCCCCTCCCCCTATATTCACATCGGTGGAGATGAAGTAGATATGGATCAATGGCAACGTTGTCCCGACTGCAAAAAATTGATGCAAGAAGAGCAGATGACCTCCCCTGCACAGTTAGAAAGTTACTTTATGTCGAAGCTTTCAACCATATTGACTGCCAACGGAAAGCTACCAGCTGTTTGGAACGAAGCCATCAATGGCGGTTTGTCGCATGACAGCCACGTCTACGCTTGGGAAAATGTCAAAGCCTGCCTGAATTCCACCAGTAAAAAATACGAGACCGTGGTCATGCCCGCGGCCTATTTTTATTTCGACATGCGCCAGTCAAAACACGAAGATGGACACGATTGGGCCAGCATCATCGCCCCTGAGAAAGCCTACTCTTTTGACTTTGCCACCTGTGGGTTCACGCCTGAACAGATGAAATATGTCGTGGGTTTAGAGGCAACATTTTTTAGTGAAGCCTATGTCTTACACGAACCGGAGAAGCCTGATTATCTTGATTATATGCTCTTCCCTCGCGTCTGCATCCTCTCGGAATTAGCTTGGCACGGTAAATCCAAGACATGGAATACATTCAAGCAAAATCTGATTGATACTCACGATGATCGCATGACGGCAATGGGTATTCGTTATCGGCTATTTGAGCCTCAAGTAAGCTACAAAGAAGGGTTGTTAAGTGTCACAACCAGTGATGGATCACAGCTTACTCAGGAGGTTTTCCCTGACTATACACCACAACCCTACACCGGTGCTATCCGCACATCTAAGCCTCAACTCTACCGCTTTCGTAGCACGCGCGGCACAGGCAGGAGCCCCTATGTCGCGACTGCCGCCTACTATCAAACCATTACGCCTACCCTATCCCTCACCTCCTCCATGGATGCCAGCACCCGTGCACCCTTTAGCCGTATAGAACAATACAAAAGTTTTGCATGGACAACACGTGCTTGCCGGCGGGGTGATTGGTTGCTCTACACCTTTGCATCACCGGTAACTTGCCGCGAAATAGAGATTCAAACCGGTAATCGGCAACATCCCAAATGTATTTTCACGACAGGAACGGTCGAAGTAAGCCACGATGGACAACAATTTGAAAAGGTGGGAGAATTGACAAAAGGGGCTTATACCCTCCGTCCTGATCGGCCGATCCGCGCCATTCGTGTTGTCTCCACATGTGATGATAACGGTTGCGCTTTTGTCACCCTACAACCGCTGAGAATCAAACGGTAACAACCATAAGAGGCGCGAATTCGCGCCTCTTATAAAAATAGGATTCGGTCCATTTACTCTTGACCACCCTTCCGTTGCTGTGATTCGTAATCTTGCTGATCTTGTTTGAGGATCAAGTGAATACCCAGACCGGCTAATCCGCCATAGACAATCACCAAAGACCATAACATACGAATTTCGGGAAGAATATCAGCAAAGGATGCACCCATACTTTGTACCCGAATGAAGGCGTTGACACCACTGCTACTGGGGAAGATCTGGCCAAAAGTATAGAGCCAGTTAGGCATGGCCTCTCTTGGAAATGAGATGCCGCTCAATAACAGAATGGGGATGGATGTCCAAAGTAGAATCAGCAATGAATTTTCGCGACGGCGGAAGAGAGTTGATACCGCAATACCCATCAGAATGCAGGCCAAAATATAGGGGATCATCAGCAGGAAAACCGTTATGGGGTCGCCATTCATGGGATAGTGGAAGAGCTTATAATGTAAATTAAGGATGTAGAAGCTGGTGATAGCGTAGACCGAGGCATAGGCCATCGTTTTGCCCATTATAATTGGGAATGTAGACAACCGACGCTCTCCGGGGGGCACCAACTTACGGTAAAGTCCAAATTCGCGCCATGTGCCACCAATCATACCGATACCAATCAATAGCGTTTGCTGAATGATAACAATAATGATGGCGGGCATAACAAAAGATCCATAGCCCAAATAGGGATTGAATAGGTTGTGTGATTGATAAATCACGGGCTGAGAGGTGGCCGATGCCTGCGGAATATTAGCACCCTTGGCAATGAGCCGCTGAAATTCGACCATCGTTCCCGTTGCGCCAATAGAACTTACAATCTCCTGAAATACTTGACGATACATTAAAAAATAGCTGGCGTCTACATAGATGGAGACAACGGCCTGAGAGCCTCCAAGCAACTGCTTTTCATAATCTTTGGGGATATAGACAATGCCATAGATTGATCGGCCAAAAAAGAGCTGTTTTGCCTCCTCCATATTGGTCGGTTCATAGGCGACGTATGTGTTTGGACCGGCATTGAAGGTGTTAATTAGCTGACGACTGGTGCCACTTTTGCTCATATCAATCACGCCAATGGGGACATTTCGCAAAACCTGTTTGTTGTAAGCCAAGGCGTAGACGGTGGAATAGATCAGCAAGGCTAAAATCAGCACCAAGATAACGCCTGAATCGGTGAAGATGTGTTGATACTCGTTGCGGATCACGACACCTAATTGTCGCCAATAAGAGCGAATTTTATCTACAAATCTACTCATACTTATAATCCTCCCCAATATTTTTTATCAGAACAAATGGTGCGCAGGCGCGGTAATACAAGAAGTGGTAAGAGCAGGAAGAGCGCCATAGAACCTATATCGTGCAGAGAGTAGATCACCGGTGCTCCTCGCAAGGTTTGGTCGATAATTAAATCTGTATAATAGGTAAATGGAAAGATCTTACTGAAGAGTTGCATCGAGGTACTCATCGCCATAATGGGGAAGGTGAGACCAGAGAAGGTGAAGGCCAAAACAGAGTAGCCACCACCGATGGAGAGCGAGAGGCGCATATTACTGAAGATAGCGATGAAGAAGATCCCGATCGCTTGATAACAGAGTAGAAAGAGCAGACTGCCCAGCATCAAAAAGGGGAAACTGCCATTGAGCGGAACGCCAACGATCTTAAAAATGATCAGAAACATCACCATCGACATCAAAAACATCGTTGTGATGATTGGTAATGTCTTGCCAATCATGGCGGCCAAGACTGATCCGTTGGCCGTATCTATCCACTCCTTAGCCGTTGAAAGTTTCAGCTCTGTTCCAAAGGCAAAAATGGTAGCCATGATGGTGAAAATCATCAACATCATGGGCATAAAGCTCGGTGAAAGGTAGTAACCGTAGTTGATGTAGGGATTAAATAGAACGTGACGCACAAAACGCACCGGCATGAGTTGTGCCATGGCCTGCCGTTCGGTCAGTCCTTGTTTGGTCAGCAGCTGAATTTGGATGCCCGCCGAGAATGTTGTTACTGCCGTTTGTATATCTTTGGAAAGCAGACCATTGACGGTTAAATTTGTCCCTGAGATATACGACTCTATATTTGTCTGCCGATTGCTTAAGATATTCTTTTCAAAGGAGGTCGGGATTTGCACTATCGCCATAATCTTACCCTCACGCATCAACCGCTCGCCCTCCTCCATAGATTGGATGTCATAAGCAACCATCGCCGTGGGGGTGTCGTTGATCATTCGTGCTGCCGTGCGGGAGAGGTTGGTTTGATCAGCATCCAGCATGGCAATCGGCACATCACGAGCCACCCCGTGCTCAAAGAGTACGGCAAAGAAGGCAAAAGAGATCACAGGTAGCACCAGCATCAGGATAAAATACATCGGCTGATGAATGATCCGGATCAATTCGCGACGAAAAACAGCGTTGATATTTTGTAAGAAGTGCATGGTCGCTCCTGACTATTGAATTTTATCCCAGTCCACCAAAACGCTCATCCCCGGTCGAATATTTCCCACATCGGAGGTCGGTTTCGCTTTGACCGCAAAGGTGCGGATGTCAAATCCACCCTGCGTGCGTGTGGCTGCCCATGTAGCAAAATCAGCTTGCACGGCAATAGAGGTTACGTCAAATTCCACCGTACGACCCAATGCCGGCACAAAACCGCTCATGCGTGTTCCAATTTTAATTTTTGGCAACAACTCTTCCTTGATGTTGAAGGTCACCCAAATATCACTTAAATCGAGAATGGCAATGACCGGATAGCCACTGCCAACCAATTCGCCCTGTTCAGCAATGATGGTCGACACATCTCCCGCAATGGGCGAATAAACCATCGCATCACTCAGGTAAGATTCCACCTCAGAGACAGCACCTTCCGCCTGCCGCACTTGAGCCGCCGCGGCCGCCTTCTCCTCTTTGCTTGCACCATCTGAGACCAAATCATATTGCGCTTTAGCGGCCATCTCGGTGGCTACCATGGCTTGCAGATTGGCCGAAGCCTCATCAAATTTCTGTGCAGGAACGACTCCTTGATCATAGAGATTTTTGACCCGATCGAACGTCTTTTGAGCCAAATTTTTCCCTGCTTGTGCCTTCTCCCACATATTGCGTACAGCCTGTATTTGTTGCACACGAGCGCCATTGATTGCCTTCTGATCGAGCGCAGAAGCTGCACTTTTGACCGCTTCGGCCTGTTGCAATTTAGCATCTAATTCGGGCGTAGAGAGGATGTAGAGCAGTTGTCCTTTTTCAACGTGCTCCCCTTCTCCCACCTTCATTTCAAAAATGCGACCAGCGATTTTCGAGGAGGCTTTGTAGGTAGTGCACTCCACTGTACCTTGAATCAAGGTGGGCGTTGAGCGGGTCAGATACCAGCTCAACAAGATCACGGAGAGAATAATGACCACAATGGTCAGAATAATAGCGAAAATTGTACTCTTTTTCATATTGTTCTTCAATTATTTCCAAAGGTAATAGGACGTGCATCGGCGCGTCGAATATAGTGAATAAATTCATCGCTGATGCCAGCCGCTTCAAGCAACTTAGCCAACAACAAATCGTAAGAATAGACAGCTTGAAGTCGCTCAGTTTTAACTTTAGCTAAATTCAACTCGGCATCCACCAAGTCTGAAGAGGAGCTCATACCCTCTAAAAAGGCGGCATTTTTACTCTTCAAGTACTCCTCGGCAAAGACCAACGAAGATTCTATGGAGGCCATTTGGTTGCCATAGTGCATCATTTGATTATACAACTTGGCTATCAGCACCTGAATGTCGTCTGTCGCCTTTTTCTCCAAAGACTCAATACGATGCACTGTTTGTTTGGCTGCTGAATAGGTATATTCACGGTTCAGTCCGTCAAAAATCTTCAGGTTGATCCCCACCCCGACAGCCCAGCGCGGAATCATATTGGCCACCTGATAATTATAAAATGAAACGCCTCCCATCGCGACAATTTGGGGCAAGAAGCCAGCTCGTTTGGCGCGTACATTTTCTGTTGCCAACTGGCGCTTGAGACCCACCTGATTCAACAAGGGGTTGTGATCTGCGGCCAAGCCTTGGTAGAAAGCGAGATCCTCTACTTTAGAGAGCATAAACATCGTTGTAATCGGTGTGTAATCGGTAGGCTTCCCTAAAGTATTCGCGAGTGCGGCAGAGATAGTCTGTTCCTGCAACTTAGCATTCTCCAACTCACGCTCTGCTTCAGCCATTTTAAACTCCACATAGAGTCGTTCGCTATGTGCTATCATGCCGTTTTTCTCTAAGGCAATAGCATCGTTGAGATGCTGGCGAACACCATCCACAACCTGTTGTCGCACCTGAACCACCTGTGAGGCCAAAGCAAGACCATAATAGCGTTCGACCAACTCCGAAACCAAAGCATTGCGCGTTTGTACACCTGCGGCCTCCGCACTCTTTTGATTCAGACGTGCGGCACGATTGGCCGCATTGATTTTACCTCCCAACCAAATGGGGAGGGTCACCTCACCACCCACGGTACCAAAACTACGCTTTTGAAGTGGTAAAGTCCAGTCGGCAGCAAAAAGTGGCGCTGTAAGCTGTTGAATTTTGGGAAGAAACTCTCCGGGGATCAAACCACTCTGAAAAATATTGCCTGCAAAATCTTTGGCCGGCTGTTTCATGTCGTTAAGATCGACCCCAATATCCTTTCCCAAATAGGAATAAGCACCCGTAACGTTAATTTGGGGCATACGCAAACCGATGGCGGCACGACGTTCCTGCTCGGCTGCCCGCTCCTCATATTGAGAGGCCGCAACAGCTGGGTTATTGGTTAGGGTAATGCTTAGCGCTTCGTCCAAGGAGAGTAGTTGCTTCTCCTGTGCGGTAAGGGTAAATACAGTCGCAAGCGCTGCTATGGTAAACACAATCCTCTTCATCTCTTTCGTGAGTTTATCGTACAAATATATATGCTATTCTTGAATTATGGAAACACAATACGCACTATCGAACAAATTTAGGTCTTAAAGATGAATTTTAGGTCTCTTTTACGCTCCACGATGAAGGGTGAAGAGGGTGATTTCAGGCCAAGCACCCAAGCGCATTGGAATACCCACGTAACCGATTCCGTCATTTATATAGAGCATGCTACCAGTAGCCTGATAAGCACCGCTCCACTCTGCATACAAAAGTTGAGCCGGAGAATAGGTGTGCCCAAAGAGTTTAAATTTCAGTTGCATGCCGTGAACGTGTCCCGACAGTGTTAGCTCTCCGTAACCCAACGCGGTGATGCTCTGCCAGAGTTGGGGTAGGTGGGCAACGGTAATGTTGTAAATCGAATCAGGCACGTCATGGTAAGTTTCGGTGAGATCCACAGAGGGCAATGGCCATGAGTGGCGGAAATTTCGCAAGGTGCGATCAAATGAAATTCCTGAAAGAGAGATCGAATCACCCGCCCGATGTAGCCACATGGTTTGGTTATCAAGAACCTTCCACCCCATAGCACGTTGACGTTCGATCAACCGACTAAGATTTTCTTCATGCGTACAGGCGATGCTATCTTTGATATAAACGCCCACATCGTGGTTGCCGGTAACGGAGATCACCCCCTGAGGAGCTTGTAACTGCCCCAGTATGGCTTGCACCCCTTCAGTCAATTCCGAATAGCGGATGTTCACCAAGTCGCCATTAAAAACGATCAGATCGGGATGCAGGCTATTTATAGAGTCTACCATCTGTTGGATTTCGCTCTCCGGACAGACCAACGCACCCACATGTAAATCTGAAAATTGGACGATGCGGAAGCCGTCAAATGCCACGGGGAGCACCGAAGAGCAGACTTTAATCCGATTGATGAGAAGCGCCTTCCGGCCATAGACACTGCCCCATAGCAAGGCCAAAAAGCAACACAAAGCGAGCAGTGCACCGACCAAGCGGAGCAATCGACTTTCTCTTATAAAAGCAAAGAGATAGAAGATCAAACGGGGCACTGAGAGGATGAAATAGCCATAGATCAACCACATATCCAAATGGATCAAGCCCGTTGAATTATCCTTGCACAGCAAACCACTCAAGAGAATGGCCACCGGTAGCAGATTGATAAAAAGCAATGCACCACCGATGCCGTATCGCCACAGCAAAGAGTTGTTAGCAGGACGAACTTTGCGCAAATAAACGATCAGATCGGCAGCTAAAATAATTATTTGAAGAGCAATGATCACCCACATCATACTTTTATCTCTATTAAGGTCTACAAAGATAGCATATTGGAGCGCGTAAAATCAAATATCGTGCGCAATATTTGGCATATTCCTTGCTTCGAAGCGGATGAAAGCAATCTAAAATTATTTCAGGTAAGACATTCTTCAAAATAAAAATTGGCCTATGAAAACTATTCGACTTTTAATTTTGGCACTATTCATCGTCTCGACGGTCTCTGCCCAACACTACAAAAAAGGTAAGGGTGCAGAGCGCTATAAACCAACTGTCTATTTGGTCTCCGCTTACGAGATAGACACCGTTTATCAATCGTGTTGTGCCGCGCAACAAGCGGCTCTAAAGAATCGCGCGGCAATAGCTGGGGCTATTCAGGATTACAAAGAGACGCATCGTTTAGGTGCGCAACAGGTCGAGAAGCCTCAGTTTATTTTTGCCACCAAAAACAATAAATTTTCGTTTGCCTTTGGTGGTTATATCAACCTCCGTGCGGCCTATGATTTTAAAGGTATTGCGGACAATATTGACTTTGTGCCGGCCAACATACCGATGACACCAAACTACACCACTCATCAGCAACTGATGATGGAGGCCACCACGACACGTCTGTTTGTGAAGGCTATCACCAATACGCGTGCTTTGGGGCACGTGGTTTTATTTATCGAAGGTGACTTCCGTGGAGGAGCACAAATGAGCTACACACCACGTCTGCGCTCGGCCTATATCTCCTTCTTGGGGTTGACCTTGGGGCGCGATGTCACTACTTTCTGCGACCTTTCAGCCGCACCCAACACCATCGACTTCCAAGGGCCAAATGCCTACAATTTTAATTTTGCCACCATGATCCGCTATGAAGTGCCTTTCGCCGACAATCACTTGAAATTTGGTGTGGCGGCCGAGATGCCGGAGGTGAGTGGAAGTTATGGCACAACCTTCGCCTCCATTCCGCAACGAGTGCCTGATTTCCCAGTTTATATGCAATATTCATGGGGACGTAATCGCCAAAACCACATCCGTGCTTCGGGCATTTTCCGCAATATGTATATGCACAATTTGGGTACGGGCAAGAATACCTCCTTATTCGGTTGGGGTGTGCAGGCAAGTGGTTCTATGGGGCTCTGCCGTTGGGTAGATCTCTATTTCAATGGGGTTTATGGTCAAGGTATCACACCTTATATTCAAGACATTAGTGGTTTGGGGTTGGATTTCACCCCGCGTCCGACCGATCCTGCAAGGATACAGACGATGCCGATGTATGGCTGGCAAGTCGCGGGACAAATCAATTTCATCCCCGGAAAATTATTTGTTTCCGGCGGTTATTCTTCGGTCACGGTCTGCAAAAAAGAGGGCTTTTACGCCAATGATGAGTACAAACAAGGTACGTATAGTTTCGCCAATATCTTCTACTTTATCACCCCTCGTTGTAAGGTCGCCTGCGAATATCTCCACGGCTCACGGAAGAATATGGATGGCAATATCAACTATGCCAACCGAATCAACACCATGATACAGTATAACTTCTAACGATAGTTTGTGATTCCATTCAAATCTCAGCGTGTCAGCATCCTTTTAGGGTTTTCTTTGACACGTTGAGTTTCTTAAAATTCCCCGAAAGATGAGAAAATCACTCGCCTTTGCGCTACCCCTAATCCTCTGTTTCTTTGTGATGTGGCTGGCTGGACGGCTTCAAACAGTTGGCCTTACCGATTGGTATCCCACGCTTCAAAAATCACCTCTCACACCGCCCAACGTTGTTTTCCCTATCGTTTGGAGTGTGCTCTATCTGTGTATTGCGATCACTGCCAGTATGCTTCTTTTGACCCCGGAGCGAGGTGGACGGCTTTTGATGCGTTTGTGGAGTATTCAACTCGTTGTTAACTTCTGTTGGAGCATCTTTTTTTTCTGGTTCGAAAATCCCTTAGCGGGGTTGGCCGACATCATACTATTGGATGCGTTGGTCCTTCTATTTATACTGAAGGCATGGCGGTTTCACCGCGTGGCAGCGCTGCTTATGCTACCCTATTTGCTATGGATTCTTTTTGCCACTTATCTGAATGCTTATATCTTTTTTGCAAACCCTTAAGGCGTTTCATCTCCTCCTAAAGACCCAACGCACCAACAAAAAATTGATGGGGACAGCAATCGTCAAGACCAATATTGGAGCAATTTCTCTGGAGGCACCCAACAGCAAAAATAGATTAAACAAGACCATGTGCAGAAAATAGTTGACCAAATGGCTACCTCCGAATCCAAACACCTTCTTAAAAGAGGGTGCACTATGGAAGGTAAAGTAAGCGGTAAGGAAAAAGTTGCAAACCAAGGCCACCATATATCCCAAGGTATATGCCACATTGACATTCATCCAGTGTTGCAACAGGTAGTAGACACCATAATGGATGCCGGCAGCAAGCGTACCGACAATGCAAAACCGGAAAAATTCCTTCCATTTCTTTTTATCCTTGATCATCTCTCGACTACTTGTTGTGGAGCATAGTCTCTTCTGCACATTTCATATACTAACTTCAACCAAATAAGCACACAAGGCAACGCCTTGAGGGCATAGGGCTGCACAAACTCTTTGCGAATGTATGCTGGAAACAAATCGGAGGGCGAGAAGCTGGTCAGTATCAAGGCGAAAACCATCAGTGCAATGTCCCATTTGGAGCGTTTCCAAGGGGCGGTAACATACCAAATGACCACGCCAACCAACGCTATGATATAAGAACTGGATTCGCTGCCTGTGCTGAATAGCACCACAAAGAGCAAGACCGAAGCAAGGAAGGCATAACGGAATGCTTCATTTTTATACTGTTTAAAGCGCAAATAGGGCAATGCAAAGAGAACTTGCCCTGCTAAAATAATCCAAGCATCAGAATAAGTGGCACACTGCGTGATCTTGCGGATGATCCCCAGTAACGAAACGTTCTGCGCCAGAGCAAACATATTCAGACCACTCTTGGCCGATACGCTCTCCCACCAACCTACATATTGGTCAATGATGTAGTTGGGACTGCTAATTAGCATCGGCGCTATAAACATCAACCCACCCCAAAGCAGCAGTGAGACACTAAATTTCACCTTGTGTTTAGAGAATAAAAAGAAGGCCAGCCCCACAATACCATAAAGTTTGACAAAGACACCTAACATAAGGAAGAAGGCGGCCCACACATCTTTCTCTTTCTGTATGCAATAGAAAGTGGCTATAATAAGCGCCACGACAGCTATATTGAATTGCGACATGAATAGTGCCGTGAGCAACTCATGTGCACAAAACCATAAGATAAAAATGTGTTGCCACTTCTGCATCGGAAGTTTGCGCACCGCATAATAGAGACCAAAGGCCAAGGCTACCGACCAAAGCAGTAGCCCCAACCAAACCGGTTCGAAGGCAAAAGGTGCGACTACCAAGCTAAAGAATGGCCCATAATGGTTGGTATCATAATACTCTTCACTATAAGGCGCATACAGCGGCAGTTGCTCTATGGTATGCCAAAATACATATTTGAAAATCAGAAAATTATTATGCTTGGTGAGTTTGGTGAGCGTTGCGATGATTGGCAACAACATCCACAAGGCAAACAGCACACGATAATCGCTAAAGAAAGGCTTCTTGAAAAAAGAGTGAACGCGGGACAATAGTTTCATATTTAGTAATCTGAAATAGTTATTACTATATTTTTAGCAAGTCGAACTCTGTTATTTTAGCTTACTAATTTCTTCTTTATCAGACAAAAAAGTTTCAATATTATAGCGCGGGCGGTTCTTTACCTCGATATAAATTTTACCAATATATTGCCCCACCACACCAATGGACAAAAGCACAATACTACCCACAAACCAAACAGACAGCATCAAGGAGCTCCAACCCGGGACGGTCAAGTGTTTACAATAAGAGCACAGCACATAGACGGTCATCACCAAACTAATGAGCAAGAAGACGAAGCCAACGCCTAAAATCAGAGAGATGGGTTTGGTTGAAAAAGAGGTGATGCCATCTAAAGCCAAAGCCATCATCTTTTTGAAGGTATATTTGGACTCTCCTGCGGTGCGCAAGCTGATCACGTCATCGACTGTGGTCGAGGGGTAGCCAATCAACGGAACAATGCCTCTCAAATAGAGATTACGTTCTGTAAAATGCGACAACTGGTTGACGGCACGGGTACTCATCAGACGAAAATCCGCATGATTATAAATGGACTTCATCCCCATCATCTGTTGCAACTTATAAAAGGAAAGCGCCAAACATCTTTTGATGAAAGGATCTGCTTGGCGTGAGACTTTGACACCATATACAATGTCGTAACCATTGGCATAATTATCGACCATCTTCTCAATGGCATTGAGATCATCTTGCAAATCCACATCAATGGTAATGACAGCATCGCTCCGGTCTTTTGCTGTCATCATCCCCGCCATGATGGCATATTGATGCCCTACATTGGCCGCTAAATTGATACCATAAATATAATGGTTCGTTTTGAACAACTGATAGATCAGTTCCCAAGTGTTATCCCGACTGCCATCATTGACCAGCAAGATAAAACTGTCAGCGGTAATCTTCTCTTTGGCTACCAAATCATCCATCAGGCGTGTCAAGCGCTCTACTGAGTTCAATAACACTTCACTTTCATTATAACAAGGGGCAACTATTGCTAATTTCATAGGGATATAGGATCAATCAAATTTTTCTTTGCTGTCGACAAATTGCGAGAAGGTGACAAAGGGTACCGCTTTGGCTTTAAAGTAATGGATAAAATCATCCAGTCGTCTTTCCATGCCTTCGCCCGCATGGTTGCGGATGATAAAAGGCATCTTCAATTCAGGATGATTGGCCAATGGATAGAACTCCCACGGATGGAAATAGGTGACAAAATAGCCATCATGCTTTAAGGTGCGGGCACAAAGCCAACGGTATAAGGTGGCGGGCAAATTATGATAGGATAACCAAAAAAGAGGAAACCGAATCCACGGAGTAACAGAAGCGGGTATTTGCAAAACGCCCTCCTTGAGAAAACAGGTACGTGGCATGGAAAGGTGCATATAGCGACCGGGGATAAAAGTGGGATTCAACGAGGAGTTGTACTCATATCCCGCTTTCTTTATTTCTGCCTCAGGCACAGGCATCATTCTGGCTTGCCGATAACCGCGAATCACCGTGCCCGTAAGCGTTTCTAACACCTCTTTTGATCTCTTCAAGTCATCTATTTCAAAGGTCCAGTGGTAGAAACCATGTGATGCAACCTCATGTCCTTCGGCTAAGATGCGGTGGATGATTTCGGGCGCATGTTGTGCAAAATTGGCCGTGCAAAAGAAAGTAGCTTGCACCTGATTGCGCTGTAAACAATCAAGTATTTTATTCGTCCCTTCGGCCGAAATACGAACTTGTTCATCCATTAATATATTGACTTCGTGCTCTTTGGGGACATCAAATTCTTCTATATCGAAACTTAGTAAAATCATATATAGGTAATTCTTGTGCTAATATTTATGCAAATATAACAATAAAATAGATGTACATCTATAAATCTGCAAATAAGTAACATAAGAAATTCCTATCTCTTTTTCTGGTTGGATCCTCTTTAGCATCTCATTTTTATATTATATCTTTACGCCAAACAAATAGCCATGGAATTTTTAGCACATTATCATCTGATAGGATTGGTTATCGGCGTTGCCACATTCCTGATCATCGGACTTTTTCACCCATTGGTCATCAAGGGCGAATATTATTTTGGCGTAAAATGCTGGTGGGTATTTGCTGTGATGGGCATCTGTACCATTATCGGCTCTTTGGTTGTGGAGCATATACTTTGGTCAACGCTCTTGGCTGTTTGGGGTGCATCCTCCTTCTGGAGCATCGGCGAACTCTTTGAGCAACGTGCCCGCGTTCGCAAAGGATGGTTTCCCAAGCGGAAGCAATAAGGCGCTATTTTGAATTATGCAGTAGGTAACTCCTCTTTGTGCTTGGATTGGAGAATCACGATGATCACAGAGGTGATAACCAAAATCAATCCTGCGGCACTCTCCATATTGAAGGTCTCCCCAAAATGAAGCACGCCCACCAAGACCGCCATCAGGGGTTCCATTGAGCCGAGGATAGAGGTCATCGTTGAGCCGATCGCCTTGATGGCCAACACCAAGGTGATGTTCGAAAAGACCGTAGGGATAGCCGCCAGCAAGAGAATATTCATCCAAACCTCTCCTCCGTGTAAGCCATCAATGCTACCCACAAAGACCAGTGAGGCCAAAAGAAAGCAGAGTGCGCCGAAGAGCAACACATAAAAGGTCAGCACGAGTGAATCCATGGTGGCAACACGGCTTTTCATCATCATAATGATATAGATGGCATACGAAAAGATGGTCATGGCCGCAAACAGAACGCCCTTACCGGGGTCGTTGTTCCCGATGTCTCCCCAAGAGAGTAGCCCCACTCCAGCGAGCGAGATAAGTACAGCAACCAAAATCCAGATGGAACTTTTTTCCTTAAAAAAGAGACTCATCGCTATGGCAACAACCAAAGGATAGAGGAAGTTGATGGTGGTAGTGACACCGCTGGGAATATAATTATAGGAGAGCAGTAGCCCCAATGAGGTGCTCAAATAGAGTGCTCCAAGGCCTGCTAAAACCATAAGATCACGTAAGTTGACCCTGAAAGAACGGCGGGTAAGCAGTACGATGAGGCCCATCATCAGCGCGGCAAAGCCCAACCGATAGAAAAGGATGGAGGTGGGATGTAGTCCCGACTGAAGCAAGGGCAAAGAAAATAGGGGAATCAACCCGAATGTTCCGGATGAAAGAATAGCATATATACCCCCTTTGAATGTGTGCATAATAATGTTTCTACAATTTAACTGCCAAGTGAAATTCTTTAGCGAGCGCAAAAGTAACGCATTCTTGCTGATTATTGCTATCTTTGTATCAAATTATCTGCCGAATGAGAGGATTTGGAAATAGCCTAATCGGATTGATCATGACCGCATCGGCCGTGATGAGTTGTTTGTTTGTGGTTTCGCGTCCCATGGAAGCTGAGCCTGAAGTTTTGCAACAAAAGCCCCTCCGTGCTCGCTTGATTTTCGCCGGCGATCTGATGCAACACCTGCCACAAGTTCAGGCTGCACGAAGTGGAAACAGCTTTGATTATTCAAAATCTTTTGCCGCCGTAGCACCCTATTTCGAACAATCCGATTTGGCCTGCATCAATTTAGAAACCACCCTAACCCCAACCGCTCCCTATACAGGCTATCCCTGTTTCCGTTCTCCGACGGCTTTGGCTACCGCTTTGAAATATATGGGCATTGATGTGGCTGTATTGGCCAATAACCACTGTTGCGATGGTGGGACAGCCGGCGTGGAGCATACGATCTCAGCACTCACTGCCAATGGTATTTCACATACGGGTGTCTTTGCTGATCAGGCGGATTATGCGAAGAACAACATCCTCTACCTGCAACGGGGCGGCATCCGCTTTGCGCTGGTTAATTACACCTATGGAACAAACGGTATTCCTATACCCAAGGGGCGCATTGTCCATTTGATCGACACCCTTCATATAGCGGCCGATTTAGCACGTATTCCAAAAGATTCAGCCGATTGCATCATCGCCTGCGTGCATTGGGGAGTAGAATATCAACGCAAAGAAAATGCCGATCAACGGGCTTTAGCTGCCTTCTTGCACCGCAAAGGTGTCGATTTAATCATCGGTAGCCATCCCCACGTGGTGCAACCCTTTGAGGCAGACGGACGTTCAGTGACGATCTATTCGTTGGGAAATTTTGTCTCCAATCAACGCAAACGCTACTCTGATGGGGGTTTGATGGTGAGCATCGTGGCCACCAAGGAGTTGGATGGACAGATGGACTATACGGTGGATCTCATCCCCGTGTGGGTCTCACTACCCGGCTATTTTGTTGTCACGCCCGAATCCGCTGATTCTCTATCGCGTGAGTCACGCATTCGCTATGATCAATTTGTGTCAGACACCGAGCAGACGCTCTTTGCGGCTGATAGCTATTTCTCTAAACAATAACAAAAAGATAGTCTATCAGAAATATTGATACACCCATAGAGAGAAAGAATGGAAAAATCTTGGAAGTTGATCGAGATTTCAGCTATCTTTGCATCAACAGAAAGAAAAATAACCATTTAAATAGATTGAATCATGAAAAGTGTAAAAGGAACATTGACCGAACAGAATTTACTGAAGGCATTTGCCGGTGAAAGTCAGGCACGCAATCGCTATACATACTTTGCCAGTGTGGCAAAGAAAGAGGGTTACGAACAAATCAGTGGCGTTTTTACTGAAACCGCTGAGCAGGAAAAAGAGCACGCAAAGAAGTTCTTCAAATACCTTGAAGGAGGTGACTTGACCATCACCGCTACCTACCCTGCCGGCCTTATTGCTACCACCCAAGAGAACTTAATGGCTGCCGCCACGGGTGAGAATGAGGAGTGGGATGTGCTCTACCCCGAGTTCGCCAAAATTGCCGATGGTGAGGGTTTCCCTGAAATTGCAGACACCTTCCGTCAGGTGGCTATTGTTGAGGCTGAACACGAGAGACGTTACTTGAAGTTGTTGAGTCGCATTACCGATGGTAATTTCTTCATTCGCGACCACGAAATTTGGTGGCAGTGCCGGAATTGCGGATTTATCAGCAAGGCAAAAGAAGCTCCTGAACTCTGCCCAGCTTGCAAACATCCTCAGGCTTATTTCGAGCCGATGAAGGAAAATTATTAATCGAACACCACATTTTTCTCAAAGTCCTCCTTTTCGGAGGACTTTTTTTCTCCATAGAAGTGAGAAAGAGAGCGTGTTTTCTATGCCATACACCACAAATCGGATTCTATTTTGTATCTTTGCAGACATAGACTAAGAGAAAAATAAAAAATATGGCAGACGAAAAAATAATTTTTTCAATGGTAGGTATCAGCAAGACCTTTACCAACCAGAAAAAAGTGCTGAACAACATCTACCTCTCGTTTTTTTACGGGGCAAAAATAGGTATCATCGGTCTGAATGGCTCAGGCAAATCGACCCTGATGAAGATCATCGCCGGTATCGACAAAAATTATCAGGGAGAGGTCGTCTTCGCACCCGGATACACGGTCGGTTACTTGGAGCAAGAGCCCCAATTAGACAATAGCAAGACCGTCAAGGAGGTTGTCGAGGAGGGCTGTGCCGCTACGGTTGCACTACTGAAGGAGTACGAGCAGATCAACCAACAGTTGTGCGAGCCCATGGATGATGATGCGATGGCCAAACTCATTGACCGTCAGGGCGAATTATATGAACAAATAGACCATGTGAACGGCTGGGAATTAGATAGTATGCTGGAGCGCGCCATGGATGCCCTGCGGTGTCCCGATCCCGATCAGAGTGTCAAGGTGCTTTCGGGTGGTGAACGTCGCCGGGTGGCTTTGTGCCGTCTGTTGCTTCAAGAACCCGATGTGTTGCTGTTAGATGAGCCCACCAACCACTTGGATGCCGAGTCGATAGATTGGCTGGAGCAACACCTACACCAATATAAAGGCACGGTGATCGCCGTTACCCATGACCGTTATTTCTTGGATAATGTTGCCGGCTGGATCTTGGAGCTTGACCGCGGAGAGGGCATTCCATGGAAGGGGAACTACTCCGGCTGGCTGGAGCAGAAGACCACGCGCATGGCGATGGAGGAGAAGCAAGAATCAAAGCGTCGCAAAACCTTGGAGCGCGAGTTGGAGTGGGTACGGATGTCCCCTGCTGGCCGTCGAGCCAAAAGCAAGGCGCGACTCTCTGCCTACGACAAGATGATGAACGAAGATACCAAGCAACAGGAGGAGAAGTTAGAGATCTTTATACCCAACGGCCCTCGTTTGGGCGATGTGGTTATTGAAGCACACGGCGTCTCCAAAGCCTTCGGTGACCGCGTGCTCTACGAAAATTTGGAGTTCTCGCTACCCCCCGCTGGTATTGTGGGTGTGATCGGGCCGAACGGTGTGGGTAAGACTACCCTCTTCCGCATGATCATGGGAATTGAAGCGCCCACAGCAGGAACATTCCGCGTTGGGCCAACGGTGAAGATCGCCTATATTGATCAACAACACAAGTCGATCGAACCAGAAAAGACTGTCTACGAAGTGATCTCTCAAAACAGCGATCTGATCACCCTTGGCAATCGACAAATCCCCTCACGCGCCTATGTCGCTCGCTTTAATTTCACTGGCGCTGATCAAGAAAAGAAGTGTGAAATGCTCTCCGGTGGAGAGCGTAATCGCCTTCATTTGGCGTTGGCGCTCAAAGAAGAGGGCAACGTACTGTTGTTGGATGAGCCAACCAACGACATTGATGTCAATACCTTACGCGCTTTAGAGGAGGGATTGAACAATTTTGCGGGCTGTGCGGTGGTGATCTCCCACGATCGTTGGTTTTTAGATCGTATTGCCACACATATTCTGTCGTTTGAGGGTGATTCCAAAGTCGTCTTCTATGAAGGTTCATATAGTGAATTTGAAGCGTGGAAAAAATTACAAGGCGGTGACACCACCCCTCATCGCGTTAAATATAAAAAGTTGTTGGCGTAAAGGGCTGCCTTTGCGCATAAATTGTCAATAAACGAACGTTCTATGGCCACACAAAAACCATCTATTCCCAAGGGTACTCGGGACTTCTCTCCTGCGGAGATGATGCGCCGTCAGTACATTTTCGATACCATCCGCAAGGTCTTCTGCACCTTTGGATTCTCCCCGTTGGAAACCCCTTCTATCGAGAATCTATCGACGCTGTTAGGTAAATATGGAGACGAAGGTGATAAACTCCTTTTCAAAATTCTCAATTCAGGGGATTATGCCGCCGGTCTCTCCGAAGAGGAGCTGCATCAACCCTCCAAAATCTGCGAAAAGGGCTTACGTTACGATTTAACGGTGCCTTTTGCCCGTTATGTTGTTCAACACAGGGATGAAATCACCCTCCCTTTCAAGCGCTATCAGATCCAACCCGTTTGGCGTGCCGATCGCCCGCAAAAGGGGCGTTATCGGGAATTTTATCAGTGCGATGTAGATGTCATCGGTTCACGGGCGCTACTCAATGAGGTGGAGTTGATCGCCATTGTCGAGCGTGTTTTCCAAGCGTTACAAATTAAAGTAACGCTGAAGATGAATAACCGCAAAATACTCTATGGCATAGCAGAAGCTATTGGTCATGCAGACAAGATGATGGACATTACCGTTGCCATTGACAAGTTGGATAAAATCGGTCTTGACTGTGTGAAGAGCGAATTACTGGAGCGCGGAATCAGCGCCGAAGCCATCGCTAAATTGCAACCTATTTTAGAGCTTACAGGGGATAACGACCAAAAATTAAGCACCTTACGGACCATCATTGGCAGTTCAGAGACAGGGCTAAAAGGGATTGAGGAGATGGCTTCCATCTTCAATTATACCAATCACTTAGGCTTGACCCTACCGATCGAATTGGATCTTTCGTTGGCGCGTGGATTGAACTACTATACTGGTGCAATTTTCGAAGTAAAAGCGAATGACTATGCCATCGGATCTATCTGTGGCGGTGGCCGTTATGATGATCTGACAGGCATTTTTGGAATGCCTGATACATCGGGTGTCGGCATCTCTTTCGGAGCTGATCGTATTTATGATGTAATGACGGGGCTGGAGCTATTTCCGGAGGAGGTAAGCTGCTCAACCCGTGTGCTTTTTGCTAATTTAGGAGCGGCCGAAGAGTTGGCTTCCTACCATTTGTTGATGCAACTTCGTGATGCAGGCATCGCTTCTGAAATTTATCCCGAAGCAGGTAAAATGAAGAAACAGATGGAGTATGCCAATCGCCGCATGATTCCTTTTGTGGTCATTATCGGAAGTCGGGAGTTAGAGTTACAAGAAGCCACCATCAAGAATATGCGTACGGGAGAGCAGGAAACAGTTACTTTCAACAACATCATCAATAGCTTGAAGTAACAACACATAATACACTATGCGCAAATTATTTATACTTTTATTTATTGGATTTTTCCCACTGTTTTTGCATGCGCAGATACAGCGAGATAGTTCCAAAAAAGTAGTTGTTGCGCAATTACAAAAGTTAAATCAAGTCTATCGTTATGTTAACGGACTTTATGTGGATGAGGTTGATATGGCTCCGCTGGTGGAAAGTGCCATTCGGAGTATGTTGGCCGATTTAGATCCGCATTCTACCTATATAGATGCCAAAGAGATGCAGGCGGTCAAAGAGCGTTTTGACGGTGCTTTCAGTGGGATAGGCATTGAATACAAGCTACTACACGACACCCTGATGGTGGTTCAGGCGATGGCTGGCAGTCCTGCGGAAAAGGTTGGTCTACGAGCCAGTGACCGCATTATTCGCATAGATGGTGTATCGGTTATCGGTATCCACCCCTCGGATGTTGCTCCCCGCGTCCGCGGGCAAAAAGGAACAAAGATAGAGATTGATGTTGTCCGACGCGAAGAGCCGGATACGCTCAATTTTTCTATTACCCGAGACGACATTCCACTTCATACCGTTGATGCCGCCTATCTTCTATCACCACGCACGGGTTATATCAAAGTCAATCGCTTCGGGCGCACAACAGCGGAAGAGATGCGTGGAGCACTTGACGCCTTGGGTAAGATAGATGCTTTGGTCTTAGATCTGCGTGGTAACGGTGGCGGATTGGTGGATCAGAGTATTCAAATGGCCAGTTTATTCTTGCCTCAAGGGTCTCTTGTAGTCTCCACAGAGGGGCGCGTCACTCCCCCCACCTCTTCCAAAACCAAGCAACGAGGTCTGTTTCTGAAAGGACATTTAGTAGTGCTCATGGATGAGAATTCAGCATCAGCAAGCGAAATTGTTGCTGGCGCATTACAGGATTGGGATCGAGCTGTGATTGTCGGCCGCCCCAGTTTTGGCAAGGGATTGGTGCAGCGACAAATCGCATTGAATGACGGTTCTGCCGTACGCATTACCATAGCACGCTACCACACTCCTTCAGGAAGAGTGATTCAGCGACCTTATGAAAAAGGTGATCGCAAAGCCTACTATGCCGCACACCGCCAGCGCATGGGATCGGAATCCTCAGTAAAAGATCGACCTGATTCACTATTATACAAGACTTTGCGCACCGGAAGGAAGGTCTATGGAGGTGGCGGAATTACTCCCGATGTATTGATCCCTGTCGATACGACAGAGCTGTCGCCCTACTTCATGCAACTCATTCGGCGCGGGGTAATCTCTGAATTCACAGCCGATTACTTGGATCGTCATCGCACCTCTTTAGAAAAATCCTATCCTGATTTTAATCATTATCAAACTGAATTTAAGGTTTCGCAGACGCTGATTGATGAACTGGGTCAATATGGCGTAAAGTTAGGAGTGCCATATATCGCAGCCGAAATGACACGTTCACAAATATTTATCGCCCGTCAGCTCAAGGCACTTTTTGCTCGTTGTCTCTTTTCACCCGATACTTTTTATCAGGTGCTCAATGCTGAAGGGGACGTTGCTTTGGATAAAGCACGTGCCATCATCCGCTCATGGGCAACAGCCGGAGAGCCGCTCTTGGCGCCACAACCATAGAATCATAGCTTCAAAAATTAACAGATGTAAATTTAAATAGCTTCGTCAATGAATATTTCAAAATGGGGTCTCCTCACCTTAAAAGGATGCGCAATGGGAATGGCGGATGTAGTTCCCGGAGTTTCAGGCGGTACGATTGCCTTTATTTCAGGCATTTATGAAGAGTTGATCGGATCGATAAAAAATATCGGTTTAGACGCTTTTAAACTGCTACTCCGAGGGCATGTAGCCGATTTTTGGCGTAAGATCAATGGTAATTTTCTCTGTGCAGTCTTCGCCGGAGTCCTCCTCTCCATCTTCTCCTTAGCGCGTCTGATGACCTATTTACTGGCCAATCACCCCATTGAAATCTGGTCTTTTTTCTTCGGTCTTATTGTCGCCTCTTCGATCCTTGTCGCTAAAGAGATTGGGCACTGGGATGCCGGACGTGTTGTGGCCTTAATTGTCGGCATTGTGGTGGCATATTGGATCACCGTTGTCTCTCCTTCAGAGACGCCAAACACATGGTGGTTCATCATTCTTTCGGGTGCTATTGCCATCTGTGCCATGATTTTGCCCGGTATATCGGGGGCTTTCATTCTACTGCTGATGGGTAAGTACCAATTTATCATGCAGGCGGTAGGCGATCTGAATATAGGTGTGATTTTACTCTTTAGCTTCGGTGCTGTGACGGGATTGATCAGCTTTTCTCACGTGCTTTCATGGTTGCTCAAACATTGCCACGACATTACGGTAGCACTGTTGATGGGCTTTATGTTGGGCTCACTGAATAAAGTTTGGCCTTGGAAAGAGGTACTGGAGACCTACACGGACGCTCATGGTGCCACCCATCCCTTGGTGGAAAGCAATATTCTTCCCAACATTGCCAGTGGCCATGCTGAAATATGGCAAGCAGTAATATTGGCTGTTGCGGGCTTTTTGCTGATCTACCTCATTGACCTTATTGGCCGCAAATTAAAGAAATAGACCCATGAACGAGTATGGATTGATAGGCTGTCCCTTGCACCACTCCTTTTCAGCAGATTATTTCAACGAAAAATTTGCAAGAGAAGGGATTGCAGATACTACCTATACTCTTTTTGAACTTCAAAACATCGCAGATCTGCCCCCTCTACTTCGACTTCATCCAGAGATGCGTGGTCTGAATGTAACCAGCCCCTACAAGCAGACAGTAATGCCTTATCTTGATGATTGTTCAGTCGAAGCACACAGGGTCGGTGCAGTGAATTGTGTGCGGTGTCAAAATGGGAAATTAATTGGTCACAATACAGATGTAATCGGTTTCCGCAACGCTTTGGGTCTATTTTTAGGGGACACCATGCCGGAGCAGGCACTTGTTTTGGGGACAGGAGGCGCTTCATTGGCCGTACAATATGTGTTGGCAGAATATGGAATCACATACACCCTCATTTCCCGCGATCAGGGAAAAGGCAACTACACCTATGATCAACTGCCGTGTGAAATGATCGCCAATAATAAACTGATTATCAACACAACGCCATTGGGTATGTATCCACAAATAGAAGAAGCTCCACGGCTACCCTATGCGTTTGTCTCACCAGAACACTATCTATTTGATCTGATCTACAACCCAGCATTGACACAATTTCTCGATTACGGCCAGCAGCGCGGTGCACACATTTGTAATGGCCAAGCGATGTTTATCGCGCAAGCCGAGGCTTCGTGGCGGATTTGGAATGAGGCGGAATAACGCCGTTGATTCCATTGCATGGTGTGGAGCGCGCTGAACCGATTATCGACATCGAAGCAAGGCTTGTGCTTGCTTGACATCTTTTTCGGCCACAACTAATTGTGCAGGGATGCCCGCCGGGTAGACCGTCGACATATATTCATTGCGAATCATCGCATAAATCCCGGCGCTGTCCAAAATGGACTTTGCGATTTCGGCTTCGGTGATAGAATTATATTCCATCAACACGACTAAGGTTTCATCTTTCATAGACCAAGGATTTTATGTTTGTGTATCACATCCTAAAGTTAGGAATTTTGTTGATAACTTGCAAGTGTCTTGCCATTATTTTGCTAAATAAATAGTATCTTTGTCCTACAACTAATCTTCACTATGCCTGATTTTGTCCATTTGCATGTCCATACGCAGTACTCCATTCTCGATGGTGCTGCTGCCATAAAGCCCCTTGTCAAGCGAGCCAAAGCGCTTGGTATGACTGCATTGGCCATTACCGATCACGGTAATATGTATGGGGTCAAGAATTTTCATGACACCGCGACCGAAGCTGGGATAAAACCAATTTTAGGCTGTGAGGTCTATGTGGTCAAAAATCGCTTCGAAAAAGACAAGGACGAGAAGGCGGGTGATCACCTGATCCTATTGGCCAAAAATTTGGTGGGTTATCACAATCTTTGCAAGATGGTCTCCTACTCTTTTACCGAAGGTTTTTACTACAAAGCGCGTATTGATAAGCAACTCCTCAGAAAGTACCATGAGGGCTTAATCTGTTGCTCGGCTTGTTTGGGCGGAGAGCTACCGCAAGCCATTATGCACAATGATCGGGCTGAGGCTGAACGGGTGGTTACTACTTTCAAGGAGATTTTCGGCGATGATTACTATTTAGAGATGCAACTTCATCCCTCCGGAGACCCCCGCAAGGATGCTGATGTTTATGACAATCAAGTACGGGTCAACAAGATCATTTTAGAATTAGCGGCACAATTTGGCATTAAGTACATCTGTTCCAATGATGTCCATTTTATCTTGGCCGAAGATGCGGCGGCGCATGATCACTTGATTTGCCTCAATACGGGACGTGATTTGGATGATCCCAATCGTATGCACTATACCTTTCAGGAGTACCTAAAATCCCCTGACGAGATGGTTGCGCTTTTTCCCACCCATCCGGAGGCTTTAGCGACCACACTTGAAATTGCCGCCAAGATCGAAGAGTATAAGTTGACGCACGACCCACTGATGCCCAATTTTGCTCCTCCGGTAGAGTTTCCCCTGCCTTTAGAGGAGTTACGCGCGTCCTTTGTCAAGAAGATTGAGGATCAGGAGCTTCTGAGCAAAATTAGTGCCTGCAATAGTGTGGAGGCGTTAGATGCCCTTGTGCACGATGATAAAGATCTTGACAATAAGTTGATGGTGGCCAAGCAGTATTGCTACCTAAAAGATTTAACCTATAAAGGTGCTCATCTGCGCTATGGTGAGGTGATTGCACCGGCCATTGAAGAGCGTATTCAATACGAGATGAAGACGATTGAGTGGATGGGCTTTCCGGGCTATTTTCTTATCGTTTGGGATTATATCCGCGCCGCGAGAGAAATGGGCGTTTCGGTCGGTCCGGGTCGAGGTTCGGCGGCCGGCTCTGTTGTCGCTTACTGCCTAAAGATTACCAATATAGATCCACTTAAATACAATCTACTTTTTGAGCGATTCCTGAATCCGGAACGTATTTCACTTCCTGATGTCGATGTGGATTTCGATGAGGATGGACGTGCCGAAGTACTTAAATATTGTGTACAAAAATATGGCCAAAAGCGTGTGGCGCAAATTGTTACGTTTGGCACGATGGCACCCAAAATGGCCATTCGTGATGTAGCGCGCGTGCAAAAGCTCACTTTAAAAGAGAGTGATCGTTTGGCAAAATTAGTACCTGATCGTATCTCTCCTGATAAAAAAGCCGGAGAGACCCCCTTTGATTTTGTTTATAAAGAATCTCCCGAATTGGCCGCGGAGCGAAATTCAGATAATCAACTGATTCGCAACACATTGAAATATGCTGAAAAGCTTGAGGGTTCCATTCGTCAAACGGGGGTTCATGCCTGCGGTGTGATCATCGGACAGGATGATTTGGAAAATTTTGCCCCCATGGCCGTGGCGAAAGATGCCGATCTAAATGTGGTGGAATTTGAAGGCAAAGAGGTTGAGAGCATCGGTCTGATCAAGATGGACTTCTTGGGTCTGCGCACCCTTTCCATCATCAAAGATGCCCTCACCAACATTGAAAATGTCCATGGTATTCAAATAGATATTGACACCATCCCTCTCGATGACGAGCCGACCTATGCGCTTTTTAGCCGCGGAGAGACAACGGGACTATTCCAGTTTGAGTCCCCCGGGATGAAAAAGCACCTGCGTAATTTGAAGCCCAACCGATTTGAGGATTTGATCGCTATGAATGCCCTCTACCGCCCGGGCCCCATGGAGTATATCCCTCAATTTATTGCCCGCAAGCACGGTTTGGAACCAGTGACCTACGAAATTGCCGATATGGAGGAGTATCTAAATGATACTTACGGCATTACAGTTTATCAGGAACAGGTGATGCTTTTATCTCAGAAATTAGCTGGATTCACTGGTGGTGAGGCCGATACATTGCGCAAGGCGATGGGCAAGAAAAAGCGGGAAGTGCTGGATAAAATGAAGCCTAAATTCATCGCCGGCTGCCGCGAAAAAGGACATGACGAGAAGATCTGTGAGAAGATTTGGGGCGATTGGGAGTCTTTTGCCTCCTACGCTTTCAATAAATCCCATTCGACTTGTTACGCCTTCATCGCCTATCAAACCGGCTACCTCAAGGCACACTACCCTTCTGAATTCATGGCCGCTCTGCTTAGTCGCAACTTAACCGACATCAAGCAGATTACGCTCTATATGAATGAATGCAAGCGTATGGGGATCAATGTACTCGGCCCAGATGTGAATGAATCGGGTAACAATTTCTCTTCCAACAAAGCCGGTGATGTCCGATTTGGCTTGGCCGCCATCAAAGGTGTGGGAGGTGCTGCGGTAGATAGCATTGCCGCGGAGCGCAAAAAGAACGGTCGCTTCAAAGACATCTACGACTTCATGGAGCGCGTAAATTTTATGGCTGTCAATAAAAAATGTATAGAAAATATAGCTTATGCCGGAGGGTTTGATGCTATTTCCGGCTTCCATCGAAGCAAATTCTTTGGCTGCGATCAGCGAGACAACTCAGGGATCACCTTCCTTGAAGCGCTGAATCGTTATGGCCAACGTTCTCAGAGTGAGAAAGAGAATGCCCAGCAGAGTCTTTTTGGAGGGGATTCCAACATTGCCGACATTCAACGACCCACAGTTCCCTCATGTGCCGATTGGACGCAATTAGAGACGCTCAATAAAGAGCGCGAGATGATTGGGCTCTACCTCTCAGCACATCCCTTAGATGCTTACGATGTGATCATCCGCCATATGTGTCGCATCCAACTCTCTGATTTAGACAATTTAGAAGCTCTCCGTGGTAAGGAAATCGGCATTGCGGGCATGGTGGTTAGCGTCCAAAATTTGATAACCCAAACCAATAAACCTTTTGGTAAATTCGTCATGGAGGATTATAATGGTACGCACGATTTTACGCTCTTTGGCAAGGATTATGAGAATTTTAGAAAATACCTCTTCCCTGACTACTTCCTTTTCATACGAGGTAAAGTTCAGGAACGACCATATAAAGAGAAAGAGCTTGAATTTAAAGTACTATCCATCACTCAATTATCAGAGATGATGGACAATATAAAATACCTCTCTATTCAGCTGCCGGTCACAACCATTACCGATGCACTGATTCAGGGGTTGACCAGTCGCATTCAGGGAGCAAAAGGCAATACGACCTTCCGTCTGAACGTCTATGACCCCGAGACACAGGTGCGGATAAATATGTATTCCAAGAGTTACAAGGTCAATGTGACCTCTGATTTCTTGGCTTATTTTGACAATAATGACATTCAATATACAATCGCATAAAATCAATTTTAATTTAACAAAAAACATTATGGCATTAGCAATCAACAACGAGAACTTTGAAGCAACCATCGCCACAGATAAGGTTGTGATGATCGATTTTTGGGCAGAATGGTGTGGCCCCTGCCGTCAAATGAGTCCTATTGTGGACGAGGTATTTGCAGAATATGGCGACAAAGCTTTGATCTGCAAGTGTGATGTAGAGGCAAGCGATGAAGTAGCTGCCCGCTACATGATCCGCAACATCCCAACCATCATCTTCCTGAAGAAGGGCGAGTTGGTAGACAAGCAAGTCGGCGCTTGTTCCAAAGCTGCCTTGGTCGAAAAATTGACACGTCTACTTTAGTCGAAAAACAAAAAATGAGGGAATGGGGAGTAGGTATAGCTTGCTCCCCTCCTTTTTTGGCAGTTGTCAACTGACATTCTGTCAGCCAAAGTGAGGTGGCACATAGTTTGATTGAATAGAACACAGCGATTAAACTTAAAAAAAATAGTACTATGAAAAATGGAAAAATCGGGGTTACTACGGAGAACATATTCCCTGTTATCAAAAAGTTCTTGTACTCGGAGCACGAGATTTTCTTGCGTGAGTTGATTTCCAATGCCATGGATGCCACGCAAAAGCTCCGGACGCTCTCTTCCATCGGAGAGATGAAGGGTGAGTTGGGTGATCTAAACATCCACGTTGGGGTGGATAAAGAGCAGAAAACACTTACGGTAACCGATCGTGGTGTGGGTATGACGGCAGATGAGTTGGATAAATACATCAACCAAATTGCCTTTTCGGGTGCTGAAGAATTTATGGAGAAATATAAAAATCAAGCCATTATCGGGCACTTCGGATTGGGATTTTACTCCTCTTTCATGGTTGCCGACAAGGTCGAAATCTTCTCTAAATCATACAAAGATCAGACAAAAACCGTACATTGGAGCTGCACCGGCTCACCGGAGTTTGAAATGGAGGAGACCGATGAAGCACGTGATCGTGGCACAACCATCATTCTGCATCTTTCTGAGGAGAGCATGGAGTATGCCGAGGAGGCTCGCATTGAAGGTTTGCTGAAGAAATATTGCCGTTTCCTGCCTACACCAATCGTATTCGGAAAGGTGAAAGAGTGGAAAGATGGTAAATATGTAGACACTGATAAGGATAATGTAATCAACGACATAGACCCGCTGTGGACGCGCAAACCGGCCGATATTACCGAGGATCAATATAAGGTCTTTTATCATGAACTTTATCCCTCAGGTGACGATCCGTTATTCTATATTCACCTCAATATTGATTACCCTTTCCACTTGACAGGTATTCTGTATTTCCCGAAAATTAGAAATAATTTCGAAATTCAAAAAAATAAGATCCAACTATATAGCAATCAAGTTTATGTAACTGATCAAGTGGAAGGTATTGTTCCAGAATACCTTACCTTGCTACACGGGGTCATTGACTCACCGGATATTCCGCTGAATGTTTCTCGTAGCTACTTGCAGAGTGACTCCAATGTGAAGAAAATTTCCAGTTACATTACCCGCAAGGTGGCCGAGCGTCTCCAAGAGCTTTTCAACACCATGCGTCCCGATTACGAGGCGAAATGGGATGATCTGAAAATTTTTATTCAGTATGGAATTATCACTGATGAGAAATTTGCGGAGAAAGCAGCTGAGTTCATGCTTTGGAAGAATATTGCTGGTAAGTACTTCACAACCAAAGAATATACCGAGAGTGTGAAAGAAAATCAGACGGATAAAAATAACAACCTGATCTTCCTCTATGTGGATGATCCGATCGCCAAACATACTTTTTTAGAGACAGCAAAAGCCAAGGGTTACGATGTGCTCATCATGGATGGACAGCTTGATAATCACTATATTAATTGGTATGAATCGAAACATACGGAGACCCGTTTTGTCCGTGTAGATAGTGATGTGATCGAAAAACTGATCCAAAAGAAAGATACTCCAAAATTGTCACTAACAGAGGGACAGCAAGATATTTTACGTCCTGTTTTCGAGAGCCAAATGCCTCAGGATGAAAAAATACACTACAACATCTCCTTTGAGGGCATGTCGGCTGATGAGGCACCGGTGGTAATCACCCAAAATGAATTTATGCGCCGCATGAAAGAGATGTCGGCCATGGGTGGCGGTATGACGCAATTCTACGGTCAGATGCCCGACAATTTCACCATTGCGGTCAATGGCAACCACCCCATCGTGCTGGATATTCTTGGCGCTGTGGAGAAGGAGTATGGTGATAAGCTGAAAAGTATCACCAAAAAAATTGATGCCGCCCGAGCTGAAGAGGGTCGTTTTGAGGAGGTCGTGAAGAGCAAAAAAGAGGAGGAATTTACGCCAGAGGAGAAGTCCACCCGCGAAGAACTTTCTAAAAAGGTTGTCACTTTACGCGATGAGCGCAACGAACGGTTGAAAGAAATTGGCCGTAGCAATGGCTTGATTCGTCAAATCATTGATTTAGCTTTGTTAACCAATGGCATGCTCAAAGGGAAGAATTTAAGCGAGTTCATTCAGCGTAGTATTTCGTTGATTGATAAGTAGTCCAAAGATTTTATAACACATAAAGAGCGGCTTTTAGGCCGCTCTTTATGTGTTATTTCCAATTCTCTTTTAGTAGCCCCACGAACCACTCCGGTGCACGACAAGGGCGGCGGGTATCTTGATGAAGGAAGCCCAATGAGGTCATGCCTGTATTGATCAACTTCTGCGCTTCATTAAAAATTTCGTAGGTGAAAGTTATGCGCGCCATCGGCAACTCTGTCACAGTAATACGCACCGTCAACTCCTCCTCAAAGTAGGCAGGCCAAAGATATTTAGACTGCACCTCAAGAATAGGCATCATGATTCCTCGCTTCTCCATCTCGGCATAGGAGACCCCCAGCGAACGCATGAATGATGAGCGAGCGGCCTCATAATAGCAGATGTAGTTGGAGTGGTGAACAATAGCCATTTGGTCGGTCTCTTTGTACCAGACCCTAATTTTCATGTCGTGTGTAAGCATATTTAAAAAGTAAGATTTATCTCTCCAGCCGAAACGGATGTTGCGATCAAACGAAGCGATCGACCGTCAACGATTAATTGAGCCGCGCATCCATTGGCAGAAACTGCATAAGCTCCCGATTGAGGCAGTAATTTCAATGGTTCAGTGAGTGTTACCGTTCCGTTTGAATCGACCTGCCCAATGATCAGATAGGGATGCCCAAGGATTTTGGCCGCATGCGCCATGTCACCTTTTTCTATCAATTTACGAGCAACGGTAGAACTTACATGCTCGCGCTCTACCTCTTGTTCGTTGATCTCAACAATATGCAGGTGGAAAAGAGTGCGTGCCTGCTCTAAGGTCTCGCATCCGCCCTCCTTGTTCCGCCCAAAGCGGTGATCATAACCAACAATAAGGGTTTGAACATGAGCCTTTTCCACCAATAAACGAAGGAAATCGAAAGATGAAGTACAGCTAAAAGCCCTGTCAAAGGGGATGACTACAAGATTATCAATGCCCATTTTATCGAGCAGATAGATCTTTTCATCTAAAGAGGTCAACAACCTTAGCCCCTGATCTTTACCCAATGTTATGCGGGGATGCGGATCGAAGGTAAAAACGATACTTTCACCCCCTAAACGAGTTGCCTCTGCCATCACACGTTGCAACAAATAGCGATGCCCACAATGAATCCCATCGTAAGATCCGACTGTCGCTACCGCCCAACGAAACGAGGGCAGATGATCTAATCCATAGAAGACACGCATCAGTTTCCGTTCCCCTCCTCGTTTTCTTTCACAAAATAGGCTACTTTTTCAAGTAGTGTCGTAATATCATAATTTTCCACAACGATCCCCTGCGGAAAATTCAACGGTGTAGAGGTGAAATTAAGCACCCCTTTGATCCCTGCATTGATGATTGGGATCACAAGTTGCGGGGCTACTTTTGTCGGAGATGAGACAATGACGATGCTAATATCTCTCTCTTCGACCACGGCTTCGAAATCATCCATGTGGTAACACGGAATATCATCAATGGTCGTTCCAACCTTCTTTGGGTCAATATCAAAAGCTGTTATAATGCGCAATTTCAGCCCTTTGCCATTGAAATATTTGGTGATGGCCTGCCCCAAGTGCCCCATGCCTATGACAGCTACGTGCATGGCGGTCGAGCTATCGAGGATGTTGCTGATAAAATCGATCAACACCTTGACATCATAACCTTTTTTTGTATCGCTGGAGAAGCCGATCAACATTAAATCACGTCGCACCTGAACAGCGGTAATCCCGTGAATGCCAGCTAAAACATGAGAGAATATATGGGTGATTCCTTGTTTATGACTTGCCAAGAGCGTGCGGCGATATTCACTCAGTCGCTCGATCGTTTTTTCAGGAATGTCATTTGAAATATTAGCCATAGTGAGCAACTATTAATCGAGGGTGATAGTGAAGTCGTTGTTGTAATTCACGCGCACCCACTCTTGATTGATATGGGTGAGATTGCCCGGATTTTGGTCGAAGGAGTAGGTCGTTTGCAATGGCGTATAGCATTTACCTGCCATGTCATGCGCCATGTCGGAGTACATCCCCGGACAGAAGATCACCGCCGCATCAAAGCCTCGATAGCTGTAAAGCGAAGGTATCTCCCCAAAGGCCCTGATATATCGGCTATCAAAGTGCCGAATCACATCCGCATCTCGTTTAGCGTGGTAGGTAGAGATTAACACCACCTGATCTTTAAAAAATGTGGTACGATCGAGACTATTGAAGTGATTCCAGCGGGCATTTCCTAAGACGGTAAATGGAGGAACCACCACTCCTCGATCGGTGAGGTTGGTGAAAGTTGAAGCTAAAGAGACTAAAACTCGATCCACCGAACCCTCCCTATCGGCCAATACAATGAATAAATTGCTCTCATTTTGACGCAATAGCGTTGTCAAATCATCAACGCCCGTATAGTTATAAGTGGTGTACTCTTTATCGGCTAATAGTGCCAAGATCTCTTTTTCCCACTCCGCGTCCACACTGGTAGAGCGAATGAGGGTGATGTGGCTGCCGTCATTGAAGAGTTCCTTGATTTTATCATATTTACGATCTGCCTGCGGAGCCATCTGAAAAAGGACTTCACTATTTGTCTCCGTGAGGTTGGCCAAAGGTGAAACGACAGGTATCTCAGCCTCTTCTGCATAGTCCAGTACCGGCTTTAACATCTCCTCATAAACAGGGCCCACAATGAGTTGCGCGCTACGGAAAGCCTCCTGATGGACGATCTGTTCGACTTTTTCCATTTGACGGCCGGTGTTGAATAGGTTGACGCGGACAGAAATGCCACGATGTTTCACATCCTCCAGCCCCAACAAAAAGCCTTGGTAAAATTCAATAAAGCTATTGCGAGCAATGGTATCTGACGAAAGCGGAAGCAGAAGCGCCACCCGCAAAGTTTGCGAGGGAGCTAAGGTGCGGAATTGTATTTTTGGCACTGGCACAGGCTCTTGAATTGGAATCACCTCCATGGTTGGAGCAGTGAGTTGAGCCTCCATAATCGGTGTTTTATGATCCCGTATTTTGATGATCGTCCCCGCGCGCAAACCCCCTGTCAGAGGGTTCATTTCCAGCAGCTCAGCCTCGGTCATGCCATATTGACGAGAGAGGGCATAGATGGTCTCCTTGGGTTGCACAATATGGTAAGTGACACCACTTTCAGCCACGCTATTTAAATGATCTTTGTAGCTATTCCATTCGGCCTTTGTTTGTGTTTCATCGCTCTTTCCAATCGCCTTTTTGCGAATCAGAACACGCTCTCCGATGGACAAATTGATTGGGTCAAGATTCACATTATCCTCGCGAATCGTGGCCACAGAAATCTCATAACGTCGAGAGATAGAATAGAGTGTTTCTCCTGCTACAACTTCATGTATTTCAAAGGTCTTGCGGAGTTTATTTTCCGATTCAGGCGCTGTTTTTACAGTCGCCTCGCAAGGAATTTTAAGGGTGGAATCAACCTTCAGTCCTTCAGCAGCTGATGAATTATGTTGCAAAATCGCCGCTTCACTCACACCATAAATCTTTGAAAGCCCATAAACAGTCTCCCCTTGACGAATTGTATGGAGGTAATATTTTGCACCATTGATGTAGACGATGTTTTGCGATTTAGTCTCCCCCACGGCTTGAATCATCTCAGGGACAAAGCAAACAAGGAGTGCTACGATCAGGATGAATTTCCTCATAAGTTTATTATTTATTCAGTGCGCGGCAACGAATCTCCGTGATCACCTTTTTTGTATAGAGCGGGAAATCTCCGTTCATCATCCAAGAATAATAGCTGGGATCTGTACGAAATATTTCGGTCACAAGACGTCCCTTGTATTTACCGAAGCCGAAGATCTCCTCCTTTTTTTCGTTATAAAGAATACGTCCTGCAAAGTCGGCAGTTGCACCTCGGGTAGAGAACTCCGCCAAAGCATCAATATCATTTGTCAGCTCCGAATAGCGATCTAATTGCGCCATCAGCACCTCATAGGTTGCTCGGGCATCAGCCTCAGCAGAGTGCGCCGCCGTGAGGTCTTTGGCACAATAGAATTGGTATGCCGCCACCAAAGTTCGCTGCTCCATTTTGTGAAAAATATTCTGCACATCCACAAAACGACAGTGGCTAAAATCAACGTTCACGCCAACCCGTAAGAACTCCTCAACCAGCACCGGCACATCGAAACGATTGGAATTAAAGCCTCCAAAGTCGCACCCCTCAATAAATTGCGCCAAAGAACGAGCGACCTGTTGAAAGGTAGGACACTCTTTGACATCTTCGTTGGTAATGCCATGAATAGCCGTTGCTTCCGCAGGGATAGGCATCTCCGGATTAATGCGACGGGTTTTGGTGATCTCCTCCCCATCGGGCATGATTTTGGCCAATGAGATCTCAACAATACGGTCTTTAGAGGTATCCACACCGGTCGTCTCCAAGTCGAAGAAAACGATTGGACGCGTGAGTTTGAGTTTCATCCTGTATTAAGCGTTAATCATCATTGGCATCAACAGCATCAAGGTTGCGCTCGTTTGTTTATCGTCATAGACCGGTTTGAAAACACCTGCACGTGTAGAATCTGCCAACTCAATCAACACAGTTGGCGTCTCCATATTGGAGAGAATTTCGACCATAAATGTAGATTTGAAGCCAATGGTAATGTTGTCCCCTTCATAGCTGCAAGAGATGGTCTCATTTGCGGAGAGCGAAAAATCAATGTCTTGAGCGGTTAAGGTGATTTTGTTGCTACTTATATCCATCCGGATCAGGTTGGTGGTCGGATTCGAACATACAGCCACGCGCTTGATGCCATTCACTAACTCGATTCGATCAGCCAGCACTTTATTGGGATTGTTGGCGGGAATCACAGCATTGTAATTTGGATAGTTACCCTCCACCAAACGGCAAATCAACGTATGATTTTTGAGCGTAAACATCACATTCTTCGGATCGAGACCGACTTGGATGGCCTCTTCCTCCTTCAGCAGAACCGACTTGAGTAAATTGGCGGGCTTCTTAGGAAGGATAAACGAAGCGGTGAGATCCACATCGGTTTCTGAAGCATATTTTACCAGCTTATGGGCATCTGTGGCCACAAAGGTCACCGCATGAGGTTCCATGTTGATGTACACGCCATTCATAACCGGACGCAGTTCATCGTCAGCGGTGGCAAAGATTGTTTTGTTGATTCCATTGACCAATGTATCCACCTCCAGTTTGAACTCCTTCTTCTCTGGGCTCAACGAAGGTACAACGGGATAGCTTACGGCACTCGCTCCGGGAATAGATAGTTTACCACTCTTCCAATGGATGGTGATCTCCCAATTTTGATCATTCACATCAATGGTCAATGGCATTTCGGGAAATTCTTTCAGCGAGTCGAGCATCTGCCGACCAGGTGCTGCAATCGTGCCCTCCGCTTCGACATTATCAACGGTGATTGAACCGATCAAGGTCGTTTCCAAATCGGAAGTGGTAACGGTCAACTTATTCCCCGATAATTCTATCAAGAAATAGTCGAGAATAGGGAGTGTGTTTTTATTGCTAATTACTTTGCCTGTTGTTGCCAACAAAGAGAGTAAAGCGGAACTTGAGACAGAAAATTTCATATAGGTTATTGTTTTCGTATTGTTATTTTACAAAGTTGCCAACTTATCAAGCGCAGAGACGACCATCTTTTTGACAAAAGGTTTGTAGTCTGTACAAGCATCCAGAGCAATACGTTGCGCGATGATGGTACACATCGTTGCAGCTTTATGTCCCATGAGTGCCGCCAAACCCGCCAAAGCCGAGCCCTCCATCTCAAAATTGGTAATTCGCCGACCGTTATAGGAGAAAGATTCAACCTTCTCGTTCAAATGGATGTCAGCTGGTTCTAAGCGCACCCAACGCCCTTGTGGTGCATAGAAACCCGGAGCCGCTATGGTGATGCCCTCCATGGTTACATCCTTAAAGAGTTCGAAAAGCGAAGCATCAGCATCAATGAAATAGGGCTTTGGAAGCAGTTCGCTCCAGCCGGTATGTTTCATGAAAGCCTGTTCGATAGGTAGGTCACAGACGTCATTACGTCCTTTGTAGTAGTTGAGCAAGCCGTCAAAACCCACCGAGGTACGAGAAAAAACAACCTGACCGACTTTGATATCGGGCTGAATCGCGCCAGACGTACCCAGTCGAACCAAAGTAAGTTGTTTCTTGACAGCTTTTTCCTGACGGGTAGCAAAATCAATATTGGCCAAGGCATCCAACTCTGTCACTGAAATATCAATGTTGCCGATGCCGATACCTGTGGAAAGAACCGTCATGCGCTTACCTTTGTAGGTGCCGGTGACGGTATTAAATTCGCGATTGGAAACCTCGCATTCTTTGGTGTCAAAGTAGGAGGCAATAAGTGCCACACGACCGGGATCACCGACCATAATGACGATATCAGCTAATTGCTCTGGCTTTAAATGAAGATGAAAAATAGATCCATCATCATTGATAATCAATTCGGAAGAGGGTATTGTTCTCATAATGTTTCGTTGTTAATTTTCATAATTGGCATAAAAGTAATATATTTACATCGAATAACAAAGAAAATGCCCCGTTTTTCCTTAAATATAATGTATCATAACAAACACATAGTATCATGACACTGATTAAATCTATATCTGGCATCCGCGGTACAATCGGCGGAGTGGCTGGGGACAACCTCACACCCATTGATGTTGTCCGATTTACTACGGCCTACGTCCGCTTTATCGGCAGCACCCATCCGGATAAAAAACTCACCATTGTGGTGGGTCGCGATGCCCGCATTTCGGGCGAAATGGTCAACAACCTCATCGAAGGAACGCTTTTAGGTTGCGGCGCTGAGGTGATCAATGTTGGCCTCTGCACCACCCCCGGGACAGAGCTGGCGGTGATCTGTAACCATGCAGATGGCGGCATCATCATCACCGCCTCGCACAATCCCAAGCAATGGAATGCACTGAAGCTACTCAATGCCAAAGGTGAATTTTTAAACGATGCCGAGGGTAAACGCGTCTTGGCTCTTGCTGAAGAGGAGGACTTTGCCTTCCCCGACATTGATCATATCGGCCATGTGCTTTCGCGCGAACCCTTCAACGAGGAGCATATTCGACAGGTCTTAGCGTTGCCACTGGTTGATGTTGCCGCTGTCCAAAAGCGCCATTTCAAGGTGGTAGTTGATGCCGTCAATTCCGTTGGTGGGGTTGTCATTCCTCGCCTGTTGCGCGAGTTGGGTTGTCAGGTGGTGGAACTTAATTGCGCCCCAACCGGCGACTTCGCCCATAATCCCGAACCCATTCCGGAAAATCTGACCGAAATTTCACAAGTGATCCTCCGCGAAAAGGCTGACTTGGGTATTGTTGTTGATCCAGATGTCGATCGACTGGCTTTTGTCAGCGAAGACGGTTCTATGTTCGTCGAAGAGTACACTTTGGTGGCTGTTGCGGATTATATTTTGTCTCACAAAGTAGGCAATACCGTCTCTAATCTCAGCTCATCACGGGCATTGCGGGATGTAACAGAGCGTCACGGAGGAAGCTATTTTGCCTCCGCGGTCGGTGAGGTCAATGTGGTGGCCAAGATGAAAGAGGTGGGTGCCATTATCGGTGGCGAGGGGAACGGCGGAGTGATCTATCCGGAGCTTCATTATGGTCGTGATGCGCTGGTTGGCGTGGCCCTATTTTTGACCTTCTTTGCTCAGCAAAATAAGACGATGACTGCCCTGCGAAAAACTTACCCCGCCTACTTCGCTTCAAAGAACAAAATTCAGCTCACTCCGGCCATTAATCCGGATCAAGTATTACTGGAGATGAAAGCTCGTTATGCACATGAACATCTGAATGATATAGATGGTATCAAAATTGATTTTGCAGAGAACTGGGTTCATCTGCGCAAATCGAATACCGAGCCCATTATACGGGTCTATACCGAGGCTAAATCTATGGCAGAAGCCGATGCTTTGGCTCAACGTTTTATCCACGAAATCGAAGAGATATCAACACCTAAAAAACAATCAAATTCTAAAAAATAAGAGATGAAAAAAGTAATGATTTTAGCCGCCGCAACCTTGTTATTTGGGTGCGGTGGAAACCGGCAAAAACCGGTAACGACAGAAGTTCCGGATACCCATACCGCTGAAACTTCACTGGATTACCTTGGCCGCTACACCGGCACAATTCCGGCTGCCGATTGTCCGGGAATCAAATTACAACTCGACCTTCACCCAGATGGCACCTATCTGTTGAAGTCTTATTACATCGAGCGGGATAGCTTTGTAGAGCAAGGACGATTCCGCCTTGATGCCGATACGCTTGCGCTTCAGGCTCTCAATGAAGAACCTCACTATTATAAGGTTGCTGAAAATAGCCTCTCGATGTTAGATCAAAACAAACAAGTGATCACCGGAGCGTTGGCCGACAAATACACCCTTCAAAAAGAGAATTAAGATGGATGCCGTAAAAAAATATGTAGATACCCACAAAGAGCGCTTCTTAGAGGAGCTCTTCGATCTGATTCGCATTCCCTCCATCAGCGCCCAAGCGAGTCACAAACCCGACATGGTACGCTGTGCCGAATGGCTGGCAGCCTCCCTTGTCAAAGCTGGTGCTGACCATGCCGAAGTGATGCCCACCGATGGCAATCCGGTGGTTTTTGCTGAAAAAATTATCGACCCCAAGGCAAAGACTGTCTTGGTCTATGGCCATTACGATGTAATGCCTGTTGAGCCGCTTGCCGAGTGGCACAGCGAGCCTTTTGAGCCAATTATAAAAGATGGGCGTATTTGGGCTCGTGGTGCTGATGACGATAAGGGTCAACTCTTTATGCACGCCAAAGCTTTTGAGGCGATGTGTGCAACAGAGAGCCTGCCTTGTAATGTAAAATTTCTCCTTGAGGGCGAGGAGGAGATCGGTTCAGAACATCTTTATCAATTCTGTACCGATAACAAGGAGATGCTTCAGGCCGATATTATTTTGGTCTCCGACACCTCTTTAATCGCTTTAGATACCCCCTCTATCACCTGTGGCTTGCGCGGATTGGCGTATATGGAGGTTGAAGTTACCGGCCCGAATAAAGACCTTCACTCCGGTCTTTTTGGTGGTGCGGTAGCCAATCCAGCCAACGTGTTGACCCGCATGGTAGCCTCTCTTGTTGATGACCAAGGACGGATAACCATTCCCGGATTCTACGATGATGTGCGGGTACTCACCCCTGCTGAGCGCAAGGCTTTCAACGAAGCTCCATTTGATCTGACCAACTATCAAAAAGCCTTGGCGATCGGAGCGGTCTCAGGAGAGGAGGGATTCACAACCATGGAGCGGACAGGTGTTCGTCCTTCGTTAGATGTGAACGGCATTTGGGGCGGTCATATCACAGAGGGCACGAAGACAATTATCCCATCAGTTGCTTCGGCTAAAATTTCTATGCGTCTGGTTCCAAATCAAAATAATGAGACCATCAGCAAGCTCTTTGAAAAACACTTCAAAGCCATTGCGCCAAAGAGTGTTACCGTAAAAGTGCGTGCATTGCACGGAGGAATGCCCTATGTCGCTCCGATGGATATGCCCGCTTACAAGGCGGCGGAGAAGGCCATCACCGAGAGTTTTGGCAAGTGTCCACTACCCTTCTATTCAGGTGGGTCAATTCCTGTTATCAGCGGTTTCGAGCGCATTTTGGGCATTAAATCCTTGCTCATTGGCTTCGGCTTAGCCGAGGATGCCATCCACTCCCCCAACGAGAGTTTCGGGTTGGAGCAATTTCATAAGGGCATTGAGACCATTCCGCTTTTTTACAAATATTTCGCACAGTCGTAACACACTGACAAACTGTCCAATAAAGAAACAGCCATTAACGAACTTCGTAATGGCTGTTTTTCTATTTAAAGCAAGTTAGTAGCTGTCCTAAATTTATTAATTCATGAAGTTTGATTGGATATAATCAGCCAAGCCGAATGTTTTTTGCTTGGTAGGCTTGCCGATCTCCTGAACTGTTGTTTGGATCATCAGCGGACGGTGTTGTCGCACCAGCTTTTCAAGGAAGGCATCTATCTCAAAACGATTCTCATTCATCGGTTGTGTGGCTATTTCATGGGCTGCATTTTCTACCGAATAGAAGTAGTAAGGGCTTTTCTTGGCCGCCAACTGCCGCACGATGGCCTGTGAGCCAAAAAATCCTGCGCCACCCTCTGCAACCACATCATAGGGGACATTGGAATCCGCATCTCCATGGAAAAACAGAATCGGAGCTGGATTGGTATTCCACACCAACTCTTGCCCGATTTGGAAAATCGCACCAGCAAACGAGATCACACCGGCATAGTTGAAACCTTTCGGCAAGATCTGCTGTGCCAGCGCAGCCTGATTACAGATGCCGTACTCACCCTCCAAGACAGTAATTGCACCAGCACTCGAACCACAGGTCACCATCTGAGAGGGGTCAATCCCCCACTGTGTGGCGTGGGCAAGGACAAAAGCCGTTGCAGTATAGAGGTCTTCGGTTGCCATATGCAAAGTAGCGAGCAACTTACCCACTAATTGTTCTGGCGAAGAGAGCTCAGCGGTCGAAATATTTTTCAGTCCCAAGCGATAATCCAAGGAGACCACATCATAGCCTTGCTGAGCGATATAGTTAAAATAGGGCAGATATTGCTTCGCATCACGTGTTCCGCTCACAAAGCCACCACCAAAGACAAAGAGCATACAAGGGCGCAACGTCTGCGCATCGGTCGATGTCGTATAACGATCCAAATAGAGAGAATCTGCTCCATGTACCGCAAAAAGATGGGTCGATTTCTCAATGGTTTGTGCGCTGATGGTGATGGACGAGAGCGCAAAAATAAATAACAAAAGTGCTTTTTTCATAGACGCTGATTTGATTTGTTAACAAAATTATTTTAGAAGCTGTTTTTGTTTCTGTTTTCGGCTACATTGAAATTATATAGCTACCCCTATGGAGCAAAAAGTAGCCGGACAAGGGGTGAAAGGAGCAACTCCACAAGGAAAACAGTTCCATAGTTTACATCATCTCTTCGTGAGCATATTGAACCGCACGATTCAGCAGATCAATAAAGTGTTTGGTCTTGCGAAATTCACTGATCGTATGTTCCAATAACTGAGGATCAAGAAGAAAATCGGTAGAGATAGAACGTTGTAGAAAAAAATCTTTATGTCTCAACAACCCGTCAAACTCGCTCTCAGGAGGATAACCTTTGGGGGTTCGTTTGAGAACATTCTCATCATTTAAAACGAAGCCTTCAGCCTCCCCAATAGCCTGCATAACTTCTGTGCCATTATCGAATATTTCATCCCGCACACTATGCAAAAGGATCGAATCCGGCATATAAAGACCCGCCGAGAGCTGACTGCGCCACATTGTACCCTCAGCTGTGGGTTCAATATGAAAATAGTAACCGGCATAATCGGCCTTTTTACCGTGGGGCGCTATGTAAGCCCCCGTATGGGTTTTATAGGGAGATTTGTCAGCACTGAAGCGAAGATCACGGTTGATGCGGAAGGTGCAGTCACTGACCTTCAACCCATTAATCGAGGGGTCGAAAGACGATATACCGTCTATCAACCCCTCGACAAAGGTTTGAAATGAACTTCGCACGCGGTTGTATTCTGCCCGATGGGCATCAAACCAGCTCTTCTCGTTGTGGAGACTGAGCGCCGTGAAAAATTCAATGAGTTCCTTCACTCCTACCAGGCAAACAACGGGTAGTTCGCCATGAGTGCATTGACATCCTTACGAACAGCGGCAATATTTGCTTCGTTCTCCGGATCAGACAATACGCGGTCAATGAGCGAAACGATGTAGTCCATCTGATCCTCTTTCACGCCACGGGTGGTGATGGCAGGTGTGCCGAAACGCAATCCCGAAGTTTGGAAGGGAGAGCGGCTATCAAAAGGAACCATATTCTTATTGGTCGTGATGGCAGCTGCAACCAAGCATTTTTCAGCCAACTTACCCGTCAGATCAGGGAATTTGGTGCGTAAATCAACCAACATCAAGTGGTTATCTGTACCACCGGAGACGATCTTGTAACCACGTTTCACAAAAGCATCAGCCATTACCTTGGCATTCTTCTGCACCTGAGCTTGGTAAACCTTGTAGCTCGGATCAAGAGCCTCACCAAAAGCAACCGCCTTGGCAGCAATGACGTGCTCCAGCGGGCCACCTTGGATGCCGGGGAAAACAGCAGAATTGAGAATCTGCGACATCTTCTTGATCACCCCTTTCGGTGTGGTCAGACCCCACGGATTGTCAAAATCGGTACCCATCAAGATCACACCGCCACGAGGGCCACGCAAAGTTTTGTGGGTAGTAGAGGTTACGATGTGCGCATATTTCACAGGATTCTCTAACAGACCAGCCGCAATAAGACCTGCTGTATGTGCCATGTCGATCATCAAGAGCGCATTTACCTTGTCTGCAATGGCACGCATACGCTTGTAATCCCACTCACGCGAGTAAGCCGAAGCACCACCGATAATCACTTTTGGATGACACTCCAGCGCCTTACGCTCCATATCATCATAATCAACCGTGCCGGTAGCTTCATTCAACTGGTAGCCAACTGCCTTGAAGAATTTACCAGACATATTCACCGGCGAACCATGAGAAAGGTGACCACCGTGCGAAAGATCGAGCCCCATGAAGGTGTCTCCGGGTTGCATCAGCGCAAAGAAGACAGCCATGTTGGCCTGTGCACCGGAGTGCGGCTGCACATTGGCATATTCAGCACCGTAAAGCTCACAAATACGCTCAATAGCCAACCGCTCTACCTTATCTACCACCTCGCAGCCACCATAGTAGCGGGCAGCGGGATAGCCTTCGGCATATTTGTTGGTCAGCACGGAGCCCATCGCTTCCATCACCTGATCGCTGACGAAATTTTCAGAGGCAATTAGCTCAATGCCATGCATTTGGCGGGTGCGCTCCTCTGTAATAAGATCAAAAATCTGAGAATCTCTTTTCATAGTATGTTTTTAAAAAGTTGTAAGTTCTGTTTTGTGGCTCAAAGATAACAAAACCAAATTATTTTACGTACCTTTGGGACGTGAAATTTAAAACTTTTAGTGAAATTATCAATATGAAACTACTTGAAGGAAAAGTTGCCCTGGTTACAGGAGCTGCTCGCGGAATCGGAAAAGCGATTGCCGTTGAATTTGCCAAAGCTGGTGCAGACATCGCGTTTACTGATCTGAACATTGATGAGATCGGCAAGGCCACAGAGGCCGAAATCACTGCCCTTGGCGTAAAATGTAAAGGCTACGCATCCAATGCGGCCAGTTTTGATGACACCCACAAAGTGGTGGATGAAATTCATAAGGATTTCGGTCATATTGACATTTTGGTCAATAATGCAGGCATAACCAAAGACGGTTTAATGATGCGTATGAGTGAAGCACAATGGGATGCTGTACTGACAGTTAACCTCAAATCAGCCTTCAACTTCATTCATGCTATAACCCCCATCATGGCACGTCAACGCGGTGGGTCAATCATCAATATGTCCTCGGTGGTGGGTGTCAGCGGCAACGCCGGTCAATGCAACTACTCCGCATCAAAGGCCGGCATGATCGGTTTGGCCAAATCCATCGCCAAAGAGATGGGGCCTCGTGGCATCCGCGCCAACTGCATCGCTCCCGGATTCATCATCACCGACATGACTGCCAAGCTCTCCGATGAAATCAAGGAGGGTTGGTATAAGCAAATTCCGTTACGTCGTGGAGGCACGCCCGAAGATGTGGCAAACGTGGCCTTGTTCTTGGCTTCAGACCTCTCTTCTTATGTCAGCGGTCAGGTGATCCATTGCTGTGGAGCTATGAATTGCTAAAACCATACGATTTTCAG
>JAVVZO010000010.1:0-52763 GCA_036650515.1 Alistipes sp.
ATCGTCCCCATCGTTCGTATGGTGACAAACCGTCTGGAGATCGTAAACCCTACGGCGAACGCAAATCCTTTGGCGACAAACCATACGGAGATCGTCCGGAGCGCAAGCCTTATGGCGACAAACCCTACGGAGAACGCAAATCCTTTGGCGACAAACCTTACGGAGATCGTCCTGAGCGCAAATCCTTTGGCGACAAACCCTACGGAGAACGCAAGTCCTTTGGCGACAAGCCATACGGAGATCGTCCGGAGCGCAAATCTTTTGGCGACAAACCCTACGGAGAACGCAAATCTTTTGGTGATAAACCCTACGGAGATCGCAAATCCTTTGGTGACAAACCCTACGGAGATCGTCCGGAACGCAAATCTTTTGGTGACAAACCCTACGGAGAACGCAAATCCTTTGGCGATAAACCCTACGGAGATCGTCCGGAGCGCAAGCCTTATGGCGACAAACCCTACGGAGAGCGCAAATCTTACGGTGATAAGCCATACGGAGATCGTCCGGAGCGCAAGCCTTATGGCGACAAACCTTACGGCGAACGCAAATCTTTTGGTGACAAACCCTACGGAGAGCGTCCGGAGCGCAAGCCTTACGGTGACAAACCCTACGGCGAACGTAAATCCTTTGGTGATAAACCGTCTGGAGATCGTAAACCCTACGGAGAACGCAAATCTTTCGGTGATAAACCCTACGGAGAACGCAAGTCCTTTGGTGACAAACCCTACGGCGAACGCAAATCTTTTGGTGACAAACCCTACGGCGAACGCAAGTCCTTTGGTGACAAACCATACGGAGAGCGCAAATCTTTCGGTGATCGTCCTCGTGGTCGATTCAACCGAGATGACAAGCCCAAAGATTACCCCAAATACAATCCCAACGAACAGACGGGTGAAGTGCGCTTAAATCGTTTTGTAGCGCAGTCGGGTATCTGCTCGCGTCGTGAAGCCGATGATTTCATTACAGCCGGATTAGTCTCTGTGAATGGTAAGATTATCACCGAATTAGGGACAAAAGTGATGCCTACCGATGAGGTGAAATTCAATGATAGTCGGGTTCAGGGTGAGAAAAAAGTCTACTTGGTACTCAACAAGCCGAAGGGCTATGTCACCTCGTTGGAAGATCCTCATGCGGAAAAAACGGTGATGGATCTCTTGAGAGATGCTTGCACCGAACGGGTCTATCCAGTTGGACGCTTGGATAAAAACAGCGTTGGTTTGTTGCTTTTCACCAATGATGGTGATCTTACCAAACAGCTGACACACCCCTCTTATCTGAAAAAGAAAATCTATCAGGTTACTTTAGATCAGCCGCTTACTCGCGCCGATATGGATGCTATTGCCGAGGGAATCACCTTAGAAGATGGCGAGATTCATGCCGATGAAATATCATACGTTACCGAGAATAAAAAAGAGGTAGGCGTTGAGATTCACTCTGGTCGCAATCGTATTGTACGCCGTATTTTTGAACATTTAGGCTATGCGGTGACCAAATTGGATCGTGTCTATTTTGCGGGTTTGACCAAAAAAGGGTTGAAGCGCGGAGATTGGCGCTTTCTCTCAGATGATGAGGTGAACCGTCTGAAGTCGGGTCAATACGAATAGTTCATTTGTGGATAGATACACTTTACGGGGACGGCAATAAATGCTGTCCCCGTTTTTTGTGCAAGAGGAGATGTGATTAATGTGTTGCCTTATACCAAGCAGTCTCTTTGTTGGCTGCGGCATGCTCAACATTGGGTGTGGGCGTACTGATGGAGACTCCTGAATAGGAGTTGATGGGGTGCTCCGCATTGTCAAAAGCGGAGTAAAAAGAGGGCGTATAAAGGCGACTTTCTTTGGGAAAAGTAGCCTCAAATTGAGCTTCAAAAGCTTGGAGAGCAGCTGGCGCGGGGGTGAGCGCGCGGACATAGTCCCCTAAATCAAAAAAGAGCGGTCGGTCGGTATAAATGCCTTGATCCCAATCATATTGGTGTAAGCCATCATATTTTTGGAGAATTTTGTAATCACAGGCGGTGGAGGCTGTGCTATTGATCTGTCGCATGGTTGCGGCCAAAGCATCTATCTCCGCACAATTTGTTAAGGCGATGCAGCCCGACTGACGCGTTTCGGTCGTGTGGGCATAGTAGTCGTAGAAATTGTAGCATACCTGCTGGAGATCATAGCTACGGCCCTCCTCAGTCAGCAAATAGGGTAGGATGCGCTCATAGGGGAATCCCTTGCCCATCACCTCACAGGGCGAGGCAACGATCTGCTTGGCGCTATGGCGTAAGTCATAGAGCGTCTCTATGTTAGACATGAAACAAGCATCAAAAATAAGATACTCAAAAGAGATTTTCGAATCGGCAATTCCCTTGGCCAATGCCGTAATATCGGTTCGCTGATCCTGATCAAGTCCGAACCAACGGGTGACATCAGCTCCCTCTGCCTTTTGCCAAATATTGTCTGTTGAGGAAGATTTTCCAACAGCATTGGGTGCGAGAAATTCAAAATGGCTGGGAACCCAAGCGGTGGCGTGAGAGCCCATGATTAATCCATACTGTTTCGCCGGTGCGACGTTTGCCATGGCAGAGAGGATGCGTTGAATGCCGTCACTGGTGGTTGAACAGAAATAGGAGTAGCAGAGCAGTGTATCCGCGACACAGCGCTGACTGTTATAATCGAAGGAGTATTCCACCACCAGCGACTCTTTTTGAGTCGGCTGTGAAAAGACCAATAGCCGACTATCTTTGAGCATATAGTTGTTCACAACCTGCTGCATACTTTGGACATTGGCGCGGAAAAACCCGATGAGATCCTGTCCTGACAAATAGACCATTAACGTTTGGTCGGCAATGGCGGGGTGTGGACGTGGCGGATAGTGGGGTTGCTCTGGGGTATCTTTGTCGCACGAACAGAGCAAGAGTGTCATGATTAGCGAACCCCAAAGGAGATGTAGTAGTGATTTTTTCATGTATTTGTGTTTAAACTATTTATACTCGCGGGGGCGCAAATTATTAAATTGCCAAGTACGCGCACGCTTGAAGACGTAACCATCTGGTTTATTGCGATAAATGCGGCTGTAATCAAAGTAGTAGCCACGGATCTTTTTGCCCACAATTACTTGTGGTGTCAGCAAGGGAATGTATTCGATTTCACGACTAACAATTTGACTTTTGCTGGTGGTGAGGTCGTAGGAAGCAAGCAGGTCGATGGCGTGATCGAACATGAGAATGTGCCGCGGGGTCTTTTGTGTCAGCCCATCGCCCGACTCTTCAATGGTGTAGAGAATACGCTTCAACTGCTCATAGGTGACAGCCTCTTTTTCCTTGTTCCCGAGAGCGCCATAGGCATAGGCTAATAGATTGAGCACCTTAGGACTGAATGGATCTCGTTTAAGGGTTTCGGTAGCTGTGGAGATGATGCGTTCCATTATTTGCCGATCGGGGTGATCGGCATCCATGGTGGCGGCCGTGAGGAGCAACCGATCTAATGCAGGATTGGGCTCTAAAGGTTTGTAGGAATCTTGATGTGCATAGCCATAGTAAAGATAGTGGTAATCATCGTTGGTGAGCGTGTTGTCGCCTGACTGATAGCGCATCATCAAATTGGGATAATAAAATGGAGAGGCAGGGTTAAGCGTCTGCTTGGCAATATCCTCTGCATCAGGGATTTTCGCCTCTACGCAAAGGGGAATGAGCAGTAAAAGAAAAAGAAGTCGTTTCATTGTGGCACTCTTAGTGGATCTATTTTCAATAAAAAACTGTTAGAATTTTGTGACCTAACGATTTATCTAATGCAAATCGTATTTGGTGATCAATTCTTTCATGCGTGTCTCTAATTGGGCGGAGGCGGCAACCAAAGGAAGACGCATCGTGCCGCCGATGAGCCCCAAAACTTTCAGTGCACATTTCACCCCTGTTGGATTCCCCTCTGCAAAGAGTGCACCGATAGCCTCTTCCAGCACCTTGAAAGCGACTTCAGCCTCCTCAAAGCGCCCTTGTCCGGCTAAGTTGATGATGGTGGTAAAATGTTTTGGGAACGCATTGACTGTGACCGAAATTACGCCATCGCCACCGCGACGTATGAGCTCTAAAGCAATGGCATCGTCCCCGGAGAGAACTAAAAATCCCGCTGGGCGCTGATCAATGATCTCCTGAATCTGATCCAACTTTCCCGAAGCCTCTTTGATACCGATGATATTCGAAAAATCGCGTGTGATGCGGAGTGTTGTTTCTGCGGTCATATTTACGCCCGTGCGTCCAGGAATGTTGTAGAGAATGATCGGAAGGGGCGAGTGTTCAGATACGACTTTGAAATGTTGGTAAAGACCCTCCTGTGAAGGTTTGTTATAATAAGGTGTTACGCTCAAGATGGCATCAGCGCCCCGCAGATCAAACTCCCGCAGTTGATCCAAAACTTCGGAGGTGGAATTACCTCCGACTCCGATCACTAAAGGTACGCGTTTGGCAATATGGTTGGTGATGAACATGGCGATGACGGCGCGTTCAGGCATATAAAGGGTGGGTGTCTCAGCGGTTGTGCCGAGTGCAACAATGTAGTTGGCTCCTCCTTCGATCACATAATCGATCATACGGGCTAAAGCTTCGTAATCGACATGGCCATCAGCGGTGAAGGGGGTAATCAGTGCGGCACCTGTACCGCTCAATTTGTGTGCTATCATGGTTGTTGGGTTTTGATTGATCTGTATTAAAAAAGAGTGCCTTGTGCGATGCTTTTTGTGGTCTCATGGGTGTGTGATAAACCCGCGATCAAGGCCTCTAACGCTTCCTCAGTGATGATCTTGATGCCCAGTGTTTCTGCTTTTTTCTGTTTGGCAGGGCCCATTTTTTCGCCCGCGACAATATAGTTTACCGATGCCGATACAGCGGAGATATTCTTTCCTCCGTGTTGCTCAATGAGTTTTTTCAACTCCTCACGGCTGTGGGTGGCGAATTTGCCTGAAATGACGAAACTCAAGCCGGCAAGGCTCTCCGACAATGCCTCCACCTCTTCGGATTGGGTACATAGGCCGGCAACACGTAGTCGTTCGATGATGTGTTGATTGTCGGTGTCGGCAAAATAATCAAGGATGGAATCGGCGATTTTGCTCCCCACCTCTTCGGCTTCGATCAACTCCTCGCGAGAGGCGTGTATCACCGCGTCCAATGTCCGGAAATGAGTCGCTAAATATTTGGCGGTGGTCTCCCCCACAAAACGGATACCCAGAGCAAATAAGACCCGATGGAAGGGGACGTTGACCGACTGATGAATACTGCGGAGAATATTTTCGGCCGATTTTTTTCCTAAACGTGGCAGACAGGAGAGTTGTGTCTCCTCTAAATCATAGAGGTCGGCGATGTTGTGTAATAAATTACTTTCAAAAAGTAACTCTACCGTCTCTTCGCCCAAACCATCTATATCCATCGCTTTGCGACGGATGAAATGAATGATGCGTCCAAGGATTTGCGGACGACAATGGCTTTGATTGGGGCAGTAGTGCTTGGCCTCACCCTCAAATTGTACCAAGGGCGTTCCGCATTCGGGACAATGGGTGATGTAGGTGAAGGGGACGCTGTCAGTAGGGCGCTCAGTGAGTTCCACGCCCATGATCTTGGGGATGATTTCACCGCCCTTTTCGACGTAGACCATATCCCATGGACGGACATTTAAAAGTGCAATCTGCTCGGCGTTGTGGAGGGTGGCACGACGGACGGTTGTACCCGCCAATAAGACAGGATCTAAATTGGCCACAGGAGTAATAGCTCCCGTACGACCAACTTGAAAATCAATACTTTGTAATCGTGTGAGTGCCTGCTCTGCCTTGAATTTGTAGGCTACTGCCCACTTGGGGGCTTTGGCTGTGAATCCCAACGTGCGCTGATCAGCATAGGCATTGACTTTGATCACCGCCCCGTCTGTGGGGAAGGGAAGTTTCCGACGCTCCACATCCCAAAAAGAGATGAAGGCATCGACCTCTTCCGCCGTGTGACAGATGCGCATTTTATCTGATATTTTGAAGCCCCATGCGCGGGCTTGCTGTATATTTTCCCAATGGGTTTGGTAGGGTAACCCCTCGCCAGCAAATTGATAAAGGGTGCAGTCTAATCCCCTCCGCGCCACAACGGCCGATGACTGCTGCTTGAGTGTGCCGGCAGCGGCATTGCGTGGATTGGCAAAAAGTGGTTCGCCATTGGCTTCACGCTCGGCATTGAGCCGGTCAAAAGAGGCGTAAGGCATCAATATCTCTCCGCGAATTTCAAAAAAAGCAGGCCACCCTTTGCCCGACAGTTCCAAAGGTACAGAGCGAATGGTACGCACATTGGCTGTCACATCATCCCCACGAGTACCATCTCCGCGGGTCACTGCCCGCAAAAGTTTGCCCTGTTCATAGGTAAGCGAAATAGCTGTACCATCGAACTTGAGCTCACAGACTAATTCGGTGCTGCCGATCTCCCGTTCGATGCGGTCAATGAAGTCGTGTAACTCATCGAGTGAGTAGGTATTTCCCAAAGAGAGCATGGGAAAGCGGTGCTCCACGCTACGAAATTCAGCGGTCACATCGCTGCCGACACGCATGGTAGGGGAGTTGGGGTCAGCATATTCAGGATGCTGTTGCTCCAATGTTTGTAATTCACGCATCAGGGCATCGAACTCGAAGTCGGATAACTCTGGGGAGTTGTCGACGTAGTACCTGCGATTGTGGTAGTTGAGTTGCTTGCGCAGCGATTCGATTTGTTCGTGTATCATAGGTATATGCTTCTTCCGTTCGTAAAGGTACGCATTTTGTCAGAATGATCCGCGAGATTTAAAAAAAATGCAAAAAAAAAACCAAGATTTGTTGCGGTTGTAAATTTTGCTTATAATTGCAGAAAATTTCAGCACATATAATGGCTAAACAGACTACTGAAAAGAAGCATATTGTTACGAGCTTTCATAACCTGACTCCCGAAATGCAGGAGTTGGTAAAATTAAAATATCCCACCGGATTCTCAGAAGTGATGTTCCGCGTGGATAAACCCAACGGCGATTTCTTCTATGCAGTGCCCTTCGAAACCGATGACACTGCCTTCTTGATTAAGATTGATGTCAAAATTGATGATGGATCGGAGGAGGATGAGGATAAAGACTTTTATGATGACGAAATCAAAGGGGCAGACGATCTTCAGGATGATAACTCTTCCGGTGACGAGGGGGCTGATGAGGATGGGGATAACTAATCACTCCTCTCTGTGAATCGGTTTTTTTGGGGGTTGATGGTTGTCGGCTCTCTTTCTGCTTGCGGCATGACCGAAGATGAGCAGAAGGAGGAAAATAAATTTTTATTCATTCAAATCCCTGATCAGGCATTTCTGCATCACTGTGTGAACCATTACGATAGTGATGGCGATGGCCGTATATCTCGTTACGAAGCGCAGCACGTTTTGCATCTATCTTGTCCCGATTTGCATATTCAGTCGATGATTGGTGTGGAGGAGTTCGTTGCCTTGCGCACCTTGGATTGTTCTGGTAATCAACTGACAACCTTCGATGCTCGGCCTTTTAAGAGCTTGGAAGAACTCAATGTGAGCCGGAATAGTGCGTTGTCATACCTTCAGTTAGACGGATTGCAACGATTGACTGCTTTGCGGTGTTCTAATTGCGCGCTGACCAATGTGGGACAGGATGATTGTATTTCTCTCTCTACTTTGGAGTGTCATTCCAACCGCTTGACGACTCTCGATGTGAGTGGTTGTGCGGGGTCTATGGATCGGGTTGTGGCGAATGATAATCCTTCGCTTACAACACTTTACAAGAGAGAATCACAGCGTATAGAGCACCTTGTTATTGATCCGCAAACGCAGATCGAGATCCGTTGATTGACCTTTTGAAACGATCGCTTTATAGGGGTTTTTAACACTCCTTTCAGGGTGCTTATTGATAATTTATTGCTAAATCCGCGCCCCCCGATTGGGTGGTTAGATAAATAATGCCTATCTTTGAAGGCAAAAAATATCTTTTGCGGCAAATTTTATATTCAGAAGATGAAGAAAGTTGATGTCATACTCGGTTTGCAATGGGGTGACGAGGGCAAAGGCAAGGTTGTGGATGTCTTGACCCCTAACTATCAGGTTGTAGCCCGTTTTCAGGGGGGGCCAAATGCTGGACATACCTTGGAATTTGGTGGCGAAAAATATGTTTTACGCTCTATTCCATCGGGAATTTTTCAGGGAGGTAAGACCAATATGATCGGTAATGGTGTTGTGCTCGACCCAATCTTGTTTCGCGAAGAGGCCGAAGCATTGGCTGTGAGCGGTCATAATTTGATCGAACAACTTTGTATTTCGAAAAAAGCCCACCTGATTCTCCCTACCCATCGGATGCTGGATGCAGCCTATGAAGTTGCCAAGGGAAGTGGCAAAATCGGTACAACGGGCAAAGGAATAGGCCCTACCTATACCGACAAGATTAGTCGTAACGGTGTGCGTGTAGGCGATATTTTAAGTCCCGACTTTCAACAGATTTACCAGCTTGCCAAGTCTCGCCACGAAAATATTCTCCATTCGTTGAATTACGATTACGATATTGCAGCACTTGAAATACAATGGTTTAAGGCACTGGAATACCTCAAAAAATTCCGGATCATCGACAGCGAATATGAGATTAATAACGCACTCAAGCAAGATAAATCTGTCTTGGCTGAAGGTGCGCAGGGAACGTTGTTGGATGTGGACTTTGGGTCTTATCCTTTTGTCACCTCCTCCAATACGGTCTGTGCAGGTGCTTGTACCGGTTTAGGTATTGCGCCCAATCGTATCGGCGAGGTTTTCGGAATCTTCAAGGCTTATTGTACCCGCGTGGGCAGTGGCCCATTCCCCACAGAACTCTTTGATCAAACGGGAGCTGCACTTCGCAGCATTGGCCGTGAATTCGGTGCGGTGACAGGACGTGAACGCCGTTGCGGTTGGTTGGATTTGGTGGCGCTGAATTATTCGATCATGCTCAATGGTGTGACGCAGCTGATCATGATGAAATCCGATGTGATGAATGACTTTGATACCATCAAAGTCGCTGTGGCTTATGAAGTGGATGGTGTGCGTACTGATCGTTTCCCCTATACGGTGGGCGAGGCGCGCGTGACACCTATTTATAAAGAGTTCAAAGGATGGAAGAGTGACATCTGTAAAATTCGTCACTATGCCGATTTCCCTGCCGAGCTCAAGACCTATGTTGAATTTATAGAAAAAGAGACGGGTGTCCCTGTAAAGATTATTTCGGTCGGCCCTGACCGTGAAGACACCATCGTCCGATAAAGACTATTATACCAAATAACCCGATATGAAAAAACAGTTGAAAATTGTTGTGTTGGCAAAGCAGGTTCCCGATACCCGAAATGTGGGTAAGGATGCGATGACTGCAGAAGGTACGGTTAACCGTGCCGCATTGCCGGCAATCTTCAATCCCGAAGATTTGAATGCTCTCGAAGCAGCCCTTGCACTCAAGGATGCTACCGAGGGATCTACCGTCCATATTCTTACGATGGGGCCTCCGCGTGCCGCCGACATAATCCGTGATGCTATCTTCCGCGGTGCAGACGGTGGTTACCTTTTAACCGATCGTAAGTTTGCCGGTTCCGATACTTTAGCTACCTCTTATGCTTTATCTTGTGCGTTGAAAAAGATTCAACCCGATGTGATTGTCGCTGGTCGTCAAGCTATTGATGGTGATACGGCACAAGTAGGACCGCAGGTGGCTGAGAAATTAGGCTGGCCACAGGTGACCTATGCAGAAGAGATTATGGAGGTCAAAAGCAAAGCGCTTGTGATCAAACGTCGTTTGGAACATGGTGCGGAAATTGTCGAATGTCCGCTACCAATGGTGATGACCGTCAACGCTTCGGCCAAGGAGTGCCGTCCGCGGAATGCACGCCGTGTGATGAGCTACAAATATGCGCTCACAGCCTCTGAGATGGCTGCTGCACCCGAGTCGGCCTATGCCAAAATTGCTTCATCGCGCCCGCATTTGCAAATTATTGAGTGGAGTGCTGCCGATGTGAATCCCGATGAAAATCAGTTGGGACTGACGGGCTCTCCAACGAAGGTGAAAAAGATCGAAAATGTGGTCTTCCAAGCCAAGGAGTCGAAAAAGTTGACCGCCTCCGATGCTCATATCAATGAACTGATGGTTGAACTAATGGCGAGCCACACGCTCGGTTAATGGGAAAGAGGAATGAATAACATCTTTGTATATATAGAACTCGAAAACGGCGTAATGGCCGATGTCAGCTTGGAGTTGCTGACCAAGGGGCGTGAATTGGCCAACACCTTAGGCGTTAAGTTAGAGGCTGTTGTCTTGGGCGCAAACCTCAAAGGACTTGAAAAAGAGATAGCCAAATATGGAACTGACACCCTTTGGGTGGCAGATGATAAGGAGTTCGCTCCTTTTCGGTCACTTCCCCATACGGCGGTGATGTGTGGCTTGATTGAACAAGAGAAGCCTCAAATCGTGCTGTTTGGTGCGACCTGCATTGGCCGTGACTTTGCGCCACGTGTCTCTTCTGCACTTTATAGCGGCTTGACTGCCGACTGTACACAGTTGGTTATTGGGGATCATACCGATCCCAAAACAGGCAAGGAGTATAAAAACCTCCTCTATCAGATTCGCCCCGCCTTTGGTGGCAATATCATCGCTACGATCGTAAATCCCGAACACCGTCCTCAGATGGCAACGGTACGTGAAGGGGTGATGCGCAAGGAGTATGCAGCTCATGCGGGTGCTGGCGAAGTGAAGCCGATTGACTGGAAAAAATTTGTGAAGGATACCGATCTTACGGTGCGCATTATCGACCGTCAGCTTGAAGAGCGCAAGATCAATATCAAGGGCGCCGGTGTGATTGTTGCGGGCGGCTATGGTATGGGATCAAAGAGCAACTTCAAACTCGTCCATGACTTGGCCGATGTGTTGGGTGCAGAGGTAGGCGCCAGCCGTGCCGCTGTGGATGCCGGATTTACCGATCATGCGCGTCAAGTAGGACAAACCGGTGTTACGGTTCGTCCAAAACTCTATATTGCCTGTGGTATTTCCGGGCAAATTCAGCATACGGCGGGCATGGATCAGTCGGCGATGGTCATTGCGATCAATTCCGATCCCGATGCTCCGATCAATAAACTGGCTGATTATGCAATCACGGGAGATGTGAATGAGATTATTCCCAAGATGATTAAGTATTACAAACAAAATTCGAAGTAATGGCTAATTTCTTTACCGATAATAAGGATTTGCAGTACCACTTGGAGCATCCGATGATGCCGAAGATTGTGGCGCTGAAAGAGCGCGGATATGCAGACAAAGATTGTTTTGATTGCGCTCCGCACAATTTTGAAGATGCAATGGACTCGTTCCGCAAAGTGTTGGAAATCGCCGGTGAGGTCTGCGGTGATGTGATTGCACCCAATGCGGAAGAGGTGGATAAAGAGGGTCCTAAGGTGGTCAACGACCGTGTCGTTTATGCTGAGGGTACGCAACGCAATCTGGACGCGGTTACCGCTGCCGGACTGAGTGGCTTCACCTTGCCTCGTAAATACGATGGGTTGAACTTTCCGCTGATCTGCTTTGTGATGTCCAATGAGATGGTCGCTCGTGCCGATGCGGGGTTCGAAAATATTTGGGGTCTGCAAGACTGCGCTGAGACGCTCAATGAGTTTGCTTCGGAGGAGTTGAAGGCTAAATTTTTACCCTTAGTTGCCGCCGGTGCTACCTGTGCGATGGATCTGACAGAGCCGGATGCCGGTTCTGATTTGGGTGCTGTGATGTTGAAGGCCACCTACGATGAACAACGTGGTGTGTGGTTGCTCAATGGTGTGAAGCGTTTTATCACCAATGGTGACGGTGACGTGGCCTTGGTTTTAGCACGTACCGAAGAGGGTACTTCAGATGCTCGTGGACTCTCCATGTTGGTTTATCACAAGCGTGACGGAGGTGTTAAGGTGCGCCGTATTGAAAATAAATTGGGTATTAAAGGCTCTCCTACCTGTGAATTGGTCTTCACCAATGCACCGGCTCAATTGGTTGGCGATCGCCGGATGGGACTGATCAAATATGTGATGTCGTTGATGAATTTGGCTCGTTTAGGTATTGGTGCACAGTCTGTTGGACTTTGCGAAGCTGCCTATCGGGAAGCCCTGAAATATGCCCATGAACGGGAGCAATTCGGCAAGCCAATCGTTCAATTTGCGGCCGTGTCGGAAATTTTGCTCAATATGAGGGCTAAATTGCATGGTGCGCGCGCATTGCTTTATGAGACTGCACGTTTTGTGGAGATCTACAAGCAATACACCCATATCTCCAAGGAGCGTGCGCTCGAAGCAGAAGAACGTCAGGAGCAGAAATACTACAACCGTTTGGCTGATGGGTTCACGCCACTGTTGAAGCTGTTCTCTTCGGAATATGCCAATCAGTTGGCTTTCGATGCGATTCAAATTCATGGCGGATCGGGCTTTATGAAGGATTATGCTTGCGAACGCTACTATCGGGATGCACGTATTATGAATATTTATGAGGGAACTTCTCAATTACAGGTCGTTGCGGCGATTAATGCGGTAACCAAGGGAACTTTCTTGGAGCAAATTTGCAACTATGAAGCCGAGCCTTGCTGTGAGGCTGTTGCTCCGGTTGCCGCGCAACTCAAGGAGCTGCGTACCAAATATGAGCAGATGGTAGAGCGTGTGGAGACACTGGAAAAAGAGTGCTGTGGATACAAGGAATTCCATGCACGGCGCTTGGTGGAAACCGCTGGTTACCTGATTATTCCTCATTTGCTGGTGCGCCAAGCTGCTGATTGTGAAGACTATGTTCTTTCAGCAAAGGTCTATGTGAAGTTGGCTGCCGGCAAGATTGAAGAGGCTTACGCCTACCTCATGAATTCAGGAACGGAAGATGTAGCACTATTTAAATCGGTGGAAACCGCTGAATAGATAACTATTTTTTAAGGAGAGGCTCAGTCGAAAGGTTGAGCCTCTCTTTTTATGGTGATGGAAGAAGAAAGTGCAAGCACCCATGGCGTTTTCTGTCTGCCCTCCTTGCTACGACAGTGGCCGATGCAATAAAAAAAGCACTCCATGTGGAGTGCTTTTGGTTTGCCCCAAGGAGCATCGTTTATTTCTGTTGCAGGTCGGTTGTATCGGCAACGATCATATTTTTGTCGACACGCAGGGTAACGTTGCTATCGACCTCGATCAACAGGGTAGTCTCCTTAATTTCCTTCACTACACCATAGATGCCACCAGCAGTGACGATTTTATCGCCTTTTTTGAGGCCTTCACGGAATTTTGTCATCTCTTTGCGACGCTTCGATTCTGGTCGCCACATAAAGAGCCATAAAACCACGATCATCAGACCGATCATCAGGAAGAATGTCCACTGCGACTGTCCTGCAGCAGCAGGAGCTTGAAGTAAATTCATCATTTTGTATTCGTTTTTAAAGTTTATCTCTTGAATTTGAAACAAAGGTAGAACTTTTTTGTGAATCTACAAGATTATTCTATCTCTGCTTCCAAATATATTTTTAGCGGTTGTGCGCGATCGGCGAAGTGAAATTCGATCAGCTTCATCTGCCAGCCGTATAATCCCTGAGAGTCGAAGGTAATGGCTAATTTCAGGTCATTGCCTGGTGCAAAGGGCTGATGCTCATATTCTGGCATGGTGCAACCGCAGGATGTTTCATGGGTGGTAACAACCAATATATGTGAAGAATTATTGCGTAACCACATCTCTTGGCGGGCGATTTCCCCGGCGTGCATGTGTCCAAATTGAAGGGTATCGGCGCCACCTGTGACAAACATTGAATCGGTCAGCGTGATCATTCGTCCCGTATGCACGATTGGTTGTTGCGGACGACAGCCCATCATACACAGCAACATAGAGGTTGCTACAAGGGAGAGACAAAACGATCGGGCGTGCATTTTTCGAAGACTATATTAATAAATTTAAAACAGCTTCTAAATTAGCCCGCGTCCTGATTTGCAAATTTTGCCTGATTCATTGAGTGCGACGACCATTTTATCCAAGACTCCATTGATGAAGGTGCTACTACCGGGGGTCGAGTAATATTTGGCGATCTCAATATATTCGTCCAAGGTAACTTTGATCGGAATACCCGGAAAGGAGGTTAACTCTGTGAGCGCCGTAGCCATGATCAGGTTGTCCATGAAGACGATACGCTCCATATCCCAGTTCGCGGTAAACTGATCAATGTAGTGTTGATTTGCATGGAAGTTGACCAGTGTTTTTTCGAAAAGTGTTCGAACAAAATCCCGATCTTCATCCTCTTTAAACTTCGGCAGTACCTTGATTTCAAGATGAGAGGCGCGCAGGTTCGAGAAGGTGCGGAGCACCATCACCAAAATATAACTCAAATCGTCACTCCAAAGAATAGACATCTCTTCAAGCACGTCATCCAAGGCTTCGCAGTCTTGCAACTCATTGATATAGAATTGTTCAATGAATTTTTTGTCTTCATTGAAAGAGTGCTCCTCAGAGAGCATATAGGTTTTGAAATACTCTTTTTCAGCGAGCTGAAGATAGAGGGCTTTGATCAGTCCGGGATAGCGAGCCCAACCTAATTTACGCGCTTTGAGATAATCATTGACCGAATCGCTGTTGGATAGGGTGCGGATGACAAGGTTGTCAATGAATTTGGTGTTTGGATTGAGATCCTCTGGCGAAGGAAGCTTTTTCTGCTTGGCCTGCTCTTGGCGCAACTGCTCATAGCGAGCCATCTCCACGGGCAAGGCGAGCATTTGGAAATAAAGGTCATAGGCTTTGTCTATGGCAGCCATCATGGATTTTTCGGAGGCCATCATATTGTCGGCCTCTGATTTTAGGTGGGCGTAGAGCTGTTTTAAAGCCTTAATCCTCAATAATCTTCTACTCAGCATAATTTTTTAGAACGTTAAAAGCGTGGCAAAGGTAGGAAATAATTGTGAATTCTCCGCCGTACATTATGAATTGTTTTTCTTATCTTTGCGTCCGTATGGAAGAGACGATTGAAAAAGAGCGTAGAGAATACGATGTCATTGTTGTTGGAGCTGGAGCTGCCGGTCTAATGGCCGCAGGTACAGCTGCCCGCAACGGTCATAGTGTTTTACTGCTCGAAAAGATGGATAAATCAGGTCGCAAAGTGCGTATCACGGGCAAAGGCCGTTGCAATGTAACCAATGCACGTCCTCCGGAGGAGTTTGCGGCACAGGTGCGTACCAATGCTGATTTTTTTGAACCGGCATTCACAGCCTTTAATAACAAGATGACCATTAAGTTCTTTGAACGAATGGGGGTCGAATTGGATATTGAGCGGGGCGATCGCGTTTTCCCGACCAGTGGTAAGGCGTGGGATATTGCCAATGCCCTGCTGGAGTACTGTGTGGATAATGGGGTGAAGATCGAATACAATACGCGTGTGACGGAGATCATGACCATTGGAACGAAGATTTTTGGCGTGAAATATATCAATAGGCGCGGTTTTGAGCGCAAGGAAGAGGGCCCTCAGGTGATCCTTTGTACCGGTGGTGTGAGCTATCCATCCACGGGTTCTACGGGCGATGGCTATGCTTTTGCTGCTGACTTGGGCCATCAAATTGAACCGGTGCGCCCCTCTTTAACACCGCTGGTATCTTCTCATTCGCAAATGAGTTTTTTAGGTGGTTTACTGCTTAAAAATGTCAATGCCAAACTCTATATTGATGAGGAGTTGGTGCGTGAGGAGTTTGGTGAGATAGGCTTTTCGGAACGCGGTATCGAGGGCGCTGTGGCATTGCGTTTGAGTCGTGATGCTGTGGATGCGCTGATTGATGAAAAGAGCGTTAAGCTCGTTTTTGACTTAAAATCAGCGTTGACCGAAGAGGTTCTTCGGGAACGAATCAAGCGAGAAATCGCTGATATGCAATCCGATGAATGTTTCTCGGAGCTGTTGCGTAAATTAGTTCCGAAACCTTTGGTGATCCCGATTTCCCAAGAGATTGACGTGCACTCAAGAGACTACATCAGTAAAGTGCCCGAAGAGAAATTGGAGCTGTTGATCAAAACCCTCAAGGCCTTTACCTTCCCGATTGTTGATTATGCACCCTTTGAATACGCGGTGGTAACAGCTGGTGGGGTAGACTGCTCGGAGGTCAATAAAGAGACCATGGAATCTCTGAAGATAAAAGGACTCTATTTTGCCGGTGAGGTACTTGATTTGGATGCCAATACGGGCGGATATAACTTGCAAATAGCCTTCTCCACGGGGCGCTTGGCTGGAATGTTGAAAAAGTGAAACTGACGGGGCGTACACTCAAAAAACGCCTTTATGGCATGACCATTCTGCCGGGACGATTGACTCGGGCACGCTATTTTCGTGGCCATGGGGTGCACTCTCCGTTTGTATATGCTATTGTTCGTCAGGTGTTTATGAAGAGAAAATTCATCAGTGACGATCATCTGCTTTATGAGTCTCTGTTGGGTCTACATATTACTACTCATCGAGCCATGCAGTTGCAAAACCTCTATACCCATTGTGGCTATACAACTTTTGGGATCAATCAAGTGGCTTGTGGCCTTTGTGTGGTGACGCGTGAACTGTCGGCAGATGCGGTCTATGCGCTTGTGCGGGCGGCGGCCATGGATGGCACAACGCTTGCTGTGATGTCTCCTTACGATGGGGCGGAGCGGGCGGCAATGTGTCGGAATATTATTGTCGGACACGCCTCTACAACAGTTGATAACCGAGCGTACTTGCTGATTTTTAATAATAACTTACCAAAACAACACTTCAGAATATGAAAATTTACACGAAGACAGGCGATGATGGAAAGACCTCTTTGTTTGGTGGAGAGCGCGTTCTGAAAACGGATGAGCGCGTGGAGGCTTATGGTTCTGTCGATGAACTGATGGCTTTTACAGCACTGCTGAGCGATCAAATGCGATCAGATGCGCAGTTGACTGACTATGTGTCCGATTTGGATCATATTGGTGCTCAGCTGATGAGCATTGCCGCACTTCTGTCGATGGGTGAGGGGCAAGTGCCAAAGGATGGCCTTTTTTCAGATGATGCTTTTGTCTTTTTGGAAAAACGGATTGATACACTCCAAGCGACTTTGAAGCCGATCAAACAATTCACCATTCCCGGGGGGCATGCGACGGTGTCGATGTGTCATGTTTGCCGCACGATCTGCCGGCGAGCTGAACGGGCGGCCTTGCGCGCAGCAACTTGCCATACTGTAAATACCTCTCTACTGATCTATTTGAATCGCCTGTCCGACTATTTTTATGTCCTTGGAAGGGCTTTGACACAGCACTTTGACGTTCAGGAAATTCTATGGAATCCCTACAACGATGATTGATCTGGAGATAGAAAGTTTGTAGATATTTCAGTAAGGTAAAAGAAATCTGACGCTCTTCTATGTTATTATCATTTTTTTTATACTTTTGCAACTCAAAGAGAGCAATAGATCGTATTCTATTGCCGCATTGGATTGAGAATTTAAAATATTAAATAGAATAATTATGTATTGGACACTTGAGTTAGCCTCAAAATTGGAAGACGCACCATGGCCTGCTACAAAAGACGAGCTGGTTGATTATGCTGTACGTTCGGGTGCTCCATTGGAGGTGCTGGAAAATCTGCAAGAGATAGAGGATGAAGGCGAAATTTATGAATCTATTGAGGATATTTGGCCTGATTATCCCTCCAAAGACGATTTTTTCTTCAACGAAGAGGAGTATTAAGTAATCTTAGAAGAGCGACTTTCGGGTTGCTCTTCTCTTTCTATTTTGTGGCTATATAAAAAAGATCAAAGCAATTATCTGCCACAGGAGCCATATAATAGTCATCTCGGGTAATGGATCGGGTAAGATCGTTGTTGTCTGAGAGTAGACGGTGGCGATTGATCCGATTGAGAATATCGTATGGAATTTTTAGCAAAAAACGAGGCATGTGCCTTTGTAGCTGAAAAATATCATAACGCGTAATACGTTCTACACCACGGCGATTCTGCTCGTAGTAGGTCATTATCTTCTCATTCCCGAATACCCCTAAAGCCTCCACTTCAGTAAATTCACAACGTAGCATCTGCTGAAATTCATCAGCCGTGTATTCGCGCACGTGCCACGGATTACGGGTGAGCGACATCTTCCGATTGGGTGTGGAGACGATAAATTGCCCTCCCGGGCGTAAAACGCGTTTCACCTCGCAGATGAAATCGTGGTCATAGCGGATGTGTTCAATGACCTGAAAAGAGATCACATAGTCGAAACTGTGATCCGCAAAGGGCAGAGGGGGAACACAAGCTTTTTGAAATTCCACTTGGGGAGGGAACTTCAATCCGGTGGGCTTCCGCTTATCAATGGTGACAAAATGGGTGGCGTGAGGCGCAATAACTTCAATGCCATAACCAGCTCCCGTGCCGATTTCGAGCACCTCCCCATGGATACGTTCGGTTGCCACATGGTACGCTAAAAGAGAGCGTTGAAAGACGTAGTTATCCGAGGCATCGCGCGAGACCCGTTCTGCCGTGATGATCTTGTCCATTATTTTGTGATCTTTATACCATTTTCGTCCATGGCGACCTCTCCTCGTTTGAGGAGAACACCCAAAGCACGTTTGAAGACCTTTTTACTCATCTGTGTGCGTGCAGCAACTTCAGCCGGATCACTATTGTCGTTGATTGGGAGCGCTCCGCCGTTGTTATGGATCAGTTCAAGAAGTTTCTCAGAAGAGAGCTGCACCTCGGCAAAACCCTCCTGCTGAAGGCTGACATCAATGCGGAAGTCTTCGGTGATCTGACGGACAAAGGCCGACATCCGGTCGCCGACGCGTATCTCTTTGAAGACTTGATTGCGATAGAGCATCCCCCAATGACGGTTGTTGATGATCACGCGCCAGCCGATAGGGCTGTCTGAAGCGACTAAAATATCGACCTTCTCGCGGGGTCTTACTGTGAGATTATCTTCATTATAAACATATTGCTTGAGCTTGGTAGTCAGCACACAACGACCTGTTACATTGTCCTCATAGAGGTAGACGATGTAGCTCTCTCCAACCAAGATTCCTCCTTGTTGGTTGCGGTTGGGCAAGAAAAGATCTTTGCCATAAAGTCCCCAATCTAAAAAAGCGCCGTGCTCGGTTTTGTCGACCACTTTGAGATAACCCACCTCGCCCACCTTGAGCAGGGGTGTCTCGGTTGAGGCAACTAATCGATCTTCTGAATCGTGATAGACAAATACCTCTTTCTTGTCGCCCTCCTTGTCGGTGAGCGAAATATAACGATTGGGAAGGAGTACTTCATTCTGTTCTTCGTCTGAAAGATACAATCCGTAATCCGATATGCGGTTGACGGTTAAGGTGTATATGCGACCTGCTCTGAGCATAAATTTGTTTTACTTTCAGGCAAAGTTAATACAAATTTCTCATATTTAACGAAAACGTGGAAAATAGGCGGCTCAGGCTACTGGAGAAGTCATTCAATATTAAATCGGCTATAAAGTTGAATTATTCAAGGTAAATGGCTATATTTGTATCCCATTTTTAAATAAGGATGTGGCCATAAACGATGGAAAACCACTATAATATATTAATAATTTTTTAGATTACTTAATAAGTATGCGTGTAGCTATTTGTCAGTATGATATGGCGTGGGAAAAAACCGCCGAAAACCTGATTAAGACCGAAAAGATGGTCGCTTCTGCTGAAGCAGATCTGGTTGTTCTGCCCGAAATGTTTGCTACGGGCTTCAAATTAAAACCCTCTTGTGTGGCTGAAACCATGGAGGGTAGTGTGGTGACCGCCATGCATCGCTGGGCAATCCAATATAAAAAAGCGGTGGTGGGCTCGGTTGTAATCTCTGAAAATGGAGAGTACCGCAATCGGATGCTCTTCATCAAGCCTTCGGGTGAGATGATCGGTTACGACAAGCACCACCTTTTCCGTCCGGGAGGTGAGGGACGTGATTATACACCGGGAGATAAGCGGGTTATTGTCGAGTATTTGGGTATCCGCTTCCTGCTTGAAATATGCTATGATTTGCGTTTTCCGGTTTGGAGTCGCAATCGTGGTGATTACGATGCCATCATCTACTCCGCTTCGTGGGCGGATGATCGTCGGGAGGCGTGGCGTATTTTGTTGCGCGCACGTGCCATTGAGAACGAATGCTATGTGGTGGGTGTGAATCGTGTGGGTTCTGATCCTGATGGCTACTATGTCGGTGATTCTGCGGTGATTGACTTCATGGGTCGTCCGATTGTGGATGCCGGTGATGGCGAGCAGATCCGCACCGCTCAACTCGATTTGGAGAAGCAAAACGATTTCCGCGAGAAGTTCCCTACTTGGAAAGATGCTGATGCTTTTATTTTGAAATAAGAGACCTCCTACTACCTACAACCTACGCTCCCGTCCCCTTTTTTATGTGGACGGGAGCGTTGTTATTTGGGTTCTTTTGCGTGTCCAAAAAATAATCGCTATCTTTACGCGCTTACCGCAAGAATGATGAAAGAGGAGACGATCAAAATAGTTGGTGCACGGGTTCACAACCTCAAAAATGTTGATGTGGAGATTCCACGGGGTAAATTGGTGGTTATTACTGGCTTGTCCGGTTCGGGTAAATCCTCCCTTGCTTTCGATACGATCTATGCAGAAGGGCAGCGCCGCTACATGGAGACCCTTTCAACTTATGCGCGGCAGTTTGTGGGTACGATGGAGCGTCCCGATGTGGATAAGATTTCCGGCCTGAGCCCCGTGGTTGCCATCGAGCAGAAGACTACCAATAAAAATCCGCGTTCTACGGTAGGAACGGTTACCGAAATCAGTGATTTCCTGCGTTTACTCTATGCACGTGCTTCGCGTGCCTACTCTCCGATGACAGGGGAGGAGATGGTGCACTATTCTGATGAGCAGATTGTGAAGCTCATCTTTACTGGTTTTGAGGGACGTAAGATTGCGCTACTGTCACCCATTGTCAAGGGGCGAAAAGGACACTACCGCGAGTTATTTGAAACCTTGGTCAAAAAGGGCTACCTCTATGCGCGCATTGATGGTGAGATCCGCGAATTTGCATCGGGGATGAAGCTTGACCGCTATAAAATTCACACCATAGATTTGGTTATAGACCGCCTGATGGTCACCGAAGAGGCGCAGGAACGGCTGACCACATCGCTCCAAGAGGCGATGCGGCAAGGCAAGGGTACGATGGCTGTTTATGACTATGGTTCAGAGGGTACACGTTTCTATTCGCGCCACCTGATGTGCCCTTCAACGGGTGTAGCTTTTGAAGATCCCGCGCCGCATACCTTCTCCTTTAACTCACCCAAAGGCGCATGTCCTCACTGCAATGGCTTGGGTGAGGAGGCTGTTTTCGACATTGAAAAGATCATTCCCGATGCTACACTCTCTTTGCAGGATGGTGGGGTAGAGCCGTTGGGCAAACGCCATGCTAACCTGCTATTTTCGATATTGGAGATGCTGGGCAAACGCTATGATTTTACGCTGGCTGATCCCTTGGGGACAATTTCAGAAGAGGGGATGAATGCCATCCTCTATGGCGATGCCGAGCCGGTGACGGTTAGCTTGTCTGATTTTTCCTATAATAGTGGCAATCAGATGGTTTCATGGGAAGGTGTGGCGGAATATATTGGTCGTACAGAGGATGAAGATTCGAAGCGTGGCCAGAAATGGCGAGACCAATTTCTCATTTATAAAAAATGTAGCGTCTGCGGTGGTAGCCGTCTCAAACAGGAGGCGTTGCAATTCCGCATAGGCGGCAAAAATATCGCCGAAGTATCGGCACTCTCCATCTCCGAATTTGCAGAGTGGATGGGTGGTATAGAGGCCTTTTTGAACCCCAAGGAGCTGCGTATTGCGCGCGAAATTGTGAAGGAAATTCGCGAGCGGCTTCATTTTCTCATTGATGTGGGGTTGGGTTATCTCTCTTTAAATCGCGCTTCTCGTTCCCTTTCAGGCGGAGAGAGCCAACGTATTCGTTTGGCTACACAGATCGGTTCGAAATTGGTCAATGTGCTCTATATCCTTGATGAGCCGAGTATTGGCCTTCATCAGCGGGATAACAGACGGCTGATTCGTAGTTTACAGGAGTTGCGTGATGCTGGCAATTCGGTCATCGTGGTTGAACACGATGAGGAGATGATGCGTTCAGCTGACTTTATTGTTGATGTAGGACCTGGTGCGGGGCGCAAGGGTGGCGAAATTGTGAGTGCAGGGACGATTGATACCGTTCTGCAATCGGATTCGATCACCGCGGACTATTTGACAGGCCGTCGCCGAATAGAAATTCCCACCACTTTACGCAAGGGCAACGGACACAGTTTGTTTATCCGTGGCGCACGGGGCAATAACCTTCGAAATGTCGATGCGGAGTTCCCTTTGGGTAAATTTATTTGTGTGACGGGGGTCAGCGGCTCAGGGAAATCAACGCTGATTAATGAGACGTTGCGGCCAATTTTGAGCCGTGAACTTTATCACTCCTATGACCAACCTTTGGCTTTTGATTCGGTGGAAGGGCTGGAACATATTGATAAGTTGGTTGTTGTCGATCAATCCCCGATTGGCCGTACCCCGCGTAGCAATCCGGCGACCTACTCGAATCTGTTCTCTGATATTCGAAAACTCTTTGAGGCCACTCCTGATGCGCAGATTCGCGGATTTAAGGCCGGCCGGTTCTCGTTCAATGTCAAGGGGGGGCGCTGTGAAGCCTGCCGCGGTGCGGGGGTGCAGACCATTGAAATGAATTTTTTGCCAGATGTCTATGTTACCTGTCGCACGTGCGGTGGGCATCGCTACAATCGGGAGACCTTGGAGGTCAAATACAAGGGGAAAAATATTGACGATGTACTGAAGATGACGGTGAATATGGCCGCCGAATTTTTTGAAAACATTCCAAATATCTATCAGAAGCTCCACGCGATTCAGGAGGTTGGATTGGGTTATTTGACGCTTGGTCAGCCTTGTACAACCCTCTCTGGTGGAGAGAGTCAACGGATTAAGCTGTCGAGTGAACTTTCGAAGCGCGATACGGGCAGTACGCTCTATATCTTTGATGAGCCAACCACAGGTCTTCATTTTGAGGATATTCGTCAACTGCTTGAGGTGCTGAATAAATTGGCTGACCGTGGCAATACAGTTTTAGTGATAGAACACAACTTAGATGTGATTAAGGTGGCTGACCATGTGATCGACATGGGGCCCGAAGGCGGTAAAGGAGGTGGCGCGATCGTAGCTGTGGGTACTCCTACTGAGGTTGCCGCTTCTCCGGAGAGCTTTACGGGAGAATTTTTGCGCAAAATTAAATAGGTTCGGATGATTTAGGCAAGGATTTTGTGTTTTCATGATGGTACTAAAACAATCAAAGTCATGAAAAAGAGTCTCCTTATTGTCCTCTTCTTGGTGCTGGGCGTCATGTGTTACGCTGTAATTGCACAACAGAAAAAGCAAGCATCCCCAAAGGATGAACGTCGGGAGGTGCGTGAACAACGCCGCGCCGTTCGCTTGGAACAGTTCACGAAAATGATGGATTCCTTGGTCCTTTCGCGCACGTTCCAATTCAATCCGCAGTCGATGCAGCGCCTACCCGCTGGCCCGATGCGCATTATCAGTAATCCCAATTTTAATATTGGTCTTTGGGATGGTACGATTGATATATGCCTGCCCTATGTCAAGGGCTATGTGCCGCCTTATTATCTCACAGTACTGAACTACACCGTGCCGTCCGTTCAAAATTATACCACCGAACAGACGCATGACGGGTGGACGATCACCTTCAGTACCACACTCTTCTCGGCTTCGGTCTATACCTTCTCTTTTGAGATCTCCTCACAGATGGGCGGCGCAACACTGACCATTACCAATCCGTGGTATAGTCCCGTACAATATACAGGAACCATTTCGAAGCTGTACTAATGAAATCTTTGCCTTTTGTTGTTTTGCTTTTTGCAGGCCTCTGCTCCGCGATGGCGCAGGTGCCTGCACCTTTAGCTCCGCCGACCGATAATAATGCCATTCCATCTGTGCCAGAAGCACAGGTACAACCGGTTGTGCAGAAGATTGTTGAACGGACAACGGTGGTGGAAAGACCCACCAAAAACATGAGCCGCGAGGAGCGTCGTGCTTATAAAGTGCACCGTTTTGCCGAACGCATTGACTCCTTGGTGCAATCCCGTGATTATGTCTTTTGGCCCAATAGCATGCAGGAGATTCGTGGGGGTGCAATTCAGATGATCTACAATGAATATTTTTACTTCGGATTTTTTATCGACCACGCGGAAATTCACCTGCCTACCGAGCGAGGTGCTTCTCAATTTATCGAGGTGTTGAATTTCGACTCGATGAATATCCGCAATTACCAAGCCTCACCGATTCAGGCGGGGTGGAATGTGCATTTCCAAATTGTCGATGGAGCAAAGTGTTATGTGGCTGATTTTATTATCTCTACGGTGACGGGCGAGGCGATACTCAATCTGTTAGCACCCGATGTATCCATGCGCTATGTTGGGTCTATATTGGGACATATGCGTGACTTCAAACCGATGCAGTAAGTACTATATTTTGATAATGAGTGCCACCGCGGAGACGGAAACACCCTCCTCGCGGCCTTCGAAACCAAGCTGTTCGGTGGTGGTTGCCTTCACCGATACACAGTCTCTGTCAATATTCATTGTGGCGGCTAAGATGCTGCACATAGCCTCAATATAAGGGCGAAGCTTGGGACGTTGCATTCGAATAGTACAGTCCACATTACCAATGGTATATCCTGCTTTGGCGAGTAGCTGTACGGTACGGTGCAACAGTTTTTTGGAGTCAATATCCTTGAATTCGGCCGCTGTATCGGGGAAATGTAACCCAATATCACCCAACGCCGCTGCGCCTAATAGCGCATCGCAAAGGGCATGAATCACCACATCGCCATCTGAATGGGCAACGCAACCTCTCTCGTGTGGAATTTCAACGCCACCCAAAATGAGCGGCAGTCCTGCGCGCAAGGCGTGCACATCGTAACCGTGACCTATTCTGAACATCGTCATTAAAAATTTAGCAACTTATATTTTTCACGCACCTCGGTCATCGTGATTGGCTCTTCGAAGTGCCACCACTCCCGCCGATAGGGAACTAATCCCGCTTGACGCATAATTCGGAGTAACAAAGCGCGGTTTTGAGCAGCTATTGCCGTGATTTTACCCGCTGCGACCAGCTCCTTTTCGTGCCCCAAATGCGCCGCATCACCAAAGAAATCGACCGGTGTGCCCATATCTATGGGCTCTCCAGTGGCATCTATAATGGTCAAATCGACCGCCACCCCGTAGTTGTGCCGACCGCCTCGGTCGCCATTGGCCACATAGACCTGATTGGGCGTACCGGCCACGAGGGCATACATCGTCCGTTGCACGCTGATCGGACGCGCGGCATCACAAATCAGCAACCGGTAGCCGGGTTTGAGCTTGCGCAACAACTTCTGTGCTTTGATCACCTGAGCGGCAAACTTGGGCTGTAAATAGGCCTTTTCCAACTCTCCATAGAGATCGCGACCGACAAAATTTTGTGGTGTGGAGTACATCAACTTCACACGCAAGGTGGTATCTTTTTTTTGAATATCGACCAAACCAGCCTCCAACATCTTCGTATCGAAGGTGCTTTGCGCATAGATCACAGGGGATGTGATCACTCCTATGAGGAGCAAAAATAGTAAACGTCTCATAATTAGGGTCTCTTTTATCTTTACAAAATTAGAAAAAAATCGGGAATAAGTGGTATGATTCCCACATTTTTGGTATTTTTGTAAAAAGAAACCTAAAACATAAATTATGTCAGAAATAGTTAAGTTGGAGCCGAAACTCCTATGGGAACAATTTGATGCCATTACCCGTGTACCGCGTCCCTCGAAAAAAGAGGAGAAAATCCGTGAGTTTCTCGTTGCTTTTGCCAAGCAGCATCACATTGATTGCCAGACGGACAAGACGGGAAATGTGGTGATGCGCAAACCGGCAACGGCAGGTTATGAAACACATCCAGCGGTGATTTTGCAAGCACACATGGATATGGTTTGTGAGAAAAATTCGGACGTGAAGTTCGATTTTGATCACGATGCCATCCAAACCAAGATTGAAGCGGGTTGGGTGAAGGCTTGTGGCACGACTTTGGGGGCTGATGACGGTATTGGAATGGCTGCTGCCATGGCGATTCTGCTGGATAAGTCGATCGTGCACCCCGCCATTGAAGCGCTCTTTACCGTTGACGAGGAGACCGGATTGACGGGTGCTTTCGGCTTGGGCGAGGGAATGTTGACCGGTAAATACCTTATCAACCTTGATTCAGAGGATGATGGTGAACTATTTATCGGCTGTGCAGGTGGCATTGATACGGTGGCTACTTTCCACTACAAAGAGGAGGCTGTCCCCAAGGAGTATGCGTTTTTCCGCGTGAATGTGTCGGATCTTTTGGGCGGTCATTCAGGCGATGATATTGATAAGGGACACGCCAATTCGAATAAGATTGTGGCGCGCCTGCTTTGGGAGGGTCAACAGCGTTTTGAACTGCGTCTGAATCACTTCTGTGGAGGCAATTTGCGGAATGCCATTCCGCGTGAGGCGGTTGCTATTTTCGGTGTGCCGACCCACTTCAAGGCCGATTTCATGCAAGCTTACAAACTCTTTGCAACCGCGGTCAAGGAGGAGTTCCAATTCAGCGAGCCAAATTTCAAAATTGCACTTACCGAGATCCCCGCAGTCGACAAGGTTATTGATTTTAAGACACAAACAGGACTGCTCTATGCACTGGTTGGCGTACCCAATGGGGTGATAGCGATGTCGTTCGCTGTGCAGGGATTGGTGGAGACCTCGACCAATTTGGCTTCGGTGAAGTTCGAAGGTGCGGATACTATTTTGGTGGTCTCTTCACAACGCTCTTCGGTGGAGAGTTCCAAAATCAACGTTATGCAGATGGTGGAATCGGTCTTCGTGTTGGCGGGCGCTCAGGTGGTACACTCTGAAGGGTATCCGGGTTGGGCTCCCAATCCGAAATCCCATCTATTAGAGGTCACCGCGGCCAGCTATCGCAGTCTCTTCAAAGAAGAACCTAAGGTGCGCGCCATCCATGCGGGATTGGAGTGTGGGTTGTTTTTGGTGAAATATCCGCAGTTGGATATGGTCTCTTTTGGCCCGACATTGCGCGGTGTTCACTCACCCGATGAGCGGTTGGAGATCGCTACCGTCCCCAAATTTTGGGATCTGCTCCTTGATGTGCTCAAGAAATTATAGGACTGTATCAATACGCAAAGAGGAGGCTTTTTAAGCCTCCTCTTTGCGTATTGATTACTTGCCGCCACCGCCGCTGCCTTTTGATCCGCCACCGCCACCCATATCATCGTTCTCAATAGAGCGAGCTGTGCGTTTTACGCTGACATTCTGCTTGCCGAAACGGAAGGCGAGACGGAAGGAGACTTGACGAGCAGGTGACCTGTAAATGTTACCGCCCCGATAAGTCGGTGTATCATAGTCGGCCTTGTATTCCTTATTGTTATCAAACAGATTTGAAATAGAGACACTTATGTCCAATTTCTTCTTGAAGAATTGCTGCTTGACACCGATATAATAGTAGTAGTAACCGTTGGTTTTGCTTCCTAATGAGAGGTCTCCCGTTTTATAGGATTCGCCCAGCATAATGCGCGCATCCTTCCAAACGGCAAAGTCCAAATTGAGGTTTTCGCTGAAAGAGAATTGATCGGAGTGGATTCCCATTGCGTCAAAATCATATTTGGCATAGTTTCCGCGATAACTGAAGGAGATATTGAGCTTGGAAGAGGGACGATAGGAGAATGAGCCATTGAAGCCGTATGCTCGGGTATGGACATCATTACTATACGTGTAGTTGGTAATACCTTTGTCATCCACAAAGGTATAGTTGGATATATAGTTGTTGGAGAGGAAAGACGTGAGGGCAAACGAAGTACTCCACTTGGAAGAGAAATAGTTATATTGGAGGTTTAGTGAGTGGAAAAGTGCGGCCTTCAAATGAGGATTACCATAGGAAACACTGGTAGGATCGGTATCGTCGATGCTTGGTGTGAGACTCCAAATATTGGGACGTTCGATGCGCTCGGTATAGGAGAACGAAATTGAGTGCCCCTGTTTGGGGGCAAAGGTGAGACTCAAGTAGGGGATCAGATTGATCTGCTTGTTGACAAATGAATAGGGCTCAATGAGTGAATTGGTGACTGCCACAGTATTCCATGTGCGCTCCATCCGTGCTCCGACTCGTCCTGTCCACTTGGTGAAGGTAAATCCGTAACCCGCATAGAGGGCTAAGATATTCTGTCTGTATTTTATGCCATCATAGCGCGTTGCATCGTCCATATAGTTGCCATCGACATCACTCGTTTGGAGTCGTGTTGTCGAGCTACTGTTGCGGTAGATGTGCTTCAATCCCGCTTCGATATTGTGATGTTCGGTGAGTGGGTTAACATAGTCAAGTTGGACGGTGTTATTCACACCGCGATCCGTGCTGTGTTGCCAATTTCCATAGGAAGGAAAATTTAACGTGCCCTCGATAGTGTTGTAGTAATCTGACCGATAGGGGTCTATTTCAACCTCATCGGAGAGGGTAAGTGTATGTCCTGTTTTGCCGAAGGTATGTTCATAATTGAAGGCGATCGAGCCACCAGTATAATCATCTTTACGGTTGTTGTTATTATTATATTGGCTTATAGGTGTATGAGTTGGATCAAAAATATCGGTTGTAGAGTCCGTAGCTTGACTATTGCGACCGTTCCAAATCCAGCCATTCAAGGTGATGAGGTTGAGTGTATCGGGTTGATAACTTAAATCTAAATAGAAGGAGGTATTCCTCCCATTATATTTATTTTCACTGTGGCTGTTTTGGTAACGATTGGGAGCATTGTAATTTTCTTGCCACGAGTCTGTCGTTGAGGGCTGGTTGCCCGTCTTCCATTGCCCGTAGTTTGCGCCCACGCCAGCAGCAAATTTGCCTCGTTGCATAGAGACGTTGGCACTCCCATAACCATATACCTGAGAGAGTAGCGATAGACCTGCCGTAACGCTGCCGTTGTAGCCATCCATCTTATTTTTCTTCTCGGTGATCAGGTTGATGATGCCTCCTGCACCCTCCGCGTCATATTTGGTGGAGGGGTTGGTGATAACCTCAATTTTGCGGATCTGTGAAGCGGGCATACTCTTGATGATCTCTTTGAAATTATTGCTCAAGGTGGTTGCCTGATGACCGTTGAGCAGAATCTTATAGTTGCTTTGCCCGTTGAGTAGCACATTACCATCGGCATCTAAAGAGAGTTGCGGCACTTTGCGGATAATCTCTTCAAGGGTACTGGAGGCGGCTTGCGGATCGTCTTCGACCGAATAGGTGAGCTTCTCTGCATCACTAATCACCAGTGGTTTTTGTACCGAAACCACCACATCGCTGATCTCCACACCTTGTGACAGGGCTATTTTGCCTAAATCGGTATTTGTCGATTTGACCTCAACAGCCTGCGAATGCGTGGTGTATCCAACCAGCGAGACTTGGAGCGTATAATGGCCTTTGGCTTTGGGCTTTAATGTAAATACGCCTTGGGCATCGGCCGCGATCGCGGTGGCAACTGTCGAGTCGCGCATCAACACCACAGAGGCGAAGCCAACGGGTTGTAAACTCGTGGAGTCGATTAATGTACCGGTGATGGTGAGGGTCGGATTGGCGGCAAAAAGGGTGAAAGGCAGTAGAAAAATGCCAATTAGGGTTAGCAGAAAGGGTCTTTTCATAAAAATCCACATATTTTATGTGCAATATTACCATTTATTTCGTGCCTATCCAAATCCCCCCCCCAACTTTTTTTATCTATAAAGACTTATTGAGAAGCGAAAAGGTATATTGAAACGATGATTTTTATAATTTATAATTTCAGATATAAACATCGGTACTTTGGAATTTTTTGCTATTTTTGTACTCCATTAAGGCCTCTAACTATGATAAAACGTCTCTTCTGCCTCCTCCTTTTCTCCATTTTTATAAAAAGTAGTGCCGCGCAGAATCTGAGTATAGAGCCGCCTTCATACTATTTATCAGAAGAGCCTTGGACACCGATGATCACCACCGACTCTTCGCTCTTTTATCGCGTGGTGCAATCTGCTGATGATCTCTACGCGCGCATTGCAGACTATTCGCTCTCTTTTGTTGCCCAACGGCGACGTGCGATGGCGACCTACAATACACCGGTACTTTTAGATGGGGTAGAGGTGCATCGTCGCTATTTAACACCTCTGTTTATGCTTCGTCTTCCACGTGTTGAGCGTGCCGGTATTCAGCCATCTGCTGAGGGAGGCGCGATTAGCGAGGGGATATTCCTTACGGCTTTAGAGGCTGGCGAGGCTACTCCTTACCGAAAAATAGCCGTGCATTTCACCGATCGTAGCCACTTGGCGGGTGCACGTTTTACGATCTCAAAGCCTTTGGCGCGAAATTGGGCGTTGACAGCCGCCATTCAGGCACGCACAGGGCGGGATCTCCATCTTGACGGGGTCTTCACCAATGGGGCAACCGCGACCTTCCACGTTGGTAAAAGTTGGGACGATCGCTTGCGGCTCGGCGTTTCGGTGCTGCTTCCCTTTTCCATCCAAGGGTTGCGTTCTTCCTCCACCGCGGAGGCGTTTGGGTTGACCGGTGATCCTTATTACAACCCTTCGTGGGGCTATCAACGGGGAAAAATGCGCAATTCACATGTGCGGCGCGAATGTGTTCCGCTCATTCACAGTGTTTTCCAAGCTGATTTATCCCATGCAACCTCCCTGACCGCTTCGGTAGCCATAGAGGCCGGCGTGCGCTATTACAGCGCATTAGATTGGTTCGGAGCGCGCACGCCGATGCCAGATAACTATCGCTCGATGCCCAGCTATTTTGATGATGTGGCGGTGGCCGATTTTGTGGCTGAGCGGTGGCGGGCAGAAGATGCGCGTTATGTGCAGATTGACTGGGATGAACTGTATGCTCAAAATCGAATGCGTGCAGAAAAAGAGGCGTTCTATGTGGTCAGCGATCGGGTAGAGCGGGTTACACGTGTGGGCTTTACGGCACAAGCGACCACCCATATCAATGATCGACTGCTGATTCGCTATGGTTTGCGGTTTCGCTACGACCGATCGCGAAATTACAAGCAACTTCAAGACCTCTTGGGTGGGGGCTACCTTACAGATATTGACCAATATTTGATAGATGACGACACCTATTGTAATTTTTTACAGAACGACCTGCGTCATCCCTCCCGTCGGGTGGGTGAGGCGTCTCGATTCGGATACGATTATGCGCTTACTGCGCACGAAATCGGTGCTTTTGTCGCCACGGAATATCATGCTGACCGTTTCCATCTTGAAGCGGGCTTGCGGGTTAGCAGTCTGTCGGCATTGCGCCGCGGTTATTACGAGAAAGAGCTTTTCCCCGGCGAGGCCTCTTTTGGGACTTCAAAACGGGTGACGCAGACCCCTTACGTGCTGGCTGTTCGGATCGGTTATGCGCTTACGCCCCGTCATTATATCGGGCTGGCGGTGTTGTCGAAGGCCTCAACGCAAGGTTGTGAAAATCTCTTTTTGCAACCTCAATACAACAATCGGCTCATTGATAAACCCGCCACCGAAAAACGTTATGCAGCGGAGTTAAACTACCGTTTCAATGGTCGCATATTTCGAATGCAACTGGCCGCTTTTGCTGGCTTTTCACGCGAGGGACAGCAAACAGATCGCTATTATGATGATCTCGCGGCACTATTTTGCGACCGTGTCATCACGAAAATCGGAACGGCGGCTTATGGCGTGGAGGTGGCCGGTGAGGTGAGTCTCGCTAAGGGGTGGTTATTCTGGTTTGCGGCCACGGGGGCTCGCTACAAATATCTCGATAATCCGGTGGTTGCGCTCTATGCCGATGCGGGGAATGCGGTGGTAGATGCCGGGTCACAAAGCTATATGAAAAAGTGCACGGCCGGAGGTGCACCCCAACTGACTGGAACGATGGGGATAACCTTCTTTGGCCGTGGCTGGGGATTCCGCCTATCGGCCAACTATGCAGGATTTCGCTATGCTGACCCCGACCCACTACGGCGCACCGTGCGTGTGGCCGTGCAAGCCGCCACCTCACCGGAAAGCTTCCTTAGTTTTATGGATCAAGAGCGACTGGCGGATGCTTTTACGATGGACGCTTCGGTATGGAAAAGCTTCCGAATTGGGGCTGATCGCTTGGTAGCATCGCTCTCGGTGCGTAATTTGCTCGGTGAGAAGACAGCACCTTATAATAGCTATGAATCCCCTCGTATCCGTCGTTTGCGTAGCGGTGATAATATTGTTTATCAACCTTTTAGCAATCGTTATACCACCATCTATCCACGATCATTCTATCTCTCGCTATCTTATAGCTTTTAATATTCGAACGATTTTTAAGAAAAAAACCTCTGAATATTTGGTGGATCAGCAAGAAATTTCTAATTTCCAGCCACAAAACAACCTCTAAAACTAAAAAAATTATGATTATCGGCATTCCAAAAGAGATCAAAAACAACGAAAATCGTGTTTCTCTCACCCCTTCAGGTGCTCAGGAGATGACCAAACGTGGTCATACGGTTTATGTGCAAGCTACGGCGGGCATAAATAGTGGTTTTCCCGATGCGGACTATGTGGCTTCAGGCGCTAAAATCCTTCCAACCATTGAGGAGGTCTATGCAAAGGCAGAGATGATTATTAAGGTAAAAGAGCCGATCGCTGCAGAATATAATTTGATTCGTAAAGGCCAATTAATCTTCACCTACCTCCACTTCGCCAGCAGTGAGCCGCTGACACTGGCTATGATCAAGAGCGGGGCGATCTGCTGTGCTTATGAAACCGTAGAAAGTGCCGATCACGCATTGCCCTTGCTGATTCCAATGTCAGAGGTGGCAGGTCGTATGTCCACGCAGGAGGGTCGCTATTTCTTAGAGAAACCACGTGGCGGTAAGGGCAAATTGTTGGGTGGCGTCCCGGGAGTGAAGCCGGCCAGAGTCTTTGTGATCGGAGCGGGTGTCGTTGGCACAGCTGCCGCTCGTACCGCAGCTGGTACGGGAGCTGATGTCACCATTTGCGATATTTCGCTCAAGCGGTTGACCTATTTAGCCGATGTAATGCCTAAGAATGTCAAGACGTTGATGTCTTCAGAATACAACATCCGTAATGAGTTGAAAACGGCCGATTTAGTCATCGGTTCGGTTCTTGTTCCGGGCGCAAAAGCTCCAAAATTGGTGACCCGTGATATGCTGAAATTGATGGAACCGGGATCGGTGTTGGTGGATGTGGCTATTGACCAAGGTGGTTGCTTCGAAACTTCACACCCTACTACCCACGAAGATCCTGTCTATTATGTAGATGGCATTCTCCACTATGCGGTGGCCAATATCCCCGGTGCAGTGCCTTATACCTCCACTTTGGCATTGACCAATGCCACACTGCCTTATGCCCTTCAGTTAGCCAATAAGGGCTGGCGTCAAGCTTGCAAGGAGAATCGTGAATTGGAACTGGGCTTGAATATTGTCGAGGGTAAAGTTGTCTACAAAAAGGTCGCCGAGGCTTGGGGACTGAAATATGAACCGCTGACGCTATAAAGAGTTTGTCATCTTTGACATTAGGAAGCCCAAACACGAAGGTTTGGGCTTCTTTTTTGCCGGATCATGAAGTTGTGGATCGGGAATTGTAGATTGTGAATTTATTGAATTATCTTTGCACCCTAATATCAAGTATATGGCAGGTTCCAATTTTGTAGATTATGTGAAGATTTTTGCTCGTTCAGGGCACGGTGGTCCCGGTTCAACCCATTTCCGTCGTGAGAAATTTGTGGCGTTTGGTGGGCCTGACGGTGGCGATGGTGGTAAGGGCGGGAGTATTATTCTGCAAGGAGACAGCCAATATTGGACGCTGATTCACTTGAAATACCAACGCCATCAATTTGCTACCGATGGCAGTAGTGGTTCTGGTGCGCGGAGTTCGGGAAAAGATGCTCCTGACATCATTATTCCGGTGCCATTAGGCACGGTGGCGAAGCGTGTGATGGAGGATGAAACGATTGAATATGTGGGGGAGGTGACCGCTGACGGAGAACAATTAGTGCTTCTTCAAGGTGGCCGCGGTGGTCAGGGAAACTGGCACTTTAGAACGGCGACCAATCAAACACCGCGTTATTCTCAACCCGGTGGAGATGAAGATGAAGGTGCTTTTGTGCTGGAGTTGAAGGTCTTGGCCGATGTCGGTTTGGTGGGTTTTCCCAATGCGGGCAAGAGTACCTTACTCTCCGTTGTGTCGGCGGCGAAACCTAAAATTGCCGATTATGCCTTCACGACCCTTGAACCCAATCTTGGTATTGTTGAGGTGCACGATGGTTATTCGTTTGTGATGGCAGATATTCCCGGCATTATTGAGGGTGCACACGAAGGGAAGGGCTTGGGAACACGGTTCTTGCGCCATATAGAACGTAATTCATTATTACTCTTTATGATACCTGTTGATAGTGATGATATATGCCGCGATTACACGATTTTATTGGGAGAGTTGACGCAATATAATCCGGAGCTATTAGACAAGGAGCGACTGTTGGCCATCACCAAATGTGATATGTTGGACGAGGGGCTTCTATCGGAGATGAAAAATAACTTGCCGGAGGGGATTCGCACGATGTTCATCTCCTCGGTGTCGGGGCTTAACATCAAAGAGTTGAAGGAGATGTTGTGGGAAACTTTGCACCAATAGCCGCTGCGGGAAATGTCATCGTACGGTTGGTGATGCGGAGCTGATAGGCTCGATTGAAATAACTTAATATACCGCTTACAGAGCCTGTGCCCGATGGTACAGGCTCTGTTGCGTAGGTGCAGCTGGCAAGGACGCGTACTTGGAGGGTGTCTAAATTACCATCGACAAGATGGCGTTGTGTGGTGATAAACGCACCCGTTTCCGGATCACAGTTGCACCAAGCGTGTCCGACCTCCTCCTCCGCGAAGCGAATCTCTTCAAAGCAGACATAAGAGCCGACCAGTGGTAGGCAGAGCTGTTCGAAACAGAGCGGTTGCGCATGGATCGGTGTCACAACCAGTGGATCTATGCGGATAAAGCGCGTGAGCTCTTGTTGTGGAATGCGGTCAACGACATAGATCGTTGTTGGCGCTTTGCCGAGAATCACCTCTCCTCCATAATCACCCAATGCCAATCCATTGCAGAAAATGGTCAGCGGTGTGCCGATGGGATAATCTTTGGCCAAGAAAGATGCGTCAATCTGAATTTCGATGCCTCCACTACGATCTTCCACCACCAAGGTTTTTTCATACTCGCCAAAGAGGTCATTGGCAGTGACTGCTCCTTGTATAATAAGAGGACGGGTGATGGGATGGCTATCTCCGCGGCACAAGGAGCGTAAAAACGCAATAGAAACAAGTTGCTCTCCCTGTGAAATTTCATCGTAACGGAGGGTTGAAGAGCGATCGCAGGCCAACAAGAGGAGCAGGAGACTAAAGTAGGCAATCGTTCTCATCGCGCATTTTGAGGATGTAGCCTGAAGCAGAAGAACCGGCCTTGCCGAATTGCAAGATGCCAATAAAAGAGACTTCCCCAGTTGGTATGGGGTGTGAGGCAAAGCGGGCATAGGGGCTGGTGTAGGTGTACATCACATTCCCCTCTGGATCTTCGAAACGTTTGTAGCCTGACCAAGTTGCCTCCTCGTTTTCGATCTCTGGAAGATAGCTTAAATGGGTGACGAAAACCAAGCATCCACAGCGGCTTAGCTCGGGGTTGGAGAGACAAAATTCTTGTGGCACAATGGGTTGTAAAGGTGTACCACGGGTGATAATTTGATCCAATAAAGCCTGAGAATAGAACGATTCAACCACCTGATTGCCATAAGGTGCCGGCATTCGTCCGATTTGCAACACACCGTGATTTTCACCAATGGCTGTTCCCTGAAGTCGAAGAGTTACTTGGCAACCAATGGGATAGCGACTGTGGGTCTCATCAATGCCGGCCATCACCTCGGCGGCCGCATCATCGGATTGGATAAGAAAAGAGCGATAAAAATTGCCGGCTGCATCACTGGAGGTCACCTGTCCGGTCAGAACAAGATCTTCACGGATGGGGACGATTTGACCAAGATAGCGCGCATGCAACTCGGCAAGCGTTGTGGTAACGGCCGGATGAGTGGGTGTATGAATAGGTGGTATTTCTGTCGAATTATAACATCCGGCGGCAGTAGCAGTCAAAAGGAAGATAAGCCTTCTTGATATGTATTTTATTCGATCCACGAGTCCTTGAGGCCGAGGAAGTAAAGAATGCCATCTAATCCAATGGTTGAGATGGATTGACCCGCTGTGGCTTTGACTTTTGGTTTGGCATGGAAGGCGATTCCTAAGCCGGCCAAGTCAAGCATCGGCAGATCGTTAGCACCATCTCCAACGGCAATGGATTGAGCGATATTGATCTTCTCAAATTGACAGAGCAATCGAAGCAGTTCTGCTTTGCGGCGACCATCGACCACCTCACCGATATAGCGGCCGGTGAGTTTGCCATCTTCGATCTCCAGTTCATTGGCATAAACATAGTCAAAGCCATACTTCCGTCGTAGGTGGTTGCCAAAATAGGTGAATCCACCAGAGAGAATGGCTGTTTTGTACCCCACGCGCTTGACAATGGTCATCATCCGTTCCAGCCCTTCGGTGATGGGAAGGTTGTCTGCAATCTTCTCCATCACAGCAACATCCAACCCTTTTAATAACGCAACGCGGCGGGTGAAACTCTCTTTAAAGTCAATTTCACCACGCATGGCACTGGCGGTGATGGCACGCACCTCTTCGCCCACATGAGCGTGTTCGGCCAATTCGTCAATCACCTCGGTGTCGATGAGGGTGGAGTCCATATCGAAGCAAATTAAGCGACGACTGCGACGATAAATATCATCTTTTTGAAAGGAGACATCCAGCCCCGTCTCCGACAGCGCCATGAAACGCTCCTGCATCAGACTTTTATCCGCCAGTGTGCCACGGACAGAGAGTTCGATACAAGCCTTGGCTGCACGCTCATCTTCCTGCAACGGCACACGGCCGGTAAGCCGTTTGATAGCATCAATATTGAGTCCCTGCTCGGCCACCACACGGGTCACCTCACCAATATGTTGTGCGGTGACTTGACGGCCTAACAAAGTGATGATGTAACGATTGCGCCCTTGGCGGGAGACCCATGAGTTGTACTGCTCCTCCGGAATGGGGGTGAATCGGATGGTAACGCCCAATTCTGAAGCCTTGAACAACAGCTCTTTCATGATAAATCCCGATTTGGCCGATGTGGTTTTGAAGAGAATACCCAGCGTCAAGGATTGGTGAATATTGGCCTGACCAATATCAAGAATAAAGGCATCGTAGCGGGCGAGAATCTCTGCCAGCGAGGAGGTCATGCCCGGTTTATCAATTCCGGCTATGTTGATTTGGATAATTTCGACTTGGTCGTTCATAAGTAAGCTCCGTTAAAATTCTATACAAAGTTAATGTTTTTTGCAAAATTTCGTTACTTTTGCAGAAGTATCTTTGAAATAACTAATCTAAGAGACTGTTTTGAATGATGGGCGACACGTTTTTCTGCTTTTTTTGAGACTATAAAATAATTTTGTTGACAATTAAAAACAGCGTCTAAAATAATTATTGACACTTTTCAAGTAAGATGACTTTGAATCTTTATTCCCCCTCTTTGTGCCTTTTTTCGGCAGCTTTGATCCTTGGGATCGAATTATAAGTCTTGCTTACTTAAACCAAAAATCGACAATGACACCTCTTTTTTTTATACAGATGGTTGCAGAAACGGGAAAACTGATCGTTCCCGATAGCGTGCAGAAAGCCCAATGGACAGAGACCATTCAGAAGCTCACCAACATTGATATTCATGAGGTGTTGAGAGGAATGATTGCCGATGGTATTTGGGTGATATTGAAGATCTTGGTTGCACTGGCCATTTATCTGCTCGGCCGTTGGTTCATCAAACGCATCCAACGACTGATGGAGGCGGGCTTTGAACGGCGGGGTGTAGATGCTTCTCTTCGGACGTTTCTCAAAAATTTAGTCAAAATCGTTTTCTATATCATCCTGATTCTCACTGTTATTCAGTTGATGGGGATCAATACGACCTCTTTTGTGGCACTGCTGGCATCGGCCGGTTTGGCGATTGGTATGGCTCTCAGTGGAACGCTTCAGAATTTTGCCGGTGGGGTGATGATCTTGATGCTACGGCCGTATCGTGTTGGGGATTATATTGCAGCACAAGGGCAGTCGGGAACAGTGACGGAAATTATGCTCTTTTCAACCAAGATCACCACAGCTGATAAACAGGTGATTTATATTCCCAATAGCTCTATTTCAACGGCGATCATTGACAATTATTCGCATTCGGAGTTGCGGCGTGTTGACATTACCATTGGTATCGCTTATGGGGATGATGTGGATGTGGCGCGTGCGGTATTAATCACTTTAAGTCAAGCGGATACACGCGTACTTTCCGATCCGAAACCCGTGGTTTATGTGGTTGCCTTGGCCGATAGTTCCGTAAACATTTCGTTGCGTGTGTGGGTGAAAAATGCGGACTATTGGGATGTTTTCTTTGCCCTCAATGAGACTATTTATAAAGTACTGCCCGAAAAAGGTATTCATTTCCCTTTTCCGCAGATGGATGTGCATATTACTAAAGATTAATCTAAATATCAAGAAGAATGGAATTAAAGGATATTTTGGCCATCTCAGGCCAACCAGGGCTCTACAAATTTGTGGCGCAGTCTACACACGGCGTGATTGTGGAGTCGCTTATTGATGGTCGGCGCATGAGTGCTGCCGCAACGGCAAAGGTGAGCACGCTTACCGATATATCTCTCTTTACCACAGGAGAGGATGTCTCCTTGGCCGAGGTGCTGACAGCGCTCTATGCACACACAAAAGGGGGGCAAGCCATTAGCCCCAAAGAAGAGTCTGCAAAACTGACCGCTTATTTTGCCACCATACTGCCTGAATACGATCGTGATCGCGTTCATGTTTCAGATATGAAAAAGGTATTTGCTTGGTACAACACCTTGGTTGATGCCGGATTTACCGAATTTAAACTTCCGGAAGAGGAGAAATAAGCTATTAAGAAGCTGTTTTAAATTTATTAATCTCATTTTTCCGGCCATCAATGCCCTTTCGAATATCGAAAAAAGGTTGCACAACGCCTCGCGTTGTGCAACCTTTTTGAGAGGGTAAAACGTATTTAGCGCATCGTGCGCGGGAGCTGAAATATCAAAATACTCCTCCGAACAACAGCACTTTATTTATCTGACAAGGCGCTTGACCTTGACATTATACTCTCTGTAGGGACCATCCACATCTCCTAAATAACGGGTGTCGAATTGAGTTTGTGTCATATAAAGTCTCAACTCCGAATAGTCAGGGGCTGTGGCGCCTCTTGCCTCTTGTAGTCCGCACCCAAAGGAGCTCGATTCCAGTGAAGGCTGCTGTTGAATATTCAAGCTCGTCAATTGATTCTGATGGCAGAAGATAGTTCGTAATTGCGTGTTTGCGAAGAGATCCAAGTACTGCAACTTATTATTATTGCAGCGGAGGATGACTAGTTCCTTGTTTGCGAAGAGATCCAAGTACTGCAACTTATTGAATTCGCACTCGAGGATCGATAGCTTCGTGTTTTTGCTAACATCCAAGTCCTGCAACTGATTAGTATAGCAGTCGAGGGTGGTTAACGCTGTGTTTTTGCTAACATCCAAGTTTTTCAACTGATTTACAGGGCACGAGAGGATGGTTAGCGCCGTGTTTTTGCTGACATCCAAACTCGTCAACTGATTAGTGTGGCAGTAGAGGGCGGTTAGCGCCGTGTTTTGGCTGACATCCAAGCTTGTTAGCTCATTACTATAGCAGAATAATGTTTCGAGTCCTGTGAAATACTCGATACCTTTCAACGAAGCGATCTGTTTGTTGCCAACACTGATCTTTTTTTGCGAAGTGAATTTTGTTTTATTGCCGTCAGCGGTCACGTCGATATCTGTACGGTCAGCGGTCAACTTCAAATTGTACGGCTCCGCGGTGAGTATTGAGCGGAACTTGGCATCGGGGAAATTCATTTTCTCAACGGTTTTCACAGGCATCTTTGCCACCCTCGAACGGTTTATGGTCAGTGCTTGGGTGGTGGGCAACGAGTAGATGTGCGTACCCGTCTCGTCGTAGATCATGAATTGCAATCCTGTGGTGTAGGTGGCTGCGGGGACAACGACGTAGAACGAGGTGGCGGTAGTGGTGTTGAGCTGTGCGTTGTTGCAATTCAGCGTGACGGTGTTCGTTGCCGCTGTCGCTGCCACATCCATTGTCAGCACAGGCAGCGTGTTAACATCGAACGCTACGGTTGCCTTGCCTGAGAGCTTCTCGGCGTTGGGCTCTGCGGTGTTGACCACAATTTTGCTGACCTTTTGAGTTCCCTTCAGTTGCAGGCGAATTGCACCGCATATATTCTTGAAGTTCAGCACCCCTTTATCATCGCTCTGGGCGATCATCGGGTTGGCTCCATTACCAAAAGAGAGGTTGCCATTGTTCTGTGTGGCAGGTAGCTCGAACGAGAACTTGCCGCCCGCGCACGTTGCCGTAGCGCTGTAAGGGTAGAGGGCAAATTTCGCTCCCGCACCCAAATCGTTACCTGAGAAGATGCCTGAGGTTGTCCCCGCGCCGCCGTTAGCGGTCAAGGTGTACTCGGCAGTTGTGTTGCTTGCGTTAGCCAACATGATTTTGTCGCCAGCCACCCATGTGACAGATGCGCCATCGAGAGCGGTGCGTGTCGGCTTTTCGACCGTGGCGAAAATGGTCGTTTGCGCGGTTGATGTTGCGGGGTCTGAGGTATCGTCTTTGGTGCAAGAAGTGAGGGTCGCGACTGCTGCATACAGTAGCAGGCTCGCAAGGAGTGTTTTCTTCATGGTTTTCTGTTGTCTAAAGGTTAGAACGTCTGCACTTCGTCTTCGGGCATGGATTCCGTGTTGGCAGTAGATCCTACGAAGCCTTGCTCAACTTGAAAGTGAATAATCTCAATGCTGGGCATCGTGTAGCTATTACGTCCCATGGTGTTTGTAGTTTCCATAATCTTGTTCTATTTTTAGTAAATGTTTTTTGTAATATGTAATTTTAGTCACAAAGATATTTTGCCTTGTTCCTAATATTTATACAGATTTGGGGAATAGGTGGTTCAAATGTTTCGTATAATGCTCTGTATATTTAGGTGTTATGGTTCGCTATTCATGGGCAAATATCGTAAATTATTTTTAAAAATCAACAGGCTTTTATTATGAATCTGTTTATTTTTGATATTTATATACTTTGTTGAAGAACGGAGGTGGTGTAATTAGCTGTAAATCATTAATATGAGCGATTTGTTTTCAAAAGGACAAGCACAGCTTCTTAAATTGTTAAACATTTTTGGATAACTTGTTTACAATCATAGACAGGATTACATCATCGCCCTCCACTATTTCCGATAAATCTTTGCTCAGGCCGTTGATAATAGACAGACTAATCATATCAGGCTTTTTTTCTCCGCCTAAAACTAAACCTACCGATGCAGGAAGCTTGATGCTAAGTTGTATTTCGCCTGTTTTTTCCGAAAAATCAATGAGCAAAGTGGCCCCTTTGTCAAGTGGAACAATCTGCAATAACTCTTCAACCAAAAGTAGAATGTTATGCTCTACCTTTTGTTCAAAAAAGTGCTTTGTACAGAACGCCTCAATCTCAGCATTAAGAGCATAAAGGTCATAATTAACGCCACTGATAGTGTATTGGAAATTACGGATGCGATTGATGAATATTTTTGTGTATTCTCTCTGCGGATTATCAAAAATATCGGCAGCCGTCCCCTCTTCATAGATAATACCCTGATCCATATAAAACACACGTGTGCTTACGTTGCGGGCAAAACTCATCTCGTGAGTAACAATTATCATTGTCATACCCTGCTTGGCAAGATTGCGGATAACAGCCAGAACCTCGCTCACCATAGTGGGGTCAAGGGCCGATGTAGGTTCGTCGAAGAGTATGATTTCGGGGCCCATCGAGAGGCAACGAGCGATCGCCACACGTTGTTTCTGTCCACCCGAAAGTTGGTCAGGATAGGCCATCGCCTTTTCTGCAAGCCCGACCATTTTTAGCAACTCCATCCCTTTTGTCACAGCCTCCTCCTTGGTGTAATTCAATAATTTAATTGGCCCTATTGTAATGTTCTCTAAAATAGAGAGGTGTTCAAACAGATTGAACGATTGGAACACCATGCCCATTCGCTGACGCACCTTGGCTACATTAGTCTCTTTTGCCAGCAGTTTAACATCGTCAATATAAATCTCTCCGCCGGTTGGAGTATCCAGCAGATTAAGACAACGCAAAAAAGTGCTCTTTCCTGTTCCCGAAGGGCCAATGATAGAGATCACCTCGCCCTTGTTTATTGTTGTATTAACATCCCGGAGAACTTTAAGTTCTCCGTAATTTTTTTGTAAATGCTCTACTCGTATCATCGGCTTGTCATTTTTTTATTTAGTCTATCCAAAGTTGCGGTAAATCCCCACGCCAAGAAGAAATATATGATGGCAACCATAACCAAAGGGAAGAAAGCGTCAAATGTTCTTGAACGGATAATATCTGATGCTTTGGTCAAGTCTTCAACAGCAATATATCCTACCACAGATGTCATCTTAATCATAGATATCAACTCACCTTTGTAAATGGGTAACACGCTCTTAATTGCCTGAGGCATAATGATAAGGATGAACGTTTTGACTTTGGTAAATCCCATCGCTATACCTGCCTCACTTTGTCCGCGATCTACACCCTCAATTGAGGTACGGAACATTTCACTCACGTAGGCAGCAAAGTTCAGTGCAAATGTAATAATAGCAACAATGGTGGCATTGATGTCCCACTTGGCAAAAACCGCATAGTAAAGTAGCATCAGGAGCACCAGAACGGGAATGCCTCGCATAATGATTGTATAGGTTTTTGCTATTGCATTCATGAGCGTGTTCTTACTCATTCTCATAAAGCAAACCAAACCTCCGAAGATGGTGCCAAGTAGTGCTGCAAAAATAGATATAAGTAATGTCTGCCATAGCCCATTAAGGATAAGCATATATCTCTTTTCGGCAATGATATTATTGTAAAAACTATCTTTGATAGAGGCGAAGATGCCTTGTTTTTCTCCCTCTTGTGTCACTTGATTACCGTGTGCGAGGTTTTTCTCAAGCACCAGCATCACGCCGTCGTTCAGGTGCATTGTGCTGTCGAGCATCACAACCTGAGGATTACTCTTTTTGAGACTATTGTAGCTTGCTTTGCTAAACATTGCCGCATCACACTTTTCACTTGTCAGGTTCGTCAGTGCATCGGCATAGGTAGCGCAACGGATAATTTTGGCATTCGGAAAATTTGTCGTGACATAGGCATCTTCCGCACTTTTCTGTAAAACGCAAATACGCTTTGTACTAATATTTGCTGTCGTTACAGCGCTTTTGGGCTTGACGGCAAGGTTCTTTGTAAGGATACATGCAACAGTATTAGTAGTATAGTGTGGTGTTGCAAAGGCTACATTCTTTTGGCGCTCCTCGGTGATGGTAAGTCCTACTGCTATTGCGTCTATTGTCTCTGAAGAGAGTGCGGCGATAAGCCCTCCGAAGGGGATGACTTCAAATTGAACGGGTCGTCCTAAATATTTAGAAAAATGTCTCATTAACTCTATATCATGACCTACAATCTCCTGATCTTGAACGAAAGAGAATGGAATTTCCTCACCACTAATACCCACTTGCAATGGAGTTCCTGTTTGAGGCAGGTCTAATTCAGGCATTTCGACTTTAGGGGCATCTGGGCCTATGTTCGAGAACCACCTTTGATACATTTGATCAAGAGTGCCGTCATCGCGCAACTCCTCAAGCATTGTATTGAATTTATCCTTGAGATCGGGATTATTTATCCCGAAAGCTATTCCCGTAGAATGCACTGATACATTCTTATCAAGCATTGATATATCGGGATCGCCTTTAATGGCACTCTGCAAAATAATGTCATCCATCAGAATCATATCGCACTTTTCGCGTTTAAGCATAAGGATAAGATCCGAAATTCCGGGAGCCCTCATAATTATTGCCTTTGGGTATGTTCTGGTAGCGTAATCATCGTCGACAGAGCCGAGCAAGACACCAATTTTATCTGCTACGGCATCATCAAGGCAAGTGTATTTTTTCTCTTTGCTCGTGCAACTAACAACAAAGGCAAGAAGCATGAATATCAAAATTCTTTTAAACATAAATTTGGCTATTTTATGGTGAGAATAGAGGAGAAACCAGTTATCTCAAAATATTGAACATTTGTTGTGTCCAATCTGTCGCTAAGCGAGATTAGAATCTGCTCTCCGTTACGTGTAATTGTTGTATTCATCGTATTTTAATTTAATATTTTCTTTAGTATAAATAAACTGTTGCCGTCTATTCTCTGATACTCCACCTCATTCATTATCTTCTTTATCAGATAAATACCCAGATCAGTTCCTTGTGTTTCAAATGCCAGATGTGCATATCATGGGTTTCATCATCGTTGTGGATCGTAGTGCCAAAGGGAACGCTCTTTTGTTCAAAGTGGCGGTCGGATGGAGCTTCATTGCATGACGAGTAATTTCGATTACATATATCTTGATTGTTGATTTACCTCATCATAATTTTGAGTTTTTATTGACTTATTTTTTTTCTCATTTCCAACTGATTCTTGCCATCAATGCGCTGATAGGTCACCTCACCCATAATCTTGCGGACAAGGAAAATCCCAAGTCCGCCAATAGGTCGCTCTTCGAGTGCAAGGGAAATATCAGCTTCCGGTATTTCTGTCGGATCGAACGCTGCACCTCTGTCTGTCAGTATAAAAATCAATTCATTGTCTTTGTGTTCCGCCGAAAGACTGATGGTATTCGTGCTTCCCACGGGGTAGGCGTATTGGATGATGTTGACTATCGCCTCCTCAATGGCAAGGTTGATATTCATGACCAGTGAGGGAGAAAGGTTCAGCTCTTCTCCCAGTTCTTCGATAAAAGCGGCCACCCGCTCTATCTCGTCTATCTGATTAATGATTTCAAAGACTTTCTTCATACACTTACAAGATTATTTTTTATACTTGATTACTAAAACAGTCAGGTCATCGCTCTGCTCGGCATCCAATACGTGCTCAGCAACCGATTTCAAAACTTGCTCTGTCAGGCGTTTTGCATCACACTGGTGGTGTGCGGAAAGTGTTTCCATTAGTCTGTCTTCCCGATAGAGTTCCTTCCCTATATTCTCGGCCTCTACTATGCCATCGGTATAGCAGAACAGCTTGGTCCCACTCTCTAATGTGGTTGATTCGCTTGTATACACCGTTTCGCTGAAGATACCCACCGCAAGCTGATTCTTTTTCGGTTTGAGCAAGGTTGTCGTTCCGTCCGATGTAACAAGAACCGGAGGGTTGTGTCCTGCGTTGCAATAATCGAGCTTGCCGTTCTGCAAGTCGAGTATGCCCACAAACAGGGTGACAAACATATTCGTGTCGTTCTGTTGGGTCATGGACTCGTTCATCTGACCAATGATCTCCTCGGAGGAGAGGGTGCTTCGGGAGATGTTGCGAAAAAGCGTGCGGATGACCGCCATAAACAGGGAGGCCGGCACGCCTTTGCCCGACACGTCGCCAATGGTGAAGTAGAGCTTTTCATCCAGAATAAAGAAGTCGTACAGGTCACCGCCCACCTCTTTGGCAGGTTTCAGTGTGGCATAAAGCTCCACATCCTCCCGTTCGGGAAACGGGGGGAATATGCGAGGCAGCATACCCATTTGTATCTTATGGGCAATATTTAGTTCGCTCTCAATGCGCTCTTTGGAAGCTGTGCTTAGTTTCAGCTCAGCCATGTAGGTGGCAAGCGATTGTTGCATATAGACAAACGAATCGTGCAGTGTTTTCATTTCATCTTCCGATTTGATTTCGGGCAGATGAGCCTCGAAGTTCCCGTGTGCAATCTCTTTTGCCGACAGAGCAAAGCCCTCCAAGGGTTTCATAAGCCGCTTGATGATTAAGAGCGTAAACAGGAAGAAGCAGATGATTCCTGCGATAAAAATGATGATAATGGAGCGAGTAGCCGTATTTAGATCGGCAAGCAATACATCCTGTTTCCCGACATTGCAGATAGACCAGCCGATATTGGATACGGGGGTGTAGATGGCATACGAACGATCCCTGTCGTTTTTGAACATTCTGGAACCGGATTCTCCAGATGTCATGCTACGTCCTATTTGCTCGTAGTCGGAATTACTGTCTGCAACGGCTCTGGTGAATATGGTTTCGTGGAGGATACGCTCTTTTTTTCGATGGGTGATGTAGTAGCCTTGGCGGCTGAGCATAAAAGAGTAGCTGTTGGGGAATGGTTGGATCTTCTCCATCAGGTCGGAAAAATGGAGCAGCGATATGTCGGCGGTGTAAATGGCATACACTTCTCCAGCGGAATTGATGAGTGGATGGGAGTAGGTAACCATAATCACATTACCTGATCCTTCGTCAAAGTAGGGCTCGCTCCAATAGCTTTGTTTCAATTTTTTCGGAGACAGATACCAGTCCATAGTCGGATAATAGTAATTCTCGTTACTCATCTTGTCAATGATGACCCCGCTGTCGTTTTTGAAAACATAGATCATTTTCAAGCGTTCCTGTCCGTTTACAGTGTCGGGTTCGTATGCCACCGAGCCTCCCATAATCAGAGGGTTGTTATCTATGTTGTGTGTCAACAGCTTCTTGATTGAATCCAGATTATTGATATTCGCTTCGGCAATCCATACGGTGTTGTCGATACTATGAGCCACCGATTGCAGTTGTGCGTCGATTTGCTGCGACATATTGGTCAGCATACTGGCAGAATGACGCACGGAGGAGTCGATGATTTTTTCCCGCGCGACCTTGTAAAAAGAGATCATAACCACGCAGAAGATGACCATGATCAGTACGATGATATATGCGCTGACCCTCCCTGCAAAGGAGCGTTTGAATAAAAGTTTTCTCATCGTATTTTCTTTTTAAAATTTAAGTATAGGCCATTCATATTTTTGTAATATTTTCGCATAGTCCATTAATAAGCAGCATCTTCAACTGCGATGGGTCAATATTGTCTATGTGGTTGGAAATGTAGTTAATGATAGGGTACTAAGGCTTTCCTATATCTTTAATAATCACCGAGATCTTCTCCTGCTGATGTCATGCTCCATGCTGAAATTGCCTATCGCATCATCTACATAAAGCACGACACCTATATATTAAAGATTAAAAATGCCCGAAAATCCGGTCATGTCAAAGACCTCTTTTACTTCAGGATTGAGGTTTTCGACCACCATTGTTCCGTTTACACTCTTGACGTGCTTCAGCAAGGTAATAAATTGCCTCAGACCGCTACTACTAATATATTCCAGCGCCGTACAATCGACACACACATTCGGTTTATCATCTTGCAGTACCGGTTGAATGATCTCTTCAAAAGCTTTAGAACTTGGCGTGTCTAATCGTCCATTAATAGTTACAATGGTTTGTGTGCCTACTTTGTTGATAGTTGTCTCCATATTTAGTTGATTTGTCTGAATGATTTTCGAGAAGGGGTGATATGCATACAAGAAAGCGCAAAGAGGGGATTAATCCTCTTTACGAAAATGTATTGCAAGTTGTTATTTATTAGATATATTACGTGCGAGCACATTGTTATATATAGCCCGCTTGGTGTGTTTGTACTATTTTCTGTGACGTCCAAATTTTCAGCCATAAAAATAGTAGGAAAGCTCACTTTTTCTACTGCATTTTTTAAGTTAAATCCCTTGCTAAAAACGCTGAATATTTTTCTGCTGTTTTGGAATCTCATTTTTTACTCATTATGCACTTTACACTCTGTAAAGTTAGTGTTTTTTTCTTGTTTTGCAAATAGTTCTGTTAGAAACAGATAAAAAGGTCCGTTTTGATGAGGAAAATCCTCTTTTAACGCCTCACTTGTCTATGTCGTTTAATGTCACATCGAATTTAAAACAGCTTCTAAACCCTTTGCCCACAACCTTCTTACCCCATTTTGCACTCAATTCCATTTTTATTTTGTATCTTTGCCACCGATAAAATAGAATAAAAAGAGACAGAGATCATACGGATCTCTAAAATGGATGAAAAATGGAAAAGAAAAAGACAGTAGCCTTGGTCGCTCACGATAACATGAAGCATGATTTGGCTGAGTGGGTGGATTGGAATTGCACTAAATTGCGCGATTTTAAGTTGATTTGCACGGGAACGACTGGCAAGATGGTCGAGAAGACACTTTTAGATCATCGGGATGAAAATCAGGGCGATGAGGAGTTGCCACAGCTCGAAATTAAGTTGTTGAAATCAGGCCCGTTGGGTGGCGATCAGCAGTTAGGATCGTTGATAGCGGATGGACGTATTGATGCACTTTTCTTTTTTTGGGATCCGATGTCGGCACAGCCACACGATGTAGATGTCAAGGCTTTGTTGCGCTTGGCGACCTTATATAATGTCCCAACGGCCATCAACCGTTCATCGGCCGATTTTCTGATCTCCTCTCCGCTCTTTGATCAAGAGGATTATATTCCCGTAGTGAAAGATTATAAAGCCTATGTCGAGCGGGTGCTCAAGTAGCCACTCAGACCAATAAAATAGCGAGCCGAATCATTTTTGATTCGGCTCGCTATTTTATTTATAATGATTGGACTACATCCTTTCAGGGACGTTGATGCCCAACAAATTCATCGCATGCTGGATCACCTGTGCAACCTCTTGAGCGAGCTGAAGGCGCATTTGGCGCACCGCAGTATTTTCCTCTTTGAGGATCGAGTGATCGTGGTAATAGCCATTGAAGAGTTTCGCCAACTCATACGCGTAGGCACTGATGATGGAGGGGGCGAAGTCTGCTCCGGCGGCGGCAATGACATTGGGGTAGTCGGTGAGGGTCTTGATCAACTCAATCTCTTCGGGCAAACAATCGGCCTCAACCGGTAGGCTGTAATCAATGCCGGCCTCTTCGGCCTTGCGTAAGATGGAGCGAATGCGCGCGTGGGTATATTGGATGAAGGGGCCTGTATTGCCATTGAAATCAATCGACTCGCGCGGATCAAAGAGCATCGTTTTCTTGGGATCGACTTTCAGAATGAAATATTTCAGGGCACCTAAGCCGACCATCGTGGCGATGTTATTGGCCTCCTCTTCGGTGCAATCGTTCAATTTTCCTAATTCATCGGACATCTCACGGGCGGTTTGTACCATCTTTTCGATCAACTCATCGGCATCGACAACGGTGCCTTCACGGGATTTCATCTTGCCCTCAGGAAGCTCGACCATGCCATAGGAGAGGTGGGTGATGTGATCACTCCAATTATAGCCCAGCTTCTTGAGAATGAGCTTTAAAACCTGAAAATGATAGTTCTGCTCGTTGCCAACCACATAGATCATATCATCGAGCTTATTGTCCTCAAAACGACGGAAGGCTGTACCCAAATCCTGTGTCATGTAAACTGACGTCCCGTCTCCACGTAGCAGTAGTTTCTGATCCAATCCATCGGCCTCCAAATCAATCCAAACAGAGTGATCCTCCTTGCGGAAGAAAACACCCTTCTTGAGACCCTCTTCGACCAAGCTCTTGCCTAAAAGATAGGTCTGAGACTCGTAGTATATTTTGTCAAAATCAACGCCTAAGGCCTTGTAGGTTACGTCAAAACCATCGTAAACCCAACCATTCATCATTTGCCATAAAGCATAAATGTCAGGATCTTGAGCCTCCCATTTGCGCAACATCTCCTGTGCCTCTTGAAAAATGGGCGCACTCTTTTTCGCCTCCTCTTCGCTCTTGCCGGCCGTCATCAACTCGCTGATCTGTGCCTTGTAGTGCTTGTCAAATTCAACGTAATATTTGCCCACCAAATGATCGCCCTTCATCCCTGTGGAAGCTGGTGTCTCACCGTTTCCAAAGAGCTTCCATGCCAACATAGATTTGCAAATATGGATGCCGCGGTCATTGACTAAATTTGCCTTAATGACCTTGTGCCCATTGGCTTGTAGAATACGCGCAACAGAATATCCCAAGAGATTATTGCGGACGTGACCCAAATGAAGGGGTTTGTTGGTATTGGGGGAGGAGTATTCGATCATCACGGTTCGGCCACTGGCTGGGGCTTCGCCATAACGTGTGTCCGTGCATATTTCTGCAAAGCGAGCACGCCAAAAAGAGTGTTCAAAGGTCAGGTTGAGGAAGCCCTTGATGACATTGAAGCTTTTGATCTCAGGGGTGTGCGCAACGATATATTCGCCTATTTCGGCAGCGGTATTTTCGGGTGATTTGCGGCTTCGTCGCAACAGCGGGAAGACGACCAATGTGTAATCGCCTTCAAACTCCTTGCGGGTTTTTTGAATCTGCAACTGCTCGCCTTCAGCCTTGCCATAGAGAGCCTCTACCGAGCGAGTGACCGTCTCCGAAATAAAGTGTTCAATCTTCATAGTCTCCTAAATTTGAGGACAAAATTAGCTTTTTTTTAGCAAACGAAGGGGCTATCCGTTAGATTTATTCCATGACAGGGGTTGTTCGGACTCTTAGAAGCTGTTTTAAATTTATTAATCTCGCTCTTTTCGCCCTATTTTTCGCCCTATAAATTCTCATTTAGCACGCTAAAATCGGATTTGAAGGACAAAAACAGTCTCTTCGAAAACTCTAAATTTCATTGAAAAGCACTATCTTTACCCCTAAATTTGTGAGTTTATGAAAATCGCTGACATAGAATTGGGAGAGCGTCCGTTGTTTCTTGCACCCATGGAGGATGTGACCGACCCTTCGTTTCGCTATATGTGTAAGCGATTTGGAGCGGATATGGTCTATACCGAATTCATCTCCTCCGATGGGCTGATTCGCGATGCCGCCAAGTCGCTGGCTAAATTGAATATTGACGATGCTGAACGGCCTGTGGGTATCCAAATCTATGGCAACATGATCGAACCCATGGTGGAAGCGGCTCGTATGGCCGAGGCAGCTCATCCCGATGTGATCGACATTAATTTTGGTTGTCCGGTGAAGAAAATTGCTGCTCGAGGTGCTGGTTCGGGGATGATGCGCGATGTGCCGTTGATGGTGGAGATGACCCGACAGATTGTCGCTGCCGTGAAGACGCCTGTCACCGTGAAGACCCGTTTGGGTTGGGATGATGAGTCGAAAAACATTGAAGAGATCGCTCTCCGTTTGCAAGATGTCGGCATTGCTGCGCTCACCATTCATGGCCGAACGCGTGCGCAAATGTACCGTGGATCAGCTGATTGGACGCTGATAGGGAGAGTGAAAAATAACCCGTTGATGCGAATACCAATCATCGGAAATGGCGATATTGATTCGGCACTTCAGGCCAAAGAGATGTTCGATCGTTACGGGGTGGACGGGGTCATGATCGGTCGCGCAACCTATGGTCGTCCATGGATTTTTAAGGAGATTAAACACTATTTTTCAACGGGGGAATTTATGTGTCAACCATCTGTTATAGAACGTGTTGCAATAGCAAAAGAACATTTGACTAAATCAGTGGCTATCAAGGGCGATAAAGTGGGTATTCTCGAAATGCGCCGTCATCTATCTAACTATTTTAAAGGACTTCCTGATTTTAAAGCTACACGTTTACAGCTTGTTACTCTCTTTGACCTCAATGAATTGTTTATGGTCTTAGATGGCATTGCTGACCGTTGGGGTGAGTTTGATGTGAGCGGGGTAGTCCCCTCTCCGCTTTCGCACGAGTTGTAAGGGCATTCGTTTCGGTATGAATCTTGCGAGAGGAGTTGACGAAATCAATTAATTCCTTCTTATCGTGAAAACATGCTCAACCATTATCGCTCTCATGCTCGTCTTAGGTACTGCTTTTATGGCAAAAGCACAGACGGAAATATCTATTGTATCGGTCGATACGGTGTATCTCTCGAAGGCTACTGACGGCAAATATTTGATCAGTAAATACGGCGTTCGCCAGCAGGGGAATGCGCGTTTCTCGCTTCACTATCCGATCAATAGCGATCAACTTCAAGCGACTTTTGATGACAATGCAGCCACATTGACGGCGCTCAATACATGGATGAATGACCTCAAGGAGGATGCGTCGATCTGTATTTTCGCGGTGACAATTACTGGTTATGCCTCTCCGGATGGTTCGCAGCAGTTCAATCAAAAATTGGCGGCAAATCGAGCGCTGGATCTGCAAAATCCGGTCGATCAAGGTGACGAGTGTTCTGGCAGGCTACCGTCCCAAATGGTGGCAGTAGCGACCGATTGGTGTGCAATTCGCCCTGCTGTGGTGCAATCGACCATGCCCGATAAGCAAGCGGTGTTGAAAATTATTGACAACGTCCAGTTGAAAAATAAAGAAAGAGCACTCAAACGACTGCCCGAAGCTTGGCATTTTATCAAAAAGAATCTGTTGCCACCGCTCCGTAGGGTGGAGTTGGTGATGGATTTTGAGACGGAAAAAATAATCAAAAAACGCACCTCCATTCCGCAACCGGCTGTGAAGCCGCCTTGTCCTCCCTGCCCATGTCCGCGGGTCATTATCGAGGAGCAGATAGACGGCATCATGATCGAAATGGAGGGAAATGACGTGGGGTGAAAGTGCATAAATCACATGATTTCTCGAAAAGCAGTGTTCCTGACAGGGAAATTCTGCTTTTT
>JAVVZO010000011.1:0-52519 GCA_036650515.1 Alistipes sp.
GCTCAAAAAGGAGTTAAATTCGAATGGTCAGGCAAAAGGGAAGGACATGGAAGAGGGAGGAAAAAGAAAATCGGAGGGCGGGAGTGAGTGAGCGGGGAAAGGGGAGGAAAGGGGAGGAGGGGGGGGGAGTTAAAATAAGAAGTGCCCTCCGAAAGTATCTGTTCAACTTTCGGAGGGCACTTCAAGAAAACCCCTTTATGGAATTCGGGCAATAATTTTTGGAAGATGCAACTCCCTCACGGCATCCTTGCCGATCCATCGTGCGGCACCTCCTTCAGCGGCAGCCAGTCGTTCCGCCAGTGCCAGTGCCTGAGGATAGAGCCCTCGGCTACGTTTACCCACTTGGCGCAAAGCCCAGTTTACAGCCTTTTTGATCGCATCGCGTTCATCGGTGGCACACCGTTCCATTAAAGGGAAGAACGGCTCAAAAACACCATCGGTTGCCTCTTTATCACCCATCGATAGTGTCGCCAGCAAGGCAAAACCTGCGCGGCGGGTAAATAGTCGCTCTTGGGCCGCATATTCCCAAACTTTGGCGTACGCAAACGGTGTCCGGCGGAAAAGATTCAAACAACATTGGTCACAAACGTCCCACGAATCAAAATCCTCCACCCACGCATCCATCTCCTCGCGTTGGAACTGCGCCGGATCAACCAGCATGGAGGCTAAGAAGCTGTTTTAAATTTATTAATCTCGTTCTTTTCGGCTCTTTTCGCCCCTGTTCCCGCCCTATAAATCCTCATTTAGCTCGCTAAAATCGGATTTACAGAACAAAAACAGGAACAAAAATAGCTCGTAAATAACTTCGGTAACAAATTCAAACAGCTTCTAAAATTTTGGCTTCGTGGATCGGCTCTTGATAGAGTTGCCGAGCCAACGGGGTGTCGTATCCAATCTGCTTGGCGGTGGCTCTGAGTAGCGGTGTACGAATTCCCAAAGCACGACTGGTCGAAATTCCGAAGCGGGACATCCCCGCTCGGAACTTCTCATCGGCCAGAGTATGCAAATAATCGGTAACCGCCGCGCAAGTCATTGGTCTATTTCTTCTCGATTGTCATCTCCCGAAGAATCCAATCAGCACCAGCAAATTGATCAATCACAAAGAATACATAGCGAATATCCACGGCAATGGTACGCTGCAAATCGGGTTCAAAGGCAATATCGCCCGACATAGCTTCCCAATTACCATCAAAAGCCAGTCCAATCCAGCGTCCGTTGGCATCTAAAACCGGAGAACCTGAATTACCACCTGTGATGTCGCAGTTGACCAAAAAAGCCACTGGCAACTCACCCTTTTCGTTGGCATAGCGGCCATAGTTGGCAGTAGCATAGAGCTCTTTCAATTTAGCAGGGACAGTAAACTCAACGGGATTCTTGGGATCTTCTTTGTCTATAATTCCTTTCAGGGTCGTGTAGTGGTGATAGGTGACACCATCCACCGGATCGTAAGGCAATACATTGCCATAGGTTAAGCGCAAAGTAAAGTTGGCATCAGCCGCCCACTTTTTATTGGGTTGCATCTTCTGGAGACCTGCGATATAGAGCCGTTGGCCGTCCTTGAGTTTAAAACGCCCCTCACGCAAACTTTTATTCAACGCACGTATCTTTTTATTCACCGAAAGACTCAGCTGTACAGCCGGATCATTTTTGGCTTTTTCTTTGGAGTAATTGGCCAACAGCGCTTGCGCACCATTTTCGGAGGCAAAGGCCGAATGGTCATAGAGATAATCAACATAAGCATCTGTATCACCCCCAAATTGAACATCAATCACATCGGCAAATATGGTCGGCAGATCGCGCACATGTTGCTTCACAATTTGGAACATCCGTTTGGCCACCTTGCGATCTGTGGAGGCATCGAAATCCTTATAAAAATGTTTGATCTCCGCTTGTAGGGCCTCACGCTGTGCGGTGGTCAAGGTGTCCGGTAAATTGGTAAGTACCCGAGCAGGCGAAAGTAATTCCACGGCACGAATGAAGGCCTCATTCATATATTGACTGGTCCCTTCCAACTCCATATTGGCAGCCACAGCATCCCGAATCATGCCCAAGGCTTGCGCATAGTTCGTTCCATATTTAGCCTGCGTTTTCGGCGCATCGGCCCACTGTTGGAAGGCCTGTTCTTGTGCTACTTTTTTAGCTTTCACATTCAACTTGGTCAAGCCTCGAGACATCCCAATCGAATTTTTCCAGTAGTTCGACGACTGCGCATATTTGGCAGCATACTGAATCCGCACCTTGTCGCTGGCGGCCATATCTTTTTGAAGAATATCCTGACGCTCACCACGGATAAAGATACGTTGGGGATTCAAAACTTCCAACATCTGATCAATCTCATAGGAGGTCATATAACGCTGTGTAGAACCCGGGAAGCCCATAATCATCGCAAAATCACCCTCCTGATAACCATCTAAAGAGGCTTTGAGGTATTTTTTTGCTTCATAGGGAACATTGGTTGTAGCATAAGCAGCCGGCTTATTATCGGCACCTGCATAGACACGGAAAATAGAGAAATCGCCGGTATGACGTGGCCACATCCAATTATCAGTATCTCCACCGAATTTACCGATAGAGGTCGGTGGCGTACCCACCAAACGCACATCCTTATAGACCTCGGTCACAAAGGCAATATATTGATTTCCACCAAAAAATGAGCTGATATTCAACTCCATATTTGGATATTTAGCCTTGAGCTTCTCTTGCAGGGGTTTTATCTTGTCGCGCAGTAATGCGTTGCGCTCCTCACCAGCTAATTGAGTCGGCTCTTTCCCTAAAAGATCCTCTGTGACATCAATAATTTGGCGGATAAAACGTACCTCCAAACCCGGTGCAGGAATCTCTTCTTGTTGAGACATCGCCCAAAAACCATTTTTGAGGTAGTCATTTTCTACCGATGAAAGTGCCTGAATAGACCCATAGCCGCAGTGGTGATTGGTGAAAAGAAGCCCTTCAGGAGAGACGATTTCGCCCGTACAGCCTCCTCCAAAGACTACAATGGCATCTTTGAGAGAGCTACCATTGGCCTTATAAATATCAGACGCCGAGAGTTTACACCCTGCATCCTGCATGGCTTTACTGTTTAATTTTTGCAAGTAAGGTAACATCCACATTCCCTCATCTGCCAAAGCAGTCCAAGAAAAGGATATTGTCAATAACATTAAAAAGATTTTTTTCATCTATTTTATTGATTTAAAAGTAAGTAATTAGTAGTTATATAGGCAGGATTTTAATCCTGTATTTTTCCTTCAATCATATTGCGAATCGAGCGCTCTGCACCATGACGAATCGTCTCCTCAATCACAATTTCGGGACTTTCATTTTCCAAACAGTCACAGATATTCTCCAAGGTTATCATTTTCATGTAATTACACTCATTACAACCACAAGTGGAATCCATAGGAGGTGCAGGAATAAAGGTTTTGGTGGGGTAGAGACGTCTCATTTCCGTCAAAATACCCGCTTCGGTCACCACGATAAATGTGGTTCTATTCTCTCCACCACAGTAGTCTAAAATGGCCGCAGTAGATCCTACAAAATCAGCTATTTCAATCAGATAGGCTCTACATTCCGGATGGACTACAATGTGAGCTTCAGGGTATTGTTTTTTGAGTGCTAAAATCTTCTCCAAAGAGAACTCTTCATGTACATGACAAGCTCCATCCCAGATAATCATATTCTCGCGACCAGTGAGTTTTTGGATGTAACTGCCTAAATTCCGATCCGGAGCAAAGATAATAGGCTGCTCTTGAGGGATGGAGTTTACCACCTTTAAAGCGTTTGAAGAGGTGCAACAAATATCGGTCAGCGCCTTCACCGCCACACTGGTATTTACATAGGAGACCACCACATGGTTGGGGTAGCGTTGTTTGAAGGTTGCAAATGCTGTGGCCTCACACGATTCGGCCAACGAACAACCGGCTTCCAAAGTGGGAATAAGAACTTTTTTGGTGGGACAGAGTACCTTGGCGGTCTCAGCCATAAAGTGAACGCCGGCGAAGAGAATCATATCGGCATCCACGCGACTGGCCTGTACGGAGAGCGCCAAAGAGTCACCTAAAAAATCGGCTACCCCTTGTACGGCAGGTTGCGTATAGTAGTGCGCTAAAATGACAGCGTTCTTTTCGCGCTTGAGTTTTTTGATTCGCTCATGGAGCTGAGCGTTTGCCTCCTCCATCTTATTTATGTTTTAAAAGTTTAAAGTTTATAATTAAAAGAAGATAAATAAAGCTTGTTCATATCCATCCTAACTTTTAATGGACATTCTCTTATCATCAGGAGTATTTAAATGAGTTGATAAATGATAAGTGCTTTCTACTTGCATTTTAAGTAATTATCCTCTTTCTTGGTTTAGTTATGAACAGTGTTAATTATTGTTATCAACCAATGAACAGCCATTTTTTATTAACAATGTATTCTCTGTATGGTCACTTAGCGGAGACACTCTTTTTTATAAGTAAATTTGGTGGTTCGGAAAAAGAGTATATCAGGGAGGGATTCTTTGAAAAGCAAGCGCTCAGAGGAAGATCTTATGAATAGTTTTGATCGCTTATCAACAGAGTTAATCCCCCTGTTTGGAGAGCTTATGAACAACTTGTTCCGTGATCTGACGATAGTATTTTTCTATGTTCGGATCAAGCAACGTTCCGGGCATTCCCTTTTCCGCTCCTTCCATAACAGATTGTACAATAGGTATTTCACCCAAAAATGGAAGACCGTGTTGCGTTGCATAATCGTGAGCCCCACCTTTGCCGAAGAGGTAATAGCGGTTTTCAGGAAGTTCCGCTGGCGTAAACCAAGCCATGTTTTCAATGAGTCCCAAGATCGGAATATTGACCTGTTTATGTTGAAACATCTCGACACCACGAATTACGTCAGCCACAGCAATTTGTTGAGGCGTTGAGACCATCACCACCCCCGACAATTTGAGTTCGGCAATCAAGGAGAGATGAACATCACCTGTTCCTGGAGGTAGATCGATCAGTAGAAAATCTAAAGAGCCCCATTTGGTTTGGTGAATCATTTGCTTGAGGGCGTTGCTGGCCATGGCACCACGCCACATCAGGGCATCGGTGGGCTTGATGAAAAAGCCAATGGACATCAGTTTAATCCCCATCCTCTCAGCAGGGAGGATGTAGTCAATGCCCGCTTGTTCATCCATTTCCGCCGCAGGGGTATAACCTTCTAAGCCGAACATTTTTGGTTGAGAAGGGCCGTAAATGTCGGCATCAAGAATACCAACGCGGTAACCCATGTTGCGCAGGGTGATGGCTATGTTGGCCGTGACGGTCGATTTGCCCACGCCCCCTTTGCCCGAGGCAACGGCGATCATGTGGGTGATCTCTCCTGTGGAGGTGATTTTTTTCTCCGGAAGCGGTTTGTTGGGAGCCCCCTCTTTAATAAGGACACTGATTTTATCCACCGCAGCAGGATAGGTTTGCGCCAAGAGTGCCTGTACTTGTTTGCTGATCTTCACAGAGAAAGGATCACGCACTTTGGTGAATTGGAGGGTGACGCTAATCTTCTCCTCTGAGACAGTAATCGCTGCCACAAAACCACTTTTAACCAAACCCTCACCCGTTTCTGGATGGAGAATGGTGTCGAGTAATAGTCGTACTTGTTCTTCCATTTTTGTCATTGTTACTACACAAAGGTAGGTATTATTTTGAATAAGAAGAACTCTTTTTAAATAATATTTATCGCAAAACGATAAATATTATTTGTTTCTCAGAAAATAATACATACTTTTGTCCTTGAATAATTGTTTATAAACAGCTTTTGATAAGCTAAAGTTAAAGATTAACCCATTAAATTATACCTATTATGAATTTCTTTAAAATGTTTTTAGCTGGACTGCTTGCGTTTGTCGTGGGTGGTTTTGTGACCACGTTCCTCTGGATTTTTATCTTGGTGGGATTGGCCGGATCAATGGAAAAGAGTGTGCTGGTAGAGCAAAACTCGATCCTGAAGATCGACTTGGAAGAGGAGATTGTAGATGCTCCTCCTGCTCTGCCATGGAGCTCTTTCAATATGGCAACCATGGAGATGACTCCCAGTCTAACCCTCTTTAAGGCGTTGCGGGCGATTGAGGCGGCTCAAAATGATGACCGTATTAAAGGTATCTACTTGCGCTTGAATGGTAAAGGTGGCGCTTCCATCGCAATTGCCGAGGAGCTTCGGGAGGCTATCGTTGCCTTCAAGAAGAGTGGCAAGTTTGTGGTTGCCTATAATGAAGTGTATGGTCAGGGTGGTTACTATTTAGCCTCAGCGGCCGACAAAATTTACCTCCAACCCCAAGGTGCTATCAGCTGGCAGGGTTTGAATTTCACCTTGATGTTTTACAAGGGGCTTTTCGATAAGTTAGATATTCAGTATGAGGTTTTCCGCCCCACGGTATGTAAATATAAGAGTGCGGTGGAACCCTATTTCCTGACCAAGATGTCTGATGCAAACCGTGAGCAGATGCAGCAGTTGGTGCAGTCAATGTGGGGGACACTCTCTTCCGCGGTAGCTGAGTCGCGAGGCATCGAGTTGGCAAAACTTAATGCGCTGACCGATAGTTTAGCAGTTTCAGAACCGGCAGAGGCGCTGAAAAATGGATTCGTTGACAGCTTGATCTATGAGGATCAGATGAACGATGTCTTTAAGGGATTGGGTGTGGAAGCCGATTCAAAGGGTGAATATAAGATGATCACCTTAGGTGAATATGCGGCACAGGTCTCTGCCGATGTAAAGAATATATCGGCCTCGCAAATTGCGATTGTTTATGCACAAGGTGCTATTGTAGATGGCGAAGGCGTGGGGGCTGAAATCTATGGCAATACACTGGCCAAGACCATTGCCGATGTGCGTAAAGATGCCAAAATCAAGGCGGTTGTGTTGCGTGTCAACTCTCCGGGTGGTAGTGCTTTGGCTTCTGATGTGATTTGGAGAGAAGTAGAGTTGCTCAAAAAAGAGAAGCCGGTGATCGTCTCCATGGGCTCTTATGCGGCCAGTGGTGGCTATTATATCGCTTGCCCGGCCGATGTCATTATCGCTGACCGCACGACCCTTACCGGTTCGATCGGTGTCTTCGGTGCGTTCCCGATTGTGGGCGACCTCATGAGAGATAAATTAGGTATCACCTTTGATGGGGTGAAGTCCAATACTTCGGCCGATATGGGTAGTAGTGTCATGGGTTTGGGTGTGATCCGTCCGTTGAATGCGGCAGAGCGCATTTTTATCATGAAGAGTATCGACAAGGTCTATGCAACCTTTACAGGGAATGTGGCAGCTGGGCGTAATCTTCCCATCGAGAAGGTTTTGGAGATTGCCGGAGGTCGTGTTTGGTCGGGTACAGATGCCTTGAATATCGGGTTGATCGACTCCTATGGAGGTCTTGGAACAGCCATCAGCATTGCGGCTGATAAAGCTGGTTTGGGCGATAAATACTTTGTCAAAGAGATAACCGAAAAACCTGAAGGAATTGCGGCGATCTTCTCCATGATCAATGCACAGGTGAAGGCAGAGTTTGCTTTAGATGAGTTAGGACTTATGCTGAAACCTTATCAGAAGGCACAGGAGATGATGAAACAACAGGGCGTTTTAATGTACTGCCCTTATGATATTGACGTGCGCTAAGAAGCTGTTTTAAATTTATGAAAATAACATCGGTAACAAATTCAAACAACTTCTAAAAACTGGTAAATAAACCGCTATCAATGAACCCCGGATGGAAGCATGACTTCTCTCCGGGGTTTGCTTTTTCTTACGTTTCTTTTCGCCACGGGTGCGTTAAATATCCGGTTTCTCTTTTTATATCCTGTAAAAATTACTATTTTTGGCACGAATTAGCAACATTGCGATCAGTTATGACAAAACAATTTAAGCGTTATTTAGTCACCTCGGCACTCCCTTATGCCAACGGCCCTGTTCATATTGGACACTTGGCGGGCGTCTATATTCCCTCCGATATTTATACGCGTTACCTTCGACTGAGGGGCTATGACGTGATCTCGGTCTGCGGAAGCGACGAACATGGCGTGCCCATTACCATGAAGGCACGTAAGGAGGGGATTACCCCTCAAGAGGTGGTAGATCGCTACCATGCGATCATCAAAAAATCGTTCGAAGGACTGGGGATGTCGTTTGACATCTATTCCCGAACCTCCTCGGCAACACATGCGGCAACGGCTTCGGCTTTTTTCCGAAAGCTTTATGATGAGGGCAAGTTTATCGAAAAAACCTCGATGCAGTACTATGATCAAGAGGCTCAAACCTTCCTTGCCGATCGTTATATTATCGGTACGTGTCCCCGTTGTGGAAACGAAAAAGCTTATGGGGATCAATGTGAACAGTGTGGATCAACGCTTTCGCCTGACGAGTTGATAGAACCGCATAGCGCTGTCTCGGGCTCTGTGCCCATCAAAAAAGAGACAACACATTGGTATTTGCCTTTGGATCAATACGAACCTTTTCTCAGAGAGTGGATTTTGGAGGGACACAAGGAGTGGAAAGCCAATGTCTATGGTCAATGCAAAAGTTGGCTCGATTTAGGACTTCAGCCGCGCGCGGTGAGTCGAGATTTGGATTGGGGAATTCCCGTCCCTGTGGAGGGCGCTGAAGGAAAGGTGCTCTATGTGTGGTTTGATGCCCCAGTAGGCTATATCTCTGCCACCAAAGATCTGACCCCTGAGTGGGAAAAATATTGGAAAGATCCGCAAACCAAGATGGTGCATTTTATTGGTAAAGATAATATTGTCTTTCATTGCATCGTCTTTCCGGCCATGTTGAAAGCGCATGGCGATTATATCCTGCCGGAGAATGTGCCAGCGAATGAATTTCTCAATTTAGAGGGGGAGAAGATCTCTACCTCGCGGAATTGGGCGGTTTGGTTGCATGAGTATTTGGAGGAGTTCCCGGGCAAGGAAGATGTATTACGCTATGTTCTGTGCGCCAATGCGCCGGAGGCTAAAGATAATGACTTTACGTGGCGTGATTTCCAAGCGCGCAACAATAATGAACTGGTTGCCGTATTGGGTAATTTTGTCAATCGGGCATTGGTGCTGACGCAGAAATATTTTGATGGAGTAGTGCCAATATCCGGTGAATACACTGATTATGAGCGAAATGCTATTGCTGAATTGGCTCAGGTTAAGAACTCTTTAGAGGGTAATATTGAGAATTATCGCTTCAGAGAAGCACTCAAAGATGCGATGAACATTGCGCGCATCGGCAATAAATATTTGGCTGATACGGAACCTTGGAAGGTGATCAAAACTGATCCGGAGCGGGTAAAAACTATACTGAATTTGGCGTTGCAGATCACGGCAAATTTAACCATTGCCATCGAACCTTTCCTCCCTTTTTCGGCCGCGAAGATGCTCAAGATGCTCTCTGCTGAGAAGTGGAATTGGGAAAAATTAGGTGGCATAGACCTGCTGCCAACAGGGCACACCATCGGCACGCCTACTCTGCTCTTTGAGAAAATTGAAGATGATGTGATTCAGCAGCAGATGGATAAATTGGCCGCAACGAAAGTCGCTAATTTGGCCGCTGAATCGGTGCAAAGCATTGAACCACAGAAAGATAACATTTCTTTTGACGACTTTGGTCGGATGGATATTCGCGTCTCTACGATTCTTGCAGCCGAGAAGGTGGCCAAGACAAAGAAGCTACTTAAGTTGACCGTGGATACAGGTATAGATACGCGAGAGATTGTTTCGGGGATTGCTGAATACTTTACACCCGAAGCGTTGGTGGGTCGTCAGGTTTTGGTACTTGTGAATCTTGAGCCTCGCGAACTTAAAGGCATCCTCTCTCGAGGGATGATCCTGATGGGTGAAGATGCTTCGGGCAAGTTGGTACTCTTACAGCCCGAAACCAAGACCAATAGTGGAGCTATTGTTGGGTAGAAAACAGGAAAATGATTTAAAAACCTTAAAACTTATAAAGGATATGGAAACAATGGATTGGGGTGCATTAGGCTTCGATTATACGAAGACTGATTTTAACGCCCGTTACACCTACACAAACGGCGCTTGGAGTGCCATGGAGATCACCTCCGATGAATATGTTCCAATGCATATGTCGGCTTCGTGCCTGCACTATGGTATCGAACTTTTCGAGGGACTGAAAGCCTTCCGCGGCGTGGATGGTAAAGTTCGTCTGTTCCGTGTGGCGGATAATGCTAAGCGCTTCCAAAATTCAGCGCGCCGTCTCTGCTTGCCAGAGCCGACTATTGAGATGTTTATCCATGCCTGCGAAGAGGTGGTTAAGCGCAACGAGCGTTTTATTCCTCCCTATGGTACAGGTGCGTCTCTCTATCTGCGTCCCGTACTGTTTGGTACAACGGTTGGCTTGGGTGTAAAACCCGCCAAAGATGCCCTGATGGTGGTTTACGCTTCGCCGGTAGGTGCTTATTTTAAAGCCGGTATGAAACCGATTAAGGTCGCTCTCAATAGAGAACAAGATCGTGCCGCCCCGCGTGGTACAGGTGACGTAAAGGTGGGCGGTAACTATGCCGCTTCGATCCTTTCGAGCCACAATGCACACGAGCAGGGTTATTCCAATGTGCTCTATTTGGATGCGGCTGAGCACCGTTATATTGAGGAGTGTGGCGCGGCTAACTTCTTTGGTATCCGTGACGGTAAATATATTACACCGAAGTCTCCTTCGATTTTGCCCTCTATTACCAACAAGAGCTTGCGTCAGATCGCCTCAGATCTGGGCCTTACTGTTGAAGAGCGTCTTGTTCCTTTAGAGGAATTGGGTACTTTTGAGGAGTGTGGCGCATGTGGTACGGCTGCTGTGATCTCTCCGATCGGAATGATTTATGATATGCAGACAGAAAAAACCTACAATTTTGGTTCAATGGATACTGTTGGCAAGATGAGTCAGGCTATGTATGATAGGTTGCAGGACATTCAGTATGGTCGTGCAGAAGATACGCATCATTGGACAACAGTGATTTTGTAGAGCTGTTTTTATTAATAGAAAAGGCGCAGATTTCTGCGCCTTTTCTATTAATATCGATTGATGTGTAGACGGGGTGTTCCACGTGGAACATTTTTTTGGATCGTCTTTTGTTGCCTTTTGTTCCACGGGGAACAAAAGAGATGATCTATCTGCCGAATTTTATGAGCATCACATTGATGTCGGCCGGCGAAACCCCCGGAATGCGAGCGGCATGACCGATTGTCTCTGGTCTGATGCGTGAGAGTTTTTGTCGCGCCTCAATCGTGAGTGAAGATAGCGTGTTGAAATCAAAATCGGCGGGTATGCGGATGTTCTCTAAACGATGCAATTTCTCTGCAATGAACTTTTCTCGTTCGATATACCCTTTGTATTTGATCTGTATTTCGGCCTCTTCAATGGCTTCGACAGGGATCTTATTCGTTTGAATAAAAGTAGCAAGATCTGGCAAAAGCGTTGATAAAACCGAGAACGTAAAATTATTGCGTAATAGTAGGCTGTATAATTTACATCCTTGTGTTAAAACATCTAAATTTTCAGATTTTAAATAGCTGTTTAGCTCCTCTATCTTAACGCTCCTTTGCAGAGTGAATGCTACAAGCGATTCTACGAGCTTGTTTTTTTCTGTGAATTCGCTCCATCTTTTTTCTGAAATCAAGCCTATTTTTCGACCGATTGGAGTTAGCCGTGCATCTGCATTATCCTGTCGAAGCAAAATGCGATATTCGGCACGTGAGGTAAACATCCGATAGGGTTCATCAACACCCTTGGTAACCAGATCGTCAATCAGTACGCCGATATAAGCCTCGTCGCGTTGTAGTACAAGTGGCGATTCTCCCCGTAATTTGAGGTGGGCATTTATTCCGGCCATGAATCCTTGGGCTGCGGCCTCTTCATATCCTGTGGTGCCGTTGATCTGTCCAGCAAAATAGAGATTTTCGATGGCCTTGGTCTCTAAACTATGCAACAGTTGTGTGGGTGGAAAATAGTCATATTCGATGGCGTAACCTGGACGGAAGATATGAAGATCTTCGAATCCAACAATCTTGTGTAGCGCCTCCCATTGCACCTCCCAAGGAAGCGAGGAGGAGAAACCGTTGAGATAGTATTCGTTGGTGTCTCGTCCTTCGGGCTCTAAAAAAAGCTGATGCCGCTCCTTGGCGGCGAAGGTGCGTAACTTGTCTTCTATGCTGGGGCAGTAGCGTGGGCCAATGCCGTGAATGGTTCCGTTGAAGAGGGGCGATCGATCAAAAGCACTCTTTAGAATGGCGTGCACTTCGGGTGAAGTGTAAACAGAAAAGCAAGACAGTTGATTCGTAACACACTGTGTATCAGATGAGAATGAGAATTTGGATGGGATTTCGTCACCACTTTGTTCCTCTAAAAGTTCAAAATTGATGGTGCGTGCATCTAAGCGTGCTGGCGTGCCTGTCTTCATGCGTCCAGTTTCGAATCCCATCTTCACAAGTGAGGCTGTGATGCCATGTGAGGCGGCATCTCCTGCACGCCCACCTTCGGCTTGTCTCTCTCCGCAGTGCATCAGTCCATCAAGGAAGGTGCCATTGGTTAGAATGATGGCGGACGCTTCAAAAACAACGCCCATTTGTGTTTTGAGGCCTATTATGCGAGGCTTTTCTGCCGAGGTGTCAAAGAGTAGTTCCACCGCAGTATCTTGCCAAATATAGAGCCCTGAGGTGTTCTCCAACTCGTGTCGCCATGCTGCCGAGAATTGGGCTTTGTCACACTGTGCCCGTGGACTCCACATGGCAGCCCCTTTGGAGCGGTTCAGCATGCGGAACTGGATAGATGTGCGGTCGGTGATCTCACCCATGCGTCCCCCCATGGCATCAATTTCGCGTACAATTTGGCCTTTTGCAACCCCTCCAACAGCAGGGTTACACGACATATTGGCGAATTTTGTCATGTCCATGGTCAGTAGCAGGGTACGAGACCCTAATCGAGCGGCGGCAGAGGCGGCTTCACATCCGGCATGCCCTCCACCGACAACGATAATATCGTAGTGTAATGTCTTCATATTTGGAAAGGGGTTATCCCTCTGTCTGCTCTTTTGCCCGTAGTAGATCAAGGTATTTATCCTCCTTGGCGTGCATTTGTTTGTTGGTGCGCGGGGTTTTATCTTTTTGGCCACAGAGATGCAACAACCCATGGACGATGATCCGACGCATCTCTTGGCTTGTGGTAAAACCATATTGGCGGGCGTTGTCGGCCACTGTCTCCACGTCAATGAAGATGTCCCCCGAGACGATGTGTGTGCCCTTGCGATCGCTGTAATCGAAGGTGATCACATCGGTGTAGTAGTCATGGCCTAAATACTGTTTGTTCATCGCTAAAAGTCGGCGTGCCGAGCAAAAAATGTAACAGACATCGCCGAGGATATAACCCTCTTCAGTGGCCACTTCATGCAACCAGATCGCCGTTAACCGCTTTTGTAAAAAACGGTAGGTGCAGTCGTCTTGATAGTATTTTACAGCCATTCTTGCGCTATTTTTTAAAGCAATTAGCGGCACTCATTGTCTCATCGGGCGTTGGGGCGTAGATGCCGAAGATAAGCCGATATTCGGTCTCCATGGTCAGAATATCGACCGAAGAACCGATTATGCCGATTGCCTGATCCCGATTGACCTTCTGTCCCTTGGCTACCGAGGTAGAACTCAAGTTTGCATAGGAGGTGATGTAGCCACCGTGAGCGATGTAGATGTCGTATTTATTGGTAATGCGGTTACGTTTGATGTCCACCACTTTCCCCTCATAGATCGAGATGATTCGCGCCCCTTGTGGGCCCGTTATTTCGGCCATATTGCCACGATAACGCTTGATCCTTCCATTGACAACCGGTAGCCGCAAATTAGAGGTTTTGTTGGTGAAGGAGGCTCCCTCCTTGTTGCCTTTGGTCAATTTGCGTAGTTCGGAGATGGCGACACTCAGTTGCTGTTCTTGTGCGGCCTTCTGTCGCAAGCGTGCTTGTTCTTTTTTAGACAACTGGCGGGCATTGGCTTTTGCCCGATTGGCATCTCGCTGAAGACGCTCCTTCTGTGCGGCCAAGTTGCGCCGCAGGGAGTCGAGTTCGACTTTGCGTTGAGCCAAAACCCGCTGTTCGATAGAGACTTTGCCACTCAGGGAGTCGATGACCCGCATTTGGTGTGTCCGGAGTGCGGCAACACCTCGTAAATTGGCGATCTTGCGCGCTACATCTGTAAAATCACGAGCGGCAAAAAGATAGGTTAAATAATTGTTGTGCTTATAGTTGCGGTATGCCTCGCGCACCATCTCTGCATATTGTGCTTTGTGTAGCAAGAGTGAAGCAGAGAGGCCACTGGCCACATGGTCAGTTTGGTCAATCTCGTCCATCAACAGGCGTTCTTGCTTCTTGCTGGCGGCCAATAATTCGTTGCGAGCCTCGACCTGACGTGCCAGTCGGCGAGCGGTCTCTTCGGCAGAAGCACGTCCTTTTTTGATGGAAGCAATCTTTTGTTCCTCGTTGGCGATGCGTTGTTCGAGGGCGTCGATGACCCGTTTTTGCTTGGCGATTTGATCTTCATTGGTCTCTTGCGCAAACGCGGGGATTGAGCAGAGCAGGGTGAAGGTGAATAGGACTATGGATAAGATCTTCATGATCAGGGGGCTGTTTGTTTTAAGGTGGCGATGCGGCGGGCAATCTCATCGGCGTTGTAGCCATTTTCCAAGGCACGTTTCCAGTAGGTTTCGGCCATGAAGTGCTCTCCTAATGCGGCCAAAATATCCCCATAGTGCACTTGTAGGTCGGCGCTCTTCTGCCCTCCGAGAGAAATGGCTTGTTGCATAACCTTGCGCGCCTCTTCCAACCGACCCAACTGAAAGAGTACCCAAGCATGGGTATCGAGGTAGGTGGGATTATTGTCGGTCAATGCGATCACGCGGCTCGACATTTCGAAGGCACGGTAGAGGTCGCGTTTTTCCAAACTCAAGAAGTAGGCGTAATTATTTAATACCGAGACGTTATTCTTGTCCTGTTTTAAGGCTTGATCATAGGCCGCATAGCAACGTTTGATGTACCTCTTCCAAAGGCTACTTTGTGTGGAAACAGCCTCTTCGACAGATCCTGTGCCGATTCCCTGTTGTTGGTAAACATCTCCGATATAGCCCCAAATAGCGCTTCGGAGCGAATCGGTGGGGGCAAAGAGCAGTGCCTCTTTGTAGGCTTTTGTGGCGGCATCGTATTGTTTCTGATAGACCAAAACGTGGGCTTTACTCAAGTGGAGTTGCGGATTTTCGGGGAATAGAGAGAGTGCTTGATGGATGTAACGATTGGCAGAATCCGGATGCTGCAAGTAGCTTTCAATCTCAATCACCAATGTGTAATAGTCGATTTGAGGAGGTGTGTCGTCAAGATGTTGTTTGTAAAAAGTCAAGGCCTCCTCCGTGTTGCCGGTGATTAAGAGGTGTTGGCCATAGAGGTCAACAACGCGCCTTTCCGCTGGATATTTCAACATCAGTGTTAGCGCCAGATTGTTGAGTTGGGGATAGAACTCCTTATAAAAACGGATGTCACTGGTAAACTGTTTAAAAATCCGCACTTTTTCAGCCAACGGCAACTCATCGCTTTCAAATAGTTTGCGCGTAACGGTGAGATAGGCCGAATAGTTCTGTTTGCGGTTTTGGTAATCAGCCAACGAAATGAGGGTCTCTAAATTGGTCGAGTCAATGGCAAGTGCTTTGTTGAATTCGACCAATGCCAACGAATCCTGCCCCGTCATGTTGTAGATCTCCCCTAAGATGACGTGGCTATTGGGGTCATAGGGGGTCTCTGTGACTTGTGCCTGTGCCTCTGTAAGTGCACGCTCGTATTGGTGGTTGCTGATTAATAAGCGGCGTTTTAGTTGACTCATCGGGGGTGTTTTGCCAAAACGCAACTCGGCCGAATCGAGTAGTGCCAATGCGGCCGCATGCTCCCCTCCTTGTTCTTTGAGCATCGCCAAAAGACGGAAATTATCGGGGTTCTGAGGGTCTCTGTTGATGAGTTTCTCATAAACAAGTAGCGCCTCTTTGTAGTGACTACCCATCACAAGGGTTTGACCATAGAGTTGCAGGTACCAATTATTGGTGGTGTCGATCTCTTGGGCACGGTGCGCCAAAAGCAGGGTTCTCTCTTGCTCCTCTTCTGGCAGTGCGGAGGCCAATTCATAGTAAGCCGGAGCGAAGAGTGAGTCGGCGGCAATGGCTTGTTCGAAGTGATGGCGTGCGGCCACAGAGTCGCCTTGGATCAATTTCGATTTGAGCCCTTCGGTATAGTGCCAAAGGGCAAGCGTATCGGACGGTTCGGTCTGCTCAGGCGTGGAAAAACCGTTGCTTGGCAAGATCAATGCCGAGCAGAAGAAAAGGCACAAAGCCGCTATGATTCCTCTTTTGATCAATGTGGTTTTATCTCGCTTTTAGAGTGCTGCATCAAATTGGTGGAGGAAGCGAATGTCGTTCTCAAAATAGAGACGCAGATCTTTGACACCGTATTTTAACATGGCAATACGTTCAATGCCCATACCAAAGGCAAATCCAGTATATTTTTTGGAGTCAATACCGTTGGATTCCAATACATTGGGATCTACCATGCCGCAACCCATAATCTCTAACCAGCCTGTCCCCTTGCATACATTACAGCCTTTGCCTCCGCAGAGGTTGCAGGAGACATCCACCTCGGCAGAAGGTTCTGTGAAGGGGAAATAGGAGGGACGCATACGGATGGTGGCACTCTCGCCGAACATCTCTTTGGCAAAATAGAGGATCGATTGTTTCATGTCGGCAAAGGAGACGTTTTCATCAATGTAAAGCCCTTCCACCTGATGGAAAATGCAGTGTGCGCGGTAAGAAATTGCCTCGTTGCGGAAGACACGGCCCGGGCAGATCACGCGGATCGGTGGCTTCTGATGCTCCATGGTCCTGACTTGAATCGAGGAGGTGTGGGTGCGCAACAAAATATCGGGATTTTTGCCGATAAAGAAGGTGTCCTGCATATCTCGTGCGGGGTGTTCCGGTGGAAAATTGAGCGCCGAGAAAACATGCCAATCATCTTCAATTTCAGGCCCTTCGGCAACGGTGTAGCCCAAACGGTCGAAAATGGCGACGATTTGGTTCTTTACCAAAGAAATAGGATGGCGTGAACCTAACTTTTCTGCCGAGCCGGGGCGGCTCATATCTTCGACTTGCGTACCCTTGTCGGCAGTGGTATCTTGCAAACCATCGCGGAATTCGTTGATACGTTCTAATGTAGTATTTTTTAGGTTGTTAAGCTGCTGTCCAAGGTCGCGTTTGAACTCTGGGGCAACGGTTTTAAACTCCTCCATGAGGGCATTCAATTCTCCCTTTTTACCCAGTATTTTAATCCGAAAGTCTTCGATTTCAGCGAGGGCTTTGGGTTTGAAGGCTTCTACGCGTTGGAGAAGCTCGTTGATTTTATCCTTCATATCTTGAAATTTTGTACTTTTCTTACTACCTTTATAACGTACAAAGTTATAAAATAATGTGGAAAGTGAACGTTGAAAGATGAAAAGTATGGATACCAATCAGAAAAAGGAGTTGTCGAAGCGTGAAGTTGGAGGCGAAAACTCAAATGTCAAAGAGAATCATCCCCGTCTCCTGAGTTGTCTGCTTTTGGTAATGTTGTGCTTTCTGTCATCGACAGTACTTGCTCAGAAAGTGGGTGTTACCATGAGTGGAGGTGGGGCGAAAGGGCTCTATCATATTGGCGTACTTCAGGCGTTGGAAGAAAATGGTATTCCGATAGACTATGTCTCTGGAACATCTATGGGTTCGATCGTTGCCGCGCTCTATGCCGCAGGATATTCTCCGGAAGAGATGCGAGCCATTGTGATGTCAGGGCAGGTGAAAAGTTGGGTGTCGGGCAAAATAGACGATAAATATTTCTCCTATTATCGCCAAGTAGATCGCCATCCCGCCGCCATTACCATGCACTTGGGCTTTACCGAAGACAACGCCAAGCGTAAACTCAAACTGCCGACCCATTTGATTTCGTCCGTGCAGATTGATATGGCCTTGACCGGATTACTCTCTGAGGCAACCGCTGCTTGTCGATCAAACTTCGACAGTTTGATGGTGCCTTTCCGCTGTCTGGCGAGTGATCTGAATACCCGAAAACCCGTTGTATTGGCACAAGGTAGTCTGGCGGAGGCTGTGCGTGCTTCAATGTCTATTCCGCTTGCTTTCAAGCCAATAAGAAAAGATTCGATGCTCCTCTATGATGGAGGCATCTACAATAATTTTCCTTGGCAGACTTTAGATGAAACCTTCCATCCCGACCTTTTGATAGGGGTTAAGTGTACCGATGGCAGTACGACCCTTGATGAGAATATGAGTTTGCTGGATCAAGCTTTTCTGCTCTCCATGGAGAAGACGGACTATACCATGCCCGAAGGACGTAGTATCTTGATTAATCGTGCGGTAGCGGTCAATATGTTGGATTTTGATAAGGCGGAGGCGATCATGGCCTCGGGATATGCCGATGCCTTGGAGCAGATGCCGGAGATCAAAGCACGCATTCATGATTTTCGTTCGATTGAAGCTACACAGAGCCGACGGGCCGCTTTTCGTGCAAAATGCCCGCCTTTGGTCTTTGATCACTATGAGGTGACGGGCTTGAGCCGTGCGCAGGCATACTATGTGCGGGATTTCGTTCGCTTAGGACGGGGTGGCCGTCGGGATACGGTGGAGCGGCCATTACCCTTTGATAGGTTCAGGGACAATCTCTATATGGTACTCGCAAATGGCGATTTTGTTGCTGATTTCCCCAAAGTGGACTACAATCCAATATCGGGGCGTTATGGCATTCAATTAAAGATGACCAATCGACCTCATTTCAAGGTGATGGTGGGTGGTAACATCTCCTCCACAGCCTTTAACCAAGCCTACATAGGGGTCAGCTATGAACTCATTGATCGCGTGGCACAGACCTTTTCCACGGATCTTTACATCGGGCCGATTTACTCTACCGGGGCGATTGGTGGGCGAACAGACTTTTTCATGTGGAGGCCACTGTTCCTCGATTACTCCTTTAATTTCTCCGCTAAGAGTTTCCGCCATGGCACTTTTGGCCACCTGACCGATGTGACCAATACCGAGCAGGTAAAAGAGAGTGAGATATTTGGATCGGTGGGGACCGGTTTTGTGCTGACCCATAAAAGTGTGGTCATGCTACGCGTAAATGCGGGGCACACCAATGCGCGTTATGATCCGATAGGGGGTGTCGCACCCGGGATTGATAAGGATGTGACCGATCACTCCCGCTTCTCATATATTGGCGTAAAGGCTGAAATTGCACGCAATACGTTTGATAAGCCCCTCTATCCGCGGCGGGGATCCTATCTCTCTCTCTCGGGCATCTACATCTATGGACGGGATAAATATGAACCCTATGATAAGAATGGATTCCTTTTTGCACAGACAAAAAAATGGCTGGGGGCGAGCTTGACTTGGGAAAAATATTGGGACATACCCTCTTGTAAGTGGTTCTCCTTTGGGTTCAATTTCAAGGCGTTAATCACCGACCAACCCCAATTCAGTAACCGTGCATCAACGATGATGTTTCGACCGGCCTATCAACCGATTCCACATGCTCATATGGTCTATATCCCCGCTTTCCGTGCGGCAAAATATATTGCCGGAGGGGTGATGCCCACCTTCGATTTTACGCCTAACTTCTTCTTCCGCGCCGGTTTCTATGCCATGTATCGGGAGAGGAACTATCCAAATGATAGCCAGTTGCATTATATCGCCGAGGCCTCGTTTGTCTACCACACGGCCGTTGGGCCGGTGAGCCTTTCGCTGACCAAATACGACCTGCAAAATTGGCATAATATGTACTTGACCTTCAATTTTGGGTATGCAATATTTGCCCCGAAAGGAACTTTCTATTAGAAACAGCGTCTAACACGAAAAGCCCCGATATTATCGGGGCTTTTCTCACTAATCGAACTTTATTACCGTTGAAAAACTAATATTTATAAGTCATCCACTTATAGAGCTCCTTGATGGTTGGTTTCTTGCCGTGCATGAAGATTCCTACACGGTAGATCTTGGCTGCAAACCAAATCATTACCACGGTTGTACCGAAGAGCAGTATCAGTGACAGAATAGGCTCCCAAAGGGGAATTCCGGCAGGGATACGCGCCATCATCACAATGGGAGAGGTAAAGGGGATCATCGAACACCAAAAGGCAACGCCAGAGTTGGGATCTTTCATCACTGCCATCATCGCGATAATGGCGAAAATGATCGGCGTGGTGATGATCATCGTCAGCTGTCCGGCATCGGAGACATTATCTACACTTGCCCCCACAGCGGCAAAAAGCGCGGAGTAGAGCAGGTAGCCACCGATCAAGAAGAGTAGCAGGTAGGCGAAGATCATGGCGATGTAGCTGAAGTTGGTCAGCGTGGCAAATATCTGTAAACTGGCTAAATTGTCGGCACTAACAGCTGCTGTATCAAGCGAGCCGGATTGCATCGCGGTGAGTTGTTGCATATCGTTTGCCGAGAGCATCTTGGGCATAATCACCGCGCTGCCAATCGCACCAATAGCAAAAATCAATACGCCCCAAATGACGATTTGGGTGATGGCAACAGAGGCGATACCTAAAATCTTCCCCAACATTAGTTGGAAGGGTTTTACAGAGGTGATCAGTACATCCAACACGCGGCTTCCCTTCTCCTCGATGACGCTCTGCATCACCATCTGTCCATACATCAGCAGGAACATATAGAGAATAAATGCCAACGCATAGCCGATACCATAAGCAACCCCTGCCGATTGGCTTTTGCCCTCCTCTCCTTGGTCGTTGCGGAAGGATTGGAGGGTGACAGAGGTCTTGACCTCTTCCATAATTTGTTGCAAATTGTCGATGTTGTAACGGCGGAGCTTCACCCCTTCGATGGCGCTGGCGATCTGACGAGAGATGTTGCTCTCTATCGACATCGAGGAGGAGGAGTTGGTATAAAGTTGTACGTTGTTGGGCTTCTCCACCACATCGGCGCTAATGAACAGCACGCCGAAATGAGATTCATCGGCACGCGCCGCCTCTAAGGTGGCATCGGTGGGGATAAAGACCATCTCTTCATCGCTTTGAAGCGATGGGGCGATCAAGCCGCTCTGATCAATGACAGCAATCTGTTTGGTATCGCCATCGAAATAGACCATGATCAACGCTGGAACGATCATCAGCGCCAAAAATAAAATGGGCACTAAAATCGTGGTGATAATGAATGATCTTTTACGAACCCGTTCGTTAAATTCGCGGGATATGATAATTCCTACTTGTGACATACGCTTTAATTTTAATTGAATTTAAAAACAGCTTCTTACAATGTTCCGCCCACCGCGCGGATGAAAATATCGTTCATCGAGGGGATGATCTCTTGAAAAGAGCGCAACTCCACGGCTTGGTTGGCAGCAGAGATGACACTTCGAATCTGGTCGTCATTTTCGACTTGGATTTGTAGAGAGGCGTAGGCAGATTCAGCCTCGGTACTCTCTAAAATGGTGCACTGACTGCCGATGGCTGTACGGAGAGTCTGCTCCTCGCCACGAAAAGCGAGCCGGAAGATGTTGTTGCCGTGGCGATGACGAATATCATCAACGCGACCGGAGAGGATATTTTTCGATTGATTGATCAGGGTGATGTTGTCGCAGATCTCCTCCACGGAGGACATATTGTGGGTCGAGAAGATCACCGTAGCACCTTTTGCGCGGAGGTCGAGGATCTCGTCTTTGAGCAGGTTGGCATTGATGGGGTCGAAGCCCGAAAAGGGCTCATCAAAGATCAGTAGTTCTGGTTCGTGCAGAATGGTCACAATAAACTGAACCTTCTGAGCCATACCCTTGGAGAGCTCCTCAATCTTCTTGTCCCACCACGCTTCGATACCGAATTTTTGAAACCACGTTTTTAGCCGTAGAATGGCATCATGACGGGAAAGCCCCTTCAGCCGTGCGAAAAAGATCGCCTGCTCGCCTACCTTCATCTTTTTGTAGAGACCCCGCTCTTCAGGCAGGTAGCCGATACGAAAAATATCTTCAGGTTGCAACTCTCGATCGCCTAAAAAGACCCGACCTGTATCGGGAGCGGTGATGCGGTTGATGATGCGGATCAGGGTGGTTTTACCCGCGCCGTTCGGTCCTAAGAGGCCGTAGACTGATCCTTGGGGGATGGTGAGTGAGACATCGTCCAGAGCGGTGTGTCCGGCAAAATGTTTGGAAACGTGTTCGACTCTTAATAAATCCATAGTGATAGTCTTTTAATAATTTGACGGAGGCAAATATAAATAAAATTTCCGAATAACAAATAAAAATTATCGAAACTCGATAAAAAATAGGGCAAAAAAGGGGATTTAATCAAAATAAAAGATTCCGATTCCTCCAAAATAGGCGAATGAAAGTGGTGGTAGAGGTGTCGCAGATAGAAAAAATACCTATCTTTGACAAGCTAAAGATGATAATGATGAAAAAGCAATGTGTATTGGTTGCGGGCGGAGCTGGTTATATCGGTTCGCATACGGTGGTGGAGTTAATCGCGGCCGGTTTTGACGTGGTGATCGCCGATAATCTTTCCAACTCTGAAATGCGTGCGGTGGAGGGCGTGCGGCAAATTACGGGAGTTCAAGTCCCCTTTGTGCAGGTAGACTGCTGTGACCGTGAGGCTTTTGCCAAGGTCTTTGAGGCGTATCAGTTCGACTCCCTGATCCATTTTGCAGCCTCGAAAGCGGTTGGAGAATCTGTGGCCAAACCAATGCTTTATTATCGCAACAACCTTGAATCATTGATGAATAGCATTGATCTGATGGGTCAGTATGGTCGTCACAATATGGTCTTTTCATCCTCTTGTACGGTCTATGGAGAGCCTGATGCTCAGCCTGTTACTGAAAAAACGCCACGCAAGCCAGCCACATCTCCTTATGGTAATACCAAGCAGATGAGTGAAGATATTTTGCGCGATACGGTGGCGGCTTGTCCTGATTTTAAGGCGATTGCCTTGCGCTATTTCAATCCGATCGGGGCGCATCCTTCCGCAATAATCGGGGAGTTGCCACGGGGTGTGCCGCAAAATTTACTTCCCTATCTTACGCAAACTGCGGCGGGTATTCGGGCGTGCTTGTCGATCTATGGGGATGACTATCCCACCCCCGATGGCTCGTGTATTCGGGACTATATTGATGTGGTCGACTTGGCGAAGGCACATGTGGTTGCCATCCGACGGATGATCGAAGGGCAAAATAAAACGAACTACGAAATCTTTAATATTGGTACGGGGCGTGGCGTTTCGGTGCTCGAATTGCTACGGAGTTTTGAACGGGTCAATAGTTTGAAGGTCAATCATAAAATTACACCACGCCGTGCGGGCGACATCATCGCTATTTGGGCAGATCCCACCTTGGCCAATACCGAATTGGGATGGCGTGCCGAACGCTCGTTAGACGAAACCCTTGCCGCCGCATGGAAATGGCAGCAGACACTGAAATAGAGGGGACAAAGGCGACATTTATGCAGTGCCTGTGTCTCTTACAACCACTTTTTGTAGCGGAAGAACCAAATCGTCAAGCCGGAGCAAAGTAACATCAGCCCAATGGCAAAGAGATAACCAAGCGGCAACACATAACCGCTGGAAAAGGTGTATGACCAGTTAAGTTCAGGCAGGAACTTGAAGTTCATACCATAAATACTGGCGATCAGGGTCGCGGGCATGAAGATTACGGCGGCCACCGAGAAGATTTTGACGATCTCATTTTGCTCAATATTGATCAATCCCAATGCCGCGTCTTGGATGTAGTCCAGTCGCTGAAAGCTAAAATCTGCATGGTTGATCAGGGAGCTGACGTCTTTAAGCATTAACTGCAATCGCGGATAAATATCGTTGGGGAATCGCTCGGAACGCAGAATGCCGGAGAGCACCCGCTGGCGGTCAAAAATATTCTCGCGCAAGGACATCGTATTATCCTGCAAGGCATTAATGCGGTGAATGACCTCTTTGTCAATCGAGTCTTCTGAATTAATATCCTTGCTCAAGGCTGAGACCTGTCGCGCAATAAATTCCACCATATCGGCATCAAAATCAATCCGTACCTCAAGGAGCGAAATGAAAATATGATAACCAGTGGAGTAGCTACGATAGTTGATCTGAAGCCGCTTTTCGGCTTCACGAAAGGTGCGTGACTCCGACTGACGAACAGAGACTAAGACACCCTCATTGGAGATGATGAACGACACCGGTTCTACCACAAAACTATCTCCGGTGGGGATGAAGAAGTTAGAGTTGGAAATAATGGCATTCTCTGTCTCAGAGTATTTTGAAGTCGACTCAATCTCCTCCACCTGTTGTTTGGTTTGAAGACTGATCTCCATAAAAGTCTCCACGGCCTTCTGTTCTTTGATGGTCGGCTGGAGCATATCAATCCACAAAATGTCATCGTAACCCAAATCATCGAAGAGTTGCGTATCGGCATTGCGAATAATCTTGTTGTATTGCTTGAGATAAATTGTAATCATAAGACACCCTCGTTTAAAATTCATATTTTCATCCTACACGATCTCTTTCCGGAGAACCGGCCGTGGAGGAGAGACGAAAGGGCGGCGGGGCGGCGGACGCAGCGCCTATGCTCTTCAGCCGGGATTAGCCCGGAGTGTAATCTTCATCCCGGAATCCCACAGTAGTTGCATGGCCTTGTGTTTCTGATGATCAAACAAATAATCTATATCGCGCGAAAGATGCTCATAGGCATCGTCAGGTTTTATCTGTAAATGAGCCGCAACCACGGCTTCGTACGTACGTTCTATGCCGAAGGTTAAAGCCTCCTCCAAAGCATCGGTCACCTCATAAGAGGTCCCTTTGCGCGCCACCCATGCGGAGAAAACAAAGGGTAGAGTGGTCTGTGCATGCCATTCGGCCGCCAAGTCCAACCGCAGTGTAAATCGACCTGAATAGGTCAAGGCCGTCTCTCCACAAAGCAGAAAAGCATCGCCTTCAGTCGCAACATCCATTTGTGCAACGTCCAAAAGTTCAACCCATTCAGGGGTGATCTTCCAACGGTGTGTTGCTAAATAACCGGCTAATTGGAGCGAGGAGAAGTCGTTCGGATCACAGAAGATTCGGCGTATCTTAGCAATAGGACTTTGAGAGACGATCACCGAGGTGTACGATCCTGATGTGCTGATGCAATAATCGGTCAGCAACTCGGCCGACTTTAAGGCGGGGATCGCTGTGATAGGAAGTAGCGCTATATCAGCGCGACCTTCAACGAAATTTTCAATGCAGAGAGCGGGCGACGTGAGCAGAAGCTCGGCACGAAAGTTACCTTCGTGCCCAATGCCATAGATGAATGGCACCGTATCGAGATTCGATACAGCCGCTATACGAGGGAGCAAGACCATCATCCATACTTTAAAAAATTGGTTAAACTTGAATTAACTTTACAAAAGTAGAAAAAACTATTCGAATTCTATCCCTCCTTGATTGTATTTTTTATTCATTAGAGCACAATGTGCAGATTAACAGCTGTTTGAAACGGGCGTTTTACACATTTAATAGAAAATATGCCTCTCCCTATTGACAAAGGCTATTTGACACCCTATCTTTGTATCACAATCTCCGACTTTTCAACAACGGATATTTTCTCAAAAAAAGGTTATCAACGCTCTTAGAACCTATTTTACCGTCTGTTACAAAAGTTATTCCAAGTTATAAACAATCCTATAAACAACCTATTGACAATGAATCGCACCCTTTTGGAGCGAGCGTTGCAGACCCGATCCGAAGCCCTCGGTTATAGGTTCTGTTGCGCCGCAGAGGAGTATCTCCCACAAAGTGTCTCCGCCTATCCTGCCGCTTGGCTCAAGCCACCCCAACTGCACGCCATTGAAGGGCGTACCGGTGGCCGCATCTCTTTTGATGTCACCCTCCATCTGCTCCACAATGGCGCACGCCTTGCCGCTGTCGCTCGAGCACAAGCTTGGGAGACGATGGAAGAGCATCTGATCAACATCTTTACCAATCTGAGTAATGACCCGGGAGTAATCGCTGTCGAAGGGTTAACTATCCGTCCTCGCACCTATGCACTTTCCAATCATGGTGAAATTTCACAGACGGCCGAAGCGCGCGTGATCACCTTTTTCTAAGAAGCTGTTTTGCAAAAACCCATTCAATTATGATTTTCACTCAGTTCCCAAACAACTACGCCTCGCTTTATCAACCGTTGATTTATGCCTTTGAGGACCAAGAACCCCCTCGAACCCTTGACATTGAGATCATGGATGCTCCTTCAGGGAAGATTTTGGCGGCCAAGCGGCTGTATAGAACCTCTTCAGGGGAGATTGACATCGCGCCGATCTTGCAACGAATGGTTCAATTTCATCCCACCACAAACTTGACAACCGGTTTTGAACTTGCGGCCAAACGAAGCATGACCATCTCCCTCCGCATTGGAGCAGATGCGAGTGTGGCGCGCACCTTCCTTGCTTCAGAACAACTGCTTGAGCCCTCCGTTTTGCATACCACCCTGCCCTTAGAGCGGCTCATTGCGCGGGGTGAGGCGGATGAATTGACCCTGATGTCAGGGATCGGGATTGTGGAGGTGACGGCATTGACCGGTTCGCTGGTCGATCACCGCGGATTCCTTCCGCCCACCAACCAACCCTTCCCGCATGTTTTTCGCCTTTGTACAACGGACTTCGGGAAGGCAGACACGATAACAGTTGCTCTCTATACCGCGGTGGGAGGGACGTTATTGGCCAAAATTCGCTACACTTTGACAGATCCGATGGTGGAGGGGGTGCGGATCGCTTGGGTGAGCCGCGTAGGGTCGTTGGAACACTACACTTTTCCGCTTCGACATGCCTTAGAGGAGGTGCAGGGTCGTCAAATAGCCGCAACGACCGCGGGGCTGATGGCCACAACTACCACCCATGAGCAACGACTCACCATCTGTTCAGCCTATGAACCACAGGCGCTGTTGCGTGCTTTGGTGGAGATCGGTTCGGCACAGCAGATTTGGCAAGCGACAGCGCGTGGTTATACCGCTGTGGAGATCGTCCCAGAGAGTCATACAATATGTTGTTACGGGGCTTTGAAGGCCTTGCAGTTTACCCTTCGTCCCACCACATCAAATGCTGTCTTATGGAATTAACGCTCGACACGCTGCCCTGTGATACGGGAACGAAAGAGCCCGTGGTGGAGCGTTATGATGCAGCTGCTCCGCTGAAGTTGGAAAGCGCACGCGAAGGGCAATCAATGCGGTGGATCTTGCCGGCCACACCACGCAATGATGCACTCTTCTTAGATGCGGCATCTCCTCGCGGGAAGAGGCGTTTCAACGAGAGTTTGCATATCGCCACCGTGACCGAACAAGGTGAAATGCTGTTGCAGGGGGTCGTCCGCCTCACAGCAGCTTCAAAAAAAGAGGGCTATTGCATTGAGATTCGCGATGGAGCGGCTCGTTGGATCACACAGGTGGCCTCACGTCCCTTCAATACACTACCCATCGTCTATGCCGAGCGACTGACACCCACGATGATTTGCAACAGCTGGACAACGAATACACCGGTTCGTTATTTCCCAATCTTGAGAGATGATTATTTGCTCACCAACTCCTCTGTTGGATTGCGCCCTGCCGAAAGAATCCTTTCTGTGAGCGACTATCATCCTTTTTTGCACATAGGGACGTTACTGCAAGCCCTCTTTTCTGATGCGGGTTATACTGTGGAGAGCCGTTTTATGGCCGGTGACTTTTTCCAATCGCTCTATATGAGTGGCGCTTATACCTCCATAGACACCGCGGCCATTGATCATCGGATGGGATTCTTTGCCCGCCGCAAGGCTGTTGCCACGGCTACGGCCAATGTGGATGGCCGCGTCTACGCATCACCCCATGTTTTAGCCGCTAATACGGTGGGGAATTTTGTGGACGCATTCTCTCCGCAAGAGACCGATAGCACCGGAAAGATGCTCATTGACACCTACGCCAACAACGGCTGTTTTTGTGTCGAAGACGAGCATATCCTTTTTCGGCCATTGACCACAGTGAAGGTCGGTTTTGAGTTCTTTATTAAGTATGTTACCGACTACCGTATCCGTAGTCGCACGCAACTCACAGGCTTCGATTCGATCTATCTTGGGGCAAATAGTGATTGTCGCTTCACCCTTACCAACCCCTTCAAGGATCGTCGTGGGATGGTGGCCAACAACTACCGCTATTTGGTCGTGGTGTTCAACCATGTAGAAGGGAGATCCTACAAGCTTGTTTGCGATCATGGAACGCCTCAGCAACTTGTCATAGGGAGTTTTACCGGAAGGACAGCCACCATCATCACCCCGATGACAGGTACCTCCGCTACCCCTGTGCTTTATGTTGTCACCTCGGCCTCGCAAGAGAGCCCCTATGCCGATGATTGGGCGCTTTATGACGGCTATATTACCGAAACAGGGAAGACCGAAGTTGAGGTTACCTTGCGCACGGCTTCAGAGGTGGCCACACCGTCTGCCCCCAAAGACTTTTATACCATCTACTTCTATGGGGCAGAAGCGGGAATGTCATTCGCCCTTTCTCAGGCGTGCTCTTTGCGGCCGCTCTTTTCGCAATCACCCGGACTTGGATCAGCGGTTACTTTTGCGGATTTGGCTTGTCATCCCATCCGCCAGTCGGTGCTCATTGAGGCTCTCCGTCACCTCTTTAATCTGCATATCTTTACCGATGAAGCGGCGAAAACAGTTGTCATAGAGCCGGAGGCAGACTTTTACGATTGGACCCGTACGCTGGAGTGGAGCGATAAAATCGACACAGGGATGCCACAGCAAGTGACGGATTGTGCGCTGGAGGCACATGAAAGTCGCCGCTATGGCTACATCAACGGCGATGGCATGGTGGCACGGATGAATGTTGGAGCAAAAGACCCATTCGGGGAGTGGATATCCACCACACCCTCCTATGCGGCAAAAGAGGGCGAGCAGGCTTTGATTAATCCTCTCTTTGCCGCAACCGTCAGCACATCAGGCAACCATGCAACGGCTCAATCGGCTCTGGTGTTGCAAGTTGGCGACCGTGATGACTTGGTGTCGGGAGAGACCTTCACACCCCGCATCGTCAGCTATGCCGGACTGCACAACTTAGCCACTGGCGAGACGTGGGGAGCTCCGGCTCCAACGGGGAAATATCCCTTGGCGGCCTTCCATTTTGCGGGGGATCAGCAGACGGCCGGATTTTCACTTTGTTTTGAAGATCGCGAGGGGGTCAAAGGTCTCCATCGTTACTATGATCACACCGAAGAACATTATGCCCAAGAGGAGCTGATCACCCTCTACCTGCTACTTTCAGCACGCGAGGTGATGGCGCTACATCACCGTAGCGATGGCATCAATGCCGGTGTGGATTCGATTTTCTGCTTCCGAATAGAGGGTGTCCCCTTGCTCTGTACCCTTCGCTCCATAGAGCGTTATGATCCCCAAAAGCCCTCTGTTAAATGTGTTTTTGAAACCCAAACCAACCCCCGCCCATGACCACACTCGAACAACTCTTTATTGACCTATTGGCCGGAGAGACCAAAGGCCGCTCTCATCGTCAAGTCATTGAAAATCTGCTTACACGAGGGCTACTCAATGTGACAGCCTGTGAACGCATCTCTATCCGCCACCATGTAGAAATTCTGGAGCGCCAAGGCATGCGACGCGGGCAGGCGATGGAGGATACCGCGGAACAACATTGCTGTTCTTATGAGAAAGTACGTTCCATTATCTACGCCAAATAACCTATTAAAACAAACTATGCAATCCGAAATCCACATTACCAACCAAGCCGATGACAGTTGCTGCATCGACATTGAAGGAACAATCGGTCTGCCCGAAGAGTGGCAGTTCGAAAACCCTGAACAGCGGGTGGCTACCTACGAAAAATTTAGCCAAGCACTCTTGCACATCAAGGAGATCGCCGCCAGCGAGGTGGTCGTCAACATTCGCTCCACAGGGGGTGATGTCAACGATGCTCTCTTGATCTATGAGGCGCTCAAAGCGCTTCCTGCCCACATCGTCACCCGCTGCTATGGCTACACCGCATCGGCAGCCACCATCATTGCTCAGGCCGCGAGTGAAGGGGCACGTGAAATCGCCGCCAGCGCCCTCTATCTGATCCACAACTCGGTCTGCGCCACAGAGGGAAATGCCGGTGAGTTGGAGGCCTACACCGAGTTGCTTCAAAAGACAGATGCTCGGCTATCTGAACTCTATGCCTCCCGTTCCGGCTCGCCCAAAGAGACCTTCACGGCCCTGATGAGCGAAAATAGTGGCAACGGCCGCTGGCTCTCTCCCGAAGAGGCTGTTGCTGTGGGCTTGGCGGATGTCATCATGGACGCTGTGGCCGACAAAAAAGAGCCGATCATTCAGAATGGAGGACACTACTGGCGTAATCTATTTGCCCGCTTCAGTCGACAGCATGCCGAGATCCCTCGTGATCAAAATATCCTCCATTTTGACAGCGGATCAGGGTCAGAGAGGACGGATAATACACCCCTTAAATCGGTTATCTCCCTTGATGAAGGGCAACGGCAAGCTGAACCTACTCGCACCAAAGCCAAGGAAGACCCTGCTGCCTATGAGACGATCAGAACCTCCAATGGAGATGCTTATGCGGCGGATGCTCGCCGTATTCGGAAATAAAAACCAGTTTTAAAAAACCAACCTTTAATTTTTAAATCAATCCAATTATGAGTTACATCGAAAATGCGAAGACCTACACAGGTCATGATCTCGAAACGATCTTTTTCCGCCCCATGTTGAGCGGCCCTTCTGCCCAAGATTTAGGCGTGAGGGTACTCTATAACATGCCCGTCCCCACCACCGTGCAGTTGTGGGAGGGACAGAGCGACATCCTCCAAAAGTACGCCACGGCCGGCTGGACAGGTGGTAGCGGCGCGAAGAAACAGCAAAAAACCCTCGCATTGAATAAAGTGAAGGCTGAACTGGGTTTCTCGGCGGCTGACTACTTCTCCAAAGTCTATGAGCTGATCACCGGACGTGCCGATGTGAATATGGACGACCTCACCGGTACCGAATTGGAACTGGCCGAGACAACCCTCTTCAAACAAGCCATTACCGAAGGCATTCGCGCCACGATGTGGATCGGCGACACCACCCGCACGGTTGGCGGGTTCAGCACCTTCAATGGCTTTCTAAAAACCATTACCGAATATGTTACCGATGCCGCCATTTTCAACACCACCTACACCGCGGCAACCATGAACACCCCAGAGGCTGCTGTCGCCCTCTTCGAAAAGCTTTGGTTAGGAGCTAACGAGAAGGTGAAAGACCTGAAAGCTGAAGGGCAGTTGGCTTTCTTTGTGACCTCGGATATTTATCACCTTTATGAGAAATATCTGGATCAAAAAGGGGTGGAGAGCGCCTATACAGAGATGGTGAATGGCCGTCAGACGCTGGCCTATCATGGTATTCCTATCGTGGATGTGCGTTTGGGGTCTTACCTCAAGAGCACCACTTTCCCCAAGTCGTTCTGCCTGCTTTCTGACCGGCGCAATTTGGTCTTGGCAGTCAATACATCCGATTTCCCCGGCAACGAAATTAGAATGTGGTACAACCCCGATTTGATGGAAAATCGCCAACGCGCCGTCTTTATGGCCGGTTGTGATGTCCTTGACGAAAGTCTCATCGCTTACGGTTACCAACCTACGGTATAAGATGGCTCGTGTCGCACGCAAACCCGTTGGCGGGCTGACGGCCGCACTATTGATTCCCATTGGCAGTGTGACCACAGCCTCTATCTTTAGCGCCCACTGTACGGAGCTTGCTTGGCGTGCTGACGCACATACCGTAAACTGTCCTTTGCTTGACGACCGCTCCTCTTATAGGGAGGAGACGGTCGCCACTGGAGGGCTCTCTATGGTGCGGCACACGCTTACCCTGATGGTCAGCCGCGAACAAGGGCAACTGCTCTTCACCCAAGAATGGCTTGCCACTTGTGCCACCGAAGGGGTTATTGCACAGATTACAGCTGCCGATGGCGAAATGTTGCTCATTGGCTATTCACAGCATCTTGGTAACGAGCAACCCTTACGGTTTAAATCTTTGGTTACAGAGATCGGAAAAAAAAGAACAGACCTTCCACTCTCTATCCTCACTTTATACAGTGAAGATACGGAACCGGCCTCCACCTACGACAACCAGTAAATTATGAAAAAAATCCGAAAGCAAGCTACTGTGGTCTCCAACCGCGAAGATCCTTACATTACCCTTGGAGCAGGATGTGCGGAGAATGATAAATTTTGGCGCTGGGGAGACGATAATCTTTTCCCCTGTGCGCTGGCGCTGATGTCACGCCGCTCCACCACACACCGCCGAATCATCAATGACAAAGCCGATTATATCTCCGGTAAGGGATTCTCTTTTGATCCGGAAGAACGTTTGTTGGGGCAATTTCTCCAGCAGGTGAATGGACACCACGAATCCTTGCGTCAGGTGCTCAATAAACTCGCCTTCGACAAGGCGTTGTTCGGCAATGCCTTTTTGGAAATTGTGACCGATGAGAAACACTCCTTCCTCTCTCTCTACCATCAAGATGCCTCCCGTGGACGCGCCGCCAAAGATGGAATGCACATCCTCTTTCATCACGATTGGAGTGCCTTCAATATCGCTGAGGCGCATGCGCTCCCGCTCTATCCGCTCTTTGAGCAACAAGCCGATGGCACTTTGCGCGCGGTACTCCACTACAAAGATTATGAACCGATGTTTGAGCACTATGGCGTGCCACCCTATATTGCAGGATTCAACGTCTCAGCGATTGCTTATAAGACGGATCGCTGGAACATCTCTCGATTGGATAACTCGTTCCAACTTTCTGGGGTGATGATGTTAGATAGTGCGGTGGATAGTGAGGAGGAGGCTGATGCGGTGGTGCGTACCGCTGAACAGAAATTTGCCGGTAAACCCGGGCAGGTGATGTTTGTCATCAAAGAGGGGAGCGAAAATGACAATTCGCGCTTCATCCCCATCGCTTCGCAAAATGAAGGTGACTGGAAAACCCTGCATGAACAGGCCACATCGGATATTGTGATCGCCCACTCTTGGTTTCGCTCGTTGAGTGGTTTGGATTACACCTCTGGCTTCAATGCGGAGCGAATTCTCCATGAGTACGAAGTGGCGCTCAATACAGTTATTTTAGGAGAGCAGGCCGAGCTGATGGAGCCAATCAAAGGGATTCTTTCCACCCTATTGGGGCTCAATGTTACCTCGCTTCAGATCATTAATTGCCCACCTACCCACGCTAAACCTATCTACATGAAGGTTTGGGAGGCGCGCAAGGCCGATGGCTTGGATTACGATCCTGAAGATGAGCAGCAGCAATATCTCTTGGCGCAGATCACCAAATACAACATCACCAGCATCTCTTAATTATGGCGAATCTAATCACACCACAACAGGCTATTACATTGGCCTTTACCGATGGGGAGTATCTCCCTGCCGAGACGATTTCGGAGACCCTGATCACCGCTGCCGAAGAGCGACATCTTGTGCCCGTGATGGGGCAAGTGCTCTATGCAAGGCTGATAGCAGGGGCTTATCCCGATCTCAAAAGTCTTGCCGCTCCGGCCGCCGCCCTCTTTACGCGGCTGTTGCTACAACCCAACCTCAATGTCCGCACGGGACGGTTCGGTACGACCGCACCCCGCTCTTCCTCGTGGGAGCCCGCTACTGAGCAATCTTTGAATCAAGCGACCAAGGCTCTTCGTCGGCAAGCAGCGCTTCATTTACGGCGGCTTTCCCGACATTTGGATGCCCATAGCGCCGATTACCCGGAATACGATCCCGACACCAACATTTTACATCATTGTACGATCCATGGAGACCTTATACAGACTTTTTAGCGGAATGGCCGTTGCCATCACCGCCCTCTTTGCACCAATTTCGCCCCTGATTCTCTGTGCCATTTTATTCATTGGCATGGATTTTCTCTCCGGAGTGGCTGCCGACCGCGCCATCGCCCACCAAAAAGGGAGAAAATGGTATTTTGAAAGCGGTCAGGCGTGGCACACGGTGCTCAAAATAGGCTTTGTCTTGGCCGCCATCGTGATGGCATGGCTGATAGACAGTTGTATCCTCGATTTCTTGGACTTGAAGCTGGCTAAACTCTTCACGGGTTTCACTTGTGGTGTAGAGCTGTGGTCTTTTTTAGAAAATGCCTCTCAGCTCTCCGATGCACCTATTTTCACTTGGCTGAAACGCTATGTCCATCGCCGCATTCGAAAGGAGGTGGGGGATGAGTAGAGGGTTAACCAACCGCAATCCGGGCAATATCCGCCGTTCGCAAACCCGTTACAAAGGAGAGGTGACTCCCAGTCGTGATCCGGCCTTCAAGGAGTTTCAAACTGCCGCATGGGGCTATCGCGCCATCTTTGTCCTGCTCTACACCTACTGGAAACGCTATCATCTCAACACCGTTGAGACGATGATCTCGCGTTGGGCACCCCCAACAGAGAACCATACGCGGCAATACATCCGCTATGTGGCAGATGCTATTGGTGTTGTTTCCGATGAGCCAATCGACACCCTCGATGTGGCTACCATGATCCCCTTTGCCGCCGCTATTTCGGAGGTGGAAAACGGTGCTCATGCTCGCCGCGAGGAGGTTGATGAAGGCTGGAAACTCTTTCGAGCCGATTTTGGCAAGAAATAGCCCGAAAATACTATCTTTGTGGAGATGAAATTCTCCTTTACCCAACTGATCGACACCCTCGACCGAATGCCTATGCTCAAGGCGCTTATACCCTTGTGCGTAGGCATTCTTTTGTCTGAATGGTGGCTCTTTCCGTTGTGGTTTCTCTTGGGAGGGCTGTTGCTTTGCGGGCTACTGCTTGTCGTGCGACAACACGCTCTGTTTGCGGTTGCCATGTTGCTGTTCTTTGGGGGTATTGTTGCCGGATTCCGCGATGGTCAGGCCACCCCTCCAACCACGAAATTCACCACCTTCCACCTGCAAATTGAGGGGCTTCCTGCTCCGCGAGGAGACTACACCGTCACAGAGGGTCGCATCTGTTCGTGGTGTGATGATCGTGGCCACTGGCATCCAGCGGAAGAGGGGATCTTTGTTTGGTGTGACTCCACCTATACACCCCAAACAGGAGAGCATCTACTCTGCAAAGGGCGTATCCATCCCTTTTCCAAAGAATATGCTGCCTATGGTGCTTTGATGCGGCGACGGGGTTATGCGGGTACGCTGTGGGTTTCGCAACGTGCCATCCTATCGAGAGATACCTCGCAACAAACAGTTCGTTTTGCCCGCCGACTACACCGCATGGCAGCGGAACGAATTGAAGCGCTCTCGTTGAAACCGGACAACCAAGCCATTGTGGCCGCCATGGCTGTTGGTGATCGTCGAGGTATGACCACCACCCTCCGTCAAGCCTATGCCCGCAGTGGCACTTCACACCTGTTGGCGGTCTCCGGTTTACATGTGGGAATTATTTTTCTGGCGGCCAATGCGCTACTGTGGTTGCTTCCCGCCATTCGTTATGGACACCGTTGGCGCAACTGGATCGTCATCGCCCTCATTTGGCTCTATGCGGCAACAACGGGGCTCTCGCCCAGTGTCATCCGTGCGGCATTCATGTTTTCGGCTTTGCAGTTTGCATTGGCAACCACCAAGGATTATAAGAGCATGAACATACTTGTGGCAACGGCCTTTATTATGCTACTTTTCGATGCACGTTACCTCTTTGACATCAGCTTCCAACTCTCCTTTATTGCGGTGGCGGCCATCATCGCTTGGGGTGTACCGCTCTTTCGAAGGATACACACCCGATTCCGTGTGCTGAATGCCCTGACGGGTATTTTGGTGGTAGGCTTCGTCTCTACCATCGCCACGGCCCCTTTGGTCTCGCATACTTTTGGCATTATCTCCTTGGTGGGTCTGCTGATCAATCCGATCGTCATAGCTTTAGCCAATGTCACCGTCATCACGGCAGCACTTTGGTTAATCACCCCTTTTACACTCTTGTCACCGCTCTTTGAGGGGGTGCTTAATCTCTCGGCAGGACTTCAGAATTTTTTGGTATTTTATACCTCATCTTGGCCTTGGGCGGCTCTTGAGAATACCATTACTGTGCTGGAAGAAGCTCTTTGCTATCTCTGTTTTGTGGGCGTAACCCTGCTTATTTGGAGTGTGAAGCCGAAAAAATTTGTACATTTGCGCTGATGATGACCATGGACCAATACCAACTACTCTGTACACCGGAGGTGCAGCGGGCTATTCGAGAAAATAACTTGCGAGACCCGCTTGAGGTGGCGCTGGACAAACATGTCATCCATGCCCAACTGGTGGCCTCGCAACTCAAATATCTCGCGCGTGCAAAAACGAAGCTACCCACCTATGCCGCGGCTTCATGTATCCTTCCTGCACTGGCCTTTGAGCAAGCATCGAGCGAGGCTTGTGCGGGGAGAAAATCCTGTAAGGGGCAGGCAGCTCTGGATCTAACCTGTGGCTTGGGGGTGGATGCGCTGTTGCTGGCCGGTCGTTTTGATCGGGTGGTGACCTTGGAGCGCGATGAGGTTTTGGCCAAAGTGGCACAAGAGAATTTTGCACGGATGGGGGTGCGCAACATTCAGGTCATTCACAACTCCGCAGAGGCCTATTTAGCCACATGTACCGAACATTTTGACTGGATCTATGCTGATCCTGATCGCCGCAGTAGCACGGGGAAGAAACTGCTCCGCTTAGAGGATTGTTCCCCCAATATATTTGCTTTGATGCCGACCATTCAAAAGATAGCCGGCCGTTTGTGTTTAAAGAACTCGCCACTCTTCGATGTGGATGAAGCCTTTCGGCTCTTTCCGCGCAGTCGGGTGGAGGTGGTCTCGCTGAAAGACGAATGCAAAGAGGTGGTGATCTATGCCGATGATGCAGATCCGACTTTGACCGCCGTTGCCCTTGGACAGGGTGAATATAGCTCTTCGATGGTTGAACGGACGGCAATTTTGCCCAAGGAGGCGTTCTGTCCTAAAGACTACCGATGGCTGATTATTCCCGATGTGGCACTTCAAAAAGCGCGGCTGGCTTGCCACCATCTATGCGGTAAGGCGTGGATCGAATCGGATAACGGCTATGGATTTGCAGTGACACAACCGGAGGGAATTTTAGGCCGGATTTTTGCCATTGAAACCATCGAAGCGTATCATCCGAAGGTGCTTCGCAAACAACTATCGGGCGCGACCTATACGATTCTCAAGCGAGATTTCCCGCTCACAACGGCGCAAATTGCCAAGCAGATAGGCCTCCGTGAAGGAGGTACGCAACAGCTTGCTTTTACTCAGGTCGCAGGGCAACGTTTGGTGATCCGATTAAAATAGCCTATTTTTGGACGACCATGATTAAACGACTCTATACGCTTTTTATAGAAAAACCCTTTCGGCATCCGGTCAGCGACTATGTGAATCCGCTGGCTCGACTGGGAGTGCGCATCTATCGGTTGCTTTATTATACGATTCGTGAATTGATCGAACATGAAACACCTGTCCGCACGGCTGCTCTGACTTTTTATACACTGATCTCTATCGTACCCATCTTGGCGTTGGTCTTTGCTGTTTTACAGGCGATGGGGATGATTGATGGCTTGCTGGATGACCTCTATGGCCTCTTTCCGCAAAATCCGGAGATCATTGATTATGCGGTTGATTTCGCTGAAAAAGCCCTTGCTCATACCCGCGGTGGAATCATGGCCACGGTCAGCATCATTATGCTTTTTTGGGCTGTCATTCGTGTCTTTAGCTCCATAGAGAGTGCCTTTAACAATATTTGGGAGGTGAACAGTGTCCGCCGTGCCGCCCGCCAATGGGCGCTTTATATTGGCATTGTACTGATTGTCCCCGTGCTGTGGGTAGTGGCTGGAACTTTCAGCAGTCATCTCAAGGAGGCTATTGATTTTCAGGACAATATATTTTATCAATTTGTAGCACAAGCCCTCTCTGTGGTGATGATGTGGACGACCTTCACCGTTATTTACAAATTCATTCCCAATACACCAGTCCATTTTTGGAGTGCCTTGACGGCCGGTATCGCAGCCGGAACTACTTTTTTACTCTTCCAGTGGGGATACGTCTATCTCCAACGCTGGATGAGTTCATACAGTGCTATTTACGGCAGTTTTGCCGCTTTACCACTGTTTTTGCTTTGGGTGCAAAGCTCTTGGCAGATCCTGCTCTTCGGGGGAGAATTGGCATTTGCCCATCAGCATAGTAAACTCTTTGACGACCAACGACGTGCTGAAATTCTACACCCTCGCCGTTATCACAAGCCCATCAATCGCCTATGAACCAAACTGTCATTATCGGGAGTGGCAACTTAGCTGAGGCTTTGGCCATCGCCCTGCAAAAGGCGGGCGTGCTCCGTCAGATTTATGCCCGTAATGCTGCACGTGCAGCTGAAATTGGACAACGGGTCGGTGTCGCGTGGACAACTGATCCACAGCAGATTGTGTATGCCGATTTCTACCTTATCGCTGTCAGCGATCGGGCGGTGGAAACGGTTGCTACACAGCTCTCTTTGCCGTCGACGGCGATTATTGCCCATACTGCGGGAAGCGTTTCACTGGAGGCTATTCCTGCCGCACACCACCCCCGTCGCGCCTCTTTCTATCCTTTTCAAACCTTCACCCGTGGTCGGGTCGTGGATTTTGCTGAAATTCCTCTTTTCATTGAGGGATCTGATGCGACTGTTCAGGCCGAAACCGAAGCTTTGGCGCACTGTATCAGTGGATTGGTTTATCCGGCAGATTCTGCACGCCGAGCCCAAATACACTTGGCCGGTGTCTTTGCCAATAACTTTACCAATGCCCTCTATGGGGTTGGAGCTCAGATTGCTCAACAGGCGGGGTTGCCCTTTGATGTGCTACGAGCATTGATTATAGAGACGGCCGCCAAGGCTACCGCGGCGACCCATCCTGCCACTGTGCAGACAGGCCCTGCCGTGCGTGGAGATGCAAAGGTAGAGGAACAACACCTCCAGCTGTTGGCCAAAGAGCCGACATTACAAGCGATTTATAAACTAATTTCACAACTGATATGGGAAACTTCAAAGAGGACATTGTAAGGACAGAAGCCCTTATTTTCGATGTTGACGGCGTCTTAACCGATGGTGGCATCATCCCTTTAGCCAATGGCGACTTCATCCGCAAATATAATGCAAAAGATGGCTATGCAATCGCTTACGCACTCCGTATGGGGTATCACGTCTGCATCATCACCGGAGGGAGGGGAGAGACACTTCGCCGCCGCTTAGAGATGTTGGGAGTTACGGATGTCTACATGGACTGCATGGATAAATTGGCGGCCCTGCATGGCTTCTGTCAGAAATACAGCCTTGATCCGGCCAATGTAATCTATATGGGCGATGATATCCCCGATTTGGAGTGTATGCAGGCTGTTGGAATTCCTGTTTGTCCTGCCGATGCCGCCTCGGAGGTGGCCGAAGCTTCGCGCTATGTTTCCGAATTTGCGGGTGGTTGTGGCTGTGCACGCGATATTATCGAACAGGTGTTGCGATCACGTGGCGACTGGGCTAAAAATTCGAAAGGGGTCAACTGTTCCAAATCAGCAGCCTCTCGATAAGAGATCTTGTCTTGATAAATAGGGCGTAATATGTTATCGGAGTGGAAAGCTGTTATTTTTTCTTTCTCTTGCGAGTAAAATGCTCGACCCATAACCGCCGGAAGGCTTCACGACGCTCTCGGAGGTTCTGTCGCCAGCCAATCCAGCGGATGTAGCGTAGCTTTTTTTCGGGATAAATATCTCTGATGGTCACTAAAATACCCGTCTCTTCCACACCTCCAAAGTCTGGATTAGACACCGTGTCAAAGAGACGCATGGTGGGCGAAAGATTCATATAGGAGTTGATCAGCGGGGGGATTGTCTCGTCAAATTCGCGCACCTTTTGGAGTAGAATGTGGTAGTTCTCCTCATAAGTTTCGCCACAGAAGAGGTGTTTATAATAGGGATCATCAAGATCAAGGGTGATCGGATGGATGCCTTCAACCAAATGCTCTTTATCGGCAAAATAGCGGCGTAAAAAATAGACCAACGCATTGCGAGCCACCTGCTTATAAGAGGTGTACATGGTGACCTTCCCAAAGAGATATTTGGCCTTGGGATTGAGCACGATCAACGCCCCTAAACCATCCCACAAATTATCTAAAGCGTAGATTCCTTTTGGATTGTGACGCGCTTGGTATTTGATTTGGACAAAAGAACGTCCCAATTCGATGGTATAAGGAAGAAAATCACGACGAAAAGTGTCGCTGAAGCGGAAGTAATTTTCCGTGGAAAGGAAGGGTGGATGGGGTGACGTGCAGACAATGAAACGGTAGCCACCTACAATTTCCTGATACTCTGGATCCCAAACGATGAGTTGATAGTAGCCACCCGCGGCCAAATCTTCGGCATCGACATCAATCGCTTCTCCTGTGCCACCACCTGCCGCCCGAAAGGCCTCCTCGCGCAAACGTCCCACCTCGTGCATCAGGTAAGGACACTCCTGTGCTTCGAAGATGTAGATTTCATGACCGCCCTTCCGTGTGTTTCGCACCTTGCGCCCGGGAAGGATTTCGGCCAGCAACAGTTCTCGTTCAACTGGCTTGGCAATAGCTTTCATCGGTGTAGCGCAATTTTTTACAAAAATAGGTATTTTATCGCCTTTATGCCTCTTTGTGGAGCTCTTTTTTTAATAAATAGGTCTTTTTACGCACATATTCGGCCTGTTCTGGCAACGATCCTTCTTTTTGAAGTTGGGCAATCGAAATCGGCTCACCGACCCGAATACGAAAATGTTGACCCTGCTGCTGAAACATTTCGTCAGAGAGGAAAAGCATCTCGATGTTGAATTTTATTCCCAATCTTTCGCGAAGGTTTGCCAGTCGGTAGAAAAATCGAGAGAGATGCCCCTCCACAAAGATGGGAACAACCTCCCGTCCTGTGGCCGCCGCCCGCTTGAGGAAGTTGGTTTTCCATGCCAAATCACTCACTATGCCATTTTTACAGCGCGAGCATAGTCCAGAAGGGAAGGTTAAAATGGGCACATCGCCAGCAAAGGCCTCATCAAATTGCCGCGCATAGGATGCTGATTGCGCACCGTGTTTATTTACGGGAATCCAGAGCGGACGTAATGGTTCGACATTCATCAGCAGGTCGTTGACCACCACCCGAACATCTCCAAAATGATCCATTAACTTGTCAGCCAACATCAATCCATCCATCCCTCCGAAAGGGTGGTTAGAGACGAAGATATAGCGGCGTGTAGGATCTATCTTTTCTAACCCCTCGATGGCATAGGAGATCTTCATGTAATCAAAGAATCCATGGATAAATGCTTGAGGTGGCAAATCCCAATAACGATCTAAAATTTCATTCACCTGATCTTCATGTAACACCTTACGTAACCAGTTGATTACGCAATTAGGGATGTAGCGCGCTACCTTGGGAACTTTGTTGGCCACAATGGTCTTGAGATCTATTTTCGGCATGATAAACCCCCCTTTTGTCTTTTGCGGGAAATAATTATAGGCAAAAGTACCCTTTTTATTGTTAAAATTCCTAACTTTATCCCCAAAATATACTCAGGAATCGTTTCTAACAAGTCACAATAGTTTTTACTTAAATCTAAATATGCCCGTTTACCACACACCTGTTTTGCTCGAAGAATCGGTCGATTTGCTCGACATCAATCCCCAAGGGATCTATGTAGATCTCACCTTTGGCGGGGGTGGTCATTCGCGTCATATACTGGAGTTGTTGGGTGATAGGGGTCAACTCTATGCTTTTGATCAAGATCGAGATGCCCGCGCCAACTGCCCCGATGATCCGCGTTTTCACTTTGTGGAGAGTAATTTTCGCTTCTTGCGAGGGGCTTTGCGCCAGCGGGGTGTGACCCGTGTGGATGGTGTTTTGGCGGATTTAGGAGTCTCTTCCCACCACTTCGATGTTACTGAGCGGGGCTTCTCTTTTCGGGGCGAAGCACCCCTTGATATGCGGATGAATCAGCAAGGGCATTTGACGGCCGCTATGGTGGTTAATACCTACGATAATGCTACACTCACCCGTCTTTTGGGCGAGTGGGGCGAATTAGATACCCCTTGGAAGGTGGCCAACTGTATTGAGCGCGCCCGCAACAGCCAGCCGATTGTCACCACGGCTGATTTGGTGGCGGCCGTAGCACCGTGCACCCCCAAAAAAGACGAATCGAAATTTCTCACCAAGTTATTCCAAGCCCTTCGCTTAGAGGTCAATGGTGAAATGGAGGCGCTCAAGATGGCACTGGAGCAGAGCCTCAAAGTATTAAAACCCGAAGGGCGTTTGGTGGTCATTTCCTACCACTCTTTAGAAGATCGTTTGGTGAAGAATTTTCTGCGTAGTGGTAATTTTGAGGGGGTGGTACAGAAAGATTTCTTTGGTCGACCGGAGACCCCCTTTGAGCTTATTACCCGCAAGGCCATCTCTCCCTCGGAGTCCGAGTTGGTGCGTAATCCCCGATCGCGCTCGGCCAAATTGCGTGCAGGTGCAAAGGTAGATGCCGCAACAGATTGCCCCAAAATTTAGAGAAATGAACCGAGATACTGATTTTAACCCACAAACTGAGGAGGAGCTCCTTGAACAACAGCGCAATGCAGAGGTGTCGCGTTGTGTCCGTCGTGAGGTGATCCGCATCCAAAATGGAGAGGCGGAAGAGGATCTCCGTGCTGACCGCGAACAGGAACAACTCCAAAAGGAGGAGCAGGAGAAGGCCGAAGAGAAGGCCCGCCGCAGGGAGTCGAGCCCTTTTTGGGGATTGGTCACCGGTAATGTCTTGGGTCGAGAGTGGCTCTCCAGCCACTATCTCTATCCGTTGCTCATAGCAGGAGGCTTCTTTATCAGCATCTTCATCATGTTTTGGGCGTTACGTTTTGATATTCGCTATACCCGCACCGAACATGAGGTGCAACTTCTGCGGGAGCGCTCCATTCGATTGGAAGAGCAGCTTTATCGCCGAACCACTCATTCGGCTATTGTGGAACAACTGACCGAGCGCGCCATTCCGTTATATGATCCGCTTGCCCCGGGTGAACAAATTGATAATTAGATCGTGAAAGAGGGACCCTCAAAGATAAAAAGTGACATTCTCCTACGAGTGAGGATGTTGTACCTGCTATTTTTCTTGGTGGCATTGGGAATCTTATGCCGTCTGATCTGGGTGCAGCTCTTTTGTACAGAGGTCTCCGCCAATGCGGGACGACTGGAAGGGCGCATTTTTCAGGAGGAGATCGTCACCGCACACAGAGGAAGCATTCTCTCGCGTCATGAAGAGCCGTTGGCCACCTCCATCTTTCGCTATCGGATTACTTTCGACTTTTCGGCCGAAGGCTTTGATTCGCTGAAGACCTTTAATGAGCAGACGGACTCCCTCTCCAAGCTATTGGCGCTCTATTTTCAGGATCGAACCGCGGAGGAGTATAGTCGTTTCTTCCGTGCCGAACATGCGAAACACTATCAGACTACCTTCCGCCGAGACTCCCAAGTCTATCGTTCCGAGGGATTCTTCGATCGACTGATCGACCGACTCCGTGGTCAGGAATTGATGACCATCAAATGCTATGATACCTTGCGAGATCCCGCTCCTGTGGAGGTCTTCCCGCGGGAAGTTGACTATGCCGAGTGGCAGGTTTTGCGCAAATACCCGATTCTAAATTGGAATATGGGCATGGTTTATCACATTGAGGAGATCGACCAGCGCATCTATCCCCAAGGTGAGTTGGCGCGTCGGACGATCGGACTGATTGGAGAAAAGGGCAACTATGGAATCGAAGCCATCTATCGGGATCTGCTTGCCGGTAAAGATGGTAAAATTCTCCGTCGTCGCATCGCGCGGGGCTTTTCAGGACGTGTTACCGGTGGCGGAAGTGTTGAGCCGGTGGATGGTTGCGACATCATCACCACCTTGGATTTAGACATTCAAGATGTAGCGGACAAAGCCTTGCGCAAGCAGGTGGAGACTCAAAATGCCATTTGGGGCACGACCTTGGTGATGGAGGCCTCCACAGGCGATATTTTGGCCATGGCGAATCTCGGCAGACGCAGCAATGGCAGCTATGCAGAGTTGGAAAACTATGCCCTTAGAGGGCGCATGGAGCCCGGCTCAACCTTTAAATTAGCGGCGCTATTGGCTTTGGTGGAGGATCAAAAAGCCAATCTTTCCCTCTCCTACAACACCGGTAATGGACGGGCGGTGATGGTTGGACGTGCCAAAATTCAGGACTCCCACGGTGGCTTCTCTGTGGTCAATTTGAAGACTGCCATCGCTCAATCGCTCAATGTCTATTGTGCTACGGCCATCTATGAGGCCTATAAAAATGACCCCAAACGCTATATTGCCTTTTTAAAACACCTTCACTTGGATCGTCCAGTTGGGTTGGAGGAGTTTGGAGAGAAGACCCCCATCATGCCCGAACCGGGTCAAGACATTTGGTATCCGGGGATTACCCTGCCCAATATGGGATATGGTTACGGCATCGAGTTGGCTCCCATTCAAACCCTTACACTCTATAATGCGGTGGCCAACAATGGTGTGATGGTCGCTCCGCGTTTGATTCGTGAGATTCGTCGCAATAACGTCCTGATTGAAAAGCGCGAACCGCGTATTTTAGTGGATAGCATCTGCTCTCCAGAGGCGCTGGCCAAGGTGCGAGCGTGTTTGGAAGAGGTGGCTAAGAGCGGTACTGCCAAACACTTTTTTGGAGACACCACCAATTTTTGCGTGGGGGTGAAAACCGGAACAGCCAAATTTGCCCAAGGCGAAATTCACTATTCTGATGGCTATTATTTGGGAACCATGGTGGCCTATCTTCCTGCCGATAAACCCCGCTATACGGTGCTGACGGCCATCTTCACGCGCCGTGGCAATGGCACAACTTACTATGGAGCTGGATTGGCTGGCCCCACGGAACAGCAGGTGGCAGCCTATCTTTTCAACCGAGAGCACGATTGGTATGGACATGTTGAGGCTGTCAAGGAAGAGCATCACCCCCGCCAAATCAAGGGTGGAGATGCTACACAGGTGCACCGCATCGCCAGTAAATTCTCGCCCTGCATTCACCGTAGCGCCAAACTAACGGGATGGGTGCGAGCTCAAATAGACTCTTCTGCCACCGTCTCGCTATTCTCCTTGAACGAAAGTCCAACGCTGATGCCTGATGTTAAAGGCATGGGGCTCAAAGATGCTCTTTTTCTATTAGAAAGCCGTGGCCTTATTGTCCATATTACAGGTCAAGGCGCTGTAAGCCAACAAAGTATTCCCGCCGGAACGCACATCCAACGCAAAATGGCGGTCAGTATAACACTAAATTGATGAAACAACTTGACGAACTTATCCTGCACACGCCAATTCTCAGCGTGACGGGGTCACCCAAAAAAGAGGTGGCACATTTAATTTACGACTCCCGCCACATTGGCGCGGGGGATTGCTTTTTTGCTATCTCTGGTGTCCAGAGCGATGGCCATCAATTCATTTCGGCCGCGCTTGCCGCAGGTGCTCATAGCGTGATCTGCCAGCAACTGCCGACAACCATTGATCCGGCTGTCTGTTATGTGGTTGTGGCTGATACAAATGCCGCTATGGCCGACATGGCAGCCGCTTTTTACGATGACCCCAGCCGTGAACTGAAATTGGTTGGTATCACCGGAACGAATGGCAAAACCACGACTGTGACGCTACTTTACGATCTTTTCCGTGCTTTGGGTTACCAAACGGGATTGATATCGACTGTGGTGTATTGCATTGGTGATCATGGGATTGAATCTACACACACCACCCCTGATACCATTCGGCTGAATGAGATGATGCGCGAAATGGTCGATGCTGGCTGTCAGTACTGCTTTATGGAGGTCTCCTCCCATGCCATCGTTCAGGAGCGCATCCGCGGATTACATTTTATTGGCGGTATCTTTTCCAATATCACCCACGATCACCTTGACTACCATAAGACTTTTGCCGCCTATATTCGCGCCAAGAAGCTCTTTTTTGATCAGCTACCCGCTGAGGCTTTCGCCTTGGTGAATATTGATGATCGCAATGGTCGTGTGATGGTGCAAAATACACGTGCTACGGTCAAGACCCTCTCATTACAAACGCTTGCCGATTTCCGCTGTAAGATTGTTGAGACCCATGTTGATGGGATGCAACTACGCATGGAGGGGCACGAGTTATGGGTAAAATTGCTGGGGCGCTTCAATGCCTATAACCTTTTGAGTGTCTATGGTGCGGCCATTCTCTTGGGTGCAGACCAAGCTGAGGTACTGCGTATTCTGAGCACGCTTCATGCCGTGAGCGGTCGCTTTGAATATGTCCTTGCTCCCGATGGGACAACTGCCATCGTGGACTATGCCCATACGCCCGATGCCTTGGAAAATGTCATTCGCACCATCGAAGAGATCCGTCGGCCGGGACAACAACTTTTCGTGATCTGCGGTTGCGGTGGCGATCGGGATCAAACCAAACGCCCTGAGATGGCTCAAATAGCTGTCAAATATGCCGATACAGCGATCTTTACCGCTGATAATCCGCGTCACGAAGCTCCCGAAGTTATTTTGGATCAGATGATTGCCGGTCTTCAACCCACCGACCGTTATTTACGTATTGTGGATCGGGCGCAAGCCATCCGTACTGCCGTGATGCAAGCCAAGGCTGGGGACTTGATTCTGATAGCCGGTAAGGGCCACGAAAACTACCAAATTGTGGGCGATGTGAAGCATCATTTTGATGACAAGGAGGTTGTGGGTCAACTATTTTCAGCGCTTCATCCAGCAAAATAAAGAGCACGCCGCATTCAAATTTAAAACAAAATTTAAAACAACTTATTCATAATGCTGTATCACCTTTTTCACTATTTAGATCAATACTACAACCTGCCTGGTTCGGGTATGTTTCAGTACATCTCTTTCCGCACAACCGCGGCCATTATTTTGTCTCTGTTGATTGTGATTTTCTTCGGCAAGCAGATCATTGTTTTCCTTCAGCGGAAGCAAATCGGCGAAGAGATCCGCGATTTGGGTCTGAATGGGCAACTTCAGAAACGTGGAACACCCACGATGGGTGGGGTGATCATTTTGCTGGCGATCCTTGTGCCGACATTGCTCTTTGGACGACTTGACAACATTTACATTCTGTTGATGATTGTCTCCACGATTTGGTTGGGTTTCATCGGTGGATTAGACGATTACATCAAGGTCTTCCGCCACCACAAAGAGGGGCTCAAGGGGCGTTTTAAAATTGTGGGACAGGTTGGCTTAGGGATCATTGTCGGACTGACGATGTGGTACTCTCCACAAATTGTCGTTCGTGAGAAGAGTGTTCTGCCTTTGCAGGTCGCCTATCAAGAGCGGGCGGACAACGAGATGGCCACACTGTCCACTCCTGTTCTTCGGAATGCTCAACTGCAAAAAGCCACCAATACCACCATCCCGTTTATTAAAAACAACGAATTTGACTACGACCAAGTCACCGGAGGGCGAGATTGGCTCACTTGTTTGTTCTATGTTTTAGTGGCGATCTTTGTGGTCACCGCCGTCTCCAATGGCGCGAACCTCACCGATGGTTTAGATGGATTGGTGACAGGGGTCTCTGCCCCCATCGTGGCGGTTTTAGGTATTTTGGCCTATCTATCGGGCCACGTTATTTATGCCAACTACCTCAACATCATGTATATTCCGGGGGCTGGTGAGCTGGTGGTTTTTGCCGGTGCTTTTGCCGGTGCATTGATAGGGTTTCTTTGGTATAATTCATTCCCGGCACAGATTTTCATGGGAGATACGGGCTCGCTCGCCATCGGTGGTATTATTGCCGTTTTTGCCCTCTGCATCCGTAAGGAGCTCTTGTTGCCACTGTTGTGTGGGGTATTCCTTTTTGAAAGTATTTCGGTGATGATGCAGGTCTCCTATTTTAAATATACCAAAGCAAAATATGGAGAGGGGCGGCGGATCTTCTTGATGTCCCCCCTCCATCACCATTACCAAAAAAAGGGTATTTTTGAAACAAAAATAGTCATTCGCTTTTGGATCATTTCGCTGCTTTTAGCCGCCATGACCATAGCTACACTTAAGATGCGATAGAAAAATAATACAATGAAACGAATAGTTGTTCTGGGCGGGGGTATCAGCGGATATGGATCTGCCATCCTCGCAAAAAAGCACGGATTCGATGTTTTTCTCTCCGACCAAGGGAAGATCGCCGACCGCTACAAAGTCAAATTGAATGCGTGGAATGTCCCCTTCGAAGAGGGACAACATACCGAAGCACTGATTCTGAATGCCACCGAGGTGATCAAATCCCCCGGCATTCCTGAAACCGCCCCCATGGTGCAAAAATTGCGTGCCCAAGGTACTCCGATTATTGCCGAGATGGAGTTTGCTGGCCGCTATTTGAATAAGGCTAAAACGATCTGTATCACCGGTTCCAATGGCAAAACTACAACCACTTCGCTGATCTATAAAACCTTGCAGGATGCTGGAAAGAAGGTGGCTTTAGGAGGTAATATCGGCGAGAGCTTCGCCTACTCTGTGGCCACAGGTGATTTTGACTGGTATGTGCTTGAGATCAGCTCTTTCCAGTTGGATGGAATGTATAAATACCGTGCCGACATCAGTGTTTTGATGAACATCACCCCCGATCACCTTGATCGCTATGATCACTGCTTCCAAAATTATATAGATTCCAAAATGCGCATCACGCAGAATCAGCATACCCGCAATTTCTTCATCTACTCGGCCGATGATCCGGTCATCGCCGCGCAGTTGCCCAAATATGATTTGCGAATGAAGCAACTCCCGTTTATGGCCAAATGTGCCGTAGCAAGCGGTGCTGGGGATGCTTGTTTGGAGGAGACAGGACTTTTTACAGCTACTGTGGGAGCTAAATCGGTGACCATTGACACCCGCAAGATGCAGCTTCCGGGGTTGCACAACGCTTATAATGCCATGGCGGCGGCGTTGGCGGCATTGGCTGCCGGCGTTAGCCCCACGCAGATCCGCAAATCACTGTATAGCTTCGCTCCGGTGGAACATCGGCTTGAACCGGTCGCAGAGGTGGGGGGTGTGCTGTGGATCAATGATTCGAAGGCCACCAATGTTGACTCGGTTTGGTATGCGCTCGAAAGTATGAAACGTCCAGTGGTTTGGATCGCCGGAGGTACAGATAAAGGCAATGATTATGAGCCCCTCAAAGCCTTTGCACGAGAAAAGGTGCATACCTTGGTTTGCTTGGGAGTGGACAACCGCAAGTTGGTGACAAATTTCACGGGCGTTGTTCCAACGGTGATCTCCACCGATTCGCTGGATGCGGCCTTAGAGGCGTGCACAAAGGCCGCTAAGGCGGGCGATGTGGTGTTGCTTTCACCGGCTTGTGCCTCCTTTGACCTCTTCAAGAATTACGAATCTCGTGGCGAGCTCTTCAAGGAGTGGGTGCAGACACATCTGTTAAAATAGAGAACCATGGGAGCAGAAAAGGCAACATCCACGCCGGAACCACAACAAGCAGAACCTTCGCTCTTCGCCCGTATATTCAAGGGAGACAAGATTCTGTGGATCACCATCGCTGTGCTGGCCGTCATCTCGATTTTGGTTGTCTACTCATCCACAGCGAAGATGGCCTATGATGCTCATACAGCGCGTTCTACGGCTAAATTTCTGCGTGATCAGTTGGTGATTCTTATTGCTTCCGCCGGCGGTCTAATGGGCGTGCAACGCTTCAATAGTCGTGTCTATAACCATCTTTCACTATGGATCTATATCGGCTTTTTGCTCTTCACCGTGGCGGCTTACTTCGTTGGGCACTCTACGAACGGTGCGGCACGTTGGATCTCCATCTTCGGCTTCCACGTGCAACCCTCCGAGGGGCTCAAAGTAGCCACCATTCTCTTCTTGGCGCGTCAGCTTGCCTCTCGTCAGAATATCGCCGATAAGCTACGCATCGTCCCCTCTCTCTTTCCGTGGCGATGGCATACCAAGGAGCAGAAGAAAATTTGGCGCGAGGGGACGTTTCCAATTCTTTTCCCCATCATTTTATCGTGTCTGGTCATCGTCCCTGCCCATACCTCATCCGCGCTGTTGATCTTTGGTGTCTGCTGGGTGATGATGTTTATCGGGCGCATCAAACTGCGGGAACTATTTAAAATTGTCGGGCTGGCCTTTGTTGCCGCAATCTTTGCGCTGTCACTGAATCTTGGACGAAGTGAAACTGCCGGAGGACGTGTTGAAGATTGGATTGATCTGTGGACACAAGACCGCACAGGGATTCCGATAGATCAACTCTCTGATACAGAGCGTTCGATGATTGCCATCTATAATGGGGGTATTTTCGGTAAGGGAGCTGGTCAAAGTGATATGCGCGTGGCCATGACCCATCCGGAGAGTGATTATGCCTATGCTTTTTTTGTCGAAGAGTATGGCATTTTGTTGGCGATTGTGCTGTTGATGCTCTATGTGTGGATTTTCTTCCGTGCCATTCTGATTTTCGAGCGGTGTGGTACGGCCTTCCCCGGCCTTTTAGTATTGGGGTTGGCGCTGTTGATCACCTGTCAGGCGCTACTTCATATCATGGTGACCATCAACCTGATTCCTGAAACAGGACAGACCTTGCCCTTGATCTCTCGCGGAGGGTCGTCTACCCTCTTTACGGCCTTGGCACTCGGCATGATTCTCAGCGTCAGCCGTCAAAACAAGGAGCAATCACATGACAAACCGAAAGCAGAATCCATCTATGAAAAATAACCGACTATGGCAGATGAAATTCGATTAGATAAATATTTATGGGCGGTGCGGCTCTTTAAAACCCGCAGTGATGCCGCCGATGCCATCCGCAACAATAAAATATTGGTCAACAATGCCTTTTGCAAGCCCTCTCGCGAGGTGCGTCTTGGCGATGTGATTACCGTGAAACGACAACCAGTGCTCTATGCGTATAAGGTTTTAGACTATGTGTCGAGCCGTCAACCGGCCAAGAATGTCCCCCTATATTGTCTCAACATAACGCCGCCCGAAGAGCTGGCCAAACTCAATATTCCGAGGGAGACGATCTTCATCTCCCGTGACCGTGGTACGGGACGTCCGACCAAAAAAGAGCGGCGTGATTTGGATGAATTGATGGGCGAGATTTACGAAGAGGATGAGGAGTAGAAAATGCCTAAAAGGGATAAAAAAACCGGACTGAATAGTCCGGTTTTTTGGAATAATTCCGTTTATCGCTTGTTGAAGAGATTCATCGTGCGCTCAGTGCCGATGGCGGCAAAAGAGAGGATGGCCTCGCCAAAAATTTTCAATCGCTCTTGAAGGATCACCTGCTCCTCAGCTGTCCAATGTCCCAGTACATAGTCCACCTGCTGCCCGTGCGCAAAATCCCCGCCGATACCGAAGCGAATGCGGGTATAGTTTTCATGGCCTAATAATTCCGTGATATTTTTCAGTCCATTGTGTCCACCATCGCTTCCCTTGGGGCGCATCCGAAATGTCCCAAAGGGCAAGGCGATGTCATCGACCACAACCAATAGATTTTCAAGTGGTACTTTGGCCATATCGAGCCAATAGCGCACCGCTTTCCCCGAAAGATTCATGAAGGTTGAGGGCTTCAGCAACACGAGGGTGTTCCCCTTGTGCTTCAATTCGGCCACTGCGCCATAACGATCGGTTGTAAAAGAGATGTTGGATGCACCTGCAAGGGCATCCAACACTTCAAAACCGGCGTTGTGACGGGTTCCGGCATATTCCGCACCGATATTACCCAACCCAACGATAAGGTACTTCATTTATTAGGGTTTTATTTTCCCGACGCAGTAGTTGCAGAAGCTGATGTTGAGTCATCGGTATCACGTGAAGCACGGGTAACGCGAACGGCACAAATAGCTGTTGTTGCTGGAGTTAAGAATTTAAGTCCTTCGATTGCCAAGTCGCCAACGAAAATGGTTTGACCGACACCTAATGCGGTGACATCAACAACCACCTCATCAGGCAGGCTATTGACCGGAGCACTCACGATGACCTTGCGGGTTGAAAGGATCAATTTACCACCGACCTTTACACCCTCTGCACTACCGTCAAGGCGCACAGGAATGGCAATAGCCACCGGTTTGGTCTCCTGAATCTGGTAGAACTCGATGTGAAGAATTTGCTCGCGGATAGGATGGAACTGTACCTCGCGCATCACAGCTTGATATTTCTTGCCATCAATGGTCAACTCAACGATATAGGCTGCGGGTGTATAAACCAATGGCTTGATCTCTTTGGCATCCAAAGAAAAAGCGATCGACTGACCGGCACCACAAAGAATGCAAGGAACTAAACCCTCGCGACGGACTGCCTTGGCAGCCTTTTTACCGTATTGCTCACGCGCAACGGCAGAAATTGAAAGAACTTTCATTGTTTTTAATTTTAATGTTTCCACCAGTGGCTCTCAGCACGGTTCTTCCTGCCGCGCCCCATTTCCACCTGTTTTGGCTGCAAAGATAATAATAAAAATAGAAATAGTTTCT
>JAVVZO010000012.1:0-11019 GCA_036650515.1 Alistipes sp.
GAAATATTGATTATATTTGTGAATCCTTTAAAATTATAACATGATGAAGCACTTTCATTTACTGATTCCACTTTGTTTTGTCGCTGCATTGTTTTTAGGCGGATGTAAGGCTTTTCGTACCGCATCTGACACCACGCGATATTCCGCTATGGGAGCACCCTACGAGTTGATAGTTGTCTGTCAGCAACCGCAATGGGAAGGCGCTTTGGGCGACACCCTGCGTTCAGTACTCTGCGCACCTGTTTCCTATATTGATCGTACAGAGCCTCTCTTTGATGTGCTACACGTTACTGAACGAGGCTTTTCGAAGTTAGTGATCAAGCATCGCAACATCCTTCAGCTTCGTGTTGATCCTGCTCTTACAGCCTCTTCGGTGGCAGTACAATATAATGTTTATGCTTCACCACAAGTTGTTTTAACCCTCCAAGGCCCTACAATTACAGCCATCATTGACTATCTTTCTGCCAATCGTGTCAGCCTGATTACTGTTTTAGAGAAGGCTGAACGGGATCGAGCCATTGATTTCGCTCAATCGTATTCAGATCCGAAAATGAACAAAATGATTCAGGAAAAGTTCGGTGTAAAGATGTCTGTACCAAAAGGGTATCTTCTTGCCAAGCAGACGGATGACTTTATGTGGTTTCGCTACGAATATCCTGCTGCCAGTCAGGGATTTATGCTTTATAGCTATCCATATACCGGTGAAGTATCTTTAACCCAAGCTGCGCTTGAAGCTGCTCGTTTGAAGTATGCCGCCCTTATCCCCGGTCCTTCATCAGGGTCTTATATGACGACTTCAGCCATTGTCCCTGTTCAATCTGCCATGATGCGTATCAATGGTCGCCTATGGGTGGTGTTGCGCGGATTTTGGGATACGGAGGGCGATTTTATGGGTGGGCCTTTTGTGAGTTTCAGTACCCTTGATCAGACAACCAATCGTGTGATCACCTTAGACGGTTATGTTTTCTCTCCCAAATTAGGCAAGCGTAACTTTATTCGAGGTGTGGAGCATTTGGTTTACCTCATTCATGTTCCAGATGTTAACGAAGTAAAGTAGCCTATTTTGCTTCCCAAATTAACGGCTGTCGAAAAATTTCGGCGGTCGTTTTTTTGTGCTACAATAGCGGTGCGATTAGTCGCAGAAGGTCACCGATTGTGCGCCGCAAGCCCGAAGGATGCCAAAGATTGGCTTGCAGTGGTATGCACACCTCCAAATCCCGTTCAAAGGTTGCTGAGAGTTCACGGATTGCTTCGGGGTCATAGATGAATGCGGTTACCTCTAAATTATCCTCTAAGCTACGATAATCCATATTGGCTGTCCCGACTGAAGCTACGGTGTCGTCTACAACCAATAATTTGGCGTGAAGGAATCCATTTTCGTAGCGAAATATCTCTACTCCGGCCTCTAATAAATCCCAAATATAGGAGTCAGAGACCCAATCGGCGACCGCGGAATCGCTGCACGTGGGGATCATTACCTGCACTTTTACACCGCTCCGCACGGCAATTCGCAGGGCATCGAGGAGGGCTGGTGGTGGTAAAAAGTAGGGGGATGAAATTTGTACCGAGTGGCGAGCGCGAATAATGGCGGCGGTGAAGGCATTACTCAGCGTGTGGCGGGAAACACCCTCTTGGACAGTCGCAATTTGTATTGGTAACCTGTTGTGGATCTCGTGAGCGGAGATATAGTGCGCTGTCCGAAAAGGTTTCCCATGACACGACATCCAGTCGGCAGCAAAGAGTTGTTGCAAATCAGCCACCACATCCCCTTCTAAGCGAAGATGTTCGTCCCGCCAGCGTCCTAAATTATTTCCATCAATATAATATTTGGCGATGTTTATCCCACCTAAAAAGGCTATGCAACCATCTACCACCACGATTTTGCGGTGATTTCGCCGCGCTGCCCAAGGTGTAAACCAAGGAAATTGGAGCGGTGCATAGGCGTGAACCTCCACCCCTGCTTTGCGCAAACGACCGATGAGTCCGCCACCCAACGGCCATGAACCGATGGCATCATAAATGACGCGAACCTCCACCCCTGAGCGGGCTTTTCGGATCAGTATTTCCGCGATGGCACAGCCAATTCGGTCATCTCGAAAGATGTAGTATTCCATGTGAATGGAACGGGTGGCGCGCTGAAGGGTGCTGATGAGAGCTGTGAAAGCATTGCTCCCATTGTGGAGTAATGTCAATCGGTTGCGCTGCGTACAACGGAAACCACAGTCGGCGGTGATCAGTGCCTGCAAGGAGGCTCGTTGCTGTGGTGGTGGGGTGGTCGCGCGTATGGGGGTTCGCCAACCGGCAAGCAAGTAGAGGAGTGTCCCTACAACTGGTAGAGAGACAATCGTTAGCCACCATGCGGCAGCAATAGCTGGGGCGCGCTTTTGCCGGGTGATTATCCCCGCCGCGACGGCACTCCAAATAAAATGAAGCGCGATGAAAAAGACCATACCCAAAAACATAGACACACTCTGTGCCAAAAAGATTTGGAACTTCGGAATTAACTTTCTATCTTTGTAATATAAACGAATTGGGGTTCTAACCTTCACGGGTTGGGATTCTTTATTTTTTACTATGTAAACTATGGCAAAAGACATTATTTATCTGACGGCAGAAGGGTACAAAAAGCTGAAAGACGACCTCGATAACATGCGCTCAGTGGAACGCCCTGCTATTTCGGCAGCGATCGCGGAGGCTCGTGACAAAGGCGATCTTTCGGAGAATGCCGAATATGACGCTGCCCGCGAGGCGCAGGGTTTTTTGGAGATGCGGATTGCTAATTTGCAGGCCACCATCACCAACGCAAGGATCATAGATGAGACGAAAATCAACAACTCTAAGGTTCAGATTCTCAACAAGGTAACCTTGCTTAATCACAATACAAACAAGCAGGTCGCCTATACCATTGTTTCGGAAAACGAAGCTTGCTTACGCGAAGGAAAGCTTGCCATCGGCACACCCATTGCCCAGGCTCTCTTGGGAAAGAAAAAAGGTGAGCGCGTGGATGTGATTGTCCCTGCAGGAACGATTCATTTCGAAATTCTCGACATCAGCATTTAAGAAACTGTTATACACCCTCAAAGAGCAAGAGATCCATGAGGTCTCTTGCTCTTTGGTATGTATCATGGGAAATTGGGAATTAATGATTACCGCGCGCGCGTTTGGCCATGGCCGAGGCGAAGACAAAGTCATTCAACTCGCTGTTGTCAGCGTGTAGAATATCCTCCTTGCTTCCTTCCCACCACTTTTGTCCCTCATAGATGTAGACGATATTTTCACCGATTTCCATCACCGAATTCATGTCATGGGTGTTGATGATGGTGGTGATATTGTATTCCTGAGTGATCTCATGGATTAGGTTATCAATGACGATCGAAGTTTGTGGATCAAGCCCCGAATTGGGCTCGTCACAAAATAAGTATTTGGGATTCATGACGATAGCTCTTGCTATGGCCACGCGCTTGATCATTCCGCCACTTAATTCAGCAGGGTAGAGCTGGTTGGCATCGGTCAAACGTACCCGCTGCAAACAGAAGTTGACGCGGTTTAATTTTTCGCTTTCGCTTTGATTGGTAAAGAGATCCAAAGGCAACTTGACATTATCCTCAACGGTCGAAGAGTCTAAAAGTGCTCCGCCCTGAAAAATCATGCCAATATCTTTGCGAATGTTCTTGCGCTCCTTGAATCCGAGGGCGGTAAAATTGGTGTCATCGTAATACACAGCCCCTGAATCTATTTCATGTAAGCCCACTAAGCTCTTCAGCAATACGGTCTTACCCGATCCGCTCTTCCCGATAATCAGGTTGGTCTTTCCGGTCTCAAATTCGATTGAGATATCTTGAAGGATGGTTCGTCCATCGAACGATTTAACGAGGTGATCACACCGTATCATATCAAAAGGATTTGCGTAAGGATCAGGTTAAAGATCATGATGACGATGGAGCTAATCACCACAGCGCGTGTGGATGCAGCTCCCACTTCCAAGGAATTTCCTTTGGCATAATAGCCACAGAAGGCCGAAACGGAGGTGATGATGTAAGCGAAAACAGAGGCTTTAATCAACGAGTAGACAATGGAATAGCTTTTGAAATCATAGACTAATCCGGCAATATAGTCATCGGGAATCATGATGCCCGTCACCACCGAAATCAGATAACCGCCAAGGATACCGATCAGAATACTCAAAATGGTGAGAAAGGGAAAGAAGAGTACCGTGGCAATAATCTTGGGTAAGATCAGGTAGGAGGCGGAGTTTACACCCATAATCTCCAGTGCATCAATTTGTTCGGTGATGCGCATCGTGCCAATTTCAGACGCGATGTTAGAGCCCACCTTGCCCGCTAAAATGAGCGCCACAACGGTTGATGAAAATTCTAAGATCATCGTCTCGCGCGTTGCATAGCCGATCAAATATTGAGGGATGAAAGACGATTTGAGGTTGATTGACATTTGCAGGGTGATCACCGCACCGATGAAGATTGAGATAATGGCTGTCAGCCCAATAGAATCCAGCCCCAGCGACTCCATTTCATACACAATCCGGCGTCGATAAATGGATGCTTTCTCTGGACGGGAAAAAACTTTTCCCATCAAGATGACATAGCGTCCAATAGCTTCTAAAATCTTCAGCATAATTATTTTAAAGAAAATGAGAGCAAAAATTTACCGCCCTTATGATCTTGGTTGTATTACTTTTCTTTTTCGTTAGTCTCCTCAAATTCAACGTAATCACCCACCTCTTTGGAGACCTTTTTTGTAGGTGTATCAGACGTTTTATAGATGCGAATTTCACCTTCACGCTCTTCTGATGCACGCTGTTCCTGTGCATTACTCCGCGGATCGGCAGCTCCTTGTTGCTTAAACTGATCTGCCATTTGTTGGCGGAAATTGCGAATACGCACGCGGAAGACAATCAGAAGTAGGACAGCTAATAAAACCAACCCCAAGATAAAATAGAGCACAAACATCATCAGACCCTTCAGTAGAGAGGGTGCGAGCAGTGCCAGCAGTAACAAAATAAGGACAGTCAGTGGATTGCGGCGGATGAACGCTATGATGCCATTGATAAGAGCCATGATAATATTCATAGGTAATTCTATTTCTGCGTTTATAATTTACAAAGGTAAAAAAAATTAGCGATTCATTGAAATTAAGTGAGACGAAAGCGCCTTGTGTTATTATTTTGCATGGCTTATGGTGTATTCTCAATGAAAAGCACTATTTTTGAGCCCAATAAAATTGCTAAGCCATGTCCTTAACCTCTCTGACTGCCATTTCACCTATTGATGGCCGCTATGGTCATACAACGGCAAAACTTGCCGATTATTTTTCTGAACAAGCACTTATTTGCTACCGTATTCGTGTTGAAGTCGAATATTTTATTGCTTTGTGCCAACTTCCCCTTCCGCAACTGCGTGGCGTTGATGCCGCTAAATTTGCGGACTTGCGGGCGCTCTATCTCCACTTTTCATCGGCTGATGCTGTGCATGTCAAAGAGATCGAGTCGGTTACTAACCACGATGTCAAGGCGATCGAATACCTGCTCAAGGAGAAAATGGACGCTCTTGGTCTTTCGGAATACAAAGAATTCGTGCATTTTGGGCTCACCTCCCAAGATATTAATAATACCGCCATTCCGCTTTCGCTTCGCGAGGCTCTCGCTGTGGTCTACTATCCCGCCGTGGAGGAGGTACTCGCCAAGCTCAAGGCTTTTGCTGAGGAGTGGAAGACAGTGCCCATGTTGGCGCGCACGCATGGGCAACCGGCCTCTCCGACCGCTTTGGGGAAGGAGTTTCAGGTCTATGTAGAACGCTTGGAACGTCAGCTTTCTACACTTCATGCCATCGCTGTACCCGCCAAATTTGGTGGTGCTACGGGGAATTTCAATGCGCATCATGCTGCTTATCCTGCCATCGACTGGGTCTCTTTTGCCAACCATTTTGTCAACGATACCCTTGGCTTGCACCGTTCTCAATATACCACCCAAATTGAGCATTACGATGATTTGGCGGCTATTTTTGACAATATGAAACGAATTGACACCCTGCTGATTGACCTTTGTCGCGATATGTGGACCTACATCTCCATGGAGTACTTTAAACAGCGCATCAAAGCCGGTGAGGTGGGCTCAAGTGCGATGCCTCACAAGGTGAATCCGATTGATTTTGAAAATGCTGAGGGGAACTTCGGCATGGCCAATGCGATTTATGAACATCTGTCGGCGAAATTACCCCTCTCGCGTCTGCAACGGGATCTGACCGATTCAACCGTTCTGCGCAACATTGGCGTCCCCATTGCGCACAGCCTGATTGCACTCCGGTCGCTGATGAAAGGTTTGGACAAGATTATTTTGAATCGCGATGTATTGGCTCGTGACCTCGAAAATAATTGGGCGGTGGTGGCTGAGGGTATTCAGACCATCTTGCGTCGTGAGGGCTATCCGAAGCCCTATGAGGCTCTCAAAGCGCTGACCCGTACCAATGCCCGGATTACGGCCGCTTCAATCGCTGCCTTCATTGATACACTGGAGGTCTCTGCGGCGGTCAAAGATGAGTTGCATGCGCTGACGCCCGAAACTTATACCGGTATCTTTTAAACACCGTTTGCAGGCATATAAGCAGAGAGCCACCTTTTTATGGTGGCTCTCTGCTTATGTGGAGGATTGACTACAATTTGGCCATCTCGCCATCCATCCATCGTAGACGAGCGGTGTAGTTGTTTTTCATGCGCGTCACGGCCTCTGACCAAGGCAGAAGTTCGTCTTGATTCATGCCGGCAGTCAGTGTCCACAACTCCCAATTCGAGGTGGCAGACACTTGCAGTTTGGCCGCTTCGGCATCAATAAATGCAGGGATACCATCAAATGCAGGCTTCAAAGCTTGCCAACGTTCTTTTGCCCGAGCACGGAAGGTTGGATCACTGAAGAGCCGTTTGTACCATAAACTCCGATCCCCATGGGGGTCGCTAAAATCAGAAATCTCGTAATCCATAAGCAAGAAGGAGGACGAAGAGATGAATGTTGCCAAGTCAAAATCCCACAGCGGGCCGGCAAATAATTTTCCGCTACGATCTTTATACATATGGCAACTGCCAGGTAGGCGAATATCGCGGTTGTGAGCCAATTCGCAAACAATCCACCAGTCGATAAAAGAGTCTACATCTATGAAATCAGCGTAGTGAGGATCGGCCGTAGCGTTGGCGTAGAGCAGCTCCTCAATATGGTTGACATAATCGGTGATATAGCTCTTTTGTGTTGCGGTCAACACATCTTCATCCGGTTCTTTGATGTTAATGGGCAAATCACGTCGGTGTGTTCTGAATTTATTGATGTCGTCGTAATAACGATCACATTCGAGCAAGTAGCCACCTGTGAGAGCCTCTCCACTTTGATCGGTACTGCTCATTTCGGTGATATTCACCCGATTTTTATCCACCCGAATATGCTCGCAGAGGAGGTAGCTACCCAAGAATTTGCCATTGAGGATCACATCCACATAACGACTATCAGGAGTCCAAGCCAGCCCCGTGTGCCTCCCTATTTCAAAGGCTACACGATTGCGAAGCAAGGTGCGATCACTGGCGTTGGCCAACAACACCCAGCGTTTGTGCTTATTCATCCCCATCACAGGGCTTTTAGCGGCTAATTTGATTGCATAGGGCTTTTTGTCTTTACTCCACGAGTTGTGCCCGCGCCCCTTGATCTCCATATCGACCACCAACTCTTCACAATCACCCAGTTGTTTGTCGAGCACCATGCGCCCCTTCACCCAGTCTTCTCTGGAGGTGACGGGCTTCTCATTCTCTGTCATAATTGCCAGAATGGGGAATCCCGTGGCCTTGCCTGCCGTGAGCGTCACGGTATATTCCTTATAACGGCCATCATCGGCATATAAACGGTAGGTCACAGGTGTTGTGAAATTATTGGCTGTGATGCCCGATTCTTGCACCGCATCACCAACGGTGACCTTCGTTGCGACGACATCAAAGGTGATCTTTAATTTTGAAAGATCGGTTTTGTAGTGGTCAATTTGGCCACTCCACTGCATACCCGTAGCGTCTGCGTTGAATATCAGCGCGCCAAAGATTCGCTCGTTGTTTTCTGGGCGGAGCATAAAACTGTTTACCTTTAGATCGTCATAGGTAATTACGCCGTCCGGATTGGGGTTGGGATCGGGCTTCGGCGCGGGGTCTACCGACTTTACGCAAGCATTCAAAGCGAGCATGCTTACTAAGCATAGACTGGAGAGTGTGTGTAGTTTCATCATTTATCGTAATTTAAGTGATATAAAAATCTGCTTACAGTTTATTGACAAAAGTAATTATTTTTTTTAAAAAGTATTACAAGTTATCACAAAACTATTCCATATAGCCTTAACTCTAATGTGCAGATTCAGGGACACTTGCTGTGGCACGGGATTTGCAAGAGTATAAAACAGCTGCGGAGGCCCCGCAGTGAGGTTTCTTCATTTATTTAAGTTTGGGTTAGTAGTTTAGGAGAGATCAACTCTTCGAGGCGGAAGGCAATCGTGAGATTCCCTTCCGTTTTTTCTGTGCCCGTAAAGCGAGGCGTTTCTGCCTTTTGGAAGTGGCGATGTGGCTTCAAAACAGTTTCTGAAAGCCACAAAATAGCGATAAAATAATTTTGTTGGCAAATCAAAACAGCGTCTAACCAAATCTTTCATTATATTTGTCGCGTAATGGAGTACTTATGCGCATAAAACCGCCTAAAATATTGCGTCGGCTGATGCCCGACCTGATCTGGGAGATTGAGGACAAAGAGGGTGTTTTTCTCACCTTCGATGATGGCCCGACCCCCGGTATCACCGAATGGATTTTATCGGTTTTAGATCAGTACAATGCCAAGGCGACTTTTTTTGTATTAGGCAAGAATGTGGAGATGTACCCCGATCTATATCAGCGTATTGTAGCTGCTGGTCACCGTGTCGGCAACCATACCTATTCGCACCAAAAAGGGTGGGGGATGAGCATGGAACGTTATGTGGAAGATGTCGATTTCGCCAATGATTTGGTGCATAGCGAGCTTTTTCGTCCCCCCTATGCGCGCATCACCCCTTCGCAGACTCGTGCGCTGGCCAAACGCTATAAATTGGTCATGTGGGACATTATTTCTCGAGATTATAACCGCTCGTTATCACCCCGCGCCTGCTTGAAGAATGTGACCAAACACCTCGAAGGCGGCTCGATTGTGGTCTTTCACGACAGCGAAAAAGCCTTCCGCAATATGCGCTATGCCTTGCCGCGGACGCTGGCTAAAATTGCGGAATTGGGGTTAAAGTGCAAATCTATCGAATTGTAACCCTGTCCCAAAGGCTTTGGGGGTCAATCCTGTATGGGCGATGGCCTGAAGTGTTGATCCCAACGAAATAGCTTATGGTAGGTTGCTATTTGTGATTTTTTTTGTACTTTTGTGCCAAGAATAAATCAAATACAAGAAATAATATGGCAACAACAAGTGACATTAAGATTGGAATGTGTATCGAAATGGACGGCAAAACCCTTCAGGTCATCGACTTCCAACATGTAAAACCCGGTAAAGGGCCAGCTTTTGTCCGCACCAAGCTCAAGAATCTTGAGAATGGCCGCGTGATCGAAAATACCTTCTCTTCCGGTGCTAAAATAGAGCCTGTGCGTGTGGAGCGTCGGCCCTATCAGTTTACCTATGAGGATGATTTGGGTGCTCACTTTATGCACACCGAGACCTTTGAAGAGATCAATATCGAGAAAAGCCTGATTACCAACTTCGACTTGCTGGCTGATGGCCAAGTGGTTGAAGTGATGTTTCATACCGAAAAAGAGTCGGTTCTTTCTGCCGAGCTTCCTCCGATTGTGGACATGGAAGTGGTCTATACCGAACCCGGAATCAAGGGCGATACAGCCTCCACCAACTCGCTCAAACCGGCGAAGGTCAATACAGGCGCTGAGGTTCGCGTTCCTCTTTTCATCAATACGGGCGACAAGATCCGTGTAGATACCCGTACCCGCGAATATTACGAGCGCATTAAATAGGCAGATCCACCGCCCACGAGCGTGTGGCTACCATTTTTTTAGAGTCAGACAGCGATGCCTGACTTTTTTTGTACCCAGTTCTCGCCCTATAAATCCTCATTTAGCTCGCTAAAATCGGATTCACAGGACAAAAACAGGAACAAAAATAGCTCTGAAAATTCTTGTAAATGAGCCAAACAAGCTTGCTTGATTTGTCGAAAAACGACAGCATTTATGTAAATAACTTTGGTGACAAATTCAAACAGCGTCTGACCAAATTTAATTATTTTGTAGCATCAAACCTGTAACGGTTTTTCAGGACAAGACAATTTTTTTGGTTTTAAAAATTAGACAGGTTGATGATAGAAGATAATATCGGCATAGGTGCAACCGAGGAGTCGTTTATGGATTCAGTCTGCATGGGGGCGCGATTTCCCATTTTGCTATACGTCACCACGACCAAATCGATCCCTGCTACTGGGTAGGACATAATAAGCGTTGTTGCGGTGAGCGTTGTGACATGAGCGTTAATGACGCTGACGGGATTAGATAATACCAATTCTCGCGCAGCAGGATTATACGTCCAATCTCCATGGGCTACAGCCGTTCCTTGATTCTCCGAAAACGAGCCATCGGCAAGAAACGTGAATGTAGAGACGGAAGCATCGATATCCTGATCCAGTCCATTGCTACCCCACATGTGAGTACTTCCCCATGTGCCGTACAACATTTCGACATTTCCAGCTGGTCCGTCAGGAGGATTGCCGGAGTTGTCATCTTTGGAACATCCTGTTGCTGTCATCGAGATAGCCGATGCAAGCAGTAAAAAGTAAAATAGCTTTTTCATTTTTTTTTTTTGGTTTTGTGCCGAATCTCAGCAGCGGTGTAATTAGATGATTAGTACACATATAAAAAACGTGAGCTTTACGCCTTACTCCATGTTGCTTTGAAATTGTATGAGTTTCAGAAAGCCAGATTAAAGCTAACGCTTTTATATGTAATTGTCGATACTTT
>JAVVZO010000012.1:11119-48908 GCA_036650515.1 Alistipes sp.
AGTTTCAGAAAGCCAGATTAAAGCTAACGCTTTTATATGTAATTGTCGATACTTTTAGTGTAGAGCGACAAAATAGATGTTTTTTGGGCAAATCTCGTGCTATTTTTTCATCATAGGCAGTGGGTTTTGTGAATTAGTTATACAAATATAGCATATTTTTTTGAAAAATATGATCTGATGGCGTTTTTTTGAGTATTCAATTGTAGATCGCTACCGGCTCATGCAGAATGGATCGTGGTGATGTTATCTAAAAAGCCCAATATCACGACAGGACACGCTTTAAAGCCTGCCCCCCCCCCGCGAATTTAAAACAGTTTCTTAAAAGAGATCTTTACGCAGCGCGGCGGTGATGGCCGTGGTTGTGGTTGCGCCCTTGTAGAGCACGCGTTTGTGGCGGTCTAACAGATAGAGGCAAGGGATGCCCCGCAAGTCATACAAGCCTTTGTAATGCAGTTGTGCACCCGCATCGTAGGCCATGATCCATGATGTCGGATAGCTGTCAACAGTGGCCTGCCAGCGCGTCTGATCCTCCTCCGTGTTGCTATAAAGTGCCAAAACACGTAGCCGTCCAAGTTTTTCCAAAATGCGGATCAGGGGGCTTCGTTGCAGTTGGGCCCGGAGTTGCTCGCAGGCCTCGCAATCGGGGTTATTGAAGAAGAGAATCGTATAATCGGCCGCGAGACTGTAAAGGGTGCTTTGGTGGCCGTCTGCCTCCGTATAGGTAAATTCGGTGGCAGGGTGGCCGAGCCGATTTTGAAGTGCCATATTGAGCTGATAGCGCGGGCGCAATTTGTGGTAACCATCGACATGATTGCTCGCGATCAGTGATTGGAGGGCATAAATATAGAGCTCCTCATCCCGCACGGGCGATTCGGGCGAATAGAGGTATTTTTCGCATAACTCCCAAAAAAGATTGAATATCGCATCGTTTGCACCGGCTTGATGAAGGGTCTTTTGTAGCAACTCTCCGGCTACCGGTGGCGTTAATTGTGGATCTTCTAAAAGGGTGATGTAGGTGGCGAAACGAGCTTCGACAACCTCATAATTATCCACTTGCGTGGAATCACTGAAGTCGAAATTTGCCCAGTACTGCTTTGTGTCCTTTGATAAATTGCGGCTCTCAGAGGGGTGATGAATACACGCCCCAAAGAGTCCGCAAAGAACCAAAAGCAGGAAAAATCGCCCCTTCATACTATTCGATTGACAGGGCGATGAGGGCGATGGTTGCCAAAATCAGCCCTGTGAGTAGGATAGCACTGGGGAAGACCGCATAGAGAATCAACGACAGAACCATGGTGATCAGCGGCGCAAGACCCTGCATGGGAGAGACGATGATGGCCTTGCCGTAACGATAGGCGTAGACAAGGGTCAACGCACCAATGGAGTTGAGAATTTGGGTGAAGAATCCTTTGACGTAGAGTGCTGGTGCAATGGCTGAGATGTCGGTGTCGATCATCGTGAAGGCGAACGGAATGAGCATGACCGCCGTGAGCGCCATATAGAAGAAAATACTCTCGGCACTCATCGAATTGTTGGCCGACTTCATGATGTAACCCTGCACACCCCACGCGATGAAGACCAAGGTGGCCAAAATTAACCATACATAGCCGCTGACATTCTGATCACTACCATCTTGCCACGAAAGGAAGAAGATAGCGGCCAAGGCAATGACAATGCCGAAGGTCTGTATGCGATTGGCGCGCTCCCGCAAAAGAGCTAACGAGAGTGCGATGGTGATAATCGGTGACATGGAGACGAAGGGGAAGACGATGTAGGCTGGCCCGAAGCGTAGCGCCTCGAAGAGAATGAGCTGTCCTCCTGCGCCCAAAAGGCCGGCACTGACACCCAAAAAAATGGATTTATAGGAGTGATCTAATTTCCAGCCGGCGAGCCACAGCGCCACGATGGCGCAGGGAATCATCGACAAGGCCCAAACGATATAGACCATGCTGGCCGGAAAGCCCTCTTTTTGAATCAATTCACTGAATTCACCCCAAACACCCCAAGTCAGGGTCGTCACCAAGGCAAATAGTAGCCACTTATGTTTTTTTATCCAATTCATCGTCGGGGCTTATTGAGCCGTAAAGGTGTAGAGTTTGTTGTAACCGCGGGTGGCATCCCATGTGTCGTTGTTGGCAAGGGCAATGCTAAAAAGCGGATTGTCGTGTAGCTTCTTTTCGGGATCGGGCAGATTCAGATAGAGTGTATAGCGCTGTCCGGCCTTCAATGCAGGTGCTGAAAATGTGGTTGCGATGGTGTGCTGAACACTGGCAAACCAGTAGCGAGGATCATCTTTCAAGGGGATGGTGTAGTGCTCTGAAGCATCCTTGTCGGCGACAAAGATCAACTCCGCACCGCGAGGATTAACTGGTGCGGCAAATCCCGTATTGGTAAGGTCAATGATGGCCTTGAAGGGCTCGCCGGCTTTCACATCCTTGGTGAAAGAGGCCTTTGTCAAGACCAATCTATAACCCAGTCTACACTCAATCTCATCAAAGCAGTTGTTGTCTTTCCACCCCTTAATGACCTCCTGATGGTAGCCGATATTCAGGTAAGACCAGTGGTATTTGGCCATATCTATGAGTGAATTGGAGCAGGAGCAGAAGGAGGATACCCCGCAGGTCTCCCCACCCATGCTGGCATAGCGCGAATCAGCCATCCAAAGAGCCCGTTCGACTTTGTTGTTGAAGGTACCCACATCATTGCCACTGGCTAAGAAACAGTCGTTGTGACCAGCAAGACGCGATAGCTGTGAACCTTGATAGGCCGTCTGTTGCGTGATGGAATCCGCGCCGGTGAGCTCAAAGCACATCAATTTAGCTTGTGGTGTGCGGATGGCTACCATGCGACTGGTGGGCAGTGCATTGAGTAACGCCTCCACCACGTGCCGGCGGGGTTTATAATCTTCTACACTCTTTGGATCAAAGCCGAAGTGGTCGGTATAGTACCACTCGCCCCACACGCCGACAAAGCCGGCCTGAAGCACATAAATAACATCGACATACTCCTCGAAGATAGGCTTGAGTTGCGCAATGTGTTGCATCACGATAGCCTCTTCGGCATCCCAAGGTTTGGCACTTTGCGCATCCGAATCGCAGTAGGCAAAGCGCAATACACATTTTCCGCCCCCGTCTCGCAGTGCCTGCATGTTGGTCTTGATAAGGGTTAAACACGCTTCTGAAAGCGGTTTGTCAATGAAATCGCGAAGGAAATACTCCGTCAGAAAGAGTGTGCGGTTTTGTCCTCGATTCACTGTAATAGCCTGCTTGTTGAGTGCGTTCGGAATGACACCGCCTTCGAAATGGTAGTCGTAAGGGTAGTAGAATCCCCGTTCAGGATTCGGAATGGCGGTGGTGAGTGCGGTATAGGTCACCTTGGTCAACGAAGGATCATCGGACGGGGTGTCAGGTGCAGGTGTTGTCTCACTACTGCTTGAGCAACTGATGGCCAACAGCGGGGCGATCAAAAGAAGTGAGGTGCAAGTTTTAAGAAAACGCATGGTTTATAATTTTTTAGATCTAAAAAAGCACCGACGTTCTAATAAGATAACGCCGGTGCTTTTTAGGAACAGGTGAAATAGATTGCTCTGACCGTTATCTGCCGAAACAACCTATTAAAAATTTATTTCAAGGAGATGCTCATCATTTTTGAAGCATCGAATTCACGTCCAGCATCACTTATTTTGGCGGCATTGGTTGGCAAAATACCACACTCGCCACTCCAGTCAGCCTTCTCAAGCATGATTCCTAACATCGCTTTTTTACCCAATCCCGGAACAGCTGCACGCATAACGGCAATTTCCATCGCTTTATTGCCATTTTCGAGCTTTACTGCATCTGAGCTACTGGTCGCACCCATGCCGGCCGCAACGATCTCTGTCCAAGCCCATTCGTCGGCCAAAGGTGTGCCGGTGTATTGGTACACAGGGGAGTCCCAAGCGCCTTTACCTGCTTCGTTAAACATCGCACCTTGGAACATCAGATCAGCGCCGTTATTCAACCAAGGCCAACTTCCCGTACCAGTTGTCGCATTTCCTTCGCCATCGACTGATAGATCGGTATCCACAAACAAATCGAGAATACCCACGCCAGCCTCCGTGGAACCGTCAAATTCAACATACAAATAGAGATAGGTGGCATCACTGGTGGCCTTCAGCATCTTCGCTCCTGTGTAGAACGGATCTTCCGGCGCAGCAGCTATTTTGACGTTGGCAGCAGAGAGTGCTGTCCAGTCGGCAAAGTCACCATCAATGGCAATCTTCACATCATCCCCCGGTACATCGGGTACATCCCCGCCTTGGTGACCATTCATATTGACGAGCAACTTCTCAGCGGCATCGTATTCATTTTCAGCAAGCGCCGAATGAGCAGGTAGCATACCGCATTCGCCACTCCAGTCGGTCTTCTCGAACATCACACCCAAGCGAACTTGTTTCCCTAAATCGGGAGCTGCCGCGCGGACGATAGAGACCTCAATGGCATGGTTGCCGTTGGGCAACAGTACTGCATTTGAACTGGCCGTAGCACCTGTACCTGCTGGTGCAACAGGAGTCCACTCCCATTCATCACCCAATGGGGTGCCCGAATATTTGGAAATATCAGCATCGTAGGAGATATATTCGCCGGTCTCTTCGCTTTTTATCATACCTTGGATCAGCATATCGCTACCGTCATTTTTCCAAATCCATGTACCGGCACCCGTGGTGGCGTTGCCGTCACCATCGAACTTCATATCGGTATCCATATAAACGTCTAACACACCTGCATTGACCTCCTCAGAACCATCAAATTCAACGTAGAGATTGATGTGGGTCTTGTTGACGTAGACTTTAAGGCGTTTTGCGCCCGGATAGGCGGCATCGGCAGGAGCAACGGATTCAATGACATATTCTGGTTTCAGCGCTTCCCAATCGGAGAAATCGCCATCCAGAGTGATGAGTTCTTCAGGAACATCTCCTTCCGGTTCCTCTGGAGTATCACCTCCGATGATGGGGCCCGGAACGGGATCACCGCCGCCACAAGCAGCAGCGAATAGGAGGGTGGCCACAAATAGGGCAGTCTTTGATAATCTATTCTTTTTCATTGTTTTTGTCTTTTTAAGGAATCTACTTTCCGATTAGTCATTTTGAGGAATTCCACTGACAGAGGTCTCATCAAAAGGAATACGATATTGAATGCGATTGTCGGTATAAGGAATGACCTCCCAAGCTTGTGCACCCGAGAACTTACGATCCATAGAGAGCTTGTTGCGATAGACATCGAATGCACGGTGACCTTCATAGCACAACTCCAAACGGCGTTCGTCAAGCACCACTTCCAATACATTTTTGTAACCTTCTTCTTGGTAATTGCTCAAGGTGTAGAGTGCATTGGTCAGTCCGGCACGTTTACGGATGGCATTGACATCATCGAGTGCCTTCTGATCGTTGCCGCCCATCTTGGCATAGGCCTCAGCGCGATTGAGAATCACCTCACCCCAGCGGATCATCACCGGCGAGGACAACATCGGTTCTCCGTCTTGGCCGGTAAATTTAGCACACATGAAGGCGGGGCAGGTGTTGAAGCAGAATATCTTTTGATCAAGATAAACTTCGGTCTTCGCACCATTCCATTGGATGAAATATTTGGTGTATTTGCCGCTCTTCTCTGGGGTGACAAAGATCTTGCTGCCATCGTTCATAAAGAAGTAGTTCTTTGTGGCATCGTCTAACTCCACATCACGGATTTCATTCAGACGGAACGAGTCGCCTGCTTGGGCAACCGCCCAACGTACCTGCATCTTACCTTCTACTGGTTCGAGTGGAATGCAGTAGCCGGTGTAGCGAAGGTCTTCAGGATGACGTTGGAAGAGCTTCAAGAGCGGATCGGAGTAGTACATCTCGGCCCAACCACTAACGCCTTTGGAATCGGCTGTGTAGTACATAGAGCCGATAGATTCACGACCACGATTCTCGATGGTGGCCACGTGAGCAATCGCCCAAAGTGTTTCAGGAGAGTTGAGCGCATTGGCAAAATAATGGGCGCAGTCGGGATCGAGCTTTGAAGAGCCATCAACCTCACCACCCAACATCTCGTTGACAGTTTCGATCACCTTGTCGTTCTCTCCACGATAGAGGTAAACACGGCTCAAAAGTCCCAAAGCAGCATCGCGTGAAATATAACCATGGTTGGTGACGCGACCTTCATCGGCCTTCATCAGCGCGGCTGCCTTGATCAGGTCGTCACGGATTTGGTCATAAACAGCGCCCACACTGGCACGGACGGTGACATCGGTGATGGTGGAGGTGCGAAGAATGACACCCATGTTCTCGCGGCCATAAGAGTATGGTTTGGCATAGAGGGTTACCAAATGCAAGTGGCAGATGGCACGCATGAAGTAATTTTCGCCCAACATGTGATCATACTCACCAGAAGCACCTTCGGGAAGAGATTTGATGATCGAGTTGGCCGCATAGATGATGTGATAGCCGGCCCACCAAACATAAGAGTTGGGCTGATCGGTAATCAGATCGCTGTAACACATTTCGTTATAGAGCGGATCTTCGGTCTTGTGTGCCAGCGAAACATTGTCACCGCGGAATTCTGTCATTTGAAAATAGTGACGTACATAGGTATTTCCTGAGTACTCAGTCCCTTTGTAGGCCAAGACATCTTTGAACATTGAATAGTTGCCATCGGTGCTATACTTCGCCGAAGCAGGATTCTCATCCAGCTGGTCAGAGGTCATGGAGTCAGAGGGATAGTGGTCTAAATCGCACGCTGTGAGAAGCAACGGAAGGGAAAGAAACAAAATTATCTTTTTCATTGTTTTTGTTGTTTTACAGTTTAAATTGGCTGGACACATTAGAATGTTAAATCAACTCCGAACATATAACTACGTCCGATGGGGTAAGGGCTGCTGTACATGCCACCCAAGGTATAGGTCGAACCTTGGAGATCCACTTCGGGATCCATGCCAGAGAAGTTGGTGAAAGTAGCGACGTTGTCTACCGAAAAATAGATACGCAGGGCCTGCATGTGGAGTTTGCTGGCGAGCTTCTTCGAGAAGTCATAAGCCAAGGTGATGTTCTTGATGCGGAAGAAACTTCCATCCTCCAAATAACGAGAAGAGGCGGCGTTGGAGTTCTTGTTGCCGAAAGAGACTGCTTTAGGATGTGTAGCTGCATCTCCCGGTTTCTCCCAACGTTTCCATTTCAGACCGTTGTCGAGGGATACCATGTTGTAGTTGGTGAAAGCACCATCATTATCGGTGATTGTACGGTCGTTGTTGTAGATCTTATTGCCATAAACAAAGTTGGCAACCACATTCAACGAGAAGTTGTAGAGACGGAAATTATTGCTGAAACCGCCGCTGAACTTCGGCGTAGCCGAACCGACAATTTGCTTGGTGGCATCGTTGTAGACATTGGTCGGTGTAGAACCGGTCACATTGCCATCCTCATCGTAGATTAATTTTTCCCAAACAGGATCGCCATTGCTTGGGTCGACACCCATCCAACGGGGTAAATACCAGCTGTAAATATCATGGCCGGGCTTCACGATCTGTGTCACAGAACCATCGCTGTTGCTCTGAAGGAATCCTTCGGGGGTCGGGGTGGAGAGTACACGGTTGCGGTTAACACCGATATTGAGTGTGGTCGTCCAGATGAAGTTTTTGCTTTTGATGTTGGTCGAAGAGATGGTGACCTCAACACCACGGTTGCGCACCTTGCCGGCGTTGGCTGTGAAGTCGAAGAAACCGGTACTGGGCGAGGTAGGTACGTTCAGCAGCAGGTCTTTGTTGATGATGTGATAAAAATCAAAGTTGATCTCCAAACGATTCCACAGGTTTACGTCTAAACCAATATTTGTCATGTCGGCTGTCTCCCAACCCAAATAGGGATTGGCCTTGCGGATAGGAATGGCGGCTACATTATTCTGGTATTTTGCCGAGAGGGCATAAGAGTCCAGATAGAGATAAGAACCGATGGATGAATTACCGGTCTGACCCCAAGAAGCACGCAATTTGAGCAGGCGCAGGGCATCGCTCTCTTTCAACCAATTCTCCTTGCTGATTACCCATGAAGCTGAGACCGAAGGAAAATAACCTACACGGTTTTTGGGTGCAAATTTGGAGCTGGCATCGGCACGGAATGATGCTGTAAGTAAATATTTGTTGGCATAGCTATATTGAGCCTGTGCAAACAAAGAGTAACCTTCACCCCAGATGTCATAGCCACCATTTCTATAAGGTATGGTAGCGTTGAGGGCACCCATTCCCTGTGGCATATTGATACCCTCCACGTTGGTGTACTCCTCTTTGTTGATACCATACTCATAACCAAGCAGACCGCTGATGTTGTGATCGCCGAAGCTCTTGGTTGCCTTCAATAAATTGGAGCTGGATAGTCCCCAACCCTCGCTGAGACTGTTGTAGAGGCTACCTTTGACACTCTCACTGTCAGAAACGGTGCGGGGGTCTACATAGGTGATGTATTTCGAGTGGCTGATGTTGTAACGGTTGGAGGAGGTGAAACTCAACCAAGGTGTGATCTGCCAAATAAATTGCATGTCGGCAGACAAATCATCACCGTGAGACTTGGCGTAGTTGTACTGCTCGTTGTAGAAGATGTTATAGCGGTTTTGTGATAACCAAGGAGCATCTGCATTGTGTAGCAGGTCGATGGGTGAACCACTGGCATCGTACGGATTATCCCAAGGGAGCAGTCCATAAGCAAATTCGAGGGTTTGGTAGGCTGAAGCACTGTAATCGCGGGTGTTGGTGTAGGCGACACGGGTGTTCATCTTCAAGTTCTTGAAGAGCTCGGTGCTCAAGTTTACACGTGCGGTGGTGCGGGCATATTTGGTGTTGATCAAAGTACCCTCTTCGTTGTAGTGGTCTATGCTGACAAAATAGTTGGTTTTGCCACTGCTACCGGCGATCGAAGCGTAGTAATTCTGCACAACGCCTGTACGGAAAATAGCATCCACCCAATCGAAATTTTGGTTAAGCAAAGAGGCCGGACGTTGAGATTCGAACAAGACAGACGGCATAAAAGTCTTCTGTGTCTCATAGAGCTCTTTGGAATCCATCATCTTTAAACGGCCGTTAAGTACCTGCTTTACACCGGCTGAAATTTTGAAGTTGACGGTTGTTTTTTGGCCTGTTTTGGCCGATTTCGTGGTCACAACGATCACACCGCCTGCACCCTCAGAGCCATAAAGTGCGGTGGCACCGGCATCTTTCAAGACGGTCAGTGTCTCCACATCGTTGGGGTTGAAGGTGCCACCGATGATACCATCGACCACATAAAGTGGATCAGAAGCAGCGGTGATAGAACCCGTACCGCGGACACGAATTGTAGATTGTGAACCGGGTTGTCCTGAGGCGTTGTAAACCAAGACACCGGCAGCCTTACCCTGCAACATATTACCGATGTCGGGGGTGGTGATGTCGGTCAATTCTGAACCCTTGAGGGTGACCACTGAACTGGAAAGTTCCGCTTTGGTTTGTGTTGAATAACCCATGACAATCACATCGTCAAGCTGGTTGCTGTCATCAGCTAACTGCACATCAATGATGGTGCGCTGATTGACGGCCTCTTTGACGGCCTTGCAACCAATGAAACTGAAGACCAGTACTTCGGTCGGTTTCGCCTGAATGGAGTAGTGCCCTGCTGCATCGGTCGATGCACCGCGGGTATTGTTCCCCTCGATCAGGACGTTTACGCCAACCAGAGGCTGCTTGTCTGTCGCGGAGATGACCGTACCCTTGATCGTAGTGGACTGTGCATAGGCCCCCAAGGTACAGAGGAGAAACCAAGCACAGATGACTTGCGTCTTTGTGAGTAATTTTAAATTCATAATGGTTAGGTTTTAATTGATATTTGTTAGTGTTCTATTGGGGTTAGTAAACTTCGATCAAGTAGCTACCTTTGAAGGTCGGCGTGATCACCGGATGATTTCCATCAAGGGTATAGGTGGGGGCGTTGTCGGCTGTATATTCGCAGACGGTGTAGCTCTTTTTTGGATCCAATCCTTTGAGGGTGATCTCTGCACCACTCCATTGATCAGCATAGAAGGCATAATAGAGATGCCCGTCTTTGGAGATTACGTGTGCTTCGGGTTTGTCCCAAGCGATGTCGTAGAGATTTAAATAGTCGCCTGTCGAGAGCTTTTTGGTGTTGTAAAGCGACACCCATTTCTTATAGAGCACCTCCTTGGCAGGGGTCAAGAGAAAGTCTTCTTTGACATTGGGGTTGTTCTTCGGATAGGTGAATTTCGAACCAATCACCCCGCCGATACCAAGTTGGGTCGGGAAGTCAAGCCCACCATCACTCAACTCAACGTGATCGGCATAATAGGCCATGCGGTCATTGATGGCTTTGTAAGCCTTGCCTTTGAGCCTAATTTGCCAACTGGAGGTGGGATCGGAGGCCACCGCCTGATTCATATAGGGCAGGTGGTAGAAGTTAATGGCACATCCGCAGGGGCAAAGTTGTACCACGGCATAGGATTTCAATGCGCGGGCTCTGTCGTAGATCGTTTTGAAAAATAGAGGCATCTGCTCTACCGCATCCTCCGGATTTTGCAATTCACTGGCCGAATTGTAATCGGGCAGGCAGCAGTTGAGGTGCTGACCATCTAATTTCAGCCCATCGAAATTCCATTCGTTGATGAAACGGTCCACCAAATCGGAGGTGTATTTTTTTACCGCAGGATTGATCGGAGAGAGGTAGTAGCTGTTCCACCAAGTGATGTATTCCGGTGTGCCCTCTTCGGTCTCAAGGCGCATCTCAGGGTGCTCGCGAAGAATCTTTGTATCGGGATCGGCCGCCAAAGGAGCCCACCATAATTTTGCCTTCATCCCCTGTGCATGGATGGCATCGGTCAAACGGCGCATATCCTTGCTACCACCGGGGAAACGGCTGTTGGTCTCCCAGTCGCCTTCGGCTATCTGGAAGCCGTCATCTACATCGACCCATTTGAAGCCTAATTCTGCCGCCTTGGCCAATGTACCAAGCACCTCATCAATGGTGAAGGTGCGTTCATAACCCCAAGCGCACCAAACAGGTTCGAAGGCTTCGGGTTCAGATGCGGCTAAAACCAAGCCTGCATGCTGTTGCATATATTGCGTATATTGGTGGAGTGGCTGGTAGAAGTCGCCCGTATGCACCGAAATAAAAGAGGGGTATGCGGTCAGGGTGTCATTTTCTGCTAAACGGATCTTCTCTTTGAAATCGTGACGCAGGCCCATGGTAGCGAACGAATCGTAAGCCCTCCATTGGACGGGCATGGAGATCATCTTGAGTGTGGGCTCAATCACGCCGACACTTACACCGCCATCTTGCCGCCATAGGGTAACCATCGGAATGCCCCCACCGTAGTCGCTGTTGTTCATACCCAAATAATTCTGCTGTTCAAACCCCGGGCGCACCGGTAAAATCCAATCTTTGCGACCCGTTGTAGAGGAGGGCTCAAAAGACCAGATCAATGAATCGGCATTGACACGCAGGTTGTTGGATTCCAAAGCAGTAGCGGTTATTGATTTGCCTTTATTGATGTAGAAAGTTTTGATCAGCAACATCCCCGGAAAATCTTCGGGTGCGGTGATGGTTTGGTGTTTCTCCACTTGGATGCCATCTTTGTCGTAAAGTCCGACGAGCTCATAGCTATCACCATTATGGTGAACCGATTGACGCTCGAAATCCGTCAGCGTAGCTTCATCGGCCACCAAAACATCGGTAGCGACAAACTCTTCGCAAAAAGGTTGGGTGGTGGCATGGAGTGACTCCACACGCACGCGCATCTGCTTGTCAATCTGAAGTTGCAGATCACCGTTGGTGACCGTTGTTACACCTCCGCAGGCCGTGGCGGCAGCGAGTAGGGGAAGGGTCAGTATGTTTAGAATTTTCATAGTGATGAAGTTTATTTGCCTAAAAGTCGAACAGCATTATCATGGTATATTTTTTTCAATACAGCATCGGGTAGCTCAAAGCCACTGTAAGACCAGTGGTAGCCGTAGTCGGGGTTGTAGATGTGCTCATCGGCGCTCTCCAACAGACGGAAGGTCATGCGATACATGGTAGCCGCCATCCCGTTGTCCGTTCCGTAAAGTACGCGATCGGCATATTTGATCAGGAAATTGCGGGTAGCACGAGGGGTGACAGCCGACTCGCCCATGCGGCCGGCCAGATCGAGGTAGAGGTTCGGATGTCGGTCGAGTAGTTGGCCTAAGCGCGTGAGATCTTGGTTCATATTGAGATAGTGACAGGCGATGAAGGTCGTCTTGGGATAGGCGATTAGCGTACGCTCGAAGGTCTCCATCAACTGGTTATAATTTTGGCAGTTGGGGGCGGAGGTGTCTACTGCCCAATCTGCACCATTCATCAATCCATCGTTGGAGGCATCAAGCGCCTCGTACATCCAAATCGGTTCGGCGATGTGAATACTAATGGGCATGCCCAATTCGCCACAACGTTCGATCAGTGGCTTCAAACGCGGATTGTCCATGTGGATGCCTTCACCCGAGCCGGGGCGGGCATAGACATCGCCCACGCCTTTGTCCACCAACTCGCCCACGCCGACAGCACCAAGGCGGTGGCAGGTTTCGAGCCGAGCGATGGCGCGATTGATCCAGTCGGGAGTGTTGAAATCGGTGTAGTCGAAGCAGCACCAAATGTTGAAATGGTCTTTATAGGCCGCATATTTTTCTACCACCTTTTCAAAGGGATCGCCGATCCAACTGCAATGCATTAGGTTTACCTTCTCGATTCCAACGGAATCTAAGATGTCTACCCATGCACGGATTTGGTCATCGGTTTGTGCGTAGTCGTGTGAATGGGCATCAATAACGGCAAATTTGGCGCGTTGCACCTTTGTTATAGGGATCTTGAAGATTGACACCGGCGCAAAATCTTTGAGTGCTAACGCTTGCACGGCGGCTTTCTGTGCCTCAAAAGGCGATGGAGTAGGCTGTGGCGTAGCGGCAAATCCGCATAATATCCATGCAGTTGCCATGAGTGTGCCGATTTGCTTTTTCATCAGAAAGTTCATTTTTAATGGTTGTTAGCGGTTGGCAATTCCAGTCATACGATACTTCTCTTCGAGCAGGGCAGCGACAACATCAATGGCCTGTGGAAATACTTTGCGCAGGTCAATTTCGTCAGAAGTACGTAAAGTATTCTTGAGCGTACGCATGAAAATATCTTTGATTTCGGTGGCTAAATTCACCTTAGAAATACCGGCGCGAATGGCATCTTGCACCATCTGATGGGGAATACCGGAACTTCCGTGGAGCACCAATATAACATCGGTGGCGGCATGAATTTGCTCCAGCCGTTCAATGTCAAGAAGAGGGGGTTGCTTGTAGAATCCATGTGCTGAACCAATGGCAACGGCCAGTGCGTGAACCCCTGTCTCTTGGACGAAATGAGCCGCCTCTTCAGCGGTGGTGAAGCCGCCACCTTGACTTTGCCCCAATTTGGCAACATAACCCAATTCGGCCTCGACATTTACTTGATAAGATTGAGCAAGCTCAACGACCCGACGGGTGGTGATAATATTCTCTTCAAAAGGCTGTTCGCTGGCATCAATCATCACCGAATCAAACCCCGCGTCTAAGCATTGTTGAACCAGTTCGATCGAATTGCCGTGATCCAGATGAATCCAGCCATTCAATCCATAATCGGCCAACCCCTGACGGCCCATATTCACCGCTTGGCGCAATCCCATGTAGTTGATGGAGCTGCGCGTGAGCTGGAGTAATACAGGGGCGTCGGTGGCTGCTGCCGCTTGTAGCACCGCGGTGAGGGTCTCGAAATTGTAAAAATTCGTGGCCAACAAGGCGGTGTGTGAAGTCTGACAGATCTTTAATTGTTCTTGAATATTCATTGTACTTTCCCGTTACAATTCGATGGTTTGGTGAAAAACTTCCCATGCTATTTTTTCAATGTGCTCACGATTGAAAAAAGCACCGGTTCCTCCGGCGGCCGTGGTGCTGATGGCGCCGGTGAGGTTGCCTAATTGTTGACAATCAGTGAGTGGGCAACCTTGGACAAAACGATGAATGAAGCCGGCATTGAAGCTGTCGCCAGCACCAATAGCATCCACAACATGGCTGTTTAGACAGGCGGCGAGTGAATGTCTTGTGCCGTTACGAAGGACTAAAATAGAGCCTTCACGGCCACATTTGATTATGGCGGCGTGGCCTAAAAATGGTGTGATCGCGCCAATGGCATCCTCCAAAGAGGATTGGTGGGTGAGGGCCATGAGCTCCTTGTCGTTGGGCATGAAAACATCAATCAGAGGCAAGAGCTTGCGGTAGTCGAATGCCCATTGATCGGTGGGATCCCATTGGGTGTCGAGTGAGGTGGTGACCCCCTGAACCTTGGCGTGACGCAGTAAAGTTTCGATGTCTAACAACAATCCACGTTGCATGAAGAGCGAGGAGAGGTGGATGTGGTTGGTGTCGGTAAATACTTGTGGGTCGATGTCGGTAAAACGCATTTGATCCATCGCTCCTTGATAGGTGATGTTGGCGCGGTCTTCGTCATAATTCATCACGATGGTTGCGCCGGTGGCGGCCGTTTCGGATTCGATCAGAAATTGGGTGTCAACGCCCTTATCTTGTAAGTCCCGTTTCACCAAATTGCCGAATAGATCGCGCCCAATCATGCCGGCAAAACCGGTTTTCGTGCCCAGTGCAGCGGCGTTGGCCGCGAAAATTGCGGTGGAGCTACCAAGTGTTAAGAGCATATCTTTGGCAAACTTCTCTTTCCCGATCTCCGGTTGCCCGTCAATGCGGTTTAGGATCAGATCGACATTGAGTTCGCCGATCGCTATGACATCGAACTTTTTCACTACAAGAGGTCGTTAAGATTTACTAAATTGAAGGCTTGAAAATATTTGTCCATATCTCGCTCTATGCGGCCTAAAACCACCTCTTCAGGGGCATAACCGATGCGACTGAGGTTGTCATAGAGCCGTTGACGAGCCACCAAGGCCTCGGGTGCTTGCCAAATATAACGGCATCCGGTCTTTACCAACCAAGTTTGACGCTCAGCCTTGAGCGCATGGAAATCACAGCCTTTTTCATCGGCCTGCAACCACTTCTGCCAGCGGTTTGATTCGTAGACCAATCGTTTCAGGGTGGCGGTCATGTGAGAGGGTTGTGCGATGGCGTTGCGCACCTCCAATTTCGATTCGAGCGCTTCTAATTCGGCCAAAGCATCGTATTCGCTCATGGTAAATTCAGGCCCAACGTTGGCGGCACCCATCCCACATTGTGGATAGGCTTCTGGATTACTCACGCCATCTGTGTAGTGACCTTTGATGTAGCTACCGTAGGGGCGAACCTTGGCGGTCAACTCCTTGGCAACTGCTGTGTCAAAGGTGGTGGTGTGCAGATCGGTGCCGACCTTGCCAACGATGAAACAGGGCCATACATCGGCCAAGTCAACGGCTGTTAAGCCAGCTTTGAGCTCGGTGAGGAAGGTGTCAAAGGTGGTCTCATCGGCCAAGCCGCCGTGCACCTCTTCTGTGCCCACCTCATAGGAGATGGCGGGAAGATTTTGGGCGTGACGGAAGGTCTCCACATGCTTGATCAATTCAACGGTACGTTTGACCACCAAATGGATGTCGATGGTGGTGCCTTTGGGCAGATGAATATCCACGGTTGGGTCGACATGAATCAGATCATACCCAGCTGCTATGGCTGCTTCGAAAGATTTTTTTACGCCATCCATCGCTTGGTCAGCGCTCCAATGCTCGACATTTTGCTTGTCCTTGAGCCAAGGGCCACCATGGTCGATGGCGACAATGGAAACACCCGTGAAGTTGACCCGTTCAGCCTCGATGCGTGCCATTTTTACAAATTCGGCAGGTGTCATCCCCGTATAGCCGCCGTCACAATCAATCTGATTGAGGGTGGCCGCAAAATAGATGGGCGCGTTGTTGCGTTTGGCGGCGCGGAAAGCAGCCTTCACCACCGAAGGAGAGTTGGGGCAAACTGCGAAGATGGTGCGCGGGATGCCGGTTGTTGCCTCAATTTGGGCGATGCGGTCTAATAATTTCTCAGTCTTTGTCATATCTCTTTTATTTTTCTGCTTGGTAAGGATAGATGGTAACACCCTCTACAACGCGGGCGATGTTCCCAGATACCGAAGGGGCATCGGGATTGAGCCCTGCGGCGATGGATTTATAGTAGCCCAAGAGTTGCGCAACGAAAACGTAGGGAATACAGAGCGCATCTCCTTGTGGAAGTCCGCAATTTAAAACCACATTCAGGTCAAATGAGACTCCCGGAATCTCAACAGGGCTATCAGAGACTGCAATAGTGGCCACAACGTGATTGTTGGCTTGGATCTGTTTGATCAAATCGGTTTCGTAACGGCGAACCTGTGGATCGTTCGAAAGCAGATAGACCAAAAGCGATTCGGCGTTAACCACCGCCTTAGGTCCATGACGGAAGCCAAGGAAGGAGTCGAAACTGCAAACCACGCTGCCATCGGTCAACTCCTGTAATTTCAGGTGCGACTCCTCTGCAATCCCTTTTAATGCGCCCGAACCGAGGAAGATGGCTCGGGAGAAAGACCGTGAGGCGATTTCGCGAATGGGGGCATCGTATTTTGTCAGCGCCACCGCGGCATTGGTGGACAGGTTATGTATATAGGTATGGTGTGCTTCAAGATGGCTAATATCGGATAGGAGAATGCCGGTCAGCAACATCGTTGAAAAGCTACTGGTCATGGCAAGGCTCTTGTCATCTGTTTCGGGAGGCAAAAGCAGCAGTAGGCAGTTGTCGTGGTTGGCGATTTTTGCTAATTGGCCCTCTTGGTTGCAGGTAATAAAGATGTGGGCGATATTCTTTCCGCAGATTTGGTTGGCTAAATTAACGGCGCCTAAGCTTTCGGGACTGTTTCCCGAACGAGCAAACGAAACCAATAGCACTTTTTTATCGGCAGATAAATAAGCTTGTGGATGGGTGATTAAATCAGTTGTGGCGACAGCACGTGCTCCCTCGAAAAGCGTGCCAGCCATCATTACCTCCAAGGTATCACCGATATAAGCGGAGGTCCCCGCGCCAGTGAAAATTACCTCATAGCCCTTGTTGATATATGGTGTTACAAAGCATTCGATTTGATTTCGCTGCATCCGTAGCTTCTCATATTCGTTCAGCCACATCCGCGGTTGTTGCATAATTTCATTGTAGGTGTAATACCCTTTAGTTGCCATAGTTATGTCTGTTATTCGTATTTTATTGTTCTAAGTGCTGTTACAAATATAATCGTTTTGCGAACTCCGTAACCTATTTAGTAACATTATTTTTCTTGAAAAAGCCGAAAAGGTTTCGATCATTGGTGCAACATACATATAAACAAGTAGATAGCATTCGAATATTTTTTGCATAAAGTGTTTCGTTAGGTTTCGAAAAAACATTTTGCTTTTTTGTGTTTCTTTCGGTTTTTTTTACTATTTTTGTCAGATCATTCTATGATTTATAGTGGAATGTGCATGCACGAGTAATCGTGTTATGCGGCAACGATCTTATTGTCAAATTATTAATGTGATAAAGATGTTTGGAACTACAAAGGGACGCCGGTCGATTATCCTTCAAAAGCTGAAAACACAATCAGAAATCACCGTCGCAGAACTACATGAAGAATTTTGTGTTTCGGAAGTTACAATCAGAAAAGATCTTAATGCGCTTTATGCGCGCAATTTGCTGATTCGTACGCGTGGAGGGGCGATTTGCTGTCCGGGGGGAGAGACAAAAGACGATACTCCGATCAATAACAAGCGCTTTTTCAATATCCGAGAGAAGCAGGCGATCGGTCGCATGGCGGCATCGTTGATCGAGGAGGGGAATACCATTCTGCTGGATTCCGGCACGACGACTTTGGAGATCGCCCGCAATTTGGATCGTTTCCAGCGGCTGACCATTATCACCAATGCCATCAATATTGCTGTGGAACTCTTGAAATACAAGCGTTTCAATGTTATTTTGCTGGGAGGCAATTTGCGTGAGCCGTCGCAATCAACAGTAGGTCCGGTTACGGAGTCGAACTTGAAGGCATTCTTCTGTGATAAACTCTTCTTGGGTGTAGATAGTTTTAATTTGGAGTGTGGCCTTTCGACCCCCAATATTGAGGAGGCCAATATCAATCAGCTCATGTTGACGATGGCCGGTCAGGTGGTTGCGGTCTTTGATTCCAGCAAGATCAACAAGCGTAGTTTTGCCTTCATTGCTCCCGTTGATCATCTTGATGTGGTGGTGACCGATAGCAATATGCCCACCAATATCCGCACGCAACTGAATTCGAAAAACATTAAAGTCTATATTGCTGAGGTGTAAATTTTTTGCACCCTGTATCCTTTTACTGCCGCTTCTTAGACAAGAGCGGCAGTTTTTTATGCCTTTTTGCAGTGATAACAAGATTTCTCCATTTGATGAGCATCACTTATATATAATAGGTGTTGTGATCTTCTGAATATCAAATTATCACAAATATGTTGTTATAATGTTCGTTTTTTAATCATTGGACCTGATTATATGCTGTTTTGTAATTTATTTTCAATAAAAATAGCAAGATTGATATGAATGATCCAAATGTTTTTTTATCTTTGTTGAACGACAAAACCTACTTAAAACTTTTTGCATGAAAAACAATGCTAATCTAATCTCGGCAGGGAACGTAGAGACACCTCCCCCCTATTTTGCTCCCGAAGTAGAAACCCTCGACGTCTCTGTTGAACAGGGTTTTTTCACCTCTGTTGCCTACGATGACATCTATGGTACAGAAGACTCTGTTCGAGATGAATACGAAGAGATCTAAACGACAACTGATGATGAAAAATTTATTTTGCTCTGTAATGTTCGTTGTAGCAGCTACAATGGCATTCACCTCTTGTTCTAAAGATCAGGAAAATGGACTTCCCGTTGAGAATGAGCAAGGCTATCTGTTCAGTTTTGGCGTGGAGGATAATACGCGGACCTCTTTAGCTGGGAACGCGATCAAATGGGAGGCTGGCGATTTGGCCGGCGTGTTCGTTACCGGTTCTATTCCGCCGACAGCTAATGTGAGTGCGACCATTGATCTCACGAAAACCCCCATGGTGTTTAATACTACCCTGAAGGCAGCTCCTGCGGAGGGACAAACACTCTACGCTTACTATCCCTATACAGCGCTTTCGGGTGCGAATGCAACGGCTTTCCCGATGTCGATTTTGACGGTGCAGCGGCAGCAAGAAGCCAATATTTTTAATGGTGCAAACAATCCTTTGGTGGGTCTCCCTGTTGCGCTTACGGCAGCTGACTTACAGAAGGTGATGCCTGTTGTGAAGTTCCGTCAGTTGGGGTCGATTATCGAATATAAATTATTCTCGACCAATGCCGCCTATGCCGCTGAAACAGTGCTCTCGGTTGCTTTTACAGCTGACAAAGCCATGGCAGGTAGCTTTAATGTTGATCTCACGGCGGTTAGCAATACCACCGATCCTGTGATTACGGGCTATACAGAGCAAACCATTACTACCCGTATGTCCACCGCGGCTTCGATTGGAGTTGCCAAGGAGAGCGCCTCGAAGATCTACATGGTTGTTGCCCCCGGTACATATAGTGGCGCGGTAACGGTTACCACAGACAAGGCCGTTTACACCTTTAATATCACAGTGGCCAAAGATTTCAAGCGCGCGGGTATCAAAGAATTGGGTGTCAATTTGGCCAATGCAGATGGCCGAGTAGCAAGAACAGCAGCTACATACACCAAAATCACTTCGATTGACGATTTGACGACAGGTGAATATATTATTACAGCAACGGCCAATGCCACAGACTATTATGCCATTCCCAATGCACCGAACGTGATCACGGGTAAAATTGCCGGACAACGTGTTGTGGTTTCGAACAATACGATTCAAGAAAAAGATGCCGCAGGATGTGTATGGACGATTACCAAGGCCACTGGAATGACGTCCCCAACTCCAAATAATCCCACGCCCGCTCCGTATACATATTACACCCTCAACGATGGTGGTCAATATCTCTATCATGAGCAAGGTGGTCAACGTGGCGACAATTTGGAATATGGAATGCGGGAAGTTGTTCAGCAGTGGTCTGTTGTCTATGACGCGAATGAGTTTAAATTTGTAGGCATACGTCGTACTGCTGTACAAAGAAGAGGACTCTTCTTTAATGCGGCGACAGTTGCAGGCGTGGGCTCCAATGTTTTCGGGGGATACAGCACTTCTGGATACAAGAAACTTACACTCTTCAAAAAGTCAGTTTAAGAAGCTGGTTTTTATACAATAAATCTGCGGAGGGTGTGACTCTCCGCAGATTTTTTATGTTACGGTCACGCCACCTGTTTTTATTACACCACTCGCAATGCTCCTTTCTTAAGGAGAGGCAATGTGCTCAGGATGCGCGAAAAAGTAGCTACTGTCTTGGTTTATTGAGGAATAAAGAGGTAGGTGATTGTGCCGATTTGGCGTGCGGGAGCGGCGTTGTCGATATTAAAACGAGAGATGCGTGCGGCCTTGAGCGCCGTCTGTTGCATACAATTATCGCCACCTGAAATAACCTCGGCGGCCACCACAGCGCCGGCACGATTGACGGTAATTTCGACCACTACCTCGCCACCGCCTTCACATTGATAGGCGGGGATGGAGAGTTCGCGCTCGGTGCGGATAGGATCTTTTAGATCGACACGCACCGTCACGTTGCCTTTGATGCGGTGTGCCTGATGAGAACCGGAGGTCTCCTTGTCGCTTTTGTCTCGGATGGCTGCGGCTTCGGCAAGTCCCTTTTCGTAAGCCTCTCGATTGGCCGCCATGCGGTCGCGTGCGCTGGCGGCGGAGGCATTGAGCTCGGCGGCTTTAGTTCCTCGATCGTCTTTGATATTTTCGTTGACCACGTTGTCGTTGGAGACCTGATTGCGGACGCTGCTCCAGTCGATCTTGTCTTGGTCTTGCGCCTGTTTTTGTTTGACTTCTCGTTCTAATCGATCCCGTTGTGCCTCCAATTCAGCCAAGGTGGTCAGGTCGATGGTGATGCCTTGGGTATCGGCTTTTTCGCCCACAACGATCTTGGAGGCAACAAATCCAATCGCCAGTAATAAGTAGGCTATCACGGTGATACAGAGCCCGACTCGATGATCAAAAGCCCATTCTCCCGCGTCTTCCTTCCGATTATCAAAGGGAAGTCGAATGCGGGGTCGTTGAGGAGGTCTTTTTGGAGTGTCGGTTGCCATCTTGATTCAACTATTTCCGGACAAAAGTACGATTTTTAATCTAAAATTGCCTATATTTGCACGCAATAAATCAAACATATTGCTATGTCACTGAAACAGCAAACGCTAAAAGCACCGATCACTTTTTCCGGTAAAGGATTACACACCGGTGTTCATGTAACGATGACCGTTAAGCCTGCCGGTATAGATAACGGCATCGTCTTCAGACGTATAGATATTGAAGGCCAGCCGACTATTCCCGCATTGTGCGATTATGTGGTCGATACGTCACGAGGAACAACCATAGAGAAGGACGGACACCGTGTCTGCACCATTGAGCACATCCTTTCGGCCCTGTGGACCTTGGGTGTGGATAATGCAGAGATCGATATTGATGCTTCTGAAACCCCAATTATGGATGGTTCGGCACGCGAATATGCTCAGACGGTTGTTGCCACTGGTTTAGAGGCACAAGAGGCTGAACGCAAATACTATCAGGTGACCGAAAAAATGGTCTATACGATCCCTGAGAAGGGCGTGGCGATCATTATGTATCCCGATGACGACTTCTCTGTCTCGCTTCACGTTGATTATAACTCGAAGATTATTGGCAATCAATATGCAACTTTCAATCCGGAAGATAACTTTGCTACCAAGATTGCCCCTTGTCGGACGTTCGTTTTCCTGCATGAGTTAGAACCCTTGATGCAGATGAATCTTATCAAGGGCGGGGATTTAGATAATGCCATCGTGGTGGTGGAAAATCCCGTGCCTGACGAGCAGTTGGCACACCTCAAAAAGATCTTCAATAAACCTGATATTCATATTACGGGCGGTTACCTTAACAATTTGGAGTTGCGGTTTAATAACGAATTGGCACGCCATAAACTGCTCGATCTGCTGGGCGATTTTGCTCTTTTAGGCGTTCGTATCAATGGACGTGTTTGGGCAACCAAACCAGGCCATTTTGCCAATACGGAGTTTATGAAGCAGACCAAGCGCACCATCCGCAAGGAGGGTGAGCGTCCGCGTTACAAATATGATTGTCGCCAGCCGGCATTATATGACATCATCGGCATCCGCAGGATGTTGCCTCACCGTCCCCCTTTCTTGTTGGTAGATCGGATTTTCCATCGTGATGCACAGTCGGTGGCCGGTATCAAAAATGTGACCATGAATGAGCCCTTCTTTGTGGGGCACTTCCCCGAAGAGCCTGTGATGCCGGGGGTGCTGATCGTGGAGGCTATGGCGCAATGTAGCGGAATTCTTGTACTGGGTACAGTGCCCGATCCGGAGCACTACTCGACCTATTTTCTGAAAATTGATGGGGTGAAATTTAAACGTAAAGTTGTTCCGGGCGATACACTTCAATTTGAGATTCATCTACTTGAACCGATCCGTAGAGGGTTGGCTATCGTTGAGGGCAAGGCCTTTGTGGGGGAAACTTTGGCCTGTGAAGCGGTGATGATGGCTCAAATTGTTAAAAATAAAACAGAAAAGACAAACGACTTATGATCAGCCAGTTAGCTTATATCCATCCCGATGCAAAGTTGGGTGAAAATGTTACGGTAGAACCATTTGCTTACATTGCGGGAGATGTGGTTATTGGTGATAATTGTTGGATCGGGCCGAGTGCTGTGATCCATAATGGCGCACGTATCGGTAAAAATTGTAAGATCCATACCGCGGCCTCGATCGCCTGTGAACCCCAAGATTTGAAGTTCCAAGGCGAATATTCGACCGCTGAAATTGGGGATAATAATACGATCCGTGAATATGTCACCATTAGCCGAGGTACGGCTTCGCGCGGGAAGACGGTGGTAGGCAGTGATAACCTGCTGATGGCCTATGTGCACATCGCCCATGATGATGTTGTGGGTAGCCATTGTGTGATTGCCAACCGTGTCTCTTTAGCGGGAGAGGTGGAGGTCGGTGACTGGTGTGTGATCGGTGGTCATGCGGCTGTGCATCAATGGGTTCGTATTGGCGCGCACGCCATGATTCAAGGTGGTGCATTGGTGCCCAAAGATATTCCTCCTTTTGTGACGGTGGGCCATGAGCCACTGCGTTTTGCTTGCATCAATCGGGTGGGGATGAGCCGACGGGGCTTTACGCCGGAGCGGGTTGGTGAAATCCACGATGCTTGTCGCATTCTTTTTCAGAGCGGGCTCAACTACATCACCGGTTGCGATGAGGTGGATCGAGAGATTCCACAAAGTCCCGAACGCGATATGCTTGTGCAATTTATTAGGGAGTCGCAGCGGGGTGTTTGTCGACCAGCCGCAACGGGGAAAGAGGAGTAAAAGTGTTATTTTTGGGAACAAAAGAGGCTGTTAAGTGAAAAAAACAGCGCTTTGGTGCGAAATTCCCTTATAAATATTGGTGTACAATTTTTTTTTATTATATTTGCATCGTAAACGCGAGTAATAAGGGGACACGAGTCCCCTTATTTCGTAACTATCTCAATCGGATATGATGGACTGCAAAAAAATAGAGGACGCTGCAACGCGTGAATTAGAAGGTACAGATCAATTTGTAGTGAGTTGCACTTGTGCTCCGGGTAACGAGGTGATGTTGCTCATTGATAGCGACACCTCGGTCTCCATAGAATCCTGCGTGGCTTTGAGCCGTGCCATTGAAGATCAGTTCGATCGTGAGGTGGAGGATTTTGAGCTGACAGTGGCTTCGGCAGGAATCGGATCGGAGTTGGTCAGTTTGCGTCAATATCGTAAGTTGGTCGGATCTTCGGTTGAGGTGTTACTGCTCAATGGTTTAAAGATCTTGGCTCGACTGGAGGCAGTGACAGAGCAAGGCATCACTCTCTCCTACGAGGAGAAACAGATGGTGGAGGGTAAAAAGAAAAAGATTGCGGTCACAGTGACGCGTGATTACCTCTTCTCCGAAATTAAAAGTACCAAAGAATATCTCGACTTCAAATAGCTAATTAATTAGAATATAATAAAGTAAGAAAAATGGACAATCTGAATCTCATCAGCAATTTCGCTGAGTTCAAAGAGTTGAAAAACATCGACAAAAGCACGATGATCGGCGTTTTAGAGGACGTTTTCCGTCATGCACTGGAAAAACAGTTCGAAACGGATCAGAATTTCGATGTGATCATCAACCCCGAAAAAGGAGACCTCGAAATCTGGCGCAACCGCACGGTTGTGGAAGATGGCGCTGTGGAGAATCCCAATATGCAGATCTCCGTTTCGGAGATCAAGAAAATTGATGCCACTTACGAGGTGGGCGATGAATTTGCCGATGAAATTAAGTTGTCTTCTTTTGGGCGGCGTACGGTGCTGTCGTTGCGTCAGAATCTCGCTTCGCGAATTCTTGATCTGGAAAAGGCTAATCTCTTCGAAAAATACTCCCAAAAGGTCGGCGACATCATTACCGGTGAAGTTTATCAGGTTTGGAAGAAAGAGGTGCTCATTCTTGATGATGATGAAAATGAGCTGATTCTCCCCAAAGTGGAGCAGATCCCCAATGACTTTTACCGCAAGGGCGACTCCATCAAGGCCATTGTTAAGGCGGTGGAGATGAATAATAATCAACCCCGCATCATCCTTTCACGTACGGCAAACCAATTCTTAGAGCGTCTTTTTGAACAAGAAGTGCCCGAGATTTTCGATGGTCTGATCACCATCAAGAATATTGTCCGCATCCCCGGTGAACGTGCCAAGGTGGCTGTGGAGTCTTACGATGAGCGCATTGATCCGGTTGGTGCTTGTGTGGGTATGAAGGGTTCGCGTATCTACTCTATTGTCAAAGAGTTGCGCAATGAAAATATTGACGTGGTCAACTTTACCACCAATACCCAGTTGCTCATTCAGCGCTCTCTCAACCCCGCAAAGATCTCCAATATCACCATTGATGAGGAGAACAAGACAGCTGCGGTCTACCTCAAGCCGGATCAGGTTTCGCTGGCTATCGGTAAGGGTGGTTTGAATATTCGGCTCTCGAAGATGCTGACCGGTTATGATATTGATGTCTATCGTGAGGTGGAAGAGGAGGATGTCGCCCTGAGCGAATTCTCTGACGAAATAGAAGCTTGGATTATTGAGGCACTGAAGGTCGCTGGTTGTGATACCGCCAAGAGCGTACTGGATCTTCCCGTTGAGGAGATCGCCTCCCGTGCCGACTTAGAGCTGGAACAAGCTCAAAAGGTTGTGGCGATCCTGAAGTCTGAGTTCGAATAAAACCGCCGTTAACCCCGTGCAAATAAAAACAAGACAATAAACATATGAGTAACGAAAGAAAATTAAGGCTCATTCAAGTTGCAAAAGAGTTTAAGGTGGGATTGAATACCATCACGGACTTTATGCAGAAGAAGGGTATCAAGAGCGATGGTTCACCCAATACGTTGGTTGAATCGGAGGTCTATACCGTTTTGGAGAAGGAGTTTGGCGGGAATCGCCCGTCTGGAAGTGCCCGGGAATCGGTACGCGAACGCATCTCCCAAAAGCAAGCCTCTGTCACCCTTGAGGGTGTTGCAGATGCTGCGCATGAGGATGATAAAGAGTTGGTTATCAAGAGTAACACCATTGAAATCAAAGACCAAATCCAGCAGCCTCGCATTTTGGGCAAAATGGATCTGACCCCTCGACCCAAAAACAACCACAAATCTACACCCGCATCTGCATCAGCACCTGCCACGGCGGTGAAGCCAGCCACAGCTCCGGTCTCTGCACCGGTTGCCGAGGTGAAGGTTGCACCCAAGCCAACGGTTGTTGCCCCGCCGGCTGTGCCTGTTACCTCCGGTGCTGCCAAAGCCGCCAAAGCCGCTCCTGTGGTTAAACAGCAGCATCCGGCAGCTCAGTCAATTCATACGAACAAACCAGTACATACGATCAAATCTGCGCCTGTGACTCCATCTTCTCCTTCAACACCTCAACCCAAGCAGGAAACACCGAAGCCCACAGCTCCTGTGGACTCAACGTTCCGTCCGATTAGCCATGTTTTGGCAGGACCGAAAGTACTCGGCACGATGGATGTGTCGGGGATGGTTCCTGGTGGCAAGCATAAACGCAAACGCCTCTCGAAAGAGAAGGTAGATGTAAACCGTGCTCAACAACGAGGTGGCAAACCAGGTGCTCAGGGAGCAAATGGTGCAACAAAGCCCGGACAGAATAAACCAGGGCAACCCAATAAACCGGGACAGGCTCGTTCGGGACAGGCAAGACCCGGCACGCGTCCCGGTCAAGGCAATACCCCCCGCCCGGGTGAAGGCCGCCGTAGCAAGAGTAACTTAACACCCAAACCGATCGTTCGCCCAGAAGTGAGTGATGAGGAGGTATCGAAGCAGGTTAAAGATACTTTAGCCCGTTTGACCTCCAAGGGTTCGAAGAATAAAGGTGCTAAATACCGTAAAGAGAAGCGCGATTTAGTCGCTGAACGCAAGAATGAAGCCTCTGAACGCGCAGAAATGGATCGTTCAACACTCAAGGTGACGGAATTTGTTACGGTGAGTGAATTGGCCACGATGATGAATGTCTCCATTACGGAGATTATCACCGCCTGCATGAACTTGGGACTGATGGTCTCCATCAATCAGCGTCTCGATGCCGAGGCATTGGTTGTGGTTGCCGAGGAGTTCGGGTTTAAGGTGGAATTTGTCTCTGTGGAGATTCAGGAAGCCATCAATGATGAAGCGCCTGATCAAGAGGAAAATCTTGTATCACGTCCGCCGATTGTGACCGTCATGGGGCACGTTGATCACGGTAAAACATCACTCTTGGATAGCCTTCGCAAGACCAACGTTATTGAAGGCGAGGCCGGTGGTATTACGCAACATATCGGTGCATATAGTGTACTGCTCAATGGTCAGAAGATCACCTTCCTTGATACCCCTGGTCACGAAGCCTTTACGGCGATGCGTGCGCGTGGTGCCAAGGTTACTGACGTGGCCATTATCATTGTGGCGGCCGATGACAGCGTGATGCCGCAAACCATTGAGGCCATCAATCATGCGCAGGCCGCGGGTGTGCCGATGGTTTTCGCGATCAATAAAATTGATAAACCCAGTGCCAATCCGGAACACATCAAAGAGCAACTCTCCCAGATGAACTACTTGGTTGAAGATTGGGGTGGTAAATATCAAAATCAAGATATATCAGCTAAAAAGGGACTTAACCTTGACAAACTGCTTACCAAAGTGCTTCTTGAAGCGGAGATGCTTGATCTGAAAGCCAATCCGACAAGGAAAGCTTCTGGTACGGTGATCGAGTCTACACTCGATAAAGGACGCGGTTATGTGGCCACGATATTGGTTCAAAATGGTACTTTGCACGTGGGCGATGTGATCCTTTCGGGTATCCATACCGGCCGTGTGAAGGCCATGTATAATGAATATGGTAAGAAGGTGAGCAGTGCAGGTCCTTCGATCCCTGTGCAGGTGTTGGGTCTGAATGGTGCACCACAAGCTGGCGATACCTTCAATGTGATGGACGATGACCGCTCAGCACGTGAAATTGCTACCAAGCGGGAACAGTTGCAGCGTATGCAAGGGATCATGACCCAAAAACACGTCACCCTCGATGAAATTGGACGTCGTATCGCTATTGGCTCGTTCAAGGAGCTGAATATCATTATTAAAGGCGATGTGGACGGTTCGATTGAGGCCATGACAGGTTCATTGATCAAGCTCTCGAAGGAGACGGTGCAGGTGAATGTTATTCACTCGGCTGTGGGCCAAATTTCGGAGTCCGATGTGTTGTTGGCGGCCGCATCAAATGCCATTATTGTCGGCTTCCAGGTGCGTCCTTCGGCTGCGGCACGTAAGATTGCTGAAAAAGAGGAGATTGAAATTCGTCTCTATTCTATTATCTATGATGCGATCAACGATATTAAGGATGCCATTGAAGGCATGCTTGAGCCGGTGATGAAAGAGGAGATTGTCTGCTCCATCGAGGTGCTCGAAATCTTCAAGATCACCAAGGTCGGAACGGTGGCTGGTTGTATTGTCCGCGAGGGTAAGTTGAACCGAAATACCCCGATCCGTATTATCCGTGATGGTATTGTGGTCTACACCGGTAAATTAGGCTCGCTCAAGCGCTTCAAGGACGATGTCAAAGAGATTACAACCGGTCAGGATTGCGGTCTGAACATCGAATCGTTCAATGATATTCACGTGGGTGATATTGTTGAGGGATACGAACAGGTGGAAGTGAAACGCAAATAGATTGTTCCTAAAACGATTCGAGTCTATTCTATGACTTTTATCCCGCCACGCTCTACTGCGAAATACGTCTTGGTCTCCTTTTTACGGGAGACCAAGACGCTCCGCAAAGGGCAGTCGCGTACGGTGACAGAGGTTGTGGCAAATTCGAATCCACGAATAGCTGCGTGATAGCGCGGCAGAAGAAACGCCAAAAACTAACCAAAATTCACAAATAGTTATGACTACTCAAATTAAATTTACGACAGCTGAAGAGGCCGTTAAAGTAATCAAATCGGGTGATCATGTTCACTTGAGTTCTGTCGCATCGGCTCCCCAATGCCTGATCAAGGCGATGTGTGAACGCGGCGCCAATGGTGAACTGAGAGATGTTCACATTCACCATCTTCACACCGAAGGGCCGGCACCTTATGCCGCACCTGAGTTTGAAGGGGTTTTTCAGCTTGACTCATTTTTTGTAGGCGGCAATGTCCGCAAGGTGACACAGAGCGGTTATGCGGATTATATTCCGATTTTCTTGAGTGAGACCCAACGTCTCTATCGTGCCGGTGTTGTGCCATGTAACGTGGCGATGATTCAGGTATCTTCGCCTGATAAACACGGTTATGTCTCTTTGGGTTCTTCGGTTGATGCCACCCTTGCTGCCGTGGAAACTGCCGGCAAGGTGATCGCTGTGGTTAATAAGTTTGTGCCCCGTGCTTTCGGTGATGCCATGATTCACACCTCGAAGATCGACCTCTTCGTCCAAGATGACACCCCTCTTGAGGAGGCTCATTTCTCTGATCCGACCGAAATGGAGGTCAAGATTGGTCAGGTCTGTGCCGGTTTGATCGAAGACGGTGCAACCCTCCAAATGGGTATTGGGGCGATCCCAAATGCCGTTTTAGCACAGTTGGGCGGGCACAAGAATTTGGGTATTCATACCGAAATGTTTGCTGATGGTGTCCTTCCGTTGGTGGAAAAGGGTGTACTCAATGGTGAAGCCAAGAATATTGACAAGGGTAAGATGGTCTCCACCTTCCTGATGGGTTCGCAGAAGGTCTATGACTTTATTGATAACAATCCCGGCGTGATGATGATGGACGTAGGCTATACCAATGATCCTTACGTTATTGCCAAGAATGACCGCGTGACGGCAATCAACTCGGCGCTTCAGATTGATATGACCGGTCAGGTTTGTGCCGATTCACTGGGTACGAAATTCTATTCGGGCGTTGGTGGCCAGATCGACTTTGTCTATGGGGCTTCGCTCTCCAAAGGTGGCAAGGCTATTATCGCGATGCCTTCGATTACCGCCAAGGGCGTTTCGAAAATTGCACCCGAATTAACGCTTGGTGCAGGTGTGGTTACCACACGTAACCATATCCATTGGTTTGTGACTGAAAATGGTGCTGTTGACCTCTATGGCAAAAGTTTGCAGGAACGTGCTCGCTTGATTATTTCGGTGGCACATCCTTCGGCACAAGAGATGCTGGATAAGGCCGCTTTTGAACGCTATGGAGCGCATCATCACTACATTAAAGAATACATGGCTAAAAAATAATAGCCCAATTTTTCAAGAAAAGGACGGAATGCTCATTTGAACATTTCGTCTTTTTTTTGCTCTGTTCTCTCTTCTTAGTCTTGTCGGCTTCATGGGCAAAAGGACGAATTGAACTCCTTATAGGATGCGGATTCTTAAACGCTTTTTTGTGGGAGTAGCGTAGTTTTAAAATAATTTGCCTATCTTTGTTTTACAAACGATGTTATGTGAAGAAAATAGGCCTCATATTTTTTGGATTTCTACTCTTGCAGATTTGCACATGGAGTGGTTGTAGCATGCAGTTGCAGGCTCAATCATTCATTGTAGATCCCTCTTCGGAGGCCAATGGTGAGCATCTCAGTAGTTTGTCGATGGCCGATCATGCGCAGGATTTTATCTGTGAGCGAACCTATAATTCTTCTTTGAGTTTGCCCCAGTCGGTTCGTGTGCTGGCGCCACTCTCTCCTGTTTCATCTTCTATTGTGGGCGAACGAATTATCCCTTTACACTGCAAATGTGGCGGCGTACGTGCCGGCGGGGGCTGGTTGGCACCCGTTCGAGAACTTTATACCCATTCCATCCATTTTAATATCAGTCCGACAGACCATATTTGCCGTCTGCATCGGCTCATTATTTAGCTGATTCCGTTCTTTTTCTGCATCCTTCTCAAAGGGGTGGATGCAAGATGAATAACATGAGAATCAATATAATAATGAAAAAAAATGGATAAGAATAAAATTTGTGAGGAGCTGTATGCTCTTCCTGAAAAGAAAGTTGTAAAGCGTCATAAAAAACTGATTATGCCGTTGATCGTGTTGGCTGTTGGAGCGGCACTCTTGGTGGTTAATTATCGTTTAGATGGTGCTAACTATATGAATATCAAGGCCTCTTTGTCTTTTATTGGAGGTGTAATGACCATAGCGGGCTTGGCCATTGTGCTGTGGCGGCTGTTTAGCCATGACGGAATACCTTATTATGCGCCGGCGAAGGCCTATTTGCGCTATGAGGAGCTCTACTTTGAGCGCGCTAAGTTGCGTGAGGTGATGCAATTAACAGATGCTGTTGATGTGGAATCTTTGCTGAAGATGGAGTCCCAGACCGTGCCTGTGGTGGCTGTTATGATCTATCATACGGAGGATAATTCCTTCGCCGCTTGTCAGGCTTTTGAATATGTGGATTTGGAATATCGCCCGTTGTGTGACCTTCGGATAGCTGCTCGATAAAGTTGTAAATCAGCGCATTTGTATCTGTTGAGCTGGATTGGCTACTTGGAAATTTCCACTAAAAGAGACATCCTGAAATAGAAAAATATGGCTGATATTAGTGGTGAAAATTTTGTCTTAATCAGTGCTATTCTGATTTTTATGTCGGTCTTGGCCGGCAAGGTGGCCTATCGCTATGGAGCGCCTGCGCTACTGCTTTTCTTGGGGGTAGGTATCCTCTTTGGCTATAAATTCATCGACTTCGACTCCGTTGAGTTGGCGCAATTTGTCGGCATGATCGCGCTGTGTATCATATTGTTTACCGGTGGCATGGAGACGAAGTTATCGGAGATACGGCCGATTCTCAGCCCCGGCATTGTACTGGCTACTGTCGGAGTGTTGCTCACGGCCTTGATTGTGGCGGTCTTTGTCTATTTTATTACCCCATGGCTGGGTGTGGCGATGTCCTTCCCGTTGGCTTTGTTGCTGGCGGCAACGATGTCGTCCACCGACTCGGCTTCGGTTTTCTCAATTCTTCGCTCCAAAAGTTGCGGTCTGAAACAAAATTTGCGACCGCTGCTGGAGATGGAGAGTGGTAGTAATGATCCTGTGGCTTATATGCTTACGATTTTATTGGTGGGCGTTGTCTCTCACAGTGATGGGGCGATGAGTATTGGTGATGGTGCTTTTATGTTTATCATTGAAATGGGTGTCGGCTTGTTGGTTGGCTATCTCATTGGACGCTTTACGGTCTGGACGATTAATCACATCAATATTTCCAATGCGGCACTTTATCCGGTTTTGTTGCTCGCTTTTGCCTTCTTCGCCTTCTCGTTTGCCTCTCTGCTTCAAGGGAATGGTTACCTGTCGGTCTATATCGCCGGATTGATAGTGGGTAATCACAAGTTGGAACACAAGCAAGCAATGACGAATTTTTTCGATGGTTTCACCTGGCTTTTACAGATTGTCATGTTCCTCACTTTAGGCCTGTTGATCAATTTGGATGAACTTTTGCGACCCGAGGTGCTGTTGTTAGGTGGTCTGGTGGGTGCGTTCTTGATTTTTATTGCTCGTCCTGCTGCCGTGTTGCTCTGTCTGTCACCGTTTCGTAAGTTCACCACCAAAGCGCGGTTGTATGTTTCGTGGGTGGGTTTGCGAGGGGCTGTTCCAATTGTCTTCGCCACCTATCCGATGCTTGCCGAGGTGGAAAATGCAAATTTACTCTTTAATGTGGTTTACTTGGTGACGATCCTTTCGCTGGTGATTCAGGGAACAACGGTCAGCAGTTTTGCAAATTGGCTGGGGTTGGCCTATGCAGAAAAAGCCTCTTCATTTGGAGAACATAAACACACCCAAATGAAATCGGCGCTGACAGAGGTGGCCGTCAACGAAATGATGTTGGAGCGGGGATGTCTGTTGAGTAATATCTCTTTGCCTGAAAATACCGTTGTTATGATGGTTTGTCGCGATGGAGATTATTTTGTTCCAACGGGGAAGAGCTCCTTGTTGAGTGGCGATAAGTTATTGGTGATCTCCGATCGTAATGAAGAGTTGCAATCTACCTATAAAGAGATGGGTATTGACGATGTGATGAAGCTCACCTAACATAATTTTCTGATAGAGAGGTCGATGGTTTTACTGTCGACCTCTTTTTATAGCAGCCTAAGAAGTTGTTTGAAATTTATGGGCTTAATGGTCAAATAACTTCGGTAACAAATTCAAACAGTTTCTAAAAAACAAGCGCCCCAATAATTTGGGGCGCTTGAATTGTATAGAAAGGAGTCGTTAGATCGTCCATGTTTCACCGGAGTGAAGTAGCTCATCCACAGAGTGGATCTTGCTTTGAGCCTTCACCTCTTCTACCTGACGAGCAACTTCGCGATCGTAAACCGAAGCATCTTCCACCGCGCGAATTACACCCACGGCAACAGGGTAGTCGGGATATTTCATCGCGGCTAACATCGAGTGAAGGGTGGTGTCTTTCTCGTGGGCATCGTGCGTCAGCACCTTGTCTAAGGTGTAGCCGTTTTCGCCAACGGTGATCACCTTGAGCTTCATATTCTCGAAAATCAGACCTTTTTCGTTATTTGCACCGAAGAGCATCTTCTCACCGTGTTTCAAAGTGATGGTGTGCTCTGCACGGGTAGCCTTGTCGGCAGCAAAGGCGGCGTGGGTCTTGTCGTTGAAAATCACACAATTTTGGAGAACCTCAACCACCGACATGCCTTTGTGTGCAGCGGCAGCGATCAGGCACTCTTTGGTTGTTTGAAGTTCCATGTCAATGGAGCGGGCAAAGAAAGTACCCTTAGCGCCAATGATCAATTCACCCGGGTTGAAAGGTTTTTCCACCGTTCCGTAGGGGGATGTTTTGGTGACCTTACCCAATTTGGAGGTTGGAGAATATTGACCCTTTGTCAATCCGTAGATCTCGTTGTTGAAGAGAATCACATTCAGGTCTACATTACGACGAATGGCGTGGATGAAGTGGTTACCGCCAATGGCGAGAGAGTCACCGTCACCTGTGGCTACCCATACGTTGAGTGCCGGATTTGCAGTTTTTACGCCTGTGGCAACTGCATTGGCACGTCCGTGAATGGTGTGGAAGCCAAAAGTCTTCATGTAATAGATAAAGCGCGATGAACAGCCGATACCTGAAATGAAGGTAAATAGACTGTGCGGGGTGTTGTTGGCATTAGCTATTTCAGGTAATGCACGTTGTACGGCGTTCAGGATGGCGTGATCGCCACAACCTGGGCACCATCTGACCTCCTGGTCGCTCTTAAAATCTGCTGCTGTATAATTGTATTGTGCCATGATTTTACTTCAATAAAGATTCGAATTTCTTCTTGAGATCTACCATCGTGAAAGGCAGACCTTCGCATTTGTTGTACTGTTCGTAGCTGAACTCTTGGAAGTTTTGACGCAGGTAGTTAGCAAACTGTCCTTCGTTCAACTCGCAGACGATGATTTTCTTGAAACCGGCAAAGATTTCACGAACGCCACGTGGCAGTGGGTTGATGTAGTGGAAGTGAGCAAGAGAGATGTGCTTGCCTTCGCTTTGCATCTGCTCAACGGTAGCTTGCAGATTGCCGCGCGTGCCACCCCAACCAACGACCAATAGATCACCTGTACGTTCGCCAAGTACCTCTTGTACCGGAATATCGTCGGCTACTTTGGCTACTTTTGCGGCACGGGTGTTGGTCATGACTTGGTGGTTGGTAGGATCATGAGAGATGCAACCTTTCAGCGCGTCTTTCTCCAAACCACCGATGCGGTGTTCCAAGCCTTCTTTGCCGGGGAATGCCCATCCGCGGGCTAAGTTCTCGTTGCGAGCATAGGGCATGAAGCCACTCTCAGGCGCATCGTTAACAATAGGAGGTTTGATAGCGGGATAATCTTTCATCGAAGGGACATGCCAAGGCTGTGAACCGTTGGCGATGAAACCATCGGTGAGCAGGATGACCGGAGTCATGTGCTCCATGGCGATGCGGCCTGCTTCGAAAGCGTAGTGGAAGCAGTCGCAGGGTGTAGAAGCTGCAATGACCACCAAAGGACATTCACCATTACGGCCATAGAGAGCTTGAGCCAAATCGCTCTGCTCGGTCTTGGTCGGCAGACCTGTTGACGGGCCACCGCGCTGTACGTCTACCAAAACAAGGGGTAGCTCAGCCATGACAGCCAAACCTAAGGCCTCGCTCTTCAATGACAAGCCAGGGCCTGAAGTGGTTGTGACGGCGAAATTACCGGCATATGCAGCGCCGATAGAGGTGCAGATACCTGCAATCTCGTCTTCGGCCTGTACGGTCTTAACGCCTAAATCTTTGCGTTTGGCCAGCTCTTCGAGGATGACCGTGGCAGGAGTGATAGGGTAGGAACCACAGAAGAGCGGTAGTCCACTCTTTTCTGAGGCTGCGCACAATCCCCAAGCGGTAGCCACATTGCCGCTGATGGAACGGTAAGTTCCTTTTTCCAACTTGGCAGGGGCGATGTTGTAGGTGTTGGCGAATTGATGGGTATTGGCGGCGAAGTTGTAACCAGCTTGGATCGCTTTTTTGTTGGCTTCAGCGACAGCGGGATTCTTCTTGGCGAATTTCGAATCAAGGTATTTCTCGGCATGTGCTTCTGGACGGTTGTAGATGTAGAAGCAGATACCTAAAGCGAACATATTCTTGCATTTAAGCATGGACTTGTTGTCCAGTCCTGAATCTACAAGAGCATCGCGGGTCATGGTTGAGATGCTGGCGATGACTACGTTGTAGCCATCCAGATTCAACTCGGCCAAGGGGTCGAGCGTTTTGAACCCTGCCTTGACCAGGTGATCTTCGGTTAGTGTGTCGCCATCAAGGATGACGGTGGCGCCTGCTTTGAGCCATTTGCGGTTTGCCTTGAGGGCAGCAGGATTCATCGCTACGAGTACATCACAATAGTCACCCGGGTTGATAACCCGATAAGAGCCGAAGTGTACCTGAAAACCTGATACGCCGGCAACAGTGCCTTGTGGAGCGCGAATTTCGGCTGGGTAGTCGGGGAACGTAGAAGTTCCATTGCCGAGCAGAGCCGAGGTGTCGGAGAAGAGTGTACCCGTAAGCTGCATGCCATCGCCGGAGTCGCCGGAGAAGCGAATCACAACGTCTTGCAACTCTTGTACATTGGTTTTGTTCATATCGTTTATTGAATTTGGTTTAATACGTAATGCAAATATAGGTAATTATTATTAGATTGTAAACAAATAGTGGTTAAATTATACAAAATGTAAATGTTAGATGGCTATAAATAAAAATAAATGATCTCCCTTTTCGCAAAAGAAGATCATTTATTCGGGGATTGTGGTTGATTATTTCGGCTGTTTCCCGATATAGGCCAAGATGCCGCCGTCAACATAGAGAACGTGTCCGTTGACAAAGTCGGAGGCTTCGGAGGCGAGGAATACGGCCGGTCCCATCAAATCTTCGGTTGAGCCCCAACGTGCGGCGGGTGTCTTTGCGATGATGAAGGAGTCGAAGGGATGGCGAGAGCCATCGGCTTGTATCTCCCGAAGGGGTGCTGTTTGCGGGGTGGCGATGTAGCCGGGCCCGATGCCGTTGCACTGGATGTTAAATTCGCCATACTCTGAGGCGATGTTTCGGGTGAGCATTTTTAAACCGCCCTTGGCTGCGGCATAGGCCGAGACAGTCTCGCGACCCAATTCCGACATCATGGAGCAGATATTGATGATCTTGCCGTGACCTTTTTTGATCATGGCAGGGATGATGGCCTTAGAGACAATGAATGGGCCGGTAAGGTCGATATCGATCACTTGGCGGAATTCGCTGGCTTTCATCTCGATCATGGGCACGCGCTTGATGATGCCGGCATTATTGACCAAGATGTCGATGCTACCGACCTCTTTTTCGATGCGGGCAACCATGGCGTTGACTTGATCCTCATTGGTCACGTCACAGACGTAGCCGTGGGCGGTGATGCCCTCTGCTTGGTAGGCGGCAAGGCCTTTATCGACCAATTCTTGTTTGATGTCATTGAAGACGATTGTTGCGCCCTGACGAGAATAAGCCGTCGCAATGGCGAAACCGATGCCGTAGGAGGCACCTGTGATTAAGGCGACCTTACCTTCTAATGAAAAGTTTACCATATTTTTATCAATTATTTTAAATCAGTGGTGGCTAAAAGATCCATGTCGCCGTAGTCGAGATTTTCCCCGCTCATACCCCAAATAAAGGTGTAGTTGGAGGTGGCGCAGGCGGAGTGGATGCTCCATTCTGGTGAGATGACGGCTTGCTCGCCCTTCATCCAGATATGACGTGTTTCATCGGGTTGACCCATAAAGTGGCAGACCGCCTGTTCGGCGGGGACTTCGAAGTAGAAATAGACCTCCATGCGGCGGTTGTGGGTATGTGCGGGCATGGTGTTCCATGTTGAACCGGGCTTTAGCTCTGTCATGCCCATCTGCAACTCGCAGGTTGGCAATACCTGATTGACAATCATCTTATTGATGGTTCGCTTGTTGCTCTCCTCTGGAGTTCCCGTGTCGACCACGATTGCATTTTTTTTGGTGATGTGTTTATCGGGGTGGGTTGTATGCGCCGGAGTGGAGTTGAAGTAGAATTTGGCAGGGTGAGTTGCATCGACACTTTTGAACTGCACTTTGCGATCTCCGCGACCCAAGTAGAGAGCCTCTTTGTAGGCGAGGTTATAGGTTTTGTTATCAACGATGACAACACCCTCACCACCTACATTGAAGATGCCCATTTCGCGGCGTGAAAGGAAAAAAGGCATTCTGAGGATGTCGATGGTCTCCAATTCCAAAAGTTCATTAACAGGTTGTGCACCGCCTGCGATGATGCGGTCGTGCATGGAATAGACCATATTGATTTCATCGGCGCGAAAGACGGTGGGAATATGATAATGTTCACGGATGCGTGCGGTGTCATAATGCTTTACATCATCAGGATGAGCGGCATAGCGCACTTCATAATTAGTTTTCATATGGATGTGTATTTGTTTTTTTCTGGTAAGAGTAAGAAGTTGTTCGAATTGGTTAACCAATTTGAGTACTGCAAAGGTAAGCTTTTTTTTGGAAACGAGAAACGGTTGGAATTATTTTGTATTTTCTGTTGTGGCTACCTTATCTGTTATCTCTGTCTCTCTCTTGTGTGCATGCGTTAAGTCCTTTTTGAGCC
>JAVVZO010000013.1:0-43699 GCA_036650515.1 Alistipes sp.
CTAAAAAGAGAAAAATGGACGTTTGGGATTGGTTGATAGAGCAATATTATACTTGAAGTTGTGCATGAAATGTTGAAAAATAGGTTGGAAAGATTTTGCTCCCGCTCGAAAAAGCGCTATCTTTGTCACCGAATTAAAAGAAGAGAGAGATGTATCGTTGTACTTCACATAGAATAACTACTTGCCGACAGACGTGGTCTCATTTGGATGAGAATCCATCGGGTTTTGGTTCTATGGACTTCTTTTTTGTAACGATTTAGGGTGACTGTTTCAGTTACCCTTTTTTTTGACCATTAGTAAAATGCGTAGACTATTTCAAGGAGCTTGTATCTATCGTGAGGGAGGTTTCGCCAAGGAAGACCTCCTTGTTGAGGGCGGATCTATTGTCGCTATCGGTGCTAATTTAGCTGAGCCCGATGCCGTGGTTGTTGATTGCACAGGATGCTATTTGCTCCCCGGCTTGGTCGATGTCCATGTGCACTTGCGTGAGCCCGGATTCTCTGCCAAAGAGACGATTGCTACTGGCACGGCTGCCGCAGCTTGTGGTGGTTACGTTGTTGTGGGTGCAATGCCCAATCTGAACCCTGCTCCCGATAGCGTGGAGCACTTGGAAGAGGAGTTAGCATTGATCCGCCGAGATGCCAAGGTGCGGGTAATTCCTTATGCCACCATCACCCGTGGGCAAAAAGGCCGTGGGGAACTGGTCGATTTCGAGGCACTAAAAGCAGCTGTTATCGGCTTCTCCGATGACGGTCGCGGGGTGCAAGATGAAGCCACGATGCGAGAAGCCATGCGTGGTGTAGCACCTACCGGACGTCCGATAGTGGCACATTGCGAAGTGGAAGAGTTGCTGCATGGTGGCTATATTCACGAAGGCGACTACTGTCGAGAACATCATCATAAAGGGATCTGTTCGGAGAGTGAGTGGCGTCAGGTGGAGCGCGATGTGCGCTTGGCCGAAGAGACGGGCTGTCCCTATCATGTCTGCCACATCTCCACCAAAGAGAGTGTTGCCATTCTACACGCCGCCCAAGCGCGTGGTGTGCGGGTAAGTGGCGAGACAACACCTCACTACCTCCTGCTGTGTGATGAGGATTTGCAGGAAGATGGTCGTTTTAAAATGAACCCACCTTTGCGCAGTCGCGAAGATCAGATGGCGTTGATAAACGGTATTATAGATGGTACGATCGAGGTGATAGCCACTGATCATGCCCCCCATAGGGCTGAAGAGAAGTCGCGTGGATTGGCTGATAGTGCGATGGGTATTGTAGGCTTGGAGTGTGCTCTGCCACTGTTATACACCTATTTAGTGCGACGGGGGGTGATCTCTTTTGAACGCTTGATGGCGCTGATGGCCGATAATCCGCGCCGTTTGTTCGGTATAGAGGGCGGGCTTGCCGTGGGACATGCGGCCGATTTGACACTCTTTGATCCGGCGGTGGCGTACGAAATAGACCCTTCGACATTTCTCTCCAAGGGGCGCAGTACACCCTTTGCGGGGTGGAAGGTACAAGGCCACATCCGGTTGACCCTTGTGGGTGGTGTGGTGGCTTATGAAGATAAAAATGAAAGAAAGAACCTGTAAGCTGTTTTGAATGATAAGTTGCACTTTTTTGGCCTCTTTTCACTCCGTTGGAGTGGCGATGGAGCATCAGAGTCGCTGAAAACAGCCTTGGGAATCGTTATAAAATAATTTTGTTAATAAATTAAAACTGCGTCTAAATAAAAATTATGAAACCCTTTGACAAAAAGATCGTTCTGGAAAACGGTCTCGAATTTTACGGCTATGGCTTCGGTGCTGACCGAGAAGCCGTTAACGAGATTGTCTTCAATACCTCGATGGTGGGTTATCAGGAGATTCTTTCCGATCCCTCCTATACCAGCCAGATGGTGGTGATGACCTATCCGCTGATCGGCACTTACGGCACCACCGAAGAGGATTATGAGACCAAGTTTCCGACCATTGGAGGCATGATTGTTCGGGAGTATAACGATACCCCGAGTAACTTCCGCTATACGAAGACCTTGGGCGAGGTGCTTGAGGAGCACGGCATTCCTGCTATCTCTGGTGTGGATACGCGTAAAATTGTGCGCATTATTCGGACAGAAGGCAGTCAACGGGTGATCATCACCGCTGCCGATACCCCTCAGCAGGAGGCACTTGAACGACTGAGGGCCTACACGATCCCCACCGATGTGGTGGCACGTGTGAGCTGTAAAAAGCGTTGGTTTTCACGTACGCCAAACCATAAATTTGATGTGGTGGCCATTGATTGTGGCATTAAATATAATATCATCCGCAAGTTAAATGCAAAAGGTTGCAATGTGACCGTTGTCCCCGCAAATGTGACTGTTGAGGAGATCATGGCCTTTCGCCCCGATGGTTTATTCCTCTCCAATGGACCGGGTGATCCGGAGCAGGTGCAGTCGGTTATTGAGACGATTCGTCAACTACGCGGACGGTTGCCGATCTTCGGCATCTGCTTAGGACACCAACTGATTGCGTTGGCCTATGGTGCGAAAACCTTCAAGATGAAGTTTGGCCACCGCGGCGGGAATCATCCGGTGAAGTGTCTATCCACAGGAAAGATCGAAATTACGTGTCAAAATCATAGCTTTGCTGTCGATATGGATTCTCTGAAAGATACAGGACTTGAATTGACCCACGTGAATCTTTTGGATCAGACTGCAGAAGGCCTTCAGTGTCGTGCGGATCGGGTCTTCTCGGTGCAGTATCATCCCGAAAGTGCGCCCGGGCCACAAGACAGCGCCTATTTGTTCGATACGTTTATTAAAATGATGGAGGAGAGTAAAAATGCCTAAAAGAACAGACATAAATAAAATCATGGTGATCGGTTCTGGCCCGATTGTGATCGGCCAGGCCGCTGAATTTGATTATGCGGGCACACAAGCCTGCCTTGCCCTCAAAGAGGAGGGTTATGAGGTGGTTTTGGTTAACTCCAATCCGGCCACCATTATGACCGATACCCACATTGCAGACAAAGTCTATATGGAACCCTTGACACTGGAGTATGTGGCTAAGATCATCCGTTTTGAACGTCCTGATGCCATCGTTCCGGGGTTGGGAGGCCAAACGGGCTTGAATTTAGCCGTGCAGTTGGCTAAAAAAGGGATCTTGGAGGAGTGTCAGGTAGAAATTTTGGGCACCTCCTTCGAAAGCATTGAACGTGCCGAAGACCGCAAACTTTTCAAGGAGCTTTGTGTCTCTTTGGGAGAGCCGGTTTTGGCTTCGGTGATCGCTTCAACGATGAAGGAGGGTTTGGAGGCTGCCGTAAAAATAGGCTACCCTGTCGTGCTTCGCCCGGCCTATACCTTAGGGGGTACAGGTGGCGGTTTTGCTGACAATGAAGAGGAGTTTCGCGAGCTGATGCGTAATGCGCTGTTGCTCTCCCCTGTTCATCAGGTGTTGGTGGAAAAGAGCATCAAGGGTTACAAGGAGATCGAATATGAGGTAATCCGTGATCGTAATGATACGGCCATCGCCATTTGTAACATGGAAAATATTGATCCCGTAGGTGTTCACACCGGTGATTCTATGGTGGTAGCACCGAGTCAGACGTTGACCAATAAAGAGTACCAGTTGTTGCGGGATAGTGCACTGAAGATTATTCGTGAATTGAAGATCGAAGGTGGCTGTAATGTTCAGTTTGCCTTAGATCCACTCTCGTTCCGCTACTTTTTGATCGAGGTCAACCCTCGTGTTTCGCGCTCCTCGGCCTTGGCCTCCAAAGCTACCGGTTATCCGATTGCCCGTGTGAGTGCAAAAATCGCGGTGGGGCTTACTTTAGACGAGATTCGCATCGCCAATACGCCGGCCAGTTTTGAACCGGCTTTAGACTATATTGTCACCAAATTAGCCCGTTTCCCCTTCGATAAATTCAGTGATGCCAGCAATAAACTGGGTACACAGATGAAGGCCACCGGAGAGGTGATGTCCATTGGTCGCACCATGGAGGAGAGTCTGCTGAAGGCTGTCCGCTCTCTTGAGACCGGCGTTTGTCATATCTACAACAAGAAATTTGATAGACTGTCGGATGATGAGATGTTGGACTACATCCGCGAAGGAAGAGATGATCGTCTCTATGCCATCGCTCAGCTGATTCGGAATGGAGTGGATCTATCCTTGATCTATGACCGGACGAAAATCGACTTTTTCTTCTTGGAGAAGATCAAAAATATCGTTGAATTTGAGACTGAAGTCAAAGCACATCCGCTGGATTTGGCAGTTTTATATGATGCTAAGCGAATGGGATTTAGCGATAAATACATCGGTAAGCTGTGGGGAAAAACCGAGCAGGAGATGTACCTGCTACGGGCGGAACACAAGATTTTCCCGGTTTATAAAATGATCGACACTTGCGCCAGCGAATTTTCGGCCTATGTACCCTATTTTTACTCCACCTATGAAGAGGAGAATGAGTCGATTGTCAGTGACAGGGAGAAGATCATCGTCCTCGGATCAGGGCCGATTCGAATTGGACAGGGGGTTGAATTCGACTACTCGACTGTCCATGCAATTTGGTCGATTCAGGAAGCTGGTTACGAGGCGATTATCATCAATAATAATCCGGAAACAGTCTCTACCGACTACACTACCAGTGACAAGCTTTACTTCGAGCCGTTGACCGTTGAGGATGTGATGAATGTCATCCGTCTTGAACAGCCGAAGGGTATCATTGTCTCTTTGGGCGGTCAGACAGCCATCAACTTAGCCGCTCCTTTGGCGGCATTGGGTGTTCCGATCATCGGCACGGGTGTCGAAGCTATTCGTAATGCCGAAGATCGCGGTTGCTTTGAAAAGATCATGGAGGAGCTCAATATTCCGCAGCCGGAAGCCGAGGCGGTGATCGACATCGAAGCTGGTGTTCGTGCAGCCGCACGTATCGGTTATCCGGTTTTGGTGCGTCCGAGTTACGTCTTGGGTGGTCGTGCGATGCAGATCGTCTGTAACGAGGAACGCCTTCGTGGCTATCTTCAAACGGCGGTAGATGTGAATGAGGATAGTCCGGTCTTGGTCGATCGTTACGTTTTGGGCAAGGAGTTGGAGGTTGATGCTATTTGTGATGGGGAGTCGGTCTTCATCCCCGGCATCATGGAACACGTGGAGAAAACCGGAATTCACTCGGGTGACTCCATCAGCGTCTATCCGACCTTCAGTGTTTCGCCCCAAGCCAAGCAGAAGATCATCGACTATACCGTCTGCTTGGGACTTCGTATCGGCATCATCGGCCTCTATAACATACAGTTTATCTGTGACGAAAATGATAAGATCTACATCATTGAGGTCAATCCCCGCTCTTCGCGTACGGTGCCGTTTCTCTCCAAATCGACAGGGGTGCAGATGGCGCATATTGCCACGCAGGTGATTTTGGGTAAAAAACTACCCGAATTAGGCTTTACAGAGGTCTATGGTAAGGAGAAAAAGCGTTGGTTTGTCAAAGCACCGGCCTTCTCGTTCTCCAAAATCAGCGGCATGGAATCTTACCTCTCTCCGGAGATGAAATCCACAGGTGAGGCGATCGGTTATGACAATAAACTCACCCGTGCACTCTATAAGGCGCTTCAGTCTTCAGGGACGACGGTTTCGAATTATGGGACGATCTTTGTCACCATCGCCGACATCTATAAGCCTGATGCCCTTCCGTTGGTGAAGCGTTTCTATGACTTGGGATTCAATATCGAGGCGACGACCGGCACTGCTGAATTTTTGCGTCAACATGGCATTCGTACGCGCTTGCGCCGCAAGTTGAGCGAAGGCAGTAATGAGATTATCGAGTCGTTGCGCCAAGGGCACGTGAGCTATGTCATCAACACGATCGACATCAACCAGCATAATACCCGCTTGGACGGCTATGAAATCCGTCGTGCAGCGGTTGAAAATAACGTCACAGTCTTTACTGCCCTCGAGACGGTCAAGGTGCTGTTGGATGTTTTGGAGGAGATCACCTTGGGAGTTTCGACCATTGATGCCGAGTAAATAATGTATAAAAAGAACACCTATACGCTGTTGAGCAATGAGCCACTCACCGACTGTGTCTATCGGATGCAGTTGGAGGGTGACACGCAGTACATCACCCGTTCTGGTCAATTTGTCAATATCGAATTGGCGGGGCACTATTTGCGACGTCCGATTTCGGTGTGTGACTATGACGAACATACGATTACACTGATTTATAAGGTGGTGGGCGCGGGTACGACACAGATGGCACAGATGAGAGCCGGTGAAAAACTCGATCTGCTGACCGGATTGGGCAATGGTTTTGAGACACAAATTGACTGCTCGCGACCGTTGCTTGTGGGGGGTGGCGTTGGTATTCCTCCGCTCTATCACCTTGCGCGACAGCTGATCGCTCAGGGAAAGACGGTTCGTGTGATCCTTGGTTTCAATACGGCCGCCGAACTCTTCTATGTGGATGAATTTCGTGCTTTGGGAGCTTCCGTTTTTGTGGCTACTGCGGATGGAACGGCCGGCCACAAAGGTTTTGTGACGACACTCCTTGCCGATGACGCTCTTGATTACGACTACTTCTATGCTTGTGGACCTTTGCCAATGCTCCGCGCTTTGTGTGAAACGACCACCACCTCCGGTCAGCTGAGTTTGGAGGAGCGTATGGGGTGTGGTTTTGGGGTCTGCATGGGCTGTACGTGTCAAACCAAACAGGGTGCTAAACGGATCTGTAAAGAGGGACCGGTGATGACCAAGGAGGAGATTATTTGGTAAGAAAAGAAAAATGAGTGCGTCCTATAAAATAGATACATCGGTTACTCTGAGTGGATTACACTTGGATAACCCCGTGATTCCTGCCAGTGGCACATTTGGCTATGGCAATGAGATGAAAGATTTCTATGACCTCAATATTTTGGGCTCATTCTCCTTCAAGGGGACAACGCGTGATCCGCGTTTTGGTAATCCTACCCCTCGTATTGCTGAATGTACTGCCGGTATGATCAATGCCGTGGGGTTGCAAAACCCGGGTGTAGAGGCGGTTATTGCCGAAGAACTGCCGCGGCTGAAGCAATTTTTTCATAAACCGGTTATTGCCAATATTAGTGGATTTTCGGTCGAGGAGTATGTTTTTTGCTGTGCGCTGATGGATCGTGAACCGCAGGTCGGAATCATCGAGGTCAATGTCTCCTGTCCCAATGTGCGGCACGGAGGGATGAGCTTCGGCACTTCGCCCGAAGCGGCGGCTGAAATCACCCGTGCGGTCAAGGCCGTGACCACCAAACCGGTCTATATCAAATTGAGCCCCAATGTGACCGATATTGTGTCGATTGCTCGGTCATGTGAGGCGGCTGGTGCAGATGGTATCTGCTTGATCAATACGCTGCTGGGCATGCGGATTGATGTTGCGCGGCGGAAGCCTGTTGTGGCCAATACGATGGGTGGATTCTCCGGTTCGTCGATCTTTCCGGTAGCGGTGCGGATGGTTTACCAAGTTGCACAGGCGTGTCGGATTCCGATTATGGGTTGCGGTGGTGTTGGTTGTGCCCAAGATGTGATCGAGATGATGATGGCAGGAGCTACCGCAGTGCAGGTTGGAGCCGCAAATTTGCGCAATCCCTATGCCTGCAAAGAGATCATTGAAAGCCTACCGGCAGAGATGGAACGATTGAATATTCACCATTTACAAGAAATTATAGGAATCATAAAATAGAAAAATATGCAGACCCAAAGAGATGTGATTATTGCTTGCGACTTTAGTAGCGCAGCCGATACTTTTTCCTTTCTCGACCGCTTCGCCGATGAGCGCCCTTTTGTGAAGATCGGTATGGAACTATTTTATGCCGAAGGGCCGGCCATTGTTCGCGAAATTAAACGTCGTGGACATCGGATCTTTCTGGATCTGAAGTTGCACGATATTCCCAATACGGTCAAGAAGGCGATGGCTGTCCTTACACATTTGGATGTAGATATGTGTAACCTCCATGCGGCTGGAACGATCGACATGATGCGTGCCGCTTTGGAGGGGTTGACGCGTGCCGATGGCAGCCGTCCACTACTGATTGCCGTCACCCAGCTCACCTCCACCAGTGAGGAGCGGATGCAACATGAACTGCTGATCGGTGCGACCATAAACGACACCATTGTCCGCTATGCACGCAATGCCAAGGAGGCCGGACTGGATGGTGTGGTCTGCTCCCCTTTGGAGGCCGGTATGGTCAAAGCTGCTTGTGGAACGGAGTTCCTCACGGTGACCCCTGGCGTGCGTTTTGCTGATGGGGAGTCGGCTGATCAAGTGCGGATTACCACCCCTGCCCGTGCCAAAGAGATAGGCTCGGACTACATCGTTGTCGGGCGACCAATTACGGCTGCTGCTGATCCGGTGGCTGCTTATCACCGTTGTGTGGCTGAATTTGTAAAATAAATTGTGTGCGATGAAAAAGATCAAATTATTCTATCAGCGTCAATGTCCTTTTTGCAAAAAGGCATTTGCCTATCTTGCTGAATTGCAAGAACAACCTGATTATGCGCAGATTGAAATTGAGCGGATCGAGGAGACTGAAAAGCCTGAAATTGCCGACCAGTACGATTATTATTATGTTCCAACCTTCTATGTGGATGAAAAAAAGGTGCACGAGGGTGGTATTTATAAAGAAGAGGTCGAGGCTCTTTTGCGCCAGGCATTAGAAAATAGATAAATAAAAGTTGATTATGGAAAGAGAAATTGCAAGAGACCTGCTCTCTATCGGCGCGGTATTCCTCCGCCCCGAACAACCGTTTACTTGGGCAAGCGGCATTAAAAGTCCTATCTATTGCGACAATAGACTGACCTTGACAGCTGTTGAGGTGCGGAAACATGTTGAAGCTGGGCTGGCTCAGGTTGTTCGTGAGCGATACCCTGATTGCGAGGTGCTGATGGGTACTTCCACCGCAGGCATTGCCCATGCGGCGATTGTCGCCACACTTTTGGATCTGCCGATGGGCTATGTGCGGAGTGGGTCGAAGGATCACGGCCGTGGCAACCAAATTGAAGGCCGGTTGGAAAAAGGCCAAAAGGTGGTGGTGGTTGAAGATCTGATCTCCACAGGCGGCTCGTGCATTGAGGTGGTAGAGGTGTTACGTGCTGCTGGTGCTGAGGTGTTGGGGGTGGTGAGCATCTTCACTTATGGCATGCAAAAGGGGATCGACCGCATGAAAGAGGCGGGGGTCACCAATTATAGTTTGGCTAATTTGGATGTGCTGGTGGATGTCGCGGTTGCTGAGGGCTACCTCAAAGCGGAGAATAAACAGCGATTGATCGCTTTTCGCAACAACCCCTCTGACGAAAGTTGGCAGTTTTAAGGCCCCAATGAGCCACATTAAATAAGTTCCTAAATCGAAGAAAGCTATGCGTCATTTGATTGATCCAACTGATCTTACGGTTGATGAAACCGCAGAGATTATCGCCTTAGCAGAGGAGATTATTGCCCATCGAGCCCAATATAGCGAGGTGTGCAAAGGCAAAAAATTAGCCACTCTTTTTTATGAACCCAGTACCCGTACCCGCTTGAGTTTCACCTCGGCGATGCTGGAACTTGGGGGCAGTGTCATCGGCTTCTCCGATGCGGCCTCCTCCTCGGTTTCCAAAGGGGAGACGGTGGCCGATACCGTGCGTGTGGTGCGCTGTTTTGCCGATATTATTGCCATGCGTCACTTCAAAGAGGGAGCACCTCTTGTGGCTTCGCAATATGCGGGCATTCCGGTCATCAATGCCGGTGATGGCAGTCATAGTCACCCCACGCAAACGCTGACCGATCTGTTGACCATCAAGCGTGAACAGGGACGCTTAGATCACTTTACCATAGGCTTTTGCGGTGATTTGAAGTTTGGCCGTACGGTACATTCGTTGTTGCGTGCGCTCTCTCGTTATCAGGGGGTGAAGGTGATCCTGATTGCGCCTGATGAGTTGAAATTGCCCGACTATATGCTTCATGAACTCTGTGATGCCACACATTTGCAATATCGAGAGGTGCAAACCATGGAGGAGGTGATGCCGGAGTTGGATGTTCTCTATATGACCCGTGTGCAGAAGGAGCGATTTTTCGATGAAGAGGAGTTTGATCGGGTCAAGGATAGCTTTGTTTTAGATCCTGAAAAGCTGAAAACAGCGCGTCCAACGATGCGTATTTTGCACCCTCTGCCTCGGGTGAACGAAATTACGCGAGCGGTAGATAATGATCCGCGTGCGGCCTACTTCCGTCAGGTGGAAAATGGTAAGTTTGTGCGGATGGCGCTGATTTATAAATTACTGCAATGGGCAGATGAAAATCGACCCTTGCCATCCACGCCGGTACTTGCGGCGGATCTGATCGTTGACCAGATGCAATGTCCCAATAAACGCTGTATTTCGGCTACCGAAGATGTCAATCAGCTTTTCCGAAAAGTGGATGACGCTTACCGTTGTGCTTACTGTGAAACCAAGGCGAAATAATGTTGAGATATTGTTCACACTTTCTCGCATGATATTTGGCCAAATGACCAAATAATACTACTTTTGTATCGTGTTCCGTAACCCCACCTGAAATTCAAAAAAGGGGATAACCGAAGAATATGAAACGAATGACCCACATACATCATCGAGAGTGGCAAAAAGGGCTCACAGCCTCTTATGTGCCAAATTACAGGTGCGAAATAGGGCGTGCCGTATATGTAGATACATCAGCTCCGTATGATGTGAAGATAGATCGAACCGCTATGACAGCAATGTTGTAGCGGTTTGTCTTTTTATTGAAATTTTAAAAAACCAAGATATGAAGGTAGGCGTAATTATGGGCTCTAAAAGTGACTATGAGGTGATGGCTGATGCCGTGAGTTTATTAGAGGAGTTAGGTGTCCCTTGTGAAAAGCGCGTGGTTAGTGCACATCGTACACCCGATTTGTTGGTCTCTTATGCCAAGACAGCGCGGGAACGTGGACTTGATGTCCTGATTGCCGGTGCCGGTGGTGCTGCGCATTTGCCCGGGATGGTGGCGGCGATGACTTCGCTTCCGGTGATTGGTGTTCCGGTGAAGTCGCGAGCCCTCAATGGATTGGATTCCCTGCTCTCCATCGTGCAGATGCCGGCCGGTATCCCTGTGGCTACGGTGGCGATCAATGGCGCGAAGAATGCCGCACTCTTGGCTTGCTCCATCTTGGCGCTACACGATTCGGCTTTGGCCGCACGTCTCGATGCTTTCCGTGCTCAACAAACAGCCGATGTACTGGCCACTGAACTTTAACCCATGAAGACGATCGGTATTATAGGAGGTGGTCAGTTGGGACTGATGCTCATTGATGAAATTCATCGACTGGGTGCGCAGACGATAGCCCTTGATCCTGACCCCGAAGCACCTGCTTTTCGTCTCAGCGATGAGCATATTGTTGCGGCTTATGATGATGCAACAGCTTTGGACACGCTTTGCCGTCGTAGCGATGTGGTGACCTATGAATTTGAGAATGTCCCCGGAGATGTGCTTATTCCGCTGACGCAGAAATATAATATTCCTCAGGGATTCAAGCCTTTATATGACTCTCAAGATCGCTTGCGGGAGAAGACCAATGCCCGTGAACATGGATTGACCACGCCTGCTTTTGCCGCTGTGGATGATCAGGCCTCCTTGCGTTGTGCGGTTGCTGAAATCGGCTATCCTTGTGTGCTGAAGACCCGCACCATGGGTTATGATGGTCATGGTCAGGTGGTGTTACGTGATGACTGTGACCAGTCGAAAGCCCTTCCGTTGCTATCTGTGCCGTGTATCTTGGAGGAGTTTGTAGCCTTTGATTATGAGGCCAGTATGATTTTGGTGAACGATGGGCAACAGACGATCCATTTTCCCGTTGGGCGCAACATACATCGCGATGGAATCTTGGATCTGTGTGTCGTTCCGGCCATGATGCAACCCGAAACGTTGCGGCAGATGGTGACTTTGAGCGAGCAATTTATGACCTCGTGTGGCTATCGAGGGATTTTAGCCATCGAATACTTTGTGCGCGATGGCCATTTTTATTTCAATGAGATGGCACCGCGTCCCCACAATAGTGGTCATTACACCATTGAAGGCTGTTCGACCAATCAATTTCGTGAATGGGCGCGCTACCTCTTGGGGTTGCCCCTTGAAGTGCCACAACTGCTTGCACCCACGATCATGAAAAACATCTTGGGACAAGATCTTACAACGGCTACGGAGTTGGCTGTCGAAAATCATCCCGATGTGGCTGTTCACCTCTATGGCAAAACCATCAGTAAGCCCAAGCGTAAAATGGGACATATCACCTTTACAAACCTCACTTTGGCGGAATATCAACAAAAGTGGGGTGACCGATTTGTACAATAAAAGACAACCTTAGATAATGAAGAATTACCGTATTTTTGTAGAGAAACAGCCTGCATTTCGCGTTGAGGCAGAGAGCCTTCGTCAGGATTTCAACGAAAATCTACACCTCTGCTTGACAGACCTGCGCTTGATTAACGCCTACGATCTCTTTGGCTTTTCGTCTGAGTTGATTGCCAAGAGCCGCTACGGGGTTTTTGGTGAGGTGGTGACCGACTGTGTATCTGATCAATGTGAGTTGGCGGGGCAATCCTATATTGCGGTGGAGTATGTCCCCGGTCAATTTGATCAGCGTGCGGCTTCAGCCGTTGACTGTGTGCGGTTGCTCGATCCGAGTGCCGATATACGCATCCGGAGTTCCCGCCTGTTGCTTTTTACCCCCGCGCTCTCTGCGGAGGAGTTGGCACGGGTAAAACACTACTATATCAATGCGGTAGAGTCGCGTGAGAAAGATCTGAGCGTACTCTCTGAGCGAGCAGATGCCGCGGTGCAGCCCGTTCCTGTGTTGCAGGGGTTTAGAGCGATGCACGAGCGTGATTTGGCTACTTATTGTCAGACCCATGGACTGGCCATGAATGCTGATGACCTGCGCGAGGTGGTTGCCTATTTCCAAAAGGAGGGACGCGACCCCTACCAAACCGAGTTGCAGATTTTAGACACCTATTGGAGTGACCACTGCCGCCATACAACCTTCACCACCGAGTTGAAAAATATCACCGTGGAGGAGTCTTTTGTGAAGCGCGAAATAGAATCATCACTGACCCTTTACCTCACGATCCGTCGTGAATTGGGACGAGAACATAAAAGCATCTGCCTGATGGATTTAGCCACCATTGGGGCGCGTTATCTGCGTAAAAGAGGGCTCTTGGCCGATTTGGAGGTGAGTGAAGAGAATAATGCATGCAGTGTTTTTGTTGATGTTGATGTCGATGGCACACCAGAAAAATGGTTGTTGCAATTTAAGAATGAAACCCATAATCACCCCACGGAAATAGAACCCTTTGGGGGTGCTTCTACCTGCTTGGGTGGAGCCATTCGTGATCCATTGTCAGGTCGAAGTTATGTCTATCAGGCGATGCGGGTGACAGGGGCTGGTAACATCTATGCGCCGATTGCTGATACCCTTCCGGGAAAGTTGCCTCAACGAACCATCAGCCGGAAAGCCGCTGCCGGCTATTCGAGTTACGGCAACCAAATCGGCTTGGCAACCACGCATGTGCGTGAAATGTATCATCCGGGTTACTTGGCCAAACGCCTCGAAGTGGGCGCTGTGGTGGGTGCTGTCCGTGCAGATAATGTCCGCCGTGAAACACCTATCCCGGGCGATGTCATTATTTTGTTGGGAGGCCGTACTGGTCGTGATGGCGTAGGTGGCGCAACAGGTGCTTCCAAAGAACATACGGTCAACTCCTTGGAGATGTGTAGTAGCGAAGTTCAAAAGGGCAATGCCCCTGAGGAGCGTAAGTTGGAACGTCTTTTCCGTCGGGCGGAGGTGACGCGCCTGATCAAGAAGTCGAATGACTTTGGTGCAGGTGGTGTCAGTGTGGCCATCGGGGAATTAACCGATGGCTTGGATATTTGGATTGATCGCGTTCCGGTAAAATATAATGGTCTAAATGTCACAGAGTTGGCTATCAGCGAGTCGCAAGAGCGCATGGCGGTGGTGATTGAGGCTACGGATAAAGAGCAGTTTCTGCGCTATTGCAGGGAAGAGAATATTGAAGCGACCCATGTGGCGGATGTGACCGATACCAAGCGTCTTCGGATGTATGACAAGGGTGAGTTGGTGGTCGATTTAGCGCGTGAATTTATTGACAGTGCGGGGGCGAAACACTATGCTGAGGCTGAAATTGCAGCTGTGGAGGAGCGTGATCCCTTTGTGCGTCCGATGGCTGGTGCGACACTTGAGGAGCGGATGGAATGTAATTTGGCCGATGATAATGTGGTTTGTCAAAAGGGGCTGATCGAGATGTTTGACTCCACGATTGGAGCTTCAACGGTGTTGATGCCCTTTGGTGGAATTACACAATGTTCTGAAACGCAAGTGTCGGTGCAAAAATTACCCGTCAATGGTTATACCGATACAGCCAGTATGATGGCCTATGGCGCTAATCCGTTCTTGACCTCGTGGAGTCCTTATCACGGGGCCGCTTATGCGGTGGTTGATGCCTGCACGAAGGTTGTTGCTGCCGGTGGTTGCTATGAAAAGATGCGCTTCTCTTACCAAGAGTATTTCGAGCGCATGAAGACCCCGCGTTCGTGGGGCAAGCCGCTGGGGGCACTGCTGGGCGCACTTCGTATGCAGGTGGAGTTGGGACTGCCGTCTATCGGAGGCAAAGATTCGATGAGTGGCACTTTTCAGGAGTTAGATGTGCCGCCGACCTTGATTGCCTTTGGCATCACCACGGTGGATGCCGCACGGGTGATCTCGACCGACCTGAAGGCCGCAGGTAATTTTCTCTACCTGATTCGGCACACTCCCCGTGCGAACTATATGCCCGATACCGACCTTTTGAAACAAAATTTTGCCTTTGTGAGTGATGCCATCGCCAAAAATCAATGCTGTTCTGCATGGGCTTTGGGCTTTGGTGGGCTGAGCGAGGCACTGGCCAAGATGGCCTTTGGAAACAACATTGGAGTGGATATTCGGGTGGATGAAAACGAACTCTTCCGCTCACTCTACGGCTCTGTGGTCGTGGAGAGTAGGGTTGAATTGGATGCACCCAATATCGAACTTTTGGGACGCACAATCTCTGCGGATAGATTGATTATCAATGGTGTGTCCATCTCTTTGGATAAATTATATCGTGCCAATACAGCGCGTTTTGCCACCATCTATCCCGATAAAGGGCGTTCTATTGCATCGGTGCGGAGCGAAATGCCGACCACGTGTTCATTCACCTATCCGGGTGTTGCGGTGGAACATCCCACCGCCTACCTGCCTGTTTTCCCGGGTACGAATTGCGATTACGACACTGCTCGAGCCTTCCGCAAGGCCGGTGCGAAGGTGGTCTCTACGGTCTTTTGTAATTTAGATCAAGATGCTATTTCTCAGTCTATTGAGACGATGGGGCGTTGCCTTTCCACGTGCCATATTTTTGTGCTGTCTGGAGGCTTCTCTGCGGGCGATGAACCCGATGGAAGTGGCAAGTTTATAGCCAATGTACTTGCACACCCAACTATTACGGCCGAAATACATCGTTTGATAGAGCGGGGGGGCTTGATTTTGGGCATCTGCAACGGCTTCCAAGCCTTGGTGAAATCGGGGTTGCTGCCTTATGGCCGCTTGGGGCAGGTGACACCTGCTTCGCCCACCTTGTTCCGCAACGACATCAATCGCCACATCTCCCAAATGGTCTGTACGCGTGTGGCCTCGGTCAATTCGCCTTGGCTGGCCGGATTTGAAGTCGGAGCGTGTCACACCATAGCTGTCAGCCATGGGGAGGGTAAATTTGTGGTTAGCGAGCAGTTGGCGACTGAATTGTTTGCCAACGGTCAGGTGGCCTTCCAGTATGCCGATTTGGCCGGCAATCCAACGTCCGAAGCTCCTTTCAATCCCAATGGTTCGCAAGATGCCATTGAGGGTATTGTCAGCCGTGATGGTCAGATTTTGGGTAAAATGGGACACACCGAACGCTACGAATCTAATCTAATGAAGAATATTTACGGCAATAAAGAGCAAGCGATTTTCCACCATGCGGTTGCCTATTTCCAAAAAAATAAATTTTAAAAATCAAATACAATAAAGATGAAACAGCTCGAAATGCTCTATGAAGGCAAGGCCAAACAGGTCTTCCTTACTGATGATCCTACTAAGATTATCATGCACTATAAAGATGCGGCTACCGCCTTCAACAACATCAAAAAAGCAACGATCGACAACAAGGGCGTGCTCAATAATGAGATCTCAACGATTATCTTCCACTACCTGCACCAAGCAGGCATCAAGACGCACTACTTGGAGACCATCAACGACCGTGACCAAATCTGTCAACGGGTGCAGATCATCCCTTTGGAGGTGATTGTGCGCAACGTGATCGCCGGTTCTATGGCACAGCGCTTGGGTTTGGAGGAGGGCATGAAGCCTTCGAATGTGATTTTTGATATTTGCTATAAGAAAGACGAATTGGGCGATCCACTGATCAATGACCACCACGCCGTGGCTTTGGGGGTGGTGACCTATGAGGAGTTGGAGCAGATCTATGCCATGACGGCTCGCATCAATGAGGTGCTTATAGATCTATTTAAGCGAATGAATATCACCTTGGTAGACTTCAAGATTGAATTTGGGCGCACCTTGGATGGGGAGATTGTCTTGGCTGACGAGATTTCGCCAGATACGTGCCGTCTGTGGGATATGACCACCAATGAGAAGTTAGATAAAGATCGCTTCCGTCGTGATTTGGGTCGGGTGCGTGAGGCCTATGAGGAGATCTTGAGTCGTCTCAAAAATCTGGAAAAATAACATGATAGACAACATCATGTGTTCGGTAGACGATCGGGAGTTGCACGAGGAGTGCGGCGTTTTCGGTGTCTTCGGCGTGCCCAATGCCTCCTCACTCACCTATTACGGGCTACACGCCTTGCAACATCGTGGTCAAGAGGGCTGCGGGATTGTGAGTGTGGACGATACAGGGGCTTTCCATCGGGTGAAGGGTGAAGGATTGGTGACGGAGGTGTTCCGTGAAGATCGGCTCTCTAAGCTTGCAGGGGATCGCGCCATTGGACACGTGCGTTACTCTACCACCGGTGGTGGTGGCATGGAGAATGTTCAGCCCTTCCTATTTCGTCATAATACGGGTGATTTTGCGATGGCTCATAATGGCAATTTGGTCAATTCCAAATTGTTGGTGCGCTATTTGGAAGATAAAGGCAGTCTGTTTCAGTCCACTTCGGATAGTGAAATTTTAGCACACCTGATCAAGAAAGAGACCCATAATGTTGGACGACCACGTATTTATGCCATTATGGAGGCGCTCAATATGTTAGAGGGCGCATTTGCCTTCTTGATCATGACGGCGCACCGGATCTATGCTTGTCGTGACAAATATGGTCTGCGACCGCTCTCTATTGGTCGTTTGGGTGATGGTTATGTAGTCAGCAGCGAGACGTGTGCCTTCGATGTGATCGGGGCGGAATTCGTCAGGGATGTAGAGCCGGGAGAGATTGTCACCATTGATGATCACGGTCTGCGTAGTTGCGATTATTCGATGTATAAACGTCACTTGATGTGTGCGATGGAGTACATCTACTTTTCACGTCCGGATAGTGATATTGAGGGTTGTAACGTTCACTCTTTCCGCAAGCAAACCGGACGACTGCTCTATCAGGAGGCACCTGCCGAGGCGGATATTGTGGTGGGCGTGCCCGATTCGAGTTTGAGCGCGGCCATCGGTTATAGCGAGGCCAGCGGCATTCCTTATGAAATGGGGCTGATCAAGAATAAATACATTGGCCGCACCTTTATTCAACCCTCTCAGGCGTTGCGTGAGAAGGGTGTGCGGATGAAACTTTCGGCGGTCAAGAGTATCGTGCGGGGTAAACGGGTGGCATTGATTGATGATTCGGTGGTCAGGGGGACGACCTCGCGGCGTATTGTGACAATGCTCAAAGCGGCGGGGGCAGTGAGTGTTCACGTCCGTATTGCGAGTCCATCGATAATTGCTCCTTGCTTTTATGGGGTTGATATTTCTACCTACGAGGAGTTGGTTCGTGCCCAACACACGGTGGAGGAGGTGCGTGAGATGATGCACGCTGATTCTTTGGCCTTTTTGTCTCCGGAAGCGCTATTCAAAGCAGGTGGTCGCTCGGAGTTGTGTTTGGCTTGCTTCTCGGGGCGCTATCCGACAGCCCTCTATCAAAGTGTTGCAGAGGCCAATAAAGAGGATAAATGTTAACAAATTATTGTAGATTATTTAAAGAAAGAAGATATGGCAAAGAGTTATGAGCAGGCAGGAGTTAATCTTGAAGCGGGCTACGATGTGGTGCGTCGCATCAAAAAACATGTTGCCTCCACTTCGCGCTTGGGCGTGATGGGTAATATTGGGGCTTTCGGTGGAATGTTCGATCTCTCGGCACTTCAGGTGAAAGAGCCGGTGTTGGTCAGCGGCACGGATGGCGTTGGCACAAAATTGAAACTTGCTTTTGAGCTGGATCAACATGATACCATCGGCATTGATGCAGTGGCGATGTGTGTGAACGATGTGCTGGCACAAGGTGCAGAGCCGCTGTTTTTTCTCGATTATATTGCCGTGGGACACAATGAACCCGCAAAAATCGAAGCGATAGTTGCGGGTGTTGCTGAAGGGTGTCGTCAGGCCGGTTGTGCCCTGATTGGAGGCGAAACAGCCGAAATGCCCGGAATGTATGCAGGGGGCGAATACGATATTGCAGGCTTCACTTGTGGTGTGGTTGAAAAATCAAAACTCATTGATGGATCGAAGGTTAGTGTAGGTGATGTCTTGGTGGGTATTGCCTCCAGCGGGGTTCATTCAAACGGCTTTAGTTTGGTGCGTAAGATCGTTGCAGATGCCGGTTTGGATCTAAAAAAGGTCTATCCCGAATTGAGCGATCGACCGTTGGGTGAGGTGTTGCTTACGCCGACCCGAATCTATGTGAAGCAGGTTTTGGAGGTCATTCACAACTGTGATGTCCATGGCATTAGTCATATTACCGGTGGCGGTTTTGATGAAAATATTCCGCGTATTCTCCAACAGGGACAAGGAATTGTCATCAACGAGGGGTCGTGGACGATTCTGCCGACCTTCCGTTTCTTGGAAAAACATGGACACCTTGTTCACCGTGAGATGTTTAACATCTTCAATATGGGCGTGGGTATGGTGATTGCTTTGGATGCCAAAGAGGCTGAAAAAGCGATTCGTATCTTGACCGAACAGGGTGAGCAGGCTACTGTTATTGGACATATTTCAGCCACAGAAGGGGTGGAGATCCGATGAAAAAAATCGCTCTGTTTGCCAGCGGCAATGGCTCCAATTTCGAGGCTTTGGTGGTGGCTTGCCAGCGCGGTGAGATTCCGGCCGAAGCGGTGTTGCTCGTTTGTGATCAACCGGATGCACCGGTTGTTACACGGGCACATAGGTTGGGGGTCGCTTGTTTTTGCTTTTCGCCGAAGACATACGCCTCCAAGGCCGATTATGAGCAGCAGATCGTGCAACAACTGGATCAGCGAAACGTTGATTTGATCTGCTTGGCGGGCTACATGCGCATCCTTTCATCGGTGCTTTTAACGGCCTATGCGGGGCGGATACTCAACATCCATCCCTCTCTGCTTCCGGCATTTAAGGGGGCGCATGCAATTCGTGATGCCTTTGAATATGGCGTTCGGGTCTTCGGGGTCACCATTCATGAGGTTGATGCTTCGTTAGATGGTGGGCGTATTGTTGCTCAGCACTCCTTCCCTTATGAGGGCAACGATTTGGCGGAATTGGAACGACAGATTCATGCGTTGGAACATCCGCTCTATATTGAAACAGTAAAAAAATGGTTAAGTAAGCTAAAATAGATGAAGGCATTAATTAGTGTCAGCGACAAAACGGGTGTTGTGGCATTCGCCCGCTCCTTAAAGGAGGCAGGCTGGGAGGTCATTGCCACCGGAGGTACGATGAAACTCCTCCAGCAAAATGGGGTGGAGGTGATCAATATTAGCGAGGTGACGGGTTTCCCCGAAATCTGTGATGGTCGGGTCAAAACCCTCCATCCGAAGGTGCACGGTGGCCTTTTGGCTCGTCGAAATTCCCCCGCGCACATGGACGCGCTTCGTGAAAATGGGATAGAGTTGATAGACTTGGTCTGTGTAAATCTCTATCCATTCCGCCAGACGATTGAAACGCCTGGTGTGAAGATGGCCGATGCGATTGAAAATATTGACATCGGAGGCCCTTCGATGTTGCGTAGTGCCGCCAAGAATTTCAATGATGTGACGGTGGTCTGTGATCCATCGGACTATGAACGTGTTTTGGCGGAAATCACGGTCGCAGGCAACACAACCCGCGAAACGCGCCTTATCCTCTCCGCCAAAGCGTTTACGCATACCGCAGAATATGATACGATGATAGCCACTTATATGCGGGCACAGGCGGGGCTGAACGAAAAGCTCTTCTTGGAGTTTGATCAGGTGCAGTCGTTGCGTTACGGTGAGAATCCGCACCAACAGGCGACATTTTATCGACAACCTACTGAGGTTCCCTATTCGCTTGCTTTTGCGAAACAGTTGCATGGCAAGGAGTTGTCTTACAATAATATACAGGATGCCAATGCGGCGCTCTCTATACTTCGTGAATTTGACGAACCTTTCTGTGTGGGGTTGAAGCATATGAACCCTTGCGGTGCAGCTTCTGGCCGTGATGTGGCAGAGGCTTGGACGAAGGCCTATGAAGCGGATAAAACGAGTATTTTTGGGGGTATTGTGGCGGTGAATCGACCTGTTGACAAGGCGCTTGCGACCTTGATGAAGCCGATTTTTTTAGAGATTATCATGGCTCCGGCCTTTGAACCGGAGGCGTTGGAGGTGCTTTGTACGAAGAAAAATTTACGGCTTTTAGAGGTGAAGATGACCCGCGATGAGCAGATTCCGTTGCAATATGTCAGCGTCAACGGTGGGCTGTTGGTGCAGGAGGTTGATCGCACCACGCGCGAAGTGGAAGCTACTATGTGTGTTACCACCAAACAGCCGGAGGCAACAGCATGGGCTGATCTTTCATTTGGTTGGCATATTGTTAAACATGTGAAATCCAATGCAATTATAGCGGTTAAAAATGGACAAACTTTGGGCGTTGGGGCTGGCCAGATGAATCGGATTGGGTCGGCAGAGATTGCCCTGAAACAGGCGCGGGCCAAGGGTGTTACCACGGGAATTATTTTGGCTTCCGATGGCTTCTTCCCCTTTGATGATTGCGTTTCATTGGCTGCCGAATATGGCGTGACCGCTATTGTCCAACCCGGTGGAAGTGTCCGCGATGAAGATTCTGTGCGCAAAGCCAACGAGGAGGGTATTGCGATGCTCTTTACCGGTGAACGCCACTTTAAGCATTAAGAAGATTATTACTATCTTTGTGAAATGATAGACCGTTTTTAGCAATAGTTTAGATGAAAGTATTGGTTATAGGTGGCGGCGGCCGTTGTCACGCGATTGTAGCTACTCTGAAGCGCTCTCCGTTGGTGGAACAACTCTTCTGTGCACCCGGTAATGCCGGCATTGCAGCATTGGCGGAGTGTGTGCCGATTCGGGATACAGCGGTGGAGGCGTTGCAACAATTTGCGCTGGAACATCGGATTGATTTGACCATCGTAGGCCCTGAGGTGGCGCTGTCGATGGGTATTGTGGATCGTTTTCGTCAAGCGGGCTTGCGGATCTTTGGCCCAACGCAAAAGGCGGCTCGCATTGAGTCGAGTAAAGAATTTGCCAAAGAATTGATGGTCAAATATAACATTCCAACGGCAACTTTTCATACTTTCACCGATTATGCAGAGGCACTTGCTTATGTGAATGCTCATCCATTGCCGACAGTGTTGAAATATGATGGCCTTGCGGCCGGCAAGGGTGTTGTGATTGCCGAATCGAAGGCGGAGGCGGAACAGGCCTTGCGTGAGATGCTTTTAGATGATCGCTTTGGCAAAGGCAAGGTGGTGATAGAGGAGTTTCTCCAAGGGCCGGAGTTTTCGTTTATGTGTTTTGTTGCCGGCGAGACGGTGCGTCCCATGGTGCTGGCACAGGATCATAAACGCGCTTACGATGGGGACAAAGGGGCGAATACGGGAGGCATGGGGGCTTATTCCCCCGTTCCGTTTATTTCGGAGGCTGAGCAGGCGATAGCCCTACATACGATATTAGAACCTACGGCGCGTGCTTTGGTGGCTGAAGGGTCTCCTTTTACGGGGGTGCTGTATGGGGGATTGATGAAAACCTCTGATGGCATCAAGGTCATCGAATTCAATGCGCGCTTTGGAGATCCTGAGACCGAAGTGGTCTTGCCACGGTTGAAGAGTGACCTCTGCGCGATCTGCTGTGCGGTGGCCGAAGGGCGTGACCCCGGTGAATTGGAGTGGCATGATTTCGCCACCTTGGGGATCGTTTTAGCCTCCAAAGGTTATCCTGATGCCTACCCGAAAGGGGTAGTAATAGCGGGGACGGAGGATGTCGAAGCCACACTTTATCACATGGGGACTGCTCGTCAAGGGGATTCATTGTGCACGGCAGGTGGTCGCGTGATGATCGTTGTGGGGCAAGGCGTTACACTCTGTGAAGCACGTCAGCAGGCATTGCACGAGGTGGATAAAATTCGTTGCGAAGCCCTTTTCCATCGGACGGATATTGGCCATCAGGCTTTTGAAAAATAACAATAAAATTATAGATAGACGTATGATTATCAGTGGTAAAGAAATTTCCATCCAACTCAAGGCGAAGATGGCCGGTGAGGTGGCTGGATTTGAAAGTAAATATGGACGTGTGCCCCATTTGGTGGTGATTTTAGTTGGCGAAGATCCAGGAAGTGTCTCCTATGTGACCGGCAAAGCCAAAGCAGCGGCCGAGGTGGGTATTCGTAATACGACAATTCGGCGGTCGGCCGATCTTACGGAGGCGGAATTGCTGACCTTGATCGATCAACTGAATGCCGATACTACCGTGGATGGTATTCTCATTCAACTTCCTTTGCCAAAGCATATTAGCGAGGAGAAAGTGATTGGGGCGATCCGCCGAGACAAAGATGTGGATGGCTTCCATCCGCTCAATGTGGCCGCCTTGTGGCAAAAACAGTCGTGTATCCTTCCCTGTACGCCCAAGGGTATTATTAAGATTCTGAAGCACTTAGGGGTAGAAATTTCCGGCAAACGGGCTGTGGTGATTGGTCGCAGTAATATTGTTGGCCTTCCGGTTGCGAAATTACTTTTGGATGAGAATGCAACGGTTACCATCACCCATAGCCGTACCAAGAATCTGCCGGAGGTGGCTCGGGGAGCTGATATTTTAGTGGTCGCCATGGGTCGTCCGAAATTCGTTACAGCTGACATGGTGCGTGAAGGTGCTGTGGTGATTGACGTGGGGGTAAACCGTGATCCGGAGACAGGTAAGTTGTGTGGTGATGTGGACTTTGCGGCTATTGAGCCGAAGGCATCTCTGATTACACCGGTTCCGGGAGGTGTTGGTCCGATGACCATTGCTTGCTTGATGGAGAATACCATCGAGTGCTTCCTGCTTCACCAGAAATAGATCTTGACAACGATACACAACAAAGGCCGGAGCAATTCCGGCCTTTGTTGTGTCGATTAGTCGATGCTCTCCACCAATCGACAGTTGAGGTGTTGGGCTGAAAAGGTGTGTAGTACCAATTCGGCTGGTGTGAAGGTGGTGTTGCAAGGGGTGTTATCTCGCAATACCTGCCCTTTTGCCACGCGGTAATGCCCTGAATTGGCGATAAGATCGGTATCGGATAGGTAGAAATCAAGCGTTAAATTGGGCTGTTCGGCCGCTTGTTGTTCCAAGTAGGCACTGACCTGAATGATGCGCACCATGGCTAAATCTTGCTGTGCATCGCCCGTGCCGAAGTCGAAGGAGCTGGCCGACGAGAAGACAACAGGCAGTGAGGTGTCGGCATATCCGAAGCGGGCGTAAAATGCTTTAAGCCAAGGTTCTCCCGGAATGAGGATTGAAAGAATATCACCCCGTGAGTATTGAGTGGTTAGGGCGCGACGCATCAAGTTGCTGGCCAATCCACCCCCTCTAAATGCCGGTGCCGTTGCTACGCCGTAGATGTAGCCGATACTACCACATGCGCTCTCGAAGGGTAGTATGTGGAGCGTGGCGGTAATTGCGCCGTTGACGGTGGCCGTCAGTGAACGTTCTGCTTTGTAAAAATGAATTAGAAAACGGTCGATGAACTCCTCTTCATCCTCAAAACAGCTCTGCCATAATTTCTTACAGGCGGCTTCTTCTGGCGTAAGGCGAATGGCCATAAATTTATGTAGCAATAGGGTGGGGTGGTATGAAAGTTTGGACTGTCGCAAACCTGCAATCCCCATATCTTCTTCCCGATTGATGTGGAGAATAGATGCGGGCAGATGTTCAGCCAATAACTTGTTAATCAATGTAAAAGCACCATCGTAATCGGTGTCAGCCTTCTCAACGTGACAGATGAAGGTGTCGGCATTGATGGCTGAGCCATAGGTGAAGGCCACCAACTGATCTGCCACATAAATGCAACCGCCGAAAAGCGCTAACTCTTCAAAGTGTGCGAAGGCTAACTGCATCACCCGTTGTTCGATACTATGTTCAGCAGGACGGTCGTTGTGCGCTTTTTCCCACTGCCGCTCAAGTTGGAGGCACTCCGCAAAGTGCTCGCGTGTAAGTGGCTCATAGCGAAAGCTATAAGTTGCTGTAAAGCGGTTGATATGATTTCGCTTGGGTTGATATTTGCGTCCGGATAAGGTGCGCAGATCTTCCGCAAGATAGATGTAATCCTCCTGATTACGATTGGAATCGAAGGCAAATTCACCGGGATGAGTAGTTTGTAAAAGGGTGCATCCTTCATCCGATAGCCCGATGAGCCGCAGTCGTTGTCCATGACTCAACGCATTCTCCTCTAAAGCAGGGATTATGCGTGTAAAATCTTTGTCTCCAATGGGTTGCATGTAGCCAATCTCTCCGCCACCGCCAATGCGAAATCGGATGAGCAACAATCCATCAACCTCGGCCCAAGCGCTTTGGAAGACAAATTGCCAGCAGAACATATTGGCAAAAGCCATGTCACAATTTGAACAGTTAGCCGCTTGCACATAAGCTTCGATATGGGCTCTATCTGATAGCGTAACAGGCTTAAAATCAATCATTTTCGACTACATAACTTTTGCGTGCAAGGTGCGTATAATACTGTTGAATCAGCGCCTTGAGCTGTTCGGTCAACAGCTGTGCGTGTAATGAATCCGCAGCCGTTAATGGTGTTGTTGCGTCTCGTTTGGCGATGGATTGCGTTTGGTCATCGAAGGTCACAAGCAGATCATCGGTTACCGCGCGGAATGTATTTCCATAACCAACAGACCAAGGGGTTGTCGTCTCATTTAAAACATCGCGACCAAAGGCGAAATAAGGTTCGTCATTCCCCAACAATCCCAAAAGGGTAGGCATGAGATCAATCTGTTGTGCCACAGAGGTATATTCCCCTTTTAATGCGCCATCGGGAGTGTAGATAAAACTGATGATGTGGTGATCCCCCGGCCATGTATGACTGACTTTGCCGTAGCGCTCTGAGGAGACGTGGTCGGCTACAAAGACGAAGACTGTGCGTTGAAACCATGCTTCGTTGTGAAACCGTTCGAAAAAATGGCGGAAGGCCAAATCGTCGTACGCCGCGCCCCGCTGTACCTTGGTCTCTCCGACCGGCAGGGCCTTTTCGTATTGTGAGGGGACTAAAAACGGATGGTGGGCACTCAAAGTAAAGAGGGTGGCAAAGAAAGGTTCGGGGAGTTGGGCTAACTCCTCGCCGGTAAATTGCAAAAATGGCTCGTCCCAAATGCCCCAGTAGCCATCAAAATCGCCGGTTCCGTGGCGAGCTTCATAATCTTCGCGGGCGAATAGTTGATCAATACCTGCCGAACGAGCATAAGCTCCGAAGCCCATAGAACCGCGTTCTGAACCACATAGGAAGGCCGTTGCATAGCCTTTGTCGCGAAGAATTTGTGGCAACTGCCTGCTTTTACCCAACGATTGAGGCATCAGTGGAAAAGGCGTTTTGAAAGAGGGGATGCTTCCTAAAACGGCGGGAATGGCTTGAATAGATTGTAAACCGTTGGAATACATGTGTTTGAATGTGAATCCTTTGCCCATTAATGAATCCAAAAATGGGGTGTAGCCTTTTTGTGTCTTCTGTGCGTACAGTGTCGGGCAGAGCAATGCCGAATGTTCTGCTGACATGCTCTCTAATATGAAAATCATGACGTTACGGCCTTTAAATAAGGCGGTTGTATCGCTGGCAGGATGGTGATAGGGGGTGAAGAGTGTTGAGAGTTGAGGCTCATTGAAATAGGGTGGCACTTTCACCGATCCGCTACTGCCGATGGTGCGGAGAATACAGAAGGGGTTGCTCAAAATCAGATTGGCTTGCGCACTATTATCGGCATACAAGGTGGCGTTGGAGAGGGTGATGGGGCGGGTCATACGGGTGAATCCACCACGGATTCCACCTAAAGAGAGCGCGATGGTGAGTGCCAGTATGAGTGTATGAAGGGGATAGTAGAAGATGCTTTTGTGGGAACGAGAAGCTTTGCCGCTGCTCCTTTGCACCCCTCCCCAAGCTAAAAGCGCAATGAGCACCACCCCGAAGAGGACTAAATACCAATTTTCAACGGCAAATTGGAGGACTAATTGGGGCGAATTGGCGTTGTTGGCAAAGAAAATTTCATCGGCTGTGAAGCGCTTTTGCGTATAGTGGAAATAGACGCAATCTGCTAAATTAACGGCAATCAAAAGGAATGAATTGACAGTCAAGTAGCAGCCATAAAGCGTATTTTGATACCACTTGCGTTCGCGGAAGTGGAAGGGTAGTAGCGAGAGGATGATGAGTGGTCCGTTGGCGTAGAGGATAGAGACTGTGTCGAATTTCAGTGCACCACAAAGCATCGGCCACCAAGCGATCTCGCTCAGTGAACCGATCAGGGTGGCGTTATAACAAAAAAATATCAATCGGCAGAGCATCAGCACGATATAGAGTAGTAGGATGCGCCACAGAAGAAGAAAAATGGGATAACGAAGTGCCTTCATTGAAAAACTGTTTTGAATGATTAACAGGCTTTTAACGACATATCGAGGGATTTTATTTGGTGTGTCAGTGCGCCTACGGAGATAAAATCTACACCACATGCCGCATATTCACGGAGGGTGTCGAGTGTAATGCCACCGCTGGATTCGGTTTCACAGCGACCGGCGACTTTTTCAACGGCCTGACGGGTCATGGCCGGTGTGAAGTTGTCGAACATGATTCGATCGACACCCCCTGCTGCAAAAACCCGATCAATATCCTCCAACGAACGCACCTCGCATTCAATGGGGATGTTTTTGCCGTTGGCCTTCAGGTACTCTTTTGCGGCAAGGATGGCTTTTTCGATACCTCCGGCGAAATCTATGTGGTTGTCTTTGAGCAAGATCATGTCGAAAAGTCCCATGCGATGGTTGGCACCTCCACCGATTTTGACCGCCATCTTGTCTAAAACGCGCATTCCGGGGGTGGTCTTACGGGTATCTAATACTTGGGTGTGTAGTCCCTTCAGTTGGGCGACATAGACGGCTGTTTGGGTGGCCACGCCACTCATGCGCTGCATGATATTGAGCAAAATACGCTCTGCCTGAAGCAGTGAGCGCAACTGTCCGGAGACGTAAAAAGCCACATCCCCCGGTTTGACACGATCCCCATCGTGCAAAATCTGTTCGAACTGCATCTGTGGATCAAGGCGATTCAGCACGATTTGAGCAATCTCTACACCCGCAAGAATACCTTCCTGCTTGCAGAGCAGGCGCATACGACCCTGTTCTGAAGCGGGGATGCAGCAACGCGAGGTGTGGTCGCCATCTCCGAGATCCTCGTTGATGGCCAATTCGATGAGCTTATCTACAAACGGTCTATATTCGGTTTTCATACGGCTGAAGTGAGTTAAAGGTGGGTTTAGGGTGAATTAAATGATGTAGCCGCGATAGCTGATGCGGCGACCCAAACATTCGAAGGAGATTGTCAACTCTCTGTTATACATCTCTCCGTGGAGGTTGCGAATGCGGTATTCGGGATAAGGAAACCCATAGGAATCACAGGGGATCAGATCATTACCATTGAATACAACCGTGCCATTGCCATAGGTGTGACGGATATAAGGCACCACCAAATCCATAGCAGGCATCATTGAGGCAAATTTTATATTGTACATAAAGAGCGTTGATTCGTGGCGACCCTCATCGACCAATCCGAAGTTGACACCATCGCCTGTGAGTAGTATATCGCCATAGGTATTGGTGACGGTGATGCCGCCCATAAAGCCAATGTCACCATAGTTTTGGTCGTCGTAAAAATCGCTGTCAGTGCACGAAACGGCCATAAGGGCAGTGAAAAGTAATACTAAAATTTTTTTCATAGGGCGTAGAATTTGGGTTAATGATTACCAATATAACTGACGTGCATCGTATAGCAATCGAAAGAGAGGGAGAGCTTTGTCTTGTCTTTGCTTATAGTACCCAATAGCCGATGAATAGTGTAAGTGCCATCTCCGGTTGGATCATAGGGAACGCCATTCCAGTAGGGAACAGTTGTTGTCGCTTCGAAGTGTTGCTGTCCATCGGCGGTTGTACCTAAGCTCAAGTTCCGCACCTCGAAGGTGACCCGTTTGGGCATCTGCTCCACAAATTTGATCTTGTTCATGATCAGGGTTGCTGTGCCGTTTTTCTCTGTGCGAAGGTCGAAGCCGATATTGGGGTCTTCGAAGGCATTGAAATGGCTCTCCGGAAGAGGTGTTACCGAGACATTGCCCATAAAGTGAAGCAAGGATAGGTCAGAACCACCTTGATCATCGGGGGTGTCCTTGCTACAAGCAACTGTCAAGGTTGCAAAAAAGAGGAGAAAGAGGATTTTGCGCATAATAGTTAAGATTAGATTTTAATGGTTAAGGTGACACCAAAAGTGCGAGGCCGCCCGCGTTGGACAAATTCGTTTTGAATGGAGAGGAAATAGAAGACATCGTATCGCTGATCGGTCAGGTTACGACCCCATAGATCAATGGCGTAATGTCGGTGTTCGAAGCGGATAGAGGCATCTAATAGAGTGTAAAAGGGTTGCGTGCGGGTATTGGCTTCATTCCATGCGATCTCTCCAGTGCTTTTTATGCCGGCGCGTAGGACGATTCGATCTAACCAAGTCATGGAGAGGGGAATCGTATAAGCCACGCTGGCCGCAAGGGTATGCCGCGGAGCATAGGGGATATATTTGCCGGCAAAATCCTCCTTGCCACTACGAAATTCTACAAATTTAGCATTGGTATAGCCATAGGCCGCCGTCAGATCAACCGATCGCCAAAGCGTGGTGGCAAATGAAAATTCACCGCCCCAACTGCGGGTCTTGCCTGCATTGGTCATCATGCGCCCGGTCGTTTGTCCCGCTGGGAAGACGGTGAGCTGTTGGTCACGACAATCAATATAGAAAAGAGCCAAATCGGCACGGACGCTTCCTTGGTTATTTTCGATGTGGCTTCCCAACTCGTAGTTCCAACTCTTTTCGGGTTTATAAGCCACCACTTGATCAATATTATAAGGAGTGTCGGAGAAGACATTCATCTTCTCCATCAGTGCATTTTGCAACACCTCTGAGAACATTTGGGTGTTGAAACCACCTGCTTTGTAGCCCTTGGAGATGGACAAATAGATAGAGCTACGGCGCTGCTGTCCCGCGTGGTAGAGGATGGATACTTTGGGCAGAATCTCAACGAAGGATTTTTTGAGTTGCCCGCGTTGTGTAAAGGGGATAATTTCGTTCTCTCCGATTTTGCATGCGAATTTCGTTGCACTGGTGTAATTCAGTCGCGCCCACTCGAAATCAGCACGCAGACCGGCGGTAAAGTGCCAACGACCAAGATCGAAGTTGGATTCGTGGTAGAGTGCTGTGCCGAAGGTTGGGTTGCGGAAGTGGCTGTCAAAGAGTAGGTTTTCCTCATTAAAAATGGGGATGAGCCCCGTCTGCTCTTGCACTTTGTCGCTGATGAGCCGTTGGATACCGTCCTCTTTAAAGAGTACAGGGGCGTGCATCTTGCTGTGTTTATAAAATCCGAAAGCACCAAAAAGCCACCGGTAAGCCTTCTGCCCCACCGACTTGAAGACCAGATCTTCGGTCATGGCATGTTCGGAACGTGCTTGGTGAAGGGTGAAGTAGGAGTCGGGCAGGAAATCTTGGTCGAGAACCATCTCATCGTCAATGTATTGATAACTGGTGATGCTGGCAATGGCAAAGTGCTCATTTTCGTAACGCAACGTGAATCCATCGCTGACGCAGATCCGGCGGTAGGAACAGGTGTCGTTGTAGTTGATTTGGCCGGTGGATAATGCGGCGTATGGATAACCACCTTGCCGCAAGGCGGAGAAGCTCAATGTGTTGTCAATCATCAAGCCACGACGACCGCGCCATTGAAGTTTCATCTGACCGCCACCCATGTGTTCCCAATCTGAACGGCGATTATCATAGTCATTGCGGAAAAAGCCATCGCTGGAAGAGTAGTAACCCGTCACAGCAAGGCCTAAGCCCGGAAGGGGTTGGGTATAGGTTGAAGCATGAATTTTGTAACTATTGCCACTGCCATAGGTTGCTCCGATTCGCGCTCCTTCATAAGTTAAGGGTGAAAGGGTGTAGACGTTGATCACCCCACCCATCGTATTGCGCCCATAGAGTGTACTTTGCGGCCCTCGAAGCACCTCAATACGCTCAATATCGAGCATGTCGATGTCATAGGCCTCTTTGTTTAAAAAGGGGACGTTGTCGAGATTCATTCCCATCACCGGTTGGTCGATGCGGGCACCAAGGCCACGGATGTAGATCGAAGAGGTCATGCGCGATCCGTACTCTGGAATATAGAAATTGGGAACAAGGGTCGAAACATCGCGGATGGATTTAATCTGTTGCCGTTCAATGCTCTCCTGTCCGAAGATGGAGGCGGTGACGGGCTGATTGCGCAGTTGAAGACCCTGTTTGATGGCCGTAACTTGGACGGCATCCACCCGAATCAACGTGTCGATCGGTGTGGGTCGATTCTCCGCGATGGCTACAAACGGCAAAAAGAGGAGTAGGGTTAGTAGGCGTTGCATCATTCGTGGTGGTAGGGTTCGTTGTTGAGAATGGTGAAGGCGCGGTAGATCTGTTCGGCAAAGATGGCGCGGATAATTTGGTGCGAAAAAGTCATTTGCGACAACGAGAGCTTTTGGTTGGCTCGGGCATAGACCTCATCCGAAAACCCGTAAGGGCCGCCAATGATGATCACCAATCGTTTGGTGCCACCATTCATCCGTTTCTGAAGCCATGTTGCAAATTCCATGGAACGCATCTCCTCACCGCGTTCATCCAACAAGGTGACATAATCGCCTTCAGACAACTGCCGGAGGATGGCTTCCCCCTCGGCGGTGCGTTGCTGCTTGACCGTTAGACTTCGGGTGTTCCGTAGATCAGGTAAGGTGGTGATGGCGAATTTGCAATAAAAATTCACCCGCTTGGCATAAGTTTCTACCAGCGATTCGATCTCTTTGGAGTCCGTTTTTCCGATCACAATTAGTTCGATGTTCATCTTGGGTCGTTCGTGCGTTCTTTATAAATCTGTATTCCATTCTCCATCAGCATCTTCATAGATCACTGGTCGCTCGCTCTCCACCGACTTGAGCCATTGATAGGCTTTGTACATCGCATAGCCATTACCGGAGCGACCACCCAAAAGATAGGCGATCACAGAGGGATGGTTGTGCGAACGGTAATACATCGCCTGAACGCGTGAGATATATTCGTCCACCAAGGCGGGGTCATTGGAGGGTGTGCCTCCGATGGTGCGGTCTTCGCGTGCCACGGGAGCATTGATGTTGGCGCGATCAATGACAAAGAGCCCCAATTCATCACAGAGTTCATAATACCATTGGGGTTGTGGATAGTCGGGTTTGAGTGTGTTTATTCCTTTGGCCTTGAGGGCTTTCATGCCTGTGGCCGTGGCCTTGCGGTCAACAGCGGCATTGAAAGAGGCTGGGCGGAGGGGTTGTTCTTTGCCGAAACGGTAGAATTTACCATTGCGGAAGGTGGTCTGATCAAAGCCCACCCGCAGAGGCATATATTCCCACATTGAACCATCTCGTTTGGTGTAGAGCATTACTTGATAAAGCGGTGCTTGGCCACCCACAGCCCACTGATGTTCGTAGGTGTGATAGATGAAGGGGGCGAAATGAACGGTATCTTGCGAGCGACCGGGGATGGTGATTTGGCGGTAATTGAAGTCCAAGAGCTTGCCATTGGGGTCATAGATGTCGTAGGCAACGGTCACCGGCTCCTCGTAGTTATAGCCATTTTGGGCAATAATAGCTACTTGAAGTACACCGAAGCGATGGGTGGAATCGGGGATGAGGGCGATGCGAAAATCTCGAATCGAACGCTTGTATTGACCAAAAAGGTAGCTATTGGAGAATCGCGTACGTGGCAACGAAATATTCGATTGCAAAGCAGGGTGGGCACTTTCACGCAACTGCACCGTGAAGGCATTTTTGCCCGCCTTGACGAAAGAGGTTACATCAAAGTCGGCCGGAGTAAAGGGATCTTCAACATTTGCGACCTCTTGATTATTAACGGATAACGTATAGGCAGAACCAACGTTTTCCAAATGAAGATAGAGCAAACCGTCTGTCCATGCAAAAGGAATCTCAAGCGACTGACCCACAAGAATAGAAGATCCTTCAATTTGGATAGCTTCGGGAGCGAATACAAGCCGCCGTTTGATGTTGTTTTGAGCTTCGGCAATGGCATCGTGACGGGTATCATAAGGGAGAGCCTCCGATCGAAATATCCGTCCACCCTGTGCACTAACAGAGTATGCCACACACAGGGTGACCATAAGCAATAGCACTCGTTTCATCCTCAAATAGGTTTATACAGCATGACAAAGGTACTTTTTTTTTGACGAATCACAAATTAATACCTATCTTTGTAAGATCGAAATAAGGTATCAAACCAAGAGTAAAAGAGATGAAAACATTGAGAATAGCCGAATTACTGAAGAGCACTCCGACTGATTGCGAAGTGACGGTGAAGGGATGGGTGCGCACCAAGCGCGGCAACAAAAATGTGGCGTTTATCGCCTTGAATGATGGCTCGTGTGTGGCTAATATTCAGATCGTTGTTGACCTAAATCATTTTAATGAAGAGGTGTTAAAGTCCATAACCACAGGAGCTTGTATTCGTGTCGATGGTGCGTTGACCTCCTCCCCCGGGGCAGGTCAAGGTGTAGAGGTGCAGGCCACCAAAATCGAACTCTATGGGGCTGCCGATCCGGAGACTTACCCTTTGCAGAAAAAAGGCCATTCCCTTGAATTTCTGCGTGATATAGCCTATCTGCGTCCACGTACCAACACCTTTGGGGCGATTTTGAGAATTCGTCACGCCATGGCCTATGCCATCCATAAATACTTCAATGACAAGGGTTTCTACTATCTTCATACACCGCTGATTACCGGTTCGGACTGTGAGGGTGCAGGGGAGATGTTTAATGTCACCACCTTGGACTTGAATAACCTGCCCCGTACCGAAGAGGGCAAGATCGACTATACACAGGATTTTTTCGGTAAAGCCTGCAACCTAACTGTATCCGGTCAATTAGAAGGGGAGTTGGGGGCGCTGTCCATGGGGCAGATTTACACCTTTGGGCCTACTTTCCGTGCCGAAAATTCCAATACACCGCGCCATCTTTCTGAGTTTTGGATGATTGAGCCGGAGATGGCTTTCTATGAGTTGGAAGATAACATGGAGTTGGCCGAAGATTTCCTTAAATATTTGATCCGCTATGCGTTAGATAATTGTCAGGAAGATTTGGCCTTTATGGATAAGATGTGGGACGAGGGGCTTATCGAACGACTTAAGTTTGTGGTTGCCAATGATTTCAAACGACTTGACTACACCGAAGGTATCGAAATTTTGAAGGCTTCGGGACATCAGTTTGAATTTCCTTGTGACTGGGGCTGTGACCTCCAAAGTGAGCATGAACGCTACTTGGTAGAGCAGCATTTTAAACGTCCGGTGATCTTGATTAACTACCCCAAGGAGATCAAATCCTTCTACATGAAGCAGAATGATGATGGTAAAACCGTTCGCGCGATGGATGTTTTGTTCCCCAAAATCGGTGAGATTATTGGTGGTTCGGAGCGAGAGGCTGACTATGTTAAACTTCGCAATCGGGTGCAAGAACTCGGTATGAATGAGAAAGATATATGGTGGTATTTGGACACCCGCCGTTGGGGTTCAGCACCACATTCCGGCTTCGGATTGGGCTTTGAACGGTTGCTGTTGTTTGTGACCGGCATGGGGAATATTCGCGATGTGATCCCCTTCCCGCGCACGCCCAAGAACGCGGAGTTTTAGATTGTTCCTATGCCCGTTTGCGGGCGTATATTGATAGGTGTTACAAACCAAGAAGAGCCTGTGTATTTTCGGCCACAACATTCTGTGCCTTTAACCCGGCCAGCTTGAACTTGGAGAATGAAGAGACCAATTCGGTAATTTATTTCATCATTGCTTAATTGGGAAAATTATGGGACTAAATCAAAAACAGGTACTGTCGCTTCAGCAGAAGCTCTCTCCACAGCAGATCCAGATGATCAAACTGTTGGAGCTTCCCACCATGCAGCTTGAGCAACGCATCAAGCAAGAGATTGAAGATAATGTTGTCTTAGAGGAGGAGGAGCGTACGCCCGAAGAGGAGGAGCAACCTCAGCAGACGATCTCTGTTGAGGAGTATCTCAAGGATGACGATACGCCCTCCTACAAAAGTCGAATCAATAACTACTCCAAAGACGATAAGGAGCGCCCTGTCTATCTGAGTGAGGGCCGCTCTTTGCAGGAGTATTTGGTGGAGCAATTAGGCTATCGCAACCTCTCGGATCGGGAGATGCAACTATCTGTTTATTTGGTTGGTAGCATTGATGAAGATGGTTATTTGCGGCGCGATTTAAGTTCCATTGCCGATGATATTGCCTTCACGATCGGTATCGAAACAACCGCAGAGGAGTTAGAGGGGTTGCTTCGCACGATCCACACTTTAGAACCGGCAGGCGTGGGCTCGCGAAATTTGCAGGAGTGCCTGTTGCTTCAAATTGGGCAACTTCCCTTAGGGACGCGTGTGCGGCGCTTGGCGCGGAAGGTGCTGACCACCTATTTCGATGAATTTGTCAAAAAACACTATGACAAACTGATGGCGCGGCTTCAGGTCTCGGAAGATGATTTCAGGGAGGTATTGACTGAAATTCAGCGCCTATCACCCAAACCGGGGAATCTCTATTCAGAGGGAGGCAGTGATACGACACCCTATATCATTCCCGATTTTATCCTCGATTATCACGATGGGCAGTTTGATCTGTCGCTCAATTCCTACCATGTGCCGGAGGTGAAGATCAATCGGCGTTATGTGGAGATGATTCGCAGTATGGTGTCACCCAATGGGAAGGTGAATGAAAAAGATAAAGAGGCGCTTCAATTTGTGAAGAATAAAATTGATTCGGCCAAGTGGTTCATCTCGGCCATCAAGCAGCGCCACGACACTTTGATGCGCACGATGCAAGAGATTTTAGACTACCAGCAAGCCTATTTTAAAGAGGGCGACCAAAGTAAGTTGCGCCCCATGATTCTCAAGGATATTGCTGATCGCACGGGGCTTGATGTGTCGACCATTTCGCGGGTGGTCAATAGTAAATATGTCCAGACCCAATTTGGCATTATTTTGTTGAAGTCGCTCTTCTCGGAGGCGATGCAGACCGATAGTGGCGAGGAGGTCTCCAGTTATGAAATTAAAAATATTTTGCAGGAGTGCATCAAGGAGGAGGAGAAACGGCATCCGCTGACTGACGAGACGTTGATGGATATTCTCAATAAAAAAGGCTACCTCATTGCTCGTCGTACGGTGGCCAAATATCGTGAGATGTTAGGCATCCCTGTGGCACGTCTGCGTAAACAAATTTGATATGTACACCAAGCTCGCTCACGCTATATCTTATCTTCTGCATCCGTTTTTGATTCCGACCTATCTGATGCTGATCGTGCTCTATTTCCGCACGGCTTTTATCAACTATCCGATGGGCATCAAGTTTTACCTGCTTTGGGTGGTGATACTTTTCACATTGATCATCCCTATGTTGGTCTTGATGGTGTTGCGGTCGATCGGGCGCATTGATAATTATCGTGTAGCAACGCGTGAGGAGCGGATACTGCCACTGCTTATCGGTGGTATTTGTTACATGCTGTGTGCGTGGATGATTATCAAGATTCCCTCGGCAGCCCTGCTCTCGAAGATGATGATAGCAGCAGCTATTTGTGAATTATTTGCGCTAATAGTGACTTTGCGCTGGCAAATTAGTCTGCACTTGACAGCCATGGGTGCTGCCACGGCACTCTTGGCGGTGCTGACTTTAGCGGGGGTTGGCAATCTGATGGTCGTGTTGGCGCTCGCCATTGGTTGCGCTGGCCTGCTGGCCTCATCGAGACTTTATCTTGGCCGTCATGACGGTCTTCAGATCTTCGCCGGCTTTGGTGGCGGTTTTGTTGTGACAACGCTGACGCTACTGTTCTTTTAATAAGTCGAAGACGCATCGCCCCATCTAAAAAGCAGGCCGGAGAATCTCTCCGGCCTGCAACATATTAATCAATAGCCATTTATAAGCTAAATTCTCTCTTTAGACAATCGACAGCATCAAGTTTTTCCCAGCCGAAAAATTCGATCTCGCGTTCTACCTCCTGACCTTGTTCCCAAATTTTTTCGATCTGGGTGTAGGGGCGGTTACCGAAGTGACCATAAGAAGCGGTAGCCTCAAAAATAGGGTTCTTCAGCCCGAAACGCTTCACAATAGCGGCGGGTCGCAGATCGAAAAGGCGACCAATATGATCGGCAATTTCACCGTTGGTCATCTTCTTTTGAAGCGCGGGTGCGAGCGTCCCGAAGGTGTCGACATAGATCGAAAGGGGCTTCGCAATCCCGATCGCATAGGAGAGTTGTACCAACACTTGGTCGGCAATACCTGCCGCCACCATATTTTTAGCGATGTGACGCGCTGCATAGGCCGCTGAACGATCGACTTTCGAGGCATCTTTGCCGGAGAAAGCCCCACCGCCATGTGCTCCACGGCCACCGTAAGAGTCGACGATGATCTTGCGCCCCGTCAACCCGGTATCTCCGTGAGGGCCACCGATGACAAATTTACCTGTGGGGTTCACGTGGAGGATGAAATCACCGGTCATCAGATCGGCTAATTGATCCTGAGCCCGCTCCAACCGTGCTTTTACGCGCGGGAGAAGGATCGTCTGCACATCTTCGCGGATGCGCTCCTGCATCTGCTGTTCGGCCTGTTTCTCGCTGACCCCTGCATGGGCAAGAATAAACTCATCGTGTTGCGTGGAGACCACGATGGTATGCACGCGCAAGGGTTTGTTGGTGGTTGCATCGTACTCAATGGTCACCTGACTTTTTGAATCGGGACGTAGGTAGGTCATGACCTTGCCTTCGCGACGAATGACGGCTAATTCTTTGAGAATCACGTGAGAAAGGATGAGCGTGGCAGGCATGAATTCGCGGGTCTCGTTGCAAGCATAGCCAAACATGATGCCTTGGTCGCCAGCACCTTGTTCTTCAGCTTCTTCGCGCATGACACCTTGGTTAATATCAGACGATTGCTCGTGAATCGCCGATAAGATGCCACACGAGGCAGCATCAAATTGGTAGGCGCTCTTGTTGTAACCAATGCGGTCGATCACACGGCGCGTTACGCTCTGCACATCTACATAGGCCTCAGAGCGGACTTCGCCCGCAACTACAACAAGCCCTGTGGTACAGAGTGTTTCACACGCCACCTTGGAGTTGGCGTCATGGCGCAAAAATTCATCAAGAATAGCGTCTGAAATCTGATCCGACACTTTGTCGGGGTGTCCTTCTGACACCGATTCGGATGTAAATAAAAAAGTTCCCATTTTACATTTAATTTAATAGGTTAAACGTAGTGGGAAAAATTGGCTGCTGAGAATAAAAAATGTGCTGTTTTAGCGAATTTTTATTGTGGTTTGCAATCAGTCAAATCTTTCCACATTCCCTCTCTTTTGATCGGGATGACAAAGGTAAGCATAAAAATTGTGATATTCCTTTTTTTGTGCTGAAAATTTGTTTTGTGGGGTGATTTTTATAAAGTGGAAAAGATGAAATTGGTTACCCAATTTTGGCATTTTCACTAAAAAAAGTGATTCGAAGAAAGATTTAACAATTATTTAATACTAAAATTAACATATTGTCTATCACGTTGTTAGTCGTGAAATTTTGTGTTTCAGTCGTCCTTTTGAAAATAAATATATCCCTGAATGTTACAACGTTAAGATATTATGCATAGCTTTGATTTAGAGGCCGTGACAACTGTCTCTGATTTTTTGCTCTCTCTGCGGATAATTGGGTAACCAATTTTCAGAAAGAACGGACACCATTATTAACTTTTTTAAATATGAAAAAAACAGTACATGTAATTCAACAAGTGGAAGGGAGTAAAACTTACTCTGCACCCTCGATTGACGCCCTCAACATCGCTGTTGAACAGGGATTTGTTGCCAGCACTCTTGCTGGCTATGATGAAGTCCAAGGCACGGAAGACACCATCCGTGATGGCTACGAAGATCTAACCTTTTAATGATGACGAGTATGAAAAAACTATTCCAATCCGTCATGTTTGTTGCAGTAGCTGCAATGACATTCAGTGCTTGCTCTAAGGACCAAGAGACAACGACCCCCCCCCAAGATCAAGGGTTTGAACTGAAATTCACCGTTGATAATCAAACCCGCAGTTTGTTGGGTGCAGGGGATGTGATCACGTGGGATCAAGATGATGAAATCGGTGTGTTCATTCCTACAACAACCCCCGAACCAACACTCAATCAATATGCTTTTATCGATCTTACCAAAAGTCCTGTGGTATTTAAGACCTCTTTAAAGAACACCCCCAAGGTTGGTGACCTGCTTTATAGTTATTATCCCTATGAATTCGCCAGTTTTGGTGAGCAGCCTTCGAATGCTCAACTGTCGATTCCTCCTACTCAGCCACAAGTAGCTGCCGGCGAATTTAAGTGTAATTACAATACGTTGGTCGGTATTCCGGTTGCTTTGACCAGTGCTGAGTTGAAAGGAGTTCGTTATCCTGCTATCAAGTTCCGTCAGTTGGGTTCGATGATCGAATTTCATCTGTACTGCACCAATCCGACCTATGCTCTCGAGAAGGTACAGTCGGTGGCTTTTGCCGCGGATAAACCCATTGCCGGTAGCTTTGTATTTGACCTCACTACAGTCTCAGAAACCAGCAATTTAGCTATCAGTGGCTATACAGGAACGGAAGTAGCAACCACATTAGAGACTCTTGCCCCATTAAGTGCAGACAAGGCTACGGCTTCCAAAGTCTTTATGGTGATTGCTCCCGGATCTTACGGAGGCGCTATTCAGGTGGTTACTAACGAAGCAACCTACACCTTTAACCTTACCACTCCAAAAACCTTTGAACGTGCACATATCAAAGCACTTGGCATTGATTTAGCCAAAGCGACAGTACGTGAAGAGAAGCCCTCTGAAGCCAATACGATTCGTTTAACACAAGCGGAGATTGCGGGAATGACGACTTGGAGTAGTTATGTGCCTTTAAACCACAAAAACAGCTATGGTACATGGACAGGTTCGTGTGCAATTGGAGATATATGGGGCTGTCCTGCTTTGACTTTGAGTTTTACAGGTACAGAGACTAAGTCTCAGTTTAATGCACGTATTATTGTGCCTGAATTGGGTGGTGTAGCACAGAAAGTTGTTATCGAAATGGCGCCTGAGATGTCTTCAGGAAGACGGATTTGCCTAACGGCTTGGGACTATACGTATCCAGCTAATGCCTCCTATTCGGATCTTGAAGCAGCTGCTAAAGTAAGTAGTGCAGAAACAGCAGGTGCGGGAGAAACAATTACCTTTGATAATTTGGATAGATTAAAACTCACTCGTTTTGCTATTTTCCCGCTGAAACGTACTTCTCAGATTAAATCCATTACGATTTATAAGAAATAGTCTTCGGGCGGGTTCTGCCCTCTCGTTTTAAACAGTAATAGCGACACATTGGTGTCGCTATTACTGTTTTTAGAAACTTTTGAATTTATTCAGGCAAATAACGACTAAAAACGATGATTTTTATTATTTTTGAAAAAAAATACCCGTCAGCTGGTATAATGATAGGAAATAATTTATAATATTGTAATGACATTATAAATATCAGCTGTTTCCGGTCAAGTCTTAACTTGAGAACAGCGTTAAACACGAGCATCGGAGCGTATTCTCCGAGTCAAAAACATTTTAATTTTTAATTTATGGGAAAAGCAGTTAACGCAACACAGCTCGTGGAGAAGGGTAGTGCCTACTCCGTCCCCACGATTGAAACCCTCAACCTTGCTGTTGAACAAGGCTTTGCTGCCAGCACTCTTGCTGGCTATGATGAAGTTCAAGGCACGGAAGACACCATCCGTGATGGCTACGAAGATCTAACCTCAATTTAACAACAAGGCGTATGAAAAAACTATTCCAATCTGTACTGTTTGTGGCAGCTATTGCAATGGCATTCAGCTCTTGTTCGAAGGATCAAGAGATTGCAAATCCCGATGGGAATGCACAAGGTTTTGAACTGAAATTCACCGTTGATAATCAAACCCGAACCACGTTAGGAGCGGGGGATGTTATCAAATGGGTAAAGAATGATGAATTGGGCGTTTTTATTCCTTCAACCACACCTCAGCCAACCCTCAATCGTTTCGCTGATGTGGATTTAACCAAGAATCCAATAGTATTTAGAACGTTTTTAGAGAATAAACCTGCTGTCGGGGCATTGTTTTACACCTACTATCCTCGCTCTTATGTGAATAACGATAAGCCGATTACGGCTATTGAGATGGCGATTCCAATGGAGCAACTACAACAGACTGCCGATGTGTTTTGCGGTGAAAATAATCCTATGGTTGGTCTCCCGACGGCGTTAACCAGTGCCGAATTAACGGGCATTACTTATCCTGCGGTGAAATTCCGGCAGTTGGGGGCGATGATCGAATTCCGTCTTTACTGTTCCAATCCGACCTTTGCTACCGAGAAGGTGCAGTCGGTGGCTTTTGCCGCCAACAAGGCTATGGCGGGAACCTTCTCGTACGACCTTACTTCGGTCACACTCAATAGTAATCTTGCTATAAGTGGCTATACAGAGCGTGCGATAACGACTCTTTTAAAGTCCGCGGCACCTTTACAAGCAACCAATGCGATGGCTTCTAAAATCTATATGGTTGTTGCGCCAGGATCATATAGCGGAGTTGTTACAATCACCACCACGAAAGCTGTTTATACGGTCAATGTCACTACGGAAAAAACCTTCCAACGGGCACATATCAAAGCCTTGGGCATTGATTTAGCAAAGGCCACGCGTGAGGCGAAACCTGATACGGGCAATACGATCACCCTTACCCAAGCAGATATGGCCACGATGATTGATAATTTTGGCTATGATGATTTTTCTTTCACCAATGTTTTTGGTATGTGGTCAGGTCGATGCACGATTGTTACGAGCACTTTTACGGGGAGACCTAATTCGTATTTAATGATACGCTTCTCTGACCGTGAATATAAACTGGAGTTCAATTCACGTATTGTTGTTCCCGAATTAGGTGGCGTAGCGCAGAAAGTCGTCATTGAATTGGATGCGAAGAGCAGAGCAGGCGTTGCACTCTGTTTGACAGATGCTGGTTATTTGAATGCTGCCGGTGTTACCCCTGCCAAACTGAAAGCCGCGGCCAAAGTGAGCAGTGCGCCGACAACGGCCGCTGGTGCGACGATCACCTTTGATAATCTGAATGCTTTGAATATGACACAGTTTGCGATCTTCCCTTGTGTTGCAAACCAAGATTGCCACATCCGATCGATCACCATAACCAAGAAATAGTCTTCGGGTGGGGTTCTGCCCGCTCGTTTTAAACAGTAATAGCGACACCAAAGTGTCGCTATTACTGTTTTTAGTGAAGGTCTCTTAGATTTTCGAGGGGTCGTGCTTGTATTTAAAGACAAGGGCGAAGGCGATAGTGACCACGAGGGCGTAGCCTGCAAAGATCAGCCAAGTGGCGTGCCAGTTGCCTAACAGGAATAATTCAGAGCCTTTTTCGGTGACGATCGTTTGCCATGTGCAGAAATGCTTCACCACAGCACCGGCGGCAAGCATGCCGACCGTAGCACCAATGCCGTTGGTCATCAGCATAAAGAGCCCTTGTGCTGAGCCTTGGATGGATTTATCGGTCTCCTTTTCGACAAATAGAGCGCCGGAGACATTGAAAAAGTCAAAGGCCACACCATAAACCAACATCGAGCAGACGAACATCCACAAACTACCGCCCGGGTTGCCCAAGCCGAAGAAGCCAAAGCGTAGCACCCAAGCAAACATCGCGATGAGCATCACCTTCTTGATGCCGAAGCGGCGTAGGAAGAAGGGGATGAGCAGAATGCAGAGTGCTTCAGAAATTTGGGAGAGAGAGGTGAGTGCCGTAGCGTTGTTTGCACCAAGGGTGCTGGCGAACTCCGGCATACCCTTGAAACTGGTGATGAAGGGGGTGGCATAGCCATTGGTGATTTGGAGCGAGACCCCTAACAGCATCGAGAAGATGAAGAACAGTGCCATCTTGCGTTGCTTGAAGAGGGCGAAGGCATTTAGCCCCAAGGTCTCAACAAGGCTCTTTTTGCCCTTGGAAACGGAGATGGGGCAGTTGGGTAGGGTGAAGGAGTAAAGCGCCAAAGAGAGCCCTAAAATGCCACAGACAAGCAGTTGCATGGAGGTGTACTGGAAACGATTGGCTGCTTCGGCACTAAAGCCCAACCAACCGCCTTCGGTGATGTGGGCAAAGTTGACAAACCACATAGCGGCAATGAATCCCACCGTGCCCCAAACGCGGATCGGCGGGAAATCTTTGATGGTGCTATATCCGTGGCAGGAGAGAACGGAGAAGGCCACCGTATTGGAGAGCGCAATGGTCGGCATATAAAAGGCTACACTCAAGGTGTAAAGTGTAAAAAATGGAGCAAAAAGTAGCCCTTCGGGATGGGTGTAGCCGTAAAACCAAGTGGCAAGCATGAAAAGTGCTGCCAGTCCGTGGCTCATGCCGAGTAATTTCTCCGCTGGAATGTAGCGATCGGCAAGGATGCCCAAAAGTGCCGGCATAAAGATCGACACAATTCCCTGAACGGAGTAAAACCAGGCGATATAATCGCCCAAACCGGCCGCGCCAAGGTAGTTACCAATGCAAGTTAGATAAGAGCCCCAGACCGCGAACTGGAGGAAAATCATGACGGTAAGACGAAGTTTTATACTCATATCATATAGGGTTTTAATGTTTTAGCTTTTGAAGAGCAAAGATGGAAAAAGCCTATTGGCTTTTCAAACATGAACAAAAGTATAAAATTTTCGTTAATCTTTTTGCAAAAGGGAAATAAAGTTCTACTTTTGCATCGTCAAATAGATCGACAACCATTGAGCTATGGTGTAATGGTAACACAGCAGATTCTGGTTCTGTTGTTCCGGGTTCGAGTCCTGGTAGCTCAACAA
>JAVVZO010000014.1:0-42215 GCA_036650515.1 Alistipes sp.
TTTGATGGAACAAAGATAGACCCGATTCTATCCCTTCTTTTCTATATCGTCTACCTGAGGACGGTGGCAACCTGTTCCGCAAGGATGTGCATCAAGAGCCGTCCGTTGCATTTAGAAAGGGCGGTGATGCCCCGATGGTCAAAATAGAAAATCTCGTCACAAGCGGAGAGTTCAGCAGTTTCGATCGCCTGAATGTGTAATTCATAACCCCGTAAGTGAATGGCAGCGATGGCAGCCGCAAATTCCACGCTTCCATCATCCACAGGTGTGTAGATTTGCGTCCCTCGAACAACAAATAACGGGGCATCATCAGCTGTGCAGACCAAGCCCTTTTCGCTACTGCGAATCACCGCCGTTGCTCCTTGTGCTTGTGCTTGACAAAGGGCGATGGCCGCGGCCTGTTCGCGTAATGAGAGCGGCAATCCGCCGAAAGGCAGGTCATAGGTCAGCGTGATAGCTTCTGGTTGTAGCGAGCGAAGGGCATAACCGGCATAGAGTGAAATCTCCCCTAACACGAGTTTTAGCACCCCCGAAGCATAGACCTGCAACCGCACGAAGGAGGAGACCGTTGTGGGGTAATGCTCGGCCATAAGCAGCTCGCTAATTTGGGTCTGTAAATCAGTTGCAGATAGCGTGACTGGCTGATTAAAAAGATGTTGTGATGCTTGGTTGAGAAGCGTTAGATGCTCATGCAGATGTCGCCCCTTATGGTGCAGGGTATGGATTGTCTGAAAGAGATAGGGTGCGTTGGGGGCTATCTCTTGGTCGGATAGACTTTCGTTGATGATGCGTCCGCTGGTCATTGAGCCATGAATATTTTGAGGAGGAGCTCTCGCAATAATTCGCCATTAGAGACGCCTCCTGTGTCCACACCTTTGCTCTTGGCATCGTAGGTTCGGAGTAGCCCTAAAATCCCGAATACCTGTTTGTTTGGCCATTTAGATGCAGTCTTCTGTAATTCGCCGATCACATACATACTGTTGAGTTTGGTGAGTCGCATCAATTCAGCATCTTGTGGAAAAGGGATGCCTTTGTGTACCGTTCGCCAACGCAAATAGTTGAGTATAAAGAGCTCTTTAAATTGACTGAAAAGGGAGATGATGGTCACCAACAGCGGATTGTCTTTTGGATTGTGGGCAAAATGGTCGGCGATCATCAGGGCGTGCGGTATATCGCGATTGAGTACCGCCTTGCAGAGTTCGAAGTTATTGAAATCTTTAGAGATACCGATGTTTTGTTCAATATGCGTATCGGTGATTTTCTTCGTTCCGACAGGAATCGAGACCAGTAGTTTCTGCAATTCGTTGGCGATTTTAGAGATGTCTGTACCCAAATAGTCGGTCAACATCGAGAGCGCCTTGACCTCTATTGAACAGCCTCTTGAGGCGATGAATTGGGTGAGCCACCCGGTAATTTCATAATCCCGCGGGCGTACTGACTCTAAGACAACGCCTTGTGCCGCCACCGTTTTGTAAAACTGTGAGCGCTTGTCAACGTTTTTCTCTTTGTGACAAATAATCAGGATGGTTGTCGGTGCGGGGTGGGCGGTGTAGAGGGAGAGCTTCTCGATGTTATGCATCTGTTGCGCCTCTTTGACAATCACCACCTGATAAGCGCCCATCATGGGCATTTGGCGACATAAGTTGATCACCTGCCCAACCTCGGTATCCCGCCCATAGACGGTCATTTGGTTGAAATCCTTCTCTGCCTCCCCCAAGATCGTGGAGGCCAACTGATCGCAAAGGGTGTCAATAAAATAGCCCTCTTCGCCCATCAGCAGATAGATGGGGGCGAAGTGCCGAGCGGCAACCTCTTTGGCCTGCTGTTCGAACGCAGTAACGGCATCTTTGAATTTAGCAGTTCCTTTTGCCATCTCAAATGATCTCTTTGGTGATTCGGAGTACTTTTTCGCTCTCTTTGCTCAACCGGTAGCGGTCGTCAATGCGATGGCCAATCAGCCAAACGATTTCATCTCCTGAAATCAGGACGAACTGACGCTCTTTTTCGGCCATTGACACCTTGGCATCAATCAGAAAATCGCTGACTTTCTTGTGCCCTGTCATGCCGAAGGGGATAAACCAATCACCCTCCTGCCAACGACGGATCGTGAGTGGAAAGTGGAGCTTGTCAAGATCGACCTGAGCAATATTTTTGGGAACGCCAAAATCTTTGATGGTGTCGATGTCGCAATATTCGTAATAGAGCACCGCGTTGCCGCAGTAGCTTCGAGGGGTGCCGTTTTGGACAATCTCTTCACAGGGGTCATCAGCGGGGATGCGGGTGACCAATATCGTTCCGCGATCCATGTAAGCGACGTATTTATGGGAGTAGAAACGACGGCCTGATCCGCCTTGCTGAAGGGCGTGGAAAAGGGAATCAATCACATCGCCCTTGAATCCATAGGCTGAATTAAGCAACTCGTAGATCACAAAATTTCCTGGTAAGGCCGGATCAATACGATCGAGATGAATGGTGTGGATGCCATCTTGTTCGGTCACCGCCTCGCGGCGAATGCGCTCAATGCTACAAGTAATGAAGCGTTGGGCATCGGTCAGTCGCGAAATGTTGTGACACATCAAGCTGGTGAATTTCCCGTTGATCTCTCGAATGCGGGGGATGAGCCCCAGTCGAATCTTGTTGCGGAGGTATTTGGTCGAGTGGTTTGATGAGTCTTCGCGGAAGGGGATATGATTGGCCACGGCATATTCAAGAATCTCTTTGCGGGAGGAGAACATCAGTGGACGGATCAACCGACCGGTCTGTGTGCTAATTCCTGTCAATCCACGTAAACCAGTGCCTCTTAGTAGGTTGATGAAGAAAGTTTCGATGGAGTCATCGGCATGATGGGCGGTGGCGATGACCGTGTAGCCACCCTCTTTGCGCAGCTCTTCGAACCAAGCGTAGCGCAACCGCCGAGCAGTCATCTCCATGGAGTCTCCTGTGCGCTCCATTTCGGCGAGGGTTTCAAAACGCCGGTTGTGAAATGGTACACCGAATTTTTTAGCCTCGCTCTGAACCAGCACCTCATCCTCATCGCTCTCTTCTCCGCGCAGTTGGAAGTTGCAGTGTGCCACCCCCACCCGATAGCCCGAAGAGACGAAAAGGGAGAGCATGACCATCGAATCCACGCCGCCGGAGACGGTCAGTAGAATGAGATCCTCCTTGGTCGCGAGCTTGTTCCCAACGATGTATCTTTCGAAATTATCTGCAATCATCTTCTATAAGATATTTACTTCTGTATCAATGTGTACGCCAAATTTTTTCTCCACAGCGGCTTGTATGTGGTGTGCAAAGTCAATGACTTCACCCCCTGTTGCACCTCCTAAATTGATCAACACAAGAGCTTGTCGATCATGGATGCCGACCTTTCCTTGGTGAGTGCCTTTCAGCCCGCAGCGATCAATCAACCAGCCGGAGGCTAACTTCACCTTGCCTTCCGCTCCAACAACAGGGTAGAGGGGGATGTCGGGATACTCCGCGCGCAGATGCTCTGCTACGACACTATCCACTACCGGATTTTTAAAAAAGCTCCCTGCATTTCCAACTTTCTCAGGATCAGGAAGCTTGGAATGTCGAATGGCACAAACGGCCGCACGAATATTCTGTAATGTTGCTCCTCCGCGGGCCTCGACCTCTCGAATTAGATCGCCGTAACCCAAATTGGGATGAGGTGAACGGCTCAAGCCGAAGGTGACAGCGGTGATGATGACCTTGCCCTTCAGGGCGTGTTTGAAGATGCTTTCGCGGTATCCGAATAGGCAATGTTCTTTGCTTAATATCAAGGTGTTCTGTGTCTCGATACAGAAAAGTTCCACGCACTCGATACTGTCTTTGGCTTCGCTGCCATAGGCACCGATATTTTGTACGGGTGCCGCGCCGACTTTGCCCGGTATGAGCGAGAGGTTCTCCAGCCCCCATAGTTGGTGGTCTACTGTCCATGCAACCAAATCATCCCACTCCAGTCCGGCCTCTGCACGCACCAAGACCTGATCACCTTGTTCGCTGATAATCTCGATGTTACTGGCTTTGGGAGTCAATAGTACCCCCTGATAATCTTGGGTGAAGAGGATGTTGTTGCCCCCACTGAGCACCGTCCATCGCGTCGGAATGCCCTGCTCAAAAAACTCCTTGAGATCGGCTTCCGTGTCAAATTCTACCAGTCGGGTCGCAGTTTGTACAACATGGAAACTGTTGCGATCTTGGAGATTGATGTTGTGAAATTCTTTAATCATAGTCGCAAAGTTAGAATTATTTTACTAATTTTGGAAAGAAATAACGTGACAGACTATTTTAACCCCATAAATTATGTTTACAGCTGCTGATTTAACCCAGATTGAAGCCCACGGCCAATGCGTGGAAACGGTAGAAAAACAACTCGCAAATTTCCGCACGGGATTTCCTTTTTTGAATGTAGTGCGTGCTGCCGCTGCCGGTGATGGCATTAACGTGCTGACAGAAAACCAAATATCACAGGCTGTGGCGACATATAATGCTGCTATTGACCGCACCGATGTGGTGAAATTTGTGCCTGCCTCGGGCGCGGCCACGCGTATGTTTAAGGAGCTCTTTGCATTTGTCAATGAAGGGAAGCGTGGTGCGGGCATAGATACACTGCTTGCCAATATCGAACGGTTTGCCTTTTGGCCGGAGTTGAAAGCGCTACTGCCCAAGGATGCGGATGACCGTACGGTGGTGCAGACCATTCTGAACAACAAGGGGCTCAACTACGGCGCGATGCCCAAGGGCTTGATCTGTTTCCACGCCACCCCCGAAGGTGGACGCAAGGCGGTGGAAGAGCATTTGGTTGAGGGGGCGATGTATGCCAATGTAAACGGGTTTGTCCGCCTCCATTTCACTGTTTCGGCAGAACATAGAGCTGCTTTTGAAGCGCGACTTGCCGTCTGCCAAAAGGACTATGAACAGCGTTTTGGTGTGAACTATGTGATCACCTTCTCGGAGCAGAAGCCGGCCACCGACACCATCGCTGTCAATCCCGACAACACCCCTTTTCGCACAGCCGATGGTCGCTTGCTTTTCCGGCCGGCCGGCCACGGAGCGTTGATCGAAAATCTCAATGAGATTGATGCCGATCTTGTTTTTATTAAAAATATCGACAACGTGACCATTGATGCGCTCAAAAGCGATACGGTAACCTACAAAAAGGTCTTGGCCGGTCTCTTGTTGACGCTACAAACGGCCATCTTTGCCCATCTTGAAAAGATTGACCGAGGCGAGGAGACGTTGCGTGAGATAGCTACCTTTATCGAGACGCGTTTGTGTGTCAAGCTACCGCCCGATTATGATGGGAAGTTCTTGCGCAAGATACTCAATCGGCCGATCCGTGTTTGCGGTATGGTGCGGAACCAAGGAGAACCCGGCGGAGGGCCTTTTTGGGTGGCTGCTGCCGATGGAACACAGTCGCTACAAATTGCCGAAACCAATCAGATTGCCCCAGAAGCACAGCCGCTGATGCAGCAGGCAACCCATTTCAATCCTGTTGATTTGGTCTGTGGCCGCCGAGATTTCCAAGGCCACTTATTCGATTTGCGCCACTATACCGATCCTACGATGGGCTTTATATCCACCAAATCCTTCGATGGCCGTGAGTTGCGCGCACAGGAGTTACCTGGACTTTGGAATGGGGCGATGGCTGACTGGAATACGATTTTTGTGGAGGTTCCGATTACCACCTTCTCGCCGGTCAAAGTGGTCAATGACCTGTTGCGGCCTGAGCATCAAGCCAAAATCAATAAAAATCCATTTTCTCCACTTTTGTAGCAAGGTCTTGAATGGATCGTTGCTATCGTATGTTTCAGAAAGCAACTTTTTTCGCTGAAAGTGAAATAAATCTTAACTAAAATTTGCCTGTTTCGCGTTATTTTTTATATATTTGTGCGCGAAATTGACGACTAAAGAGAATCAGATAATCAAAAAATAAAAACACCTATGGAAAACAAACTACAAGAGTTGACTCAAAAGCTCTACAACGAGGGGCTGGAAAAGGGTCGTGCTGAGGCTGAACGCCTCATAGCAGATGCCAAAACCGAAGCGGCAAAGTTGCTCGCAGAGGCAAGAACTCAATCCGAAGTCCTCGTCAAGAAAGCACAGGAACAGGCTGAAGATGTACGGAAAAATTCGATGACCGAGATTTCGCTGGCCGGTAAACAGGCCGTTGCCCAAATCCGCACCGAAATTGCCACGATGATCATCGCCAAGACCACTGCCGGTGGTGTGAAGACGGCCGCTATGGATCCTGCTTTCATTAAAGAGATGTTGTTGGCTGTTGCACGGAATTGGAATGGTGCGAACTCCTCCAAAGTCGCCTTACAGGCACTGTTGCCGGAGGGTGAGCGCAAACAATTAGATGCTGCTTTTGAAGCGAGTACCAAAGAGCTGCTGGCAGCGGGTATCGAAGTGGGTTGGTCGAAAGAGATTAAAACCGGATTCAAGGTGGGTGCCAAAGATGGAGGCTACTATATCTCCTTCTCTGAGGCGGATTTTGATGCGCTGTTGAAAGAATACTTGCGCGAAAAAGTGGCTCACTTGTTATATAAGGCTTAATCCGGCGCTATGTTTGAGTCGAATTATTATTGTCTGGTAGCCGGTCTGCGTGAATACGCACCCGATGCAGATGCCAAGGGCTTTGATGCCCAAGAGATCATCGAAGAGATTTTCGAGGGTATCTCTGCGGCTGATGCGCGCGCGGTGCGACTGCTTTACAGCTACTATGACTGCGAAAATCTGATCGCCTTCCGCCATGGGAGCTCGGCGCACAATGCGTTGGGCAACTTGACCCATGCCGAAGTGGAACAGGCCATGCAAACCGCTGAAGGGCTACCCGCTGAGGTGGCTCAGGTGGTGCGTGCCTATGCCAATGCGGAGGGTGAAGAGGCAGAATTGATTGACACCGGTCGCCGTTTTGAAACGGTGCTGATGGAGGCCTATTATACTGCTTGTAGCCACTCGAAGAGCCGTTTTATTCGTGAGTGGTCAGCCTTTGATCGCAATTTGCGTAACATCACGGCGGCTGTGGCTGCTCGTGCTGCTAATCGTCCGATAGAAGAAGTTACCGTAGGTGATGGTGAGGTTGTTGAACAACTTCAGCGTAGCTCGGCCGCAGACTTTAGTTTGCGCGGGGAGCTTTCTTATATTGATGCGCTGATCGCCGCAATGAACGACGAGACGAACCTCGTTGAGAAGGAGCATAAAATCGACCTGATTCGCTGGAATGAAGCGACGGGTATTGCGACCTTCGATTACTTTAATATAAACGCCATTCTTTCTTACTTGACCAAGATCAATATTGTGGCTCGTTGGACGGTGCTTGACGAACGTCAAGGTCGTGCGATGTTTGAGCGACTGCTTGCAGAGTTGGATGGTAAAGAGCTGATAAATAAACAACAATAACATATGAAAACAACAGGACTTGTTAACGGTATCATCTCCAATATTGTGATCGTGAAGGCAGACGGCGCGGTCGGTCAGAACGAGATCTGCTTTGTCTATTGCGGGGATACCAAGATGATGGCAGAGGTCATCAAGGTCGTAGGCGACAACGCTTATGTCCAGGTCTTCGACAGTACCCGCGGATTAAAGATCGGCGACAGGGTAGAGTTTGAGGAGCATATGCTGGAGGTAACCCTTGCCCCCGGCCTTCTTTCGCGCAACTACGATGGTTTGCAAAATGACCTAGAGAAGATGGATGGTTTGTTCATCTCCCGTGGGTCTATTACCAAGCCGATCGACTTCGAAAAGAAGTGGGCTTTCCACCCCTTAGCTAAGGTAGGCGACAAAGTTTCGGCTGCCTCTTGGTTGGGCGAGGTGAAAGAGCAGTGGGTGCTCCACAAAATCATGGTTCCTTTCACCATGACCGACAACTACACCATCAAGCGTGTGGCTGCCGAAGCAGAATATAAAGTAACCGATACCATCGCTGTCATTACCGATGCCGAGGGCAAAGATTACGACATTACCATGGTGCAGAAGTGGCCGGTTAAGCAGGCTGTGCGTTGTTATACCGAGAAACCGCGTCCTTCCCGTGTGATGGAGACCGGTGTGCGTGCCATTGACACCTTCAACCCCTTGGCTGAGGGCGGTACGGGATTTATCCCCGGTCCTTTCGGCGCAGGTAAGACGGTGCTTCAACACGCAATTTCCAAGCAGGCCGAAGCGGATGTGATTATCATCGTGGCTTGCGGTGAGCGTGCCAATGAGGTGGTGGAGATCTTCAAGGAGTTCCCTGAATTGGTCGATCCTCGCACTGGACACAAATTGATGGAGCGTACCATTATCATCTGCAATACCTCTAACATGCCCGTTGCCGCGCGTGAGGCATCGGTTTATACCGGTATGAGTATCGGTGAGTATTACCGCGCCATGGGACTCAAGGTGTTGGTTATGGCCGACTCGACCTCCCGTTGGGCGCAAGCGCTTCGTGAGATGTCGAACCGTTTGGAGGAGCTTCCGGGTCAGGATGCCTTCCCGATGGACCTTTCGGCTATTATTTCTAACTTCTACTCTCGTGCGGGCTTGGTGAAACTTACCAATGGTCAGACAGGATCTGTCACCTTCTTGGGTACGGTATCGCCTGCGGGTGGTAACCTCAAGGAGCCTGTGACCGAATCTACCAAGAAAGCAGCGCGTTGTTTCTATGCACTTTCTCAAGGTCGTGCCGATTCCAAGCGTTATCCGGCTATTGATCCACTGGAGTCCTATTCGAAATACTTGGAGTATCCTGAAATTCGCGAATATTTGGACAGCCACATCAAGAGTGGTTGGGTGGAGCAGGTCTATGCCGGCAAGACCCTTGTACAGCGCGGTAAGGAGGCCAATGACCAGATCAATATCTTGGGCGATGATGGTGTGCCTATCGAATACCACGAACGTTTCTGGAAGTCTGAGCTGATTGACTTTGTGATTCTTCAGCAAGATGCCTTCGATGAGATTGATGCCAACTGTCCTGTTGAGCGTCAGCAGATGATGTATGAAATCGTGCTGGGTATCTGTGGTGAGAAGTTTGAATTTGCGGATTTCGAGCAGTGCTCTCTTTTCTTCAAGGGACTGATCAACCTCTTCCGTCAGATGAACTATTCGCCTTGGAAATCGGAGAAATTCGAATCCTATCGCAAGCAGATCGAGGAGTATGTCACTAAACGCGTTTCTAAATAATCGGGATCATGACAACACGAGCATTTCAAAAAATATATACCAAAATAGATAATATTACCAAGGCCACGGTGACCCTTCGGGCGTCTGGTGTTGGTAATGACGAATTGGCCACGGTGGGCGGCAAGTTAGCCCAGGTGGTTAAGATCATGGGTGAGAACGTGACTTTGCAGATCTTCTCCGGTACGGAGGGATTGGCCACTAACTCGGAGGTGGTTTTCCACGGAGAACCTCCTAAACTCCGCGTGTCGGACAACTTGGCCGGTCGCTTCTTCAATGCCTATGGTGAGCCACTTGAGGGTGGTGAACAAATAGAGGGTGAAGCCCGTGAGATCGGTGGGCCAACGGTGAATCCGTTCCGTCGTCTTCAACCTTCGGAGCTGATTGCTACCGGTATTGCCGGTATCGACTTGAATAACACCATCGTTACCGGTCAGAAGATTCCTTTCTTTGCTGATCCGGATCAACCTTATAACGCCGTGATGGCCAATGTGGCCTTGCGTGCCAAAGCCGACAAGATCATCTTGGGCGGTATGGGTCTGACCAACGATGACTTCCTCTATTTCAAACAAGTCTTCGAGAATGCCGGTGCGTTGGATCGTATCGTCTCTTTCGTCAATACGACCGAGAATCCTCCAGTAGAGCGTCTGTTGGTGCCTGATATGGCACTTACCGCAGCGGAGTATTTTGCAGTCGATAAGGGCGAGAAGGTATTGGTGCTGTTGACTGATATGACCCTTTATGCCGATGCCTTGGCGATCGTGTCAAACCGTATGGATCAGATTCCTTCCAAGGACTCGATGCCCGGTTCGCTCTATTCTGACTTGGCCAAGATTTACGAGAAGGCCGTGCAGTTGCCCAATGGTGGTTCTATCACCATCATCGCAGTGACGACGCTGTCGGGTGGCGACATCACCCACGCTATTCCTGATAATACGGGTTACATCACCGAGGGTCAGCTCTTCTTGCGTAACGATACCGATACGGGCAAGGTTATTGTCGACCCGTTCCGTTCGCTGTCGCGTTTGAAACAGTTGGTTATTGGTACAAAAACCCGTGAAGATCATCCTCAGGTCATGAATGCTTGTGTGCGTCTGTTTGCCGATGCTGCCAATGCGAAGACCAAACTTGAGAATGGTTTCGACCTCTCCGATTACGATGAGCGTGCTTTGAAATTTGCTCGTGACTATTCAGAGAAACTGCTCTCTATCGATGTGAATATCAATATTGATGAGATGCTTGATACGGCTTGGACGCTCTTTGCGAACTACTTCTCGAAAGACGAGGTAGCCATCAAGGAAGCGCTGATCAAGAAATATTGGAAAGCATAACCGGAAGTTATGGCAATCAAATTCCAATACAATAAGACCTCGCTCGGCGACCTCGGCAAGCAGCTTAAGATGCGGCAGAAGGCGCTCCCTACCATTAAAAGTAAGGAGTCAGCTCTGCGTTCCGAGGTAAAACGAGCCAAGGACTCCGCTCAGGATTACCGTGCGCAGTTAGACCGACTGTCGGCTGCCTATGATTATATGGTATCGCTGTGGGGAGAGTTTGATTGTGACCTGCTACGTATCGCCGATGTGGAACTGGAAATTCGGAAAATTGCAGGTGTGCGCACGCCTGTTCTTGGAGAGATCAAATTCGAGGAGAAGGCTTATGACCTCTTCTCTTCGCCCGCTTGGTTCGCCGACGGGGTGGACATTCTAAAACGATTAGCCCGCTTGGGAATCGAATTTGAAGTCTACAATCGCAAGATGGAACTCCTTGACTTTGCGCGTCGCAAAACTACTCAAAAAGTGAACCTCTATGAAAAAGTACAAATACCTGGCTATGAGGACGCTATACGTAAAATTAAACGCTTCATGGAAGACGAGGAGAACCTCTCCAAGTCGGCACAGAAGATCGTGAAAACCAAACAACAACAAGCCGGGGAGGGCGCTATGTTATGATAGCCAAAATGTCAAAATATGACTTTGTGCTCTATGCGGCTCAAAGTACGGACTTCATCGAACGCCTGCGGGAATTGGGTCTTGTCGATCTGACCACCACGGGTTGGGAACCTTCTGAAGAGGATCGTCAGTTGCTGGCCGATATTGAGGGGCACACCAAATCAAAGGAGATGTTGCGTAAGTTTGCGGCAGATCCAACGCGGTGTGAGGCCTCTGTGAAGCCGTTTGCTACCGGTGCAGAAGCCTATGCGCACTACTTGACCACCACCCAATCGGCTGCGGTTCTAACGAGTGAAATTGCTCGTTTGGAGAAGCTTTCCGATGAATTACGTCCTTGGGGCGAATTCTCGATGGAGGCGATTGGTGCATTGGTGAAAAAGGGTATCGTGTTGCACTATTTTTCCACACCACGGAGCACTTTTGATAAGCAAGTTGCTGATTGGCAGAGCCGTTACTTCATTTCACTGATCAACGAGCAGAATAGCAATGCCTATTTTGTGGCACTGTCTGCTCCCGGAGAGGAGATGGCGCTCGATGCCCAAGAGATGAAAGCCCCTTTGATGGATTGCCGTCAGGCGGAACATCGGGTGGTAGAGGCTCAGGTGCAGTTGCGGGAACTCGATAAGGAGTTTGCCCGTTGTGCAGCCTCCCTTGCGCTCATTGAAGCCGATGAGGCAGCTCTTCGCGAACGCTTACAAGATGTTCAGGTTACCGCCACTGCGCAAGCAGCTGCGGAGGGAACACTGACCGTCATGGAGGGTTGGGCTGAGACAGAAACTTCGACCAAGGTTGATGCTCTGTTGGCAGAATACCCCAACGTGATCTATTTGAAGCGCGATCCGACTCCTGAAGATGATACGCCGGTGAAGCTCAAGAATAGCTGGTTTCCCCATGTATTTGAGATGGTGGGCGATATGTATGCGCGCCCGAAATATGGTACGATGGACCTCACCCCCTTCTTTGCCCCCTTCTATATGCTCTTTTTTGGCATCTGTCTCAACGATGCGGGGTATGGATTGGTGTTGCTGATACTGGGACTTGTTATGCTCAAGAAGAGTAAAGAGCCGATCATGCGCCGTGCCGCTTGGTTCGCCACGCTGTGTGCCATCTCCACCACGCTCTTCGGTGGTTTCTGTGGCTCATTCTTCGGTTTGAGTATGTCAGAATGGTTTCCTTCGTTCCCCTTCTTCGATTTCCAAGGCAAATTCTTCTCGGTGGCTTTGGCCATCGGTATGGTCCAGATCCTATTTGGTATGGTGCTGAAGATCATCATGATTACAGGAACAGTGGGCTTTAAATTCGCCCTCAGTTCACTGGGTTGGTTCTTGGTGCTCTTTGCCGGTAGTCTGGCGGGAGGACTGCCGATGTTGAATCCGGATTGGGTGATCCCCTTCTTTACACTTTCATCCCCAGCCTTCTATGCGAGCTTAGCGCTTAGTAGTGTGTTGATGCTTTTCTTCAACTCTCCGGGCAAGAATCCTTTTCTCAATGTGGGCTTGGGCTTGTGGGAGACCTATAACAACATTACTGGTATCCTCTCCGATGTGTTGAGTTATATTCGACTCTTCGCGATTGGTCTTTCGGGTGGTATCTTGGCTACGGTCTTCAATGCGTTGGCCGATGGTTTTGTGCCAGATGGATCGAATATCGTTGTGCGTCTGTTGATTATGATTCCCATTCTGCTCATTGGACACGGTATCAACCTCTTTATGTCTACCATCTCCTCCTTTGTACACCCCATGCGACTCACCTTCGTGGAGTTCTATAAAAATGCGGGTTTCGACATGGCTGTTCGCAAATTCGAACCCCTACAAAAGATTCAACAAACGGAAAGCAAATAATTAAATAACAACTAAAAACAATTCTCATTTATGGAAACAACAGCAATTATTTTAGGCTACGTCGGTGTAGCATTAATGGTAGCCCTTTCGGGTGTGGCGAGCTGTATCGGAACTTCGATCTGCGGCCAAGCTTCAATCGGTGCAATGAAGAAAAACGGTTCGGCCTTCGGTAGCTACATGATTCTCTCGGCGATCCCCGGTTCACAGGGTCTTTACGGATTCGTTGGTTACTTCATCATCAAAGGTTTCTTGACAGATCAGATCACCATGTTGCAGGGTTCGGCTATCTTCGGTGCCGGTCTGTTGATGGGTGTAGTCTGCCTCGCTTCTGCTTATTTCCAGGGCAAGGTCTGCTCCAATGGTATTACCGCTATCGGTAATGGTCACGATGTAATGGGTAAAACCCTGATCCTTGCTGCATTCCCTGAGCTTTATGCCATCTTGACCGTGGCTGCTGTGTTCCTTATCTCGATCGCTATCTAATCGAAGAAGGTGCGCTGCTGCTTCAGCGGCAACAAAAAGAGAACCGTGAATCTACATTCACGGTTCTCTTTTTGTTGGCAATAAGTGCTATGTTTAGCGGGAGACCAGCACTTCGAAATCAAGCAGTCGCTTTTGTAGGTCGGCCTTTTTTACGCGGATGCGCATCTTGTCACCCAATGTGAAGCGGCGGCCTGTGGCATGTCCATAGATCTCGTAACGTACCTCGTCAAATTGGTAAAAATCGCCCTCGATGTCGCGCAGGAAGGCCATGCCCTCGATGTGCGTCTCGTCCAATTCAATGAAGAGCCCCCATTCGGTAAGTCCCGAAATGTGACCTTCAAATTCCTGTCCGATTTTGTCGGCCATAAATTCCACCATTTTGTACTTGATGGAGGCGCGTTCTGCTTCGGCAGCGATGATCTCGCGTTCGGAGGCGTGTTCACACAACGCATCGTAGAGGGTGCGATCGGCCGATTTCCCTCCATCAAGATAGTGTGCCAACAGCCGGTGTACCATCATATCGGGGTAGCGGCGGATGGGAGAGGTGAAATGGGTGTAAAAGGGGAAGGCCAACCCGTAGTGGCCAATGTTATCGGTTGAATAGCAGGCTTTTGCCATCGAACGAACCGCTAAGGTCTCCACTGCATTTTGCTCCACCGTGCCCTTTACCTTGTCCAAAAGGTCGTTCATCTCCTGTGCCACAGCGCGTCCGTTAGCCGCTTTGAAGATATAGCCGAAACGGAGGATGAAGGTGCGGAACTTGGCCAGTTTCTCATCGTTGGGCAGATCGTGCACGCGATAGACCATTGTGCGTGGTGTCTTGTGGCCATTTACCAACTTGAAGGCGCAGAATTCGGCCACTTTTTTGTTGGCTAAAAGCATAAATTCCTCGATGAGCTGGTTGGCCTCTTTTTGTACTTTGAAGTAAACTCCGATGGGCTTTCCCTTCTCATCCAACTGGAATTTCATCTCTTCGCGGTCGAAACTGATAGCGCCATTTTTGAATCTTTCATGGCGCAATCCTTGAGCTAACTTATTCAATGTCAATATTTCGTCAGCATATTCGCCTTTTCCAGTCTCGATAATATCTTGGACGGTGGCGTATTCGAAACGATGATCGGAGTGAATCACCGTCCGTCCGAACCATTCGTTGAGCAACTCCAAATTTTCGTTGATGGTGAAGACGGCCGAGAAGCAGAGGCTCTCTTCGTGCGGACGTAGCGAACAGAGTTCGTTGCAAAGTTTCTCCGGCAACATTGGGATCGTGCGATCGACCAAATAGACTGATGTGCCACGCTCTTCTGCCTCGCCATCCACAATGGATTTAGGTGTTACATAATGGGTTACATCGGCGATATGGACACCTACCTCCCAAACGCCCTCCTTGATCTTTTGGATGGATAGGGCATCGTCAAAGTCTTTGGCATCCGCGGGGTCAATGGTGAAGGTGGTGATGGCGCGGAAGTCGCGGCGCTTGGCGATCTCTGCTTCGGAAATTGTTCCCGGAATCGCATCAGCAGCTTTGATGATCTGATCTTCAAAACGATAGGGTAGATCATACTCGGCCAAGATAGCGTGCATTTCGGTGTCATTCTCCCCTGCCTTGCCGAGAATATCGACCAATTCACCCACAGGGCTCTTGAAATCCATCGGCCAGTCAGCGATGCGAATAGCCACCTTGTCGCCTGTTTTTATGGTAGGATATTGTTTTTTTGTCAAGAATACATCAACAGGCATCCGGCGAGAATCTATGCGGATGAAGATCTGATGAAGACCCACCTCCGCTACACCGACATAGGTTTTGCGACTACGCTCGATGATCCGAACGACCTCGCCTTCGAGCGAACCGGTTTTGGATCGGTGCATGAGTGCGATCTCCACGCGGTCACCGTTGAGGGCATGTTCTGAATTGCGCTGATGGACAAAAACATCGTTGTCCAACCCTTCGGTCTTGATGTACATCGACCCGGAGGCGATCATGTCGACAATTCCCTCATAGGTGGGGCGCATTTTTTTGCTCAAGCAGAATTTGCCACGCATACACTCTTCGATAGAGCCGTTACTCACCAGATGATCAACGAGTTCAACGATGGCGTGGCGATCCTCCTTAGCGCGACCGCCAGCGGCAGCAGTCAGCTGTTTGAGGGAGAATTTGTGGCTTGGGAATTCGCGTAATAGTTTAAGAATCAGTGAGGATAAATCATTACCCTGGCTCTCTGCTGAGCGGGATTGTTTTTTTTCGTGTCTTGTCATTTGTCTAAAATTTTCAGGGTCAACTCTCTCATCAAAGCGATTCCTATGGATAGTGCCCTCTCATCGGGGCAAAATGTGGCCGTGTGTAATTTTCCAGCAGCTGCGCCCACACCTAAACGATAAAAGAGCGCTGGATATTTTGTGCCGTAGAATCCGAAGTCTTCTGCCGTGGGGCGAAGATCCAGTTTTACGGCTTTGTATTTTTGTGTAGCGAGCTCCTCGGCCAGTGCTGTTAAAGCTGGATCATTGATCACACAAGGGTAGCCGTGGTTGATGTCCATGGTGATACTCACCCCGTCTTTTTGCTCTATTTTGCGACAGAGCCTCTCTATGGCGGTGAGGGTGCGCAAGCGTTCATAGGCATCAAAAGTGCGCATTGTGCCCTCCAGTCGTACCTGATCGGGAATGACGTTGGTCGCTCCATCGGCGGTGAAGCGCCCTATGGAGAGAATGCGCTGGGCGGTGTTCATGTCGGTCAACTCAATCACCAACGTTGCCGCACTTCGAATGGCATCTCGAATGCGACCACGGAGAGCGGCATGCCCTCCTATGCCCTCGACCACCAAGCGAAGTTCATCGTTGGAAGCCATATATTTACCGGCGCGGAAGCCAAAAGTTCCCACCTCTAAATCGGGCTCAACGTGTTCCCCGATCACCGCGGCCACGTCGTAGCCGTCAAAAGGATTTTCAGCGAGTACCTTGGAGGCACCCCCCGGGTTACACTCCTCCCCGGGTTGGAAAAGTCCAAAGACCGTCCCCTCGAAATGGGGCGTAGCGGCCAACTCTTTCAAAACGCCAAAGAGAACCGTTGCGTGCATATCGTGCCCACAGGCGTGCATCACCCCTTCGTTTTGAGAGCGCCATGCCACAGCGACCTCTTCGTGAATCGGAAGTGCATCAATGTCGGCGCGCAGCACAACTGCACGATGGAGGTTGCCACGACCTTCTATTTTTGCGAGGAGGCCTGTTTGGGCCACTGTGTGCCATTCAATTCCTTCAGCGGTCAACTGCTCGCCAATAAAACGAGCGGTGTGATGTTCTTGGAAGGAGAGCTCCGGATGACCATGGAGCGATCGGCGAAAAGTTAAGGTATCCATACGGTAAAGGTACTCTTTTTTTATGACAATCTATTAAAATACGGCCTGTGTGATGCGGCGGATATTTTCGGTGCGACCCATCGTATAGAAGTGAATCACGGGCAGTCCGGCGGCCTTCAATGCTTGCGCTTGGGTGATCGCCCATTCGATGCCGATCTCGCGAATTGCTTGTGGATCTGTGGCATAAGAGAGCACCTCGGTGGTCAGGGCTTCGGGTAAGGTGACATGGAAAGCCTTCGGCAGCACAGTCAGTTGTTTCAAGGTGGAGAGTGGCTTGATGCCGGGAATGATAGGAATGCTGATGCCTGCTTGTCGGCAGCGTGCTTCGAAATCGAAGAAGCGCTGATTGTCGAAGCAGAGTTGGGTGACGATATACTCCGCTCCTGCATCGACTTTTTCCTTTAAACGTGCGATGTCGCTCTTCATATCAGCGGCTTCGAAGTGTTGTTCTGGATAGCCAGCCACCCCGATGGTGAAACGGGAATGGTGACACACCGCCACCTCGCCATCGACAAATTCGCCACGGTTCATGGCTGCAATTTGCCGCACTAAATCGGCCGCATGAGCGTGCCCTTGGGTGTGTGGGGTGAAGTGCTCTTCGCTGGGTGATTTGTCTCCACGCAGAGCCAAAACATTATGTAGTCCTAAAAAGTCCATGTCGATGAGTGCATCTTCGATGTCATAGCGGGATAATCCGCCACAGATAAGATGGGGTACGACCTCAATGTGGTAGCGGTCACGGATGGCAGCTGAGATCCCGACTGTCCCCGGACGGCGGCGGACAGTGTGTTGCTCGATGCCTCCATCTGCTCGGCGCACCTCCTTGAGCCCTTCGCGGTGGAAGGTCACATTGATATAGGCAGGGCCGGCTTCAAGGAGTGGATCAATGGCAGTAAAGACACCACTTGTTCCTTCGCCCTTGAGTGGCGGTAGCAGTTCAATGGTAAACCGTGTGCGACCGGAGCGTTGGGCTTCATGGATGATTTCCAAGACATTCATAGCCGACTATACATTATTGGGTAAACATTTTTTTGCCTGCTCGGGTGTGATTCCACGGCGTTTGGCATAATTTAAAAGTTGCTTGGTGTCGATCGCCCCGACAGAAAAATAGTGAGCGTCAGGGAAGATCAATCCGCAGAGCGACTCTCCCGGGTCGATCATATTATTTTCGGTCAGTCGGAGCTGGGTGGTTCGGGAGACTGAAAGTAGTTCGAAAACCTCTTTTTTCAGTGCGTGATCCGGTGCCGCAGGGTAGCCGAAGGCCATCCGTAACCCGCGGTAGTTGCCACGAATAATCTCGGCTGCCGAGCAAGTCTCTTGAGGTGCGTAGCCCCACATCTCGCGCCGCACAAAGCGATGGATCATCTCAGCAAAAGCCTCTGTGAGCCGATCGGCGAGGAGCTTGGCCATGATGGCGTTATAGTCGTCTCCGGCAGCTTTGAATTGTTCAGTGAGCTGCTTGAGCCCGACCCCTGCCGAGAGAGCAAAACAGCCAATATAATCGTTCTGCCCACTCTTTTTGTCAACGATAAAGTCCGCTAAACAGTCGTGTTGCTGACCGCGGGTTTGGTTGCGAAGCATCGGAAGACAGGTCTGCCCTCCTTTTGAATTGGTGACCCAAATATCGTCCTTACAACTCACGGCGGGGAAAATTCCGACAGCTCCTTGTAGTGTGAGCAATTTTTCTTTGCCGATGCGTGCCAAGAGCACTTGCGCATCTTGATAGAGCTTGCGCGCCTCCTCTCCGTGTTTGGGGTCTTCAAAAATCGCCGGCATTCGGCCTTTCAGATCCCAAGCGGGGAAGAAAAAATTCCAGTCGATGAAGGGTATGACATCTGTAATATCAAAGTCCGGAAAGACCACCACACCGCGATGAAGCGGGGTGCAGATAGCCTCCACTGCTTTGGTTGGGTGCTCTTTGCGGGCTTCGATGATGGGTATCAGTTCCCGCTGTCCTGTGGAGAGCAGATACTCCTCGCGGAGCTTTTGTTGTGCCGCTTTCACCTCCGCGATGTAGGTCTCTCGCCCTGCACCGGCCAACTGTGCCAAGATGCGGCAGTTGTCGTTTGCGTTGCTGGCGTGAATAATGACCCCCTCATAGAGCGGAGCGATTTTTACGGCGGTATGCAATTCCGATGTTGTTGCTCCGCCGATGAGTACCGGTAGTCTGAGTCCACGCCGTTGCAACTCTTCGCAGACGTGCATCATTTCATCTAACGAGGGGGTGATCAATCCGCTCAGACAGAGTACATCAACAGCTCCTTTCTCCACCTCATTGACAATGCGTTCGGTCTCTACCATCACCCCTAAATCTTGAATCTGATAGCCGTTACAAGCCATCACCACGCTGACGATATTTTTACCGATGTCATGTACATCACCTTTCACGGTGGCGATGAGTATCCGTCCGGCATTTTGCGCTTGTGTACCTTGTTCAATATAGGGAGTGAGTGCGTTGACGGCACCTTTCATCACACGGGCGGTCTTCACCACCTGTGGCAAGAACATCTTTCCGGAGGCAAAGAGTTGTCCGACCTCCTCCATCGCGGGCATTAGTAGCTGGTCGATCACCAACAGGGAGGAGCCAAGAGACTGATAACCTTCTAAAGCATCGGCTGCAATATATTCATCCAAACCGTTCCGCATAGCATAGGCCATGCGCGCTTGCAGAGGCAGTGCCCGCCAGCTCTCCGAGGTTTGCGCGTGTGCCTCGGCCGTTTGCCGATGGGTAGTGGCGTAGTCTGAGAGCCGTTCTGAGGCATCTGTACGGCGACAGAGAATGACATCTTCGACCCGCTGAAGCAACTCCGGCTCAATGGTATCGTAGACCTGCAACAGTTGTGGATTAACAATGCCCATATCCATACCCGCGGCAATGGCGTGGTACAAAAAGACAGCGTGCATCGCCTCGCGGACGGTATTGTTGCCCCTGAAGGCAAAGGAGAGGTTACTCACCCCACCCGAAACCTTGGCTTGGGGAAGGTGTTGCTTGATCCAGCGGGTGGCTTCAATAAAGTCACGGGCATAGCTGTCATGCGCCTCTATGCCTGTGGCAACGGCTAATACATTGGGATCGAAGATAATATCTTCGGCAGGGAATCCATCTGCTGTGAGTATGTTGTAGGCGCGTGTTGCGACCTCTATTTTACGTTCATAGGTGTCTGCTTGCCCTTTTTGATCAAAGAGCATCACCACTGCCGCCGCTCCATAGCGATGAATCTTGCGGGCTTTTTGACGAAAGGCCTCCTCGCCCTCTTTTAGGGAGATGGAGTTGACAATACTTTTCCCTTGCCAAACGCGTAAACCCTCCTCCAATACCTCCCATTTGGAGGAGTCGATCATCACGGGAACGCGGGCGATTTCGGGTTCAGCAGCGATTAGATTCAGAAAATGACGCATGGCCTCTTTTCCGTCAATCAATCCGTCATCCATGCAAATATCAACCACTTGCGCACCTGCATCGACCTGTGCACGAGCGACTGTGAGTGCCTCGTTGAAGTTACCTTCGCGGATCAGTCGTGCAAATTTGGCTGAGCCAGCGACGTTGGTGCGTTCACCAATGTTGATGAAGTTCGATTCGGGTACAATCCGTAAAGGTTCTAATCCGCTTAATGTGGTGATATGCTTTGGACTGGGCAGGGGGCGAGGGGTATATTTAGAGACGATTTTGGTCAGCTCGAAGATATGAGCCGGCGTTGTACCGCAACAACCACCGACTAAATTCACTAATCCGCGTTGGAGATAAGCCTCCACATCGGCAGCAAAGCGTGCCGGTGTCTCATCATAACCGCCCATAACATTGGGCAAGCCCGCATTTGGATAGGCGGCCACACGACATTCGGCCACCGCAGCAAGCCGCTCAAGATGGGGTAGTAGTGCCTGAGCGCCAAAAGAGCAATTTAGACTGACCGCCAAGGGCTCGGCTTGTGTAATGGAGGTGTAGAAGGCCTCAATAGTTTGACCCGAGAGGGTGCGACCAGAGGTGGTTAGTGTTCCGGAGACGATGAGTGGTAGCGCTATTTTGCGCTCTTCCAGCAACTCCTTCACCGCATAAATGGCGGCCTTGGCGTTGAGGGTGTCAAAAAAGGTCTCGAGCATCAAGAGATCAACACCGCCGTCCATCAGACCACGTGCCTGTTCTCGGTAGGCCTCCGCCAACTGTTCAAAGGTCACCTCCCGTGCCGCTGGATCGGAAATATCGGCCGACATGGATGCCGTGCGGTTGCTTGGGCCGATCGACCCCCCGACGAAGCGGGGCTTGTTGGGATTGCGGGTGGTGAAAGTATCGGCAGCCCGTCGTGCGATGGTGGCCGCAGCGCGTGATATTTCGTAAGAATAGGCCTCTAAACCATAGTCTTTGAGTGAAATAGCATTGGCATTAAAACTGTCGGTGGTGATCACATCGGCACCTGCTGAGAGGTATTTCTCGTGAATTTCTTGAATCACATCGGCATGAGTGAGCGCCAAGAGATCATTGCAACCCTTCAGACGTTGCTCCCAGTCTGCAAAACGAGCTCCACGATAATCCTCCTCGGTAAGCCCATATTGTTGCACCATCGTCCCCATCCCGCCATCAAGAAGCAAGATTCTGTGTGTTAATTCTTTACGTATATCTTTGTCCATTGTATTCTTTTCAATCTTGTGCGACAAGCGCTATTTCGAATAGTTTGCTCCAATTTTTCCCCGTCACAAAAATCCGTTTTGTGGCGGTGTCATAAGCGATTCCATTTAGTACATCGGTCTCGGCTGTGATCTCGGCGATGGGCAATAATCCCGTGAGATCAACGACACCTTCAACCACTCCGGTTGTAGGTTCTATGATGACGATCTTATCTGTGGTGTAGACATTGGCCCATATCTTACCCTCGATCCACTCCAATTCGTTGAGGTAGATCACCGGTTCGCCCTCCAAGGTCACCGTTACACTCTTTTCGCGGGCGAAAGTCTCGGGATTCACCGTGTAAAGTGATGCTGTGCCGTTGCTCATGTAGAGCTTTGTACCATCGGTTGTCAAGCCCCAACCTTCGCCCGGATAACGCAGATCACGCAACAGAGAGGCTGTCTCAACATCATAAATGTGGACGGTATTGGACTGCCAAGTCAGCTGGTAGACCTTGTCTTTGTAGATGGTGATGCCCTCGCCAAACTCCTCGCGGGGCAACCGTGCCATAATGGTCGCCTTTCCGGAGAGCAGATCGACTTGCTGAAGCACCGAAGCACCATGTTGCCCCGTCCCTTCCCAAAGTACACCGTTGACATATTGGAGTCCCTGAGTGTAGCTGGTAGTCAGATGGGGATGGGTTGCGATGACCCGATAGCCATATTGTTGGGGCGCAGAGGGGTTGGGTGCCTCCGGCGTGGAGGCCGAACGACCTCCGCACGAGCAGGCGACAAAGGTCAGTATAAAGAGTGTCATCAATACTTTCATAACTTGTGTGAATTTGATGCAAATATACTTATTATAAAAAGAAAGTGATGCGGTGCATCGTGAAAAGGCGCAAAGAACAGTGTAATTTTCGATAGCTGAATAATTTTAGTCACTCTGCTTTTAGATTTCGCTTAATATTTGTATCTTTGCCACCCAAATATGTTCGGAAATTAAAAATAAAATATAATTCATTCACTATGAAGATTGTAAAAGAACAACGCGAAGACAACGCACTGCTTCTCATCGTTACCGTGGGCGCAGAAGATTACGGCCAAGCCGTTGATAAAGCATTGCACGACTATAAGCGCAAGGCTGATATTCCCGGTTTCCGTCCGGGTATGGTTCCCATGGGACTTGTCCGCAAAATGTACGGCAAGGGTGTCTTGGCCGAGCAGTCTTATCACACCGCCTCCAATGCGGTATTCGAATACCTCCAAAAGGAGAAGATCGACTACGTGGGTGACGTTATTCCCTCTGACGAACAGGGCGCTTTTGACTTCGATGCACAGACCGAATTCGAATTTAAGTTTGAGGCCGGCTTAGCTCCTCAGATCAAATTAGATCTGTCGGACAAAGATAAAATCACCTATACTAAAATTGCCATTGACAAGAAGATGCACAGCGATTTCCGTGCCAACTACTTGCGTCGCTTCGGCCACTTGGCGGATGCCGAGAAGGTGACCTCTGACGAGGCACTGACGGTGATCCTTGATAACGGCGAGATGAAGATTGATGATGCTTACTTAGGGTTGATCTCCCTGACCGAAGAGGAGCGTAAACCTTTTATTGGCAAGACGGTCGGCTTCAAGACCACCATCAATATCAATGAGCTCTACAAGAGCGCTTCTCAACGTGCATCTATGTTGCATGTCAAAGAGGCCGAATTGGAGGGTATTAACCCCGAATTTGCACTGGAGATTACCAACATTCGCCGTTTTGCTGATCCGGAATTGAACGAAGAGTTTTTCAAGACAGCATTCCCTGCTGGCAATGTAAAGACCGAAGCGGAGTTGGATCAATTCATTGACGCTGAAATCGAAAAGGAACTGAGCCGTGAAACGGACTACCTCTTCACCCTTCAACTGCGTGATTATCTGTTGAAGAAAACGGGTATTCAGATGCCTTCCGCCTTCCTGAAGAGATGGCTTTTTGTGATCAACGAAGGTAAATTTACCGCTGAGGAGATCGAAAAAGACTTTGAACCCTTCTTGAAGATGTTCTCGTGGAACTATTTGCAGAAGCATTTCATCCAGCAAGATAAGTTGACTGTTACCGCCGATGAGGCCACGGCAGAGGCTAAATCGTTGGCTCAAGCGCAATTTGCACAATACGGTATGCCCTCTGCACCCGATGAGATGTTGGGCAACTATGCCAAACAGATCCTTTCGAACAAAGAGCAGTCGCAGAAAATCTATGAGAAACTCTATGAGATGAAGGTCGTTGAGGACATTAAGTCGCAGATGAAGGTGACCGAGAAAGCTATTTCGGCCGAGGAATTTGCTAAAATGGCCAAGGAGATCTAATTTTTCGGTAAAATATCGAATAAGAACTCTGTGGGCTTGAAGTTTGCAGAGTTCCTATTTTAAGAAGCTGGTTTAAATTTATTAATTTCGGAAAGTAACTTCGCTAACAAATTTAAACAGTTTCTAAAGGGTGAGCAGCAGAATAGATGCGACCGCCAGTTTGAGAATCCGCCTTAAAAAGGCATAATAAATCTTGTGATGAGCGAATTTGAAAAATATGCTGTCAAACATTGCGGCATCAGCAGTTTAAGACTGCATGACTTCCAGTCCATTCAGGGAGCTTATGTCTCTCCGACCATTATCGAGGAGCGTCAGTTGAATGTTGCCACGATGGATGTCTTTTCGCGTTTGATGATGGATCGAATCATCTTTCTTGGGGTGCCCATTTATGATGATGCGGCCAATATCATCCAAGCGCAGTTGCTCTTTTTGGAGTCCTCAGATCCGGATAAAGATATCCAGATTTATATCAACTCTCCGGGGGGATCTGTTTCGGCTGGGCTGGGTATTTATGACACCATGCAGCTGATCAACTGTGATGTGGCAACCATCTGCACGGGACTTGCCGCCTCCATGGGAGCAGTTTTATTGACCGCAGGTGCTGCCGGCAAACGCTCGGCGCTTCCTCATGCCCGTGTGATGATTCACCAACCGCTGGGAGGTGCACAGGGTCAGGCATCCGATATTGAGATCACGGCGCGCGAGATCCTGAAGACCCGTAAGGAGCTGTACGAAATCTTAGCCGCTCACTCTGGGGCAACCTATAAGAAGATCGAAAAAGATGCAGATCGCGACTACTGGTTGTCAGCCAAAGAGGCCAAAGCTTATGGACTCATTGATGAAGTATTGACCAAACGCAAGAAGTAGATGACTCAAAATAAAAATAGCCGAAAAGGCAGTGGCGATTGTTGCTCGTTTTGCGGTGCGAAACGGAGTGATGTGGGCATTATGTTCCAAGGAACTGATGGTGCTAATATCTGTAACAAGTGCATTGAGAATGGCTACCGCATTCTCGAAGATAACAAAGAACCCGATGCTGATTTAACTGCCGATACCGCCAGTGTACTGAAGATGGATGACCTGCTCAAACCGATTCAGATGAAGGATTTTCTTGATCAATATGTCATTGGTCAGGAGGCCGCCAAACGCTATCTTTCGGTGGCGGTGTACAACCATTATAAACGGTTGCTCTGTGAATCGGGACAATCGGGCGAGGTGGAGATTGATAAGTCGAATGTGGTCTTGGTAGGTCCTACGGGAACGGGTAAAACACTCTTGGCACGTACGATTGCGCGGTTGCTGAAGGTGCCGTTTACCATTGTTGATGCCACGGTGCTCACCGAAGCTGGTTATGTGGGTGAGGATGTGGAGAGTATTTTATCTCGGCTTTTGCAGGTAGCCTCTTTCAATGTGGAGCAGGCAGAGCGGGGAATTGTCTTTATTGATGAGATCGACAAAATTGCGCGCAAGGGGGATAATCCCTCCATTACGCGGGATGTTTCGGGTGAAGGTGTCCAACAGGCACTGCTGAAACTCCTTGAGGGGACGATCGTTAACGTTCCGCCTCAGGGAGGACGCAAACATCCGGAACAGAAATTTATTCCGGTAAATACCAAAAATATCCTTTTTATCTGTGGCGGAGCATTCGATGGCATAGAGAAAAAAATCGCTCAGCGATTGAATACCCATACCGTGGGTTATGGTCAGCTGAATGTCAAACCCATTGATCGCGGCAACCTGATGCAATATATTACCCCCCAAGACCTCAAGTCTTTTGGGTTGATTCCCGAATTGGTGGGGCGTTTGCCGGTGCTGACCTATATGCAACCACTTTCTCGTGAGGCCTTGCGTTCGATCCTCACCGAACCCAAAAACGCTATTGTGAAGCAATATAAGCGGCTTTTTGAGATGGATGGTGTGAGCCTTTCCTTTGAAGAAGGAGCTTTGGACTTCATTGTCGATAAGGCGATTGAATTTAAATTGGGTGCACGTGGTTTGCGGTCGATTTGCGAAGCGGTGATGGTCGATGTGATGTTTGATTTACCCTCCAGCGACACCCATAAATTTGTAGTTACCTTGCCTTTTGCACGTCAAAAGATCGAACAGACGAATTTTGTGGCCTTAAAACAGGTGAGTTAGCAGAAAAAATGTTATCTTTGTTGCAATAGAGAATAGCTAAAAAAGATATGTTTACCAACTCCAAACTTTTACGTGCAGCGGATAATATCCGCATTTTGGCCGCAGCCATGGTTGAAAAAGCTAAGTCGGGTCATCCCGGCGGTGCAATGGGTGGTGCAGATTTTATTAACCTGCTTTATGCAGAGTTCTTGCATTATGACCCCGAAAAGATGAATCATCCCTTCAGGGATCGGTTCTTTCTTGATCCGGGGCACATGGCACCGATGCTCTACGCAACCCTCACTTTAGCCGGCCATTATACCACCGACGATTTGCAAAATTTGCGTCAATGGGGTAGTATCACCCCCGGTCATCCGGAGGTCGATGTGCTTCGTGGTATTGAGAATACCTCCGGCCCTCTTGGTCAGGGTCATGCCATGGCTTTGGGTGCCGCGATTACCGAGCGATTCATGGTGGCTCGCTTTGGGGAGTGGATGGCTCATAAGACCTACTCTTACATTTCAGATGGTGCTGTGGAGGAGGAGATCTCCCAAGGTGTTGGCCGTATTGCCGGTCACTTAGGATTGCACAACCTGATTATGTACTATGATGCCAACAATGTTCAGCTTTCGACCCGTGTAGATGAGGTGGATAGCGAGAATGTGGCGATGAAATATGAGGCTTGGGGCTGGAATGTTCTTTCGGTGGATGGTCACGACATAGATGCCTTGCGCGCTGCTTTGACAGCGGCCAATGCAGAAACGGAGCGTCCTACACTGATCATCGGACGTACCATCATGGGCAAGGGTGCTGTGGGTGCCGATGGCTCTAATTTTGAAAACAAAGTCTCTACCCATGGTCAGCCATTGTCGGCTGCGGGTGCTGATTTTGCCGCTACGGTGAAAAATCTCCATGGTGATCCGGAAAATCCCTTCGCCATTTTTGAGGAGAGCCGTGAAATCTATGCTGATCGTCGCGCTGCCTTAAAAGGCTGGGCAGCAGCATTTGAAATACAAGAAAAAGGGTGGCGTGATGCCAATAAAGAGATGGCGCGAAAGCTGGAATTATTCCTCTCTGGGGATGTGCCACCTATTGATTATAAAGCCATTGAAGTTAAACCAAATGTGGCTACTCGTGCCGCCTCGGCCAGTGTTTTAGGGGTCTATGCAGAGAAGATCGAAAATATGATCGTTGCCTCTGCCGATCTCTCCAATTCTGATAAAACCGATGGATTTTTGAAGAAGACCAAGGCATTTACCAAGGGCGATTTTTCGGGTAAGTTTTTCCAAGCGGGCGTTTCTGAATTGACGATGGCTTGCGTGATGAACGGCATGGCGCTACATGGCGGTGTGATTCCGGCTTGTGGCACGTTCTTCGTCTTCTCTGATTATATGAAACCGGCGGTGCGTTTGTCTGCCCTGATGCGCCTGCATGTGATTTATGTGTGGTCGCACGACTCTTTCCGTGTGGGTGAAGATGGACCTACTCATCAACCTGTTGAACATGAGGCACAGATTCGCCTGATGGAGCACTTGCGTAATCATGACGGTGAACGGTCGATGGTTGTGTTGCGCCCCGCGGATGGCGAAGAGACTATTCCAGCTTGGAAGTATGCGGTGGAGTCGCGCCGTCCAGTGGCCTTGATCCTCTCTCGTCAAAATATTCAAAATCTACCTGCGCTGAACCGTAGTCGCCGTGAGGAGGCTTCTCAGCTCTCCAAGGGCGCTTATATTGTGGTAGATACAGCCAAGCCCGCAGCGGTGATCCTTGCCAGTGGCTCTGAGGTTTCTACTTTGGTTGAGGGTGCTGCTTTGTTGGCGCAAGAGCGAATCAATGTACGTATTGTTAATGTTCCCAGTGAGGGACTTTTCCGCGATCAGCCAAAATCCTATCAGGATAATCTCTTGCCACTGGGTGTGCCACGTTATGGTCTCACCTCGGGCCTTCCGGTAACTTTGTTGGGATTGGTGGGCGAGAATGGCATGATCCACGGCCTCGATCATTTCGGCTACTCAGCACCTTATACTGTTTTAGACGAACAATTCGGCTATAACGGGCAGACGGTCTGCCGTGAAGTTAAAATGCTACTTAATAGATAGGTTCTCCTATTCATACCTCCTTATTCGATGCGTATCGAATGAAAAAGAAGTCCTCAGGTTGCCTGAGAACTTCTTTTTGAATATGCTCGCTTCGCAATGAATAACGCAGGCGGCGAATAGCCTTCTCCTTAAATTTTATTTTTTGCAATTTTTTGCATGAAAAATTTGGAAGTTGTGAATTTGTCTCTATATTTGCAGTGTATTAGTACACCAATACACTACAACATCTAAACCAAAAAGAATATGATTCAAGTAGATCATCTTACATTTAACTATGGTCGCCGAAGTAAAGTATTGACAGACATCACACTCCGGTTACCAGAAGGTCATATCCACGGATTGCTTGGTTGCAACGGTGTGGGTAAGTCGACTCTTCTGAAGTTGCTTTGTGGCCTTTTGTATCCCACATCAGGCAGCATTGATGTGGACGGTTTTGCTCCGAAAGAGCGACCGGTAGCTCTCTTTCGTCAATTAGCTTTTTTGCCTGAAGAGTTGGATCTGCCGGCGCTTTCGATCCAGTGCTATGCGACAGTCAATGCTCCTTTCTATCCCCATTTTTCGATGGAGGCGTTTAAAGCATACTGCCTTGATTTGGAGGTAGATGCTACGCGGTCGCTCCATAAACTCTCGATGGGACAGCGCAAAAAGGCCTACCTTGCTTTCTTGTTGGCTTGCAACGCAAAGATATTGCTTTTAGATGAGCCGACAAATGGACTGGATATTCCTTCGAAGGGAATTTTTCGCCGCTTGATGGCTGCATACGCTACCGAAGATCGCACGATTATTATCTCGACACATCAAGTGAAAGATATTGAAAACCTGATTGATAACGTGATTATATGCGATCAACAAGGAGTCATTATCAATGCGTCTACCGAAGAACTGACCCGTCATTTCTGCTTCGGAGAGGTCGATGCGGACGCTATTTATACCGAAGCTGGCATAGGCGGATCTATCGGTGTCCGCGAAAATAAAAGCGGCGAGGAGAGCCGCATTAATTTGGAACTGCTCTTTAATGCCGCCACCCGTGAACGGGCGAAGATGCAGGCTATTCTTCACGCAAAAACCAACGACTATGTTCAATAATACCATCTCGTTGCGGCGCATAGCGCTCTATGCCCGTAAACACTACACTGAAAATAGCCGCAGTTACCTCACGCTGCTGCTTCTAATATTTCTTTCTCTTTTATTCTTGCTGTGGGCGGGCTCTCCTTTTATCGACTTTGTCGCTATATTATATGTCATAACCGGTATCGCTTGGATACAACGCACGTGTGGCAACTTCTATAAGCCGCTACAAGCAATACAGGCCTATACCTTTCCAGTTTCGCAAGCCGAAAAATATCTCTTTTGCTGGTTTAACTCCCTGATTGTTTTTAGTCTCGTTTTTCTGCTGTTATTTGGCATTGTTATCGCGATCAGCCACATTCAATTTCTGCGCTTTTTCCCGATAACAAATGTTTTTAGCCACATTAACTTTAAATCTCTCCTATTTTATTTTGCCTTTATTCATGCTTTGGCGCTATTTAGCTGTTCTTGGACAAAGAAAAGTCCGGCGAAAGGCTATTTTCTTCTTTTTGCGCTTGCTACCATTTATTTGATAATTGATTTTTTTATTCGCCGCTTGATGCCATATAGTGATGGATTCGTTTGGGTGTCTTCGGGATTCGATCCGCATGCGATGATTCATGTCATCGGGACCAACGCAATACTCTCCTATGATATTGTGCCCTTCCCTTATGCCGAATATATGATTTTTTCTGTCACAGCAGTGGCTACCGTGGTTTTTTGGGTTGTCGGCTATTTTAAATTTAAGGAACGCACACTCAAATAGTTGAAAGATGGATTTTAATGAGAATCAACCGATTTGGAATCAGATTTATCAAATGATCTGCCAATCAATAGCCTCCGGAAAGTGGGCGGAGGAGGAGCGAATTCCCTCGGTGCGGGAGTTGGCGATGACGCTCCAAGTCAATCCCAATACCATTATGCGTACCTATGAGAAGTTGACGCAGGAGGAGGTGATCGCCAATCGCCGTGGTATCGGGTACTTCACCTTGAGCGGAGCGCAAGCACGTACAGGGGAGATGTTGCGCGCACAATTTTTCCAAGGACAACTTTACCAACTCTTTATTAAAATGGATCAGTTGGGAATAGGAATAGATCGCATTGAACAGATGTATAACCTTTATCAAAAGCAAAAAAACGATGAAAACAAGCAATAAAATTCTGCTCACAGTGGGCCTTCTCTACCTGCTTTTTACTGCTATCCACATTGGCTTAAAAGTGCGGAAATGCAGCGCTGCCCAGCCTTATGCCGAACAACTCCTTCTGAGCTTATCAAAGACCCCTATTCGAACCGTTATTGCGGTGGGAAGGGCCGATTCTCAATTTGTCGGCACAGAGACAACCGAGACAGATGGATTGAAACGGCAAAGCATTCATTTGTTTACTCCTCCTGCGCCAGAGGTGATCCGTATCGAAGGGGATACACTTTTTATTAATACTCCTGACTTGCCGATAGAGATGACGATGCCTTATGCGCAAAGTTATAGCATCAATGGCATAGTTTGCTATATCAAGGAGTAAGAAGCTGTTTTGAATTTATGAAAATAACTTCGGTGACAAATTCAAACAGCTTCTAACATCTACCTCTTCTTGTGGTAATCAATGAACGTAAAAGAGCGAGCGGGATGTTATTAACATCCCGCTCTTTTCTATTCATAGATAGGCTTTTAACCCAAATAGGTTTTAAGTAACTTGCTCCGCGATGAATGGCGCAGGCGACGAATAGCCTTCTCCTTGATTTGGCGGACGCGTTCACGCGTGAGGTCAAATTTCTCGCCAATCTCCTCCAGGGTCATCTCCGAATTGCCGATGCCGAAGAAATATTTGATGATGTCCCTTTCGCGATCGGTCAGTGTCTCCAATGCCCGATCTACCTCGGTGGAGAGTGATTCGTTGATCAAACCACGATCGGCGTTGGGCGAGTCGGGGTTCACCAGTACATCCAACAGTGAGTTGTCCTCCCCATCGGCAAACGGTGCATCCACAGAGACGTGACGGCCGGCAACACGCAGTGTATCGGTGATCTTCTCTTTGGGTAGCTCCAATTCGGTGGCTAACTCTTCAGGTGAGGGTGTGCGCTCATGCTCCTGCTCGAAGCGCGCAAAGGCCTTGTTGATCTTATTGAGCGATCCCACTTGGTTGAGTGGCAGACGCACAATACGCGATTGCTCAGCCAGTGCCTGAAGAATTGACTGACGAATCCACCACACGGCATAGGAGATAAATTTAAAACCACGCGTTTCATCAAATTTCTCAGCGGCTTTGATTAGTCCTAAATTCCCCTCGTTAATGAGGTCGGGTAGGCTTAATCCTTGATTTTGGTATTGCTTGGCCACCGAGACCACAAAACGCAGGTTGGCCTTGGTGAGTTTCTCCAAAGCCTCCTGATCCCCTTTGTGAATCCGTTGGGCAAGTTCTACCTCCTCCTCCACCGTGATGAGATCCTCTTTGCCGATTTCCTGAAGGTATTTATCCAGCGAAGCACTCTCTCGGTTGGTGATGGATTTTGTAATTTTTAATTGACGCATTTTATCTTTTTATAGTTTCTTATTGCTCTTTTTTCCTCTGGTTGAATAGGCGCAATTTGCCACCCGATCGTTCTATACCTTCATTACGCGGTAAATCGCAGAAAGTTTCATTGCTCCGCTTCTTTTGTCGATAAATTCACCCGATCATAGCAGACCCCTCCCTGTAACGGACGACTAACCGTGCCGCCCTTTTATCAATAATCGCACCAAAAAACGGCAAAAATAGTTTTATTTTTAATTTTTTTATCTCTTTTGCCTCGTACTGCACAAAAAACGCTTGCTGTTGCAAAATAGTATGCTACTCAATAATAGGCGCATAAAAATAGATGGGGCGGGGTGCTATGCCGCGTGGTGATGGGCGCGTTTGATGCTGATGGGAAGAGGAAGTGAAAGACGTGAGAAGCTGATCACAGAACCGGCGAATGCGAAGCATCCAGCCACAAAGAGTGCGGTGCGACAACTTCCTTCGGGAGAGATATGGAATAGCAGTGCCACCAATGCGGCACCTGAAGTTTGTCCAATCAGGCGGGCTGTGGCGAGCATACCACTTGCGCTACCGCTTCGTTGGGGAGGTGCTGAGGCAATGAGGATGCTGTTGTTGGGGGATTGGAAAAGCCCAAATCCGCAACCGCAGAGGAGTAGTCTCCAGATAATTGTTGACGGGGTGGGGTCAGCGGGAAGGTAGAAGAGCAGAAGTAATCCGCCGGCCATCATCATCAGCCCGACACCCCCCAAGAGGCCCGCGTGAATGCGCTCGATCAAAATCCCTGCAATGGGCGCAACGACCATGATGATGGCTGGCCACGAGGTGAGGATCAATCCGGTTCTTACTTCGTTGTAGCCTAAATCTTTTTGTAAAAAGAAAGGGAGAGCGACCATCGCGGTCATCTGTGCTGTGAATGAGCAAATGGAGGAGAGGATGGAGACCGAGAAAATAGGCTTGCGCAATAGATCGAAAGGAAGTAGTGGATAGGGTTTGTGAAGTTGGCCACGGATGAAAAAATAGCTTACGCCAAGTAGCAAAACGACACTGATACCAATCCATTGTGGATTCAGCCCGTGTGAATAACCTTCAATGGAGGCGATCAAAAGACCAAACATCAGGGCGTTCATCGCGCCATCGCGCCAGTCAAAGCGCCGTCCTTCAACGTGCACGGGATTGTGCGGTAAGAATTTGTAACTGAGTTTAATAGCAATAAGGCCGATTGGAATATTGATGGCAAATAACCATGGCCACGAAGCTACGGAGAGGATGCCTGCGGCAACAGTGGGTCCGGCTACCGAAGAGACGGCAACGATGGTGGCATTGATGCCCATGCCACGCCCCAATCGGTTGCGGGGGTAGATCAGTCGGATCAGGGTGGTGTTGATGCTGGTGATCGCTGCTGCACCAAATCCTTGGATGACACGCGCTGTGATCAGTGTGGCCAAAGAGTTGGAGAGGGCACAGCCCACCGAGGAGACCGTAAAAAGGATCAGCCCACCGATATAGACCTTCCGGTAGCCGATTACATCCCCCAAGGCGGAGAAGGAGAGTAGCGAGACCACAATGGAGAGCTGGTATGCGTTGACCACCCAAATGGAGTTGGCCGCCGAGATGCCCAATTCTGCTGAGATGGTGGGTAGGGCGATGTTCGCGATAGCACCGTCAAGGACAGAGACCGAGACGCCAAATGCTACGGCAAGGATTGCCCACAGGCGGCGGGGCATGGGTAGTCCATTCCAGTTGGTATTGCCCAAAAGTTTAAGAGAGGGAGTGACTTTTTGATGCTTCATGACCCCACAAAGATAGTGCTTTTTAGAAAAAAGCCGCAGAAAATTCTCCTGCGGCTTCGTGTATAGTAGTTAAGAAGCTGTTTTAAATTTATTAATATCGTTCTTTTCGGCTCTTTTTGTCCCTGTTCCCGCCCTATAAATCTTCATTTAGCTCGCTAAAATCGGATTTACAGGACAAAAACAGAAACAAAAATAGTTCTAAAATAACTTCGGTAACAAATTCAAACAGCTTCTAAAAGAGCCTCTATTTTTCTTGGGCTTGGGCGATAGCAACAGCTACGGCAACGGTTGCCCCAACCATCGGATTGTTGCCCATACCTAAAAATCCCATCATCTCCACGTGGGCGGGGACGGAGGAAGAACCGGCAAATTGCGCATCGGAGTGCATACGACCCATGGTGTCGGTCATGCCATACGAAGCGGGGCCGGCGGCCATGTTGTCGGGGTGCAGGGTGCGTCCCGTGCCACCACCGGAAGCCACGGAGAAGTACTTTTTGCCCTGCTCATAGCACTCTTTTTTGTAAGTCCCGGCAACAGGATGCTGGAAGCGGGTAGGGTTGGTGGAGTTGCCGGTAATGGACACATCGACACCTTCGTGGTGCATGATTGCGACCCCTTCGCGGACATCGTTTGCACCATAACAGCGTACTTGTGCACGTAACCCCTTTGAATAGGCTGTTTGGTGAACAATTTTCAGTTCGCTGGTGTTGTAGTTGAAATCGGTTTCTACATAGGTGAAGCCGTTGATGCGGGAGATGATCTGTGCGGCATCTTTGCCCAAGCCATTGAGAATCACGCGCAAAGGTGATTTGCGTACCTTGTTGGCCATCTCGGCGATCTTGATTGCACCCTCGGCGGCGGCGAAAGATTCGTGGCCAGCCAAAAATGCAAAACAGCCCGTATCCTCACGGAGCAAGCGAGCGGCCAAATTGCCGTGGCCAATACCTACTTTGCGATCGTCAGCAACCGATCCTGCAATGCAGAACGATTGTAGTCCGATGCCGATAGCCTCAGCAGCCTCAGCCGCGGTTTTGCAACCCTTTTTGATGGCGATGGCAGCCCCAATGACGTAAGCCCACTTGGCATTCTCGAAGCAAATAGACTGGGTCTCTTCACAGGTTTTGTAGGGATCAATCCCTTTGGCATCGCAAATAGCCTTGGCCTCTTCGATGCTTTTAATTCCATATTGCGCAAGCGTGGCAAGGATATGATCGATGCGGCGCTCGTAACTTTCAAATAAATTAGCCATATTTTGGTTTTTTAAAATTCAGGGAATCGGATTATTCGTTGCGAGGATCAATGTACTTGGTGGCTTCGGTGAAGCGGCCATAATGTCCTGTGGCTTTGGCCAATGCCTCAGCTGGTTCGATGCCCTTTTTGATCATGTCCATCATCTTTCCTAAGTGAACAAACTCATAACCAATTACTTGCCCTTCCTCGTCGAGTGCCATGCGGGTGCAGTAGCCTTCGGCCATCTCAAGGTAGCGTGTGCCTTTAGCCAACGTGCCAAACATCGTACCGACCTGACTACGAAGACCTTTACCCAAGTCTTCCAAAGAAGCACCGATCGGCAGACCACCCTCTGAAAAAGCGGATTGGGTGCGACCGTAGACGATTTGTAAGAAGAGTTCACGCATGGCGGTGTTGATGGCATCGCACACCAAGTCGGTGTTGAGTGCTTCGAGCAGGGTGCGACCGGGGAGGATTTCCGAAGCCATTGCGGCTGAGTGGGTCATACCGGAACAGCCGATTGTCTCCACCATAGCCTCTTGGATGATACCTTCTTTTATATTGAGTGTCAGTTTACAAGCACCTTGTTGGGGTGCACACCAACCCACACCGTGGGTAAGTCCTGAAATATCTTTGATCTCTTTCGAACGGATCCAGTTGCCCTCCTCCGGAATCGGAGCGGAAGGGTGGTTAGCTCCTTTCTTGACGCAACACATCTGTTGCACTTCGTGTGAATAAATCATAATGTCTTGATTTTAATGGTGTTATTTAGTCTGTAACAAATCCTTTCTGCTGTATATTTAAAAAATAGGCTCCTTAAGGAGCGAATGAGGCGACAAAGATACGTATTTTTTTTAATAATTAGATCACCCCTTCTTTCGAAAAAAAATGAATGATGAGAGAAAAGTGATGTTATTTGCTCAGTTTTTGTTGTATCTTTCGGCTATGAAAATGACTATTTCGATACTATTTTTCTTCATAGGATTCTTGAATCCTCTAATTGCACAAACCATGAAACCACTTACACCCGCTGAACGCAAAGTCATTCTTGAAAAAGGGACAGAAACTCCCTTTACCGGCATCTATTATGACCACAAGCAGACTGGACGCTATGTGTGTCGCCAATGCGGTGCGCCACTCTATCGTTCTGCGGATAAGTTTGATGCCGGCTGTGGCTGGCCGAGTTTTGATGATGAAATTGCTGGTGCCGTGAAGCGGATTCCCGATGCCGATGGAAGGCGGACGGAGATCGTCTGTGCCCGCTGTGACGGTCACTTGGGGCACGTGTTCACCGGAGAGGGACTGACACCTAAAAATGTTCGCCATTGTGTGAATTCGGTGTCGCTCTTTTTTGAGAAAGTAACACCGCCCCAACCGAAAATAAAGAGTGAATTTGCCTATTTTGCCGGCGGTTGTTTTTGGGGCGTGGAGCATCTGCTTCGCAAGCAGGTGGGAGTTACGGATGTAGAGTCGGGCTATATGGGTGGTACAACGGAAAACCCCACCTACGAGGAGGTTTGCCGTGGCAATACGGGGCATGCGGAGATGGTGCGGGTCACTTTTGATCCAGCTCAAGTCTCTTTCGAGGCACTGGCAAAGCTCTTTTTTGAGATTCATGACCCCACGCAAGCGGATGGACAAGGGCCTGACTTGGGCAATCAATATCGCTCTGAGATTTTCTATGCCTCTCCCGAACAGCGGACAGTGGCGGCGCAATTAGTTGCCCTGCTGAGGCTAAAAGGGTATCAAGTGACCACCAAAATCACGCCTGCTGGGACTTTTTGGCCCGCCGAAAAATATCATCAGGATTATTATCAGCGAAAGGGGACGCAACCCTATTGCCACAGTTACACCAAGCGGTTCTGAGTGTCTAAAGAAGTTTCTCAAAAGCCAGTCGGGGGGACTGATTATAATAGACTGTACCACAATGGGTGAAGCCCAAGGTGGTAATCATCTGAAGCATATAGCGGTTGTCAAAATTGGTGTCGATGCGGAAGCTATGGATACCTTTCGTGTGGCTCATGGCCTCTACTTGGCGCATAAATTCTGTGGCCACACCGTGGCCTTTTGCTCCATCGGCAACAGCCAAGCGATGAACAACTACATAAGGATTCTCGCTCAACCACCGCCCCTCAATCTCCAAATAGGCAGGCTCTTCACCGAAAACAGCAGCGCCATAGGCCTGCACAGCGTGCTCATCGGCCAGTACAAAACCACAACCCGCAACCAGATCGGCTTCGATGTTTGCGGGTGCGGGGTAGCCATTTTGCCATTGGCTACTGCCCAAGGCGTGCATTTGCGCCTGCGCTTGTTGGATGATCTCTAAAATCCGCGCGGTGTCTGTATGTGTTGCTTGACGAAATATCATACCGCAAAAATAGAAAATTGAGCGTGAACTTTCGCCGATGCTTGAAAAAATATTGGATGGAATTGAAGTTTCTCTCCATGATCTGTTTGGAATCGAGCTCTGTCATCGCTTTTTGAAGCGATTTTCACCCTCGTTCGAAAAAATTGCGAGGCATCCGACAACAGAACCCTTTAGAAAGATATTGCGCTGTGTTGTATTTTAAGACAACACAGCGCAATACGATCTATTAATTAATAAGAGTCTCGGCTATTTACTTTTTTGCGGTGACGGTTTTAATCAACGCGGCAACTGCCTTGCCCTGTGCGACACTCTCTTCCCCAACGATTGTCAGAACATCTTTGGCATATTTTATAGATTTTGTTGGCGCTTTGAGCTTCAATGGATTACGGATTGCTGCTAAATCCTCTCCGGCAGCAGGTAATAATTTACTAACCGCTGTGGTGGCTGTAACCTGATTCTTGATGCGCAGGCCAAGTGCTTGCAAATCGGCGAGCTTGGGCATTTTGACCGAAGCATCGGCTACGCCGGCCTCTGTTTGACCCTTCGAATGAAAATAATAACTTTGAAGCAGTGGAGTTATCTGGATAGATTCTGTCGCAATCTTGCCTGCGGCAGAGGTGAGCGCGTCAATGTTCGCACAGCCGCAATCTTTGGGCTGCATTAATTTTTCGAGCTTGGCGGTGCGTTCTTTTGAGGCTTGCATCTCTGCGTCTGTTTGAGCAGAAACGGTGATGGCAAACAAGAGTGCCACTACACAAAATAGAACTTTTTTCATTGGATTTGAATTTAGACACTCCTACTCTATTCCAGATTTTCGGATTCTTCTGATTTGTAGTGTAAAGATACAAATTTTTTTGAAAAAGTTATCATTAGGGTAATTTTTTCTGTCGCTGGATTTTCACACCCTTCATACGCACTACTATGGCACTCTCTTTGATCGGTTTACAACCAAATTAAACGGGATGAAAAAACAAATTATCTTTTCTTTGACACTGATGCTCTCCCTCGGTTTGGGGGTGAAGGGCATGACGCAGGAGGTGCAACCGCAGAAACGGAATGTGCATCGGCTATCTGAAAATTATTATCTTTCGGGGCGATTTGCCGGTAAGGTCATTTTAGTTACAGGAGGTGCGCGTGGCATCGGTAAATGGACGGCGACTCGTGCGATGAAAGAGGGTGCTAATGTGGTGATTATGGACTGGCTGGAGAAGCAAGGACAACAGGTCGCTGATTCACTCAACACACTGAATGGGAATGGTTTCGGTAAGGTTCTTTTTGTCTATGGCAATATTGCAAACGATGGAGATTGTGAAAAAACCATTCGCTTGGCAGTCGAAAAATTCGGCAAGATTGACTATGCTTGCTTAAATGCCGGTGTGATGGATGGCGTCTTTTCTGGCGAGAGCTTCAACTACAAAGAGCAAAAGCCACTACTGCCGGCTAAAATCACCGATGCTACCGATGCCTATTGGGCTCGCGTTTTCAAGACCAATGCCGATGGAACGTTTAAGTCGTTGCGTGCCACCTTGCGACAAATGCTCTCACAGAACAACGGCGGAGCGATTGTGGTGGTTGGTTCGATTGCCGGAATGACGGGTTTGGCAGGGAATCCGGCTTATGTATCCAGTAAATTTGCGGTCAATGGCTTGGTGCGTAATGCGGCCATCGACTATGCTCCTTACGGCATTCGGATCAATTCGGTCAATATGGCGGAGACACAAACGCCAATGGTTGAGCGGGCTGGGGAGTTCGTTCGAGCAGAACAGAAGGCCGGTACGGGTTTTGGCATGGGTGCCATCAAGACGATGAGTTTGCTGAAGTATTGCGATTCGGAGCATCGGGGGGCTTTCCCTTGGGAGCAGGCCTCTAACATCCTCTACCTCTTGTCAGACGAAGCCTCGGCGGTGACAGGGACGATCATGGCAACCGATGGCGGATGGACTGATTTTTAGCCTGACTTTCGATGCGGCAGAAAATCACCCTCTCTTGGCTCTTGCTGATGATTGGTTTTGCAGCACGTGGGCAAAGTAATAATCCACTCTCCATCTATGAGGGGGAGCGTATTGCTTCTGTGCATTTTGATTTTATAGGGCTTCCGGCAGATGAATTGGTTGCCCTTGATCTGAAAACGAAGGCAGAGGGGCTGTTTCGCCTCTATCCGCAGAGCCCCTATAACAGCATGTTTGCATCCTACTACATTGCTCAGATTGAACTGTTGCCATGGGTGGAGAAGGCAAGCCTTGAGGTCACTACCTCTGGCGAAAATGGGGTGGATATTCAGGTTATAGTCCATGTGGCCACTGTCTCTTCGTTACTGCCGAAACGAGGCAATATTTTCACTCGTCCCGCTTTGTTTCCAACCCTTTACACCTCGCCCCGTACCTTTGTTGTGCTGAAATTGGCCGCGTCAGAAATGGTTTACAGCAACCACAATGCGTGGTTTGGACAGCCAGAGGCTGTGACAATGGGCAATCCACTGGCAACGCATCCTTCGGGAAAGGGCTACTCTGCATGGATAGAGGGCTTTGTGTCGGGAGGGGTCTATGGCATCACCAAAATCATCCCCGCCATCAACTTACATCTTTACGGCGGGGTGAATTACCTGATTTCGTTTTCGGCGGGAGATGAGCTCTTCACCAATCGAGCCCGTATCTTTGGGGATATTGAGGAGGCCTACATCGGACTGATTGGGGGCGGCCGAACCGTGGCGGGGCATCTCTATCGCTATAATTTTCTCTACGGGCGCAAGCAATTTGTGTTGGGCGATGGATGGCTGATCATTAATACCTCCATGAACGGTGATAATCGCGCGGCGCTACAACTCAATCCCCGTTGGGCATCGAAACATGTTTTTCAAACCGGATTCCAGTGGGATCGTCTCTTTGTTCAACTCTTCCGGTTGGAGGCCAATGAATTGCCGGTACTCAATAGCGGTACGGTGATCAATGGCGCTAATTTAGAGTTGGGAAGTCGGGATCGGATGTTGATTGGGATGAGTTTTCTGCAAGTGTTGCGGTCGCGATTTAAATATTATTTGCCGGATGGAAGGGTGGAATATCGCAAAGGGTTGCAAGTCTATAACTTTCGGCTATTCCGTCATGCACCCGTAGGGGGTGGCCTGCTTTTTAAAACGGAGGTAGGCTATCAGCGCAATCCGCATTTTAGCATGAATGCTTGGGCGGCCTATGCCGAGATCGGATGGAATTTTGGCAAGAGTTACGGAACACCAACGATCAGCTACCGATTTGCTTACTTCTCTGGAGATGATGCCGATACGCACAGCTATAACCGCTGGGATGCACTCTATACAGGTGGAAATGGCGAGCAGTGGGTGCAAGGGTCTAATATGTACAAAATGGTACAGAATAGCAACGAAATGAGCCATCGTTTACAAATGATATTCAATCCGTTGCGCAAAGTCCAGTTGGTGGGGCAGGTGTGGTTTTTTTGTGCACCATCGCTGACCAATTTAGGCGGTAATCCGGCACTGTCGCAGCTCAAATCACACAATTATGGAACAGAGTTTAACCTTACGATTAAATATTTCGCCTCCCAACACTGGTATTTCCACCTCAATACGGCCTACACGCTTCCCGGAGCTGCAATACGTGATAATCTGCCCATAGGAGGGACGCGAAATTGGTTCTGCCTCTCGGCATTTGCGCGCTATTCGTTTTGAAAAATAGCGCGATACTTCTCTATTGGGAGAGCTTCTTCTACTGCATAGCTCTTTAACACAAAATGCAGTGGGATAACTTTGGTTCTCTTTTTGGTAGACAGCGTAAGTTCTTGGATCTCAATGGCGGTTTTTAGTTGAGACTCCCTCAAAGTCACGGTAGGATCGACATAAAGCGTTATTTTGACAGGGCATGCAAATTCTGCAACGAAGCCATAAATCCCGTTGATCTTTTTCAGCAGGGTGCTGAAATGAATCATATCCATCCGATCGTGAATGCCCTCGACACCCAAATGAATCACATTGAGAGCCGAAATGCCCGCATCGGGGGCCTGAAATTGTTGTGCCGTAGGGGTGAATATGGCGGCTTGGATCTTCATGGTGTCGGTCTCGGCCGGATCGTAAATAATCTCAACGGCGTGACTTTTAACGAAAGTTTTAACCCCATAAACCCCCGTCACATTTTGCATCTTGGCAGAAAAGGCCTTGGAAGAACCGAAGCATTTGATCGACAGCAACCCCTCCATTTTATAACTTCGTGTCTGTGCAAGTTGCTCTGTGCTACCCCATTTTTCGTTGATGGTCGGGAGTTCCCATTGGTTGCCACACCAGCACGCCGCAAAAAAGAGCACGACTACCAATAGCCCCGGTAGCCAACGCAACGACCGCCTGCCATTCACTTGTAGTGCGCCTTTGTGGCAGGAGCAGATGCAGTCGCCACACAGGGTGCAATCAACGTGTCGGATCTTGGTGAAATCCTCTAATGGAATCGTATAGGGGCAAGCTTTCTCACAGAGACCGCAATGGTTGCAGGTCGCTTCATCACGCGTAATGGTCATGATGGGGAGGAAACAACTGCGCATCTTGACAATCTCCACGATGTAACTGAGCGTGCAGGTCGTTGCAAGCGCCCAAATCCATGCACTTGTAAAACCAAGGTGACTCAGCATCAAACAGATAAAGAGTGCCAGTAGAAAAATGAGTACAAACTTAAAAATATTGCTTGCAGCGCCCAAGGGACAGATAAAGCGACACCAAAACTGCTTGACAACGAAACTTCCCAAGAAGAGCAACAGAAGGCTTGTGGAGACCATCCAACCGACAATTTCGCCTTTAAATCCTGTGGCAAGGGCATAATAGGGATCAAGACGCTTGCAGAAGAGCTCGCTGGAGGTGAAGGTAAAGTATAAAATCGTAAAAAGCAACGCGTATTTGACCGCACGAAGGAGCTTATCAAGTATGCCCCCTGAACGAATTTCGAATTGCAGATGGAGCTTCCTGCCCCCTTTGCCTATCCATTCACTCACTGTTCCCAAAGGACACAGATACCCGCAAAAGAGCTTGCTAAAGAGGATTACACAAACGATGAGTGCCAGCCCCATAATGATTTGGAGCATCGACATCGAACAGGCCAATGAGTTGTTAATAAGGTATGTGCCAATGGCTTGCAATCCACCAAAAGGACAGTATGCCTCTACATCGACAGGCTTATTATTGAAATTCGCCCATAAAATGCTACCTACGAGGAGGATAATTACACCCCCCTGCAACAGGTACTTCAGATAATTAGTTCGCGTCTTCATTACTGCAAAGATAATAAAAAAGCAACCTTA
>JAVVZO010000015.1:0-41578 GCA_036650515.1 Alistipes sp.
CGAAAAACAAGATCAATAAATTTAAAACAGCTTCTAAACACCCCTCTAAACGCAAGCGGGCGAACCATTACAGTTCGCCCGCTTATTTTGAGGGAGTAATTTATTTAAAGGTGAAATCCCATGAGAGACTGGATACCTCACCTTCATCCGTGGTCAGCGTCACCGTAATCGGGTAGACACCCGGCACAGCAGGAGCTTGTTCAAACAACAGTTTGCAAATTTCCACCTCAAACTCGCCTTCCCCCAACATCATCATCTCTTGAGGTGTTACTTGGTCTAATTTTTTGAAGATATTGGTTCTCGGCGCAGGCAGTGTATAGCGGCTGTGAATATAGGGATAGAAAGACCAACCATTAAACCAAATAACATCAGCCAAAGAGGTGCCCGATAGATGGTTGGCATCCCAATCTTTGCTACACGTCACCGAGATGGAAGCATAGGAGTCTGCATTCGCCCGCGGGCCATCAGGAACCCAAAGACCAATCTCGAAATTTGTATAGATCTGATGAGGAAGTCCCGTGTCACCGTATTTTAAACATAACTTGTCAAATTGCCCACCTAATCCGGTTTGTGTCGCATTACAAGTCCAAGCGACTTTGTCGGAATAGATACGTAACCCCAAAGCGAAACCATCAACAGTGATCGGTTTTACAGAAATCACAGCAGGCCGGCTGAACATCACAACATAAGAGTTGGAATCATAATACTTCATAATTCCCTTTCCCTCCCTACAACTCGAACAGAGTGCGATCAAAAGTGCCGCCACTCCAAAAAAAACTATTTTCCTTGTTTTCATTTTTGCATGCTTTTATTTTGTGAAAGTAACCTCTGTCGAGGCACTAAAAACCTCACCTTCATCCGTGGTCAGCGTCACCGTAATCGGGTAGACACCCGATGCGGCAGGAGCTTGTGCAAACAGCAGTCGGCAAATCTCTGAATCAATCCCCTGTATATCATCATTACCGCCAAGCATCATTAGGTCTAAAGCCGTAACCTCATTCAGTTTTTTATACGACTGCACGCGCGGTTCTGTCAGCGTGTAACCACTTCGAATATAGGGAGAATACGACCAACTTGAAATCCACATCAGATCATTCAATGACACTCCCGCAGGATGTTTAGCATCCCACGCAACGGTGCTACTCACCGCAATAGAGGTATAAGCATCCGCATTAGCACAAGGTGATTGAGGATAATCACCACCATCAAGACGTATTTGTATCTGATGAGGGCGTTTTGTGTCTCCGTATTTCAGACACAATTCATCAAAATGACCGCCTTTCCCCTGCTCTGCCACGTTACAGCGCCAAGAGAGTTGATCAAATTGAACTGTTATGCCATTATAGATCCCTGAGGCAACCAAACGAATAGACGAAGCCTTTTTAAACGACATCATATAAGAGGTGACATCCACAGACTTCGACCAAGGGCCAGTCTCTATTTTTTGCGAACAGCCTGAAAGCATCAGCGCAAAGAGTGTGGCCAAACCAAAAATAACTACTCTACTTGTTTTCATTGAATAGGCTTATTATAAGTTATTATTCTGTGTTTGCCTCCACGGGTGGAGGCAGCATCAATGTCATTCAACACACTTTCCAAATTAGCCAAAGCCTGATCAAGAGGAACGACATTTGGATTTGAAGAAGAAACCGGAGTAGCCATTTCAGGCTCACACTCCTTCACACACGCGACCACCAAAAACGTGATCACCAAAAACAATACATAACGTAAAGCTTTCATGTTAGTCTTTTGTTAATCTACAGGGAACTATTTCCCTTGCCACAAAGATATAAATAAAAAAATGAAATGTAAAACTAATTTTCAATGGATTTTTAAGCCAATTATGTGGTTATTTTTATATTTAACCTATGTGGTTTCATTTCTATTTCGATGTTACGGATGCAAAGAACGAAGTGAAAAGGCCGGTACGCGTTGGTTCTCTTGTAATTTGGGCGTTCCGCCATGTTAAGAAAACGTTAATAAATCTTTAACGTTAGGTTAAGTGTGCAAAAACGGACAAAAGTGTCTGTTTTTTGTGTTTATCTTTGCAGCACATAACTGGAAGACACATACACTATGAGTGAATTTTACATCGTAATTCTCGTCATCCTCGGCATTTTGGCCATCTCCGGCCTTTTCGTAGGCGTCACCAATGACGCTGTCAACTTTCTCAACTCCGCCATCGGTTCCAAAGCCGCTACCATGAAGACCATCCTCATTGTAGCCTCTGTCGGCATCCTGATCGGTGTGGTCACCTCCAGTGGCATGATGGAGGTCGCCCGCAACGGAATGTTCAATCCCTCGCTCTTCTCGTTTCACGAGGTGATGATCCTCTATCTTGGGGTGATGTTCGCCAACATCATCCTGTTGGATCTTTACAACTCATGGGGGTTACCCACATCAACCACAGTATCGCTGATTTTCTGCTTGTTGGGTTCGGCCATCGCCGTCTCGATCTTCAAAATAGCCGATACGGAGGGACTCTCCATGAGCAACTTGGGTGATTTTATCAACACCTCGCGGGCAATGGGTATCGTCTCGGCCATCCTGCTTTCGGTGGTGATCGCCTTCACCTTCGGCACGATCATTATGTATCTCTCGCGCATCATCTTCACATTCCGTTATGCCACCATCTTCCGCCGCTTCGGGGCTTTATGGTGTGGCATTTCTGTCACCGCCATTCTCTACTTTGCGCTCTTCAAGGGGCTGAAACACTTTATCATAGGCAATCCCGCCGTAGCGGCCATCGAGGAACACCTCTATCTATCGCTCTTTATCTGCTGGATCATCTGCTCGCTGTTACTCTTCTTTGTTCAGCATTTCAAAGTCAATATTCTCCGCATCACCATTCTCTTGGGTACATTTGCCCTCGCTCTCGCCTTTGCCGGCAATGACTTGGTGAACTTCATCGGCGTTCCGGTCGCCAGTTTCGATGCTTACCAAATTGCACAAGCTGCCGGAGACTCCACCATCATGATGGATGGGCTTAACGAAAGTGTCCCAGCCAACTTCTTGGTGCTCTTGATTGCCGGTATCGTTATGATTATCACCCTGTGGACCTCCAAAAAAGCGATGCACGTCACCGAAACCGAATTGGCACTATCCGCTCAAGGAGATGACAATGAACAGTACAACTCCTCTCTTTTCTCGCGCACATTGGTGCGCACAGCGCTCAATATCAACAACGGATTAGAGACGATCCTCCCCGAACGGTTGCGCAAGGCTGTCAACCGCCGCTTTGACTATGTCGATATTGAACATAGCGGTGCACCCTATGATATGATCCGCGCGGTGGTAAACCTCACCACCTCTGCCCTGCTGATCTCCATGGCCACCTCCTTCAAGTTACCACTTTCAACCACCTATGTCACCTTTATGGTCGCCATGGGTTCCTCGCTGGCCGACAAGGCTTGGGGACGCGAAAGTGCCGTCTACCGCATCACGGGTGTCATGACGGTCATCATGGGTTGGTTCGTCACCGCATTGGGTGGCTTCTTGATCGCTTTTGCAACCGGCTTAATCCTCATCTATGGAGGGGTTACAGCGGTGATCGTCATCACTATTCTTTGCGGGTGGATGCTTTATCACAGCAATTTCCGCAAGAAAATCACCTCCCACAAGCAAAAAGCAGACCTCACCAAGAGCCAATCTTCGGAGGAGATCATCTCCAATCTAAGTGATGAGGTCTGTCGCACCATGGAGTGCACCACCCACATCTATGATCGGACGCTATTGGCTGTATTTAAGGAAAATCGCAAGGTTCTGCGCGACTTAGTCAAAGAATCTAATGATCTCTACCAAGTCTCCAGTGCCCGCAAATATGCCCTCATGTCTACCCTCAAAACACTACAAGCCAACGATATTGACACCGCACAATATTATGTACAAGTGGTAGATTACCTCAACGAAATGACCAAAGCGCTCATCCATATCACCCGCCCTGCCTTTGAACACATCGACAACAACCACGAAGGTCTCTCCAAAGAGCAGACGGAGGATCTGATGCACATCAATGACGAGGTCGAGGATATTTATCGCCAGATCGAGGGCATGCTTAGTCTGGGTGATTTCAGCGACATAGACAGTGTTTTAGCGATGCGCGACAATCTCTTTGAGACCATCTCGGCGGCCATCAAGTCGGAGTTAGAGCGACTCAATGTAAACAAGGCCAGCACGAAAGCCAGTATTCTCTACCTCACAATCCTCAATGAAACCAAGAACATGGTACTCCAGTCCCGCAACCTCCTCAAGGCACAACGCTACTTTGTGGAGAACAGCGGCGCCATTCGCACCATGATTCACCACCATCAACAAAAATAGAAGAACTTTCATATACAAAAGACCGATGGCATTCAAACGCCATCGGTCTTTTGTATGTGAACCCCGCCAAGCTTACAGCAAAAAGTTAAAGAGGTATCCGGAGAGGATGATAAAAAAGGTCACCACACCAAAGAAAATTCCGATCAGCCGCCAAGTCATGACTTTTTTAAGTAGCGTAGCTTCCGGTAGCGACAACCCCACCACACCCATCATAAAGGCGATCGCTGTGCCCAAAGGGATTCCCTTGGCAACAAAGACCTGAATCACCGGAACCACACCCGCGGCATTGGCATACATCGGCACTGCACAGATCACCGCCAACGGCACTGCATACCAATGATCAGCAGCCATATATTGTTCGAAGAAACCCTCAGGAACAAAACCGTGCATCGCCGCACCAATCCCGATACCGATCAAGACATAGAGCAAAACCCCACGCACAATAGTCAGTGAATCTTTCGCAATAGCCGGCAGTCGTTGCAAAAAAGGAGTATGTTGTCCCGTCCAAACCGAAGTTTGCGCCTCCGATTCGACCTGAATTTGCTGCACCCAAGGCGAAAGATAGCGCTCTAAGCGAAAACAGCTCAGCACAAAACCACCGACCATCCCTAACAGAATGCCACTCACCACGTAGATCAGTGTCGCCCGCAGTCCAAAAGAGCCCAAAAACATTGCCACGGCCACCTCATTAACCAGCGGAGAGGTGATCAGGAAAGCAAAGGTCACCCCCAAAGGAATGCCCCCTTTGACAAAACCGATGAAGAGCGGAATAGACGAACAGGAGCAAAAAGGGGTGATCGCACCAAAGAGCGAGGCAAAAAGATACTGAAAACCATATAGCTTGCGTGTGGTCAAGTAATGACGCAACTTCTCAATGGGAAAATAGGCATTGACGACCCCCATCAATACACTGATAATAAAGAGCAAAAAGATGATTTTAATGCTGTCATAAAAGAAGAAATTGACGGCACTTCCTATCGACGTATCAGGATTCAGGCCAAAGAGTCCATAGACCAGCCAGTCGGCAAATTGTTGTATCATAATGTTATAAAAAATAGATGATGCCGTAATAGACTCCAACGGCGATAAAGAGGAGTGCTACGATGCGCGAAAGTCCTTTTTGCACCCATTGCATTCGGTGATAGAATTTACTCAATCCCGCCACGCTATATGCCAAGATCCAAGCTACAATAATGACAGGTAATCCTGTGGCTATGGCAAAGACGATGGGGAGCAAAAAGCCACCTGTTTCGGCCGCTGCCATGGGGATGAGCATACCAAAATAGAAGACCCCACTGGTTGGACAGAAAGCCAAGGAGAAGAGCACTCCCAGTAGCAAAGCGCCCCAACTGCCCTGTTTTGTCAGTTGCACACCACTCCCCGAAAAGCCAAAATTCGGCAAATTGATCTTGTTGCCAAAAAGCATAAATAGACCAATGAGAAGCAGTGCCGGCGATAGAATCATCTCCCCATATCGGCTGATGGCTTTTTGAAGCGCAAATAGACTTGCCCCTTCGCGTAAAATCGGAATCAGAATAAATCCCAGCACCGTGTAGGTGATGATCCGCCCAAGGGTATAGAGGATGCCCCGCCAAAAAATCCGATGCTTACTCTCAATATCCTTGCTGATATAGCCGATGGCCGTGATATTGGTAGCCAAAGGACAAGGACTGATGGCGGTCAATATGCCCAGCAGAAATGCCGTAACAAAAGGGATGTGGCTACTCTCTAAAAGTGATTGTAGAAACTCCATGGCTACTGTAAAATCTGGGTGATGCTCTCGGTGAGTTTAGCCTTGAAGAGCGCGGGCTGCCCCTTGGCATAGCTAAATCCCATCTTGGTCAGATTGACCGTTTCACCGCCCCTGTCAAGGATGAGCGAAGACCAAGTCACCTCGTACTGGTCTGCCATTTTTTCACCCTGCGGGGTGGAGATGTCAATAATTTGGAAGATGATTTCACCCTTTTTGAGTTGGTCGGCAAAATGGTTCTCCACCACCTCTTTGGTCAATGTTTCGATCGCATTACAGGTTTTACAACGCTGTTTCCCGTGAAAATAGAGCACCTCAACGACATCCTTAGCGTGCGGTGTGGCGACACTTTGAACTGCGGAATTTTGACCACTGCCACAACCACTCAAACCAACGATTGCCACTAAAATAGACAAAATATTTTTCATACCCCTTTGGTTAAAATTGTTTTCACCGCTGCCAGTGTTAATTTCTGCCCCGCGGCCACTACCTTTCCATCAACAACAAGGGCGGGAAGACGCAAAACATTGTACTCCATAATTTTCATGAGCTCCTCCTCTTTGACCACCGATGCCTCCAAAGCTAATTCATCAACAGCTTGTTTTACTGTGGCATACAAAGCTTTGCAATTTGCACAGCCTGTTCCTAAAATTTTAATTTCCATCATCATAAATAAGTTAAGTTTTGACAGTCTATTCGCAACACGATGTTTTCGCCGTGCAGTCGCAGAAAAATTCGGTGAATAATTTTTGCGCCTGTCGCCAATTTTCTCGATTGATACAGTAACGCACCTTCGGCGCTTCAATTTCACCTTGAATCAATCCAGCCGCCTTCAACGCCTGAAGATGCTGAGAGACTGTGGCCTTGGCAATGGGAAGCACCTCGTGAATATCCCCAAAAAAACAGCTCTCTTGCGCGGCAAGAAATCGCAAAATAGCCACTCGTGTAGGGTGTCCCATCGCCTTGGAGAGACGAGCTAACAGCTGATCTTGCTCAATGGATTCTTTTTTCATTCTTTTTATTGTTCGTAGTTCGCAAATGTACGAACAATATTTAAAATGCACAAATTTTCGACAAAAAAATGTATCTTTGCCAAAACATTTGCATGACCTATGGATATTGCACAGACAAAACGGCGAGAGAATATCGCTGAATACATCCTCTATCTTTGGCAGTTGGAAGATCTCCTTCGGGCACTTCAATTCAGTCCTGAAGCAATTTATTCCCAATTAGTTGCCCCTCGTAACATTTCCGAAGAGGGAAAGCATAATTTTCTGATTTGGTATATGGAATTGACCGATCTGCTCCGCAAAGAGGGCAAGGAGCAGCAAGGGCATTTGGATCATACCCTCCATTTAATTGGCGACCTGCACCACCTCCATTTACAACTGTTGGAACTTCCGGTCGGGCAACATTATCGCACGCTCTATGCCCGCTTAGCACCCGAATTACCACATTTGCGCGCCATCCTTGACAAAGAAACCACCGAGATCAGCGACACAGAAATCTGTTTCCGCGCCCTCTATGCGGCCATGCTCTACCGCATCAAAGGCACCGGTAGCCAGTCTGCCATCCAAGATACACTCGAATTTATCTCTCCCGTTATTGCCGAATTAGCCGCTATTTATCACAAAGTCGAACGCGGAGAGGTTGATCTTTTCAAAACGGAATAAGAAGCTTTTTGTTAAAAATAAGCGCAATATTTGCTATCAAATCCAAAATATGCTTATCTTTGCAAATCCAATCTAATAAGAAAAAATTATGAAAAAATTACTTTATGCTCTTTGTGTTGCCAGTTTTGCTCTTTTCTGCGGTTGCAGCGAAAAAGAAGAACTTATACCCATTCCTCCAACTCCCGGCGAAATCACCTACACGCTGAGAGCTGACAAAACAAACGTTGCCGTAGCCGAAAAGGTAACCTTCAACGTCACTTCAAGCTTGGGCTTAGATGTCACCAGCCATTGCACGATGTGTAGCAACGTTTCTTGTTTTTCCGGCAACTCTACCTCTTTTGCCGAGGCTGGCATCTACACCGTTGAAGCTCACTACCAAAATGGTGATCCTTTTTACTTTCCACTTGGATTGCCTGTGCCAAACATCGTAACCATTACGGTTCGATAAGTTACGTCCAATTGAAGTAGTTCGGGGATGATCCAACGATCTAAAGAGTAGGTTAATTTATTGCCATTCATTAGATAACAGGTTGGAAGAGAGGCGTTGTGCTCAATAAAAAGGAGTTTTATTTTTTAGATTTCAACAGAAAATAATCGACTTTTTTTGCAAATGACGAAAAAGGTTATACCTTTGCACTCCGCATTACCCACTAAAACAATAAAAACGATATAGCTATGGCAATGAAAAGAACTTACCAGCCTTCGCGCCGGAAGAGAATTAACAAGCACGGATTCCGTTTAAGAATGTCAACTGCTAACGGTCGCAAGATACTGGCCGCTCGCCGTGCCAAAGGTCGCAAGAAACTCACCGTTTCAGACGAATCTACTTTCAAGTACGCTTAGTCATTGAGCTTAGAGACGCTTCAACAAGCGATCTCGCCCGATGAATAAACCATAGAACAGGAGGTGCATCACGCATCTCCTGTTCTGTTTTATGCTCTATTTTCAGATTGTTGATAAATTAGGCCTGATATTTTCTGAATTTCGGATTCTATTTTGTATTTTTGATTCAAAATAGGAGCTTATGGCAATTTTTCAAGTCGAAGGAGGACATTCCCTCCATGGAGAAATCATCCCCCAAGGGGCAAAAAATGAGGCGTTACAGATACTCTGCTCCACACTGTTAACGGCAGAAAAAATCACAATACACAATATTCCGCAAATCCTTGATGTCATGCAGCTCATTGACCTGCTACGTGCCATGGGGGTGCAGATCGAACAACTTTCGGAGGATACCTATACCTTCCAAGCGGCAAATATCGACTTGGACTACCTCCGCACAGCCGACTACTGCAAGCGGGCACAACGGCTACGCGGTTCGGTGATGATGCTCGGCCCAATGCTTGGTCGCTTCGGCGTGGGTTATCTACCCAAGCCGGGTGGTGATAAGATTGGCCGCCGCCGTTTAGACACCCACTTCATCGGCTTCCAAAAGTTAGGTGCTCAATTCAACTTCGATGCAGAAGGCGGTTGTTTCGAGGTGAAAGGAGATCACCTGAAGGGCTGTTACATGCTTTTGGATGAAGCCTCGGTGACCGGCACAGCCAATATCCTGATGGCGGCCGTCTTGGCGGAGGGCACTACAACCATCTATAATGCGGCCTGCGAACCCTATCTTCAACAACTTTGCAAGATGCTCAACCGCATGGGCGCTCGCATATCGGGCATCGCCTCCAACCTGCTTACCATCGAGGGGGTCGAATCGCTCGGTGGCGCCGATCACACCCTGTTGCCGGACATGATCGAGGTTGGCAGTTTTATCGGAATGGCCGCTATGACCCGTTCGGAGCTGACCATCAAGAACGTATCCTATGACAACTTAGGTATCATTCCAGAGCAATTCGCCCGCATGGGTATTCAGTTTGAACAACGGGGAGACGATATTTATATCCCTCACCAAGAACATTATAGCATAGAAAGTTTTATAGATGGCTCGATTATGACCATCGCCGATGCCCCATGGCCAGGGTTAACACCCGACCTACTCTCCATCTTTTTGGTTGTCGCCACCCAAGCCAAGGGCGCGGTATTGATTCACCAAAAGATGTTCGAAAGTCGCCTTTTCTTCGTCGATAAATTGATTGACATGGGGGCTCAAATCATTCTTTGCGATCCTCATCGAGCAACAGTCATCGGCCATGATCACCGGCTACGACTGCGCGCTACGCGGATGACCTCTCCCGATATTCGCGCCGGAGTAGCGCTGCTGATCGCCGCCATGAGTGCCGATGGTCAGAGTATTATTCAAAATATAGATCAAATTGATCGCGGTTATAAAAATATCGATGGCCGACTGAATGCCCTTGGGGCAAAAATCACCCGTTTAGACGAATAAAAATCTATGTTTATTGAAAATGCAAGCCAAAAAGGCTGGATTGAGGTGATCTGCGGATCAATGTTCTCAGGGAAAACCGAAGAGCTGATCCGCCGGCTCAAACGAGCCAAATTCGCCAACCAAAAGGTAGAGATCTTCAAACCACGTATAGATGTCCGCTACTCAGAAGAGGAGGTCGTCTCTCACGATGCCCATGCTATTCGCTCCACTCCGGTCGATTCAGCACAAACCATCCTTCTGATGTCGACCGATGTTGATGTGGTGGGCATTGATGAGGCGCAATTCTTCGATGAGGGGATTGTCGAGGTCTGTCAGCAATTAGCCAATCATGGTGTGCGTGTGATCTTAGCGGGATTGGATATGGACTTCGCGGGGCATCCGTTCGGCTCAATGCCCGCCTTGATGGCCACCGCCGAATATGTCACCAAGGTTCACGCCATCTGCGTCCGTTGTGGCAATTTGGCCCATTACTCCCATCGTTTAACCGCCGATGATAAGTTGGTCATGCTCGGCGAACAAGACTCCTACGAACCAATCTGCCGCCATTGCTTTACCCAACTGACCAAAAAAGAGTAGGTAGAGCAACATAAGCAGAATAGCCTTACCGACAAAACCCCTGATAACAAACGAGTTATCAGGGGTTTTGAGCCGCAACCGAGACTTGAACTCGGGACCTCTTCATTACGAGTGACTCGAGCTATTTCGGCTTTCTCTTAAATTCAGACAGCTACTTCAAATCTTGGGCTTTGATGTGCACGACTTTTCCGTCACGCACAACGACCAATTCGCCGTCCTCTTTTTTCATCTTTTCGATCAGACGCTTTTGAGCAAGCAAAATCCCTGCGTCAATCTTCTCCTGCATCTGTTTGATCTCAATTTCGCTCATAGTCTGTAATCGTTTTATAAGATAACGGTTCCACAACCTCTTTTATTTCATTTCGGATCCCCCATGCAACTTTACGGATACCGTCGGCAGAACTATTATTATAAATCACCCAATAATCGCAAATCGGCGTATAAAGTGTAGTCAAATTCTTAATCCCGTTCGCATATCTGCGGCGAATCACATCCGTAGGAATATTGTGTCCACCCTCGCTTACTCGTGTTGCAACACGCTCGATAGCCTGTTCGAATGTCGGCAACCAAAAGTAGAGCAGTGTTACAAAGTAGCCCCTTTCGTGTGCCCGTTCGACGAACCGAGCATAGGAACGTGCTGCCAGCGTCGTTTCAAATGCAAAATTCGCACCCTCGGCCAACAAATCGTCCATGCGGTGCAACATCAACCGTCCTGCTTCGATCGCAACGCTTTCGGGATTGAATGGCGATAAGCCCTTTGCAATCTCGTCTGCATTCACAAACTCCCTACAATCCAGCATCTCGGGTAACACAGTATAAGATGCAGTTGTCTTTCCCGCACCATTGCAACCTGCTATGATATAAAGTTTCGGCATAATCGTTCAGCAAAGATAGCTATTTTCATGCTATCTACGATAATTAGGCCAAATAAAAAGAACAAACTTGTGCAAACGGTCTAAGAAGCTGTTTTCATAAGCTGCCAGAGCAACATAAGCAGAATAGCCTTACCAACAAAACCCCTGATAACAAACGAGTTATCAGGGGTTTTGAGCCGCAACCGAGACTTGAACTCGGGACCTCTTCATTACGAGTGAAACGCTCTACCAACTGAGCTATTGCGGCATTTACAGGGCTTTACACCCCGATTGGAGTGCAAATATCGTAATTATTTTTAATTAATTCAACGATCGCGTGCGAATTATTGCCAAAAGTAGAATTTTCCCCTCATTTCTTGCTATCTTCGCGACCAAATTATACCGCATAGGAGTTCATTTCTTGCTTAAACAGATCGTAATGTCAAATGTATCACTAAATCCCACCTCCTATCAAACCTTCGAACTGGTCGGCGAGGGGGAGTATAACTTTGTAAAAATCCTTGCCCACGCCAAGTATCTCCAAGAACAAGGCCAAGTAGAAGAGGCTTGCAATGAACGTTTTCAGGCCTTCCAGCGATTAGAAGAATTTTTGCCGGAAGGAGAGGAGCTGAATTTGGAGTGGACAGAAGCTAATTCACAAGCTGCCTTGGAAGTCATCTACGCTTCGGCCATTGACCACTTCCTGATTGATGATTTCGAAATGTCCACCGCGATGTTGGAGCAACTCTTAGAACTCGATCCGGAAGACCACTTGGAAGCGGTCATCTTGCTTGCTTTCAACTATTTATCACTTGAAGAATATGACTCCTTCGATGAGGTAATCAATGACATTTCCGACAAATACGCTTGCCGTGAGATCCTCATGCTATGGGCCTCTTTCCTTCAGCAAAAAACGCTACCCGAAGGGGATTTAATCCGATTAAAAAGCCGTTTCACCCCCTATTTCGATGAATTTACGTCTGGCGAACATCCTGCGGACGAGCTCTATCTCAAGGAAATTGAGGGCGAACACCCCAGTATAGAGGCACAAGCGCGCGAATTATGGCTTCAAACTGAAAACTTGTGGCGGTTGCATCCTGATTTCATCGCAGCCCTTAGCGCCACCCGATAACAAATTCAAACAGCTTCTCAGACACAAAAAAAGCGGCTACCAAGCCGCTTTTTCATGCTGTTTCAACAGATTATCCGTTCACCTTCTTGTAATCCTCCAGAAACTTAGCCAGTCCACTATCGGTAAGTGGGTGATTAAGCAGACCTTTGATGGCCGAGAGCGGGCAGGTAGCTACATCAGCCCCCACCTCAAGACATTGAATGATGTGTTGGGTGTGACGAATAGAGGCCGCCAGCACCTGTGTTTGATAACCATAATAGCGAAACATCTCGACAATCTGCCCCACCAAAGCGACACCATCACTGCAAATATCATCCAAACGGCCTACAAAAGGAGAGACGTAAGTAGCACCTGCTTTGGCGGCTAAAAGAGCTTGTCCGGCCGAGAAAATCAGCGTGCAATTTGTGCGAATACCCTTGGTAGAGAAATATTTGACCGCCTTGATGCCATCGGCTGTACAGGGCAATTTAACCACGATATTCGTATGTAGCGCGGCCAGTTCCTCCCCCTCGCGAACCATACCCGCGAAGTCGGTGGCAATTACTTCAGCGCTGACATCGCCATCCACAATATTGCAAATTTCCACATAGTGGCGCTTGCAATTTTCTGCACCTTTGATGTTTTCCTTGGCCATCAGCGAAGGATTGGTCGTCACGCCGTCCAGCACGCCCATGTCGTTTGCCTCTCTGATCTGTGCCAGATTAGCCGTGTCGATGAAAAATTTCATAGCAATTTTTTATTTTAGAATTCAGTTTGTTTTGAAAGGTAGGTCAAAGATACAAAAAAATGGCTAAATACCACCATCGTCCCAACGCCATCAAATAGAATGATCAGCCTGTTCAATCACGGTGGTCTCCGTAGTAGTAGGCGCTTTGCGGATAGGAAGGGTGAAGACGAAGCGAGCACCCTCCGTATAGGCCGAGTCCACCTGAATGGTGCCTCCTAAAAGCAAAATAATTTGACGACAAATTGCCAATCCTAAGCCCGTGCCCTTTTTCTGCCCCAACTTCTCGAAGCGATTGAAAACCACCTCTTGCTTATCCAACGGAATACCCGTACCGGTATCGGTCACCGAAAAGATAATCTGGTCAGCCTGTAGTGGCAACTCAAAAGCAAGTGTAATTGCCCCCTCGGAGGTGAATTTGCCCGCGTTGGTCAGCAAATTAATCAACACCTGAGACAATCGCTGGGCATCCGTATAAAGCAGGTAGGAGCTACATGGAGGGGTGAAAATCAGCGGCACTTTGGGCGGGCGGGTATGATGGGTTGTAAGGATCGCATGCTGACAAACTTGAACAATATCCGTCTGTGCATACGCTAATTTTATCTTGCCACTTTCTAAGCGTGAAATATCAAGAATATCATTGAGCAAAGTGAGTAACATCTCCGAATTACTGACCACAATGGAGCAATATTCACTCCGATCCTCCTTGGTGAGCTCTTCATCCTGCATCAGTGAGGAGAAACCAACAATAGCATTCAGTGGTGTACGGATTTCATGGCTCATATTGGCCAAAAAGGCGGATTTCAACATATCGGACTCCTCAGCTTTGGCCTTGGCAATGATCAGCTCTCCCTCTCGATGCTCCAACTCCCTTTTCAGGGCTCGGATACGAATATTGATAATGATGACAAAGACAACCAAAGCCACCAATATGACCACAGAACCAAGCAGCAAATCCATGTAATAGGAGTACTTCTTTAGTTTAACAGCCGCAACATCCACGATCTCGCTCCCTTTTGGAAGGGCATATTCCGATATTTTTAATTCACGGAGTTTTTTAGAGTCAAATTGATAGTGTCCCGCATCAATCTCAATGGCCGCCTGCACCTGTTCGCCTTTCGCGACGCTGATGATCTGTTGGGCAACCATCGCTGCCCCATTGTTATAAGTAGGGATGTAACCGCCCACCGCCATCGCGCCGATACCAGTACCTGTAATGGAGAAAACAGGCATCGTAGGTCTGCTTTCAAGTAATTCTCTCAAAGCACTTTGAGTGAAATATTGACCTGCACTACCAACACGCCATGTCCCCAACAAAATCACTGATTTTTCGGGTAGTGATGCGACGATTTTTTTGGCTTTTTCCTCTCCCCTACGGCTGTCCACCAAGATCAACTTAAGTTCTGGATGATGGCTCATATTTTTCTTTACCAGCGCTTGAAGAGAGATGCCACCATAGGTGTTATCGGAGACAAAAGCTATATTCTCTGCCTCCGGATAGAGTGTTTTAATGAGGTCTATATTGCGACAAACATCATATTTATTAAAGAGCCCGCCACCACTCCCCACGCTATCCAAAATGTGGATAAAATCGACCGATTTAGGTGCCCACCGCCGAGGAGAATAGGACTTTGCCGGAGGGATAATCACTCCATTGGAACTGACAAATCCGCCGAAGAAAAGTACGCCCGACGGAAATTGACCCCGAGAGAGAAATGAAGCCCAAGCCTCCTGCCCCAAAAGGACGACCGCTTTGATCTTTTTGGGCGCATAACGAATCATGATTTTATCAATCGCCTCCACCCACAACGGTGCATCATTCACCCCTTTGCATTCCAGATTTTCAATGTAAATATTGTAGGGAATATCACTATCGGCAATGGCTTTTTCAAATTCCGACATAAAACTCGACATACGTTTGGTGTCGGGATTATAAGAAGAGATGACAAGGATACAGCCCTCTTCATTTTGTTGCCACGCAACGACTTGTTTGGGTGTCAAAAATAGAAAAAACAGCAGCACAATGGCTACATAAAAACTCTTCCGTTTCATTTTAATTGAGAGAAATCTTTATTCTTCATCACTTTGTTGCCACGCTCAAGAACGCCCTAATTCTTTGGCCACAAGAGATCTCAACTCATTGATGTCAATAGGTTTAGACATACAATCATTAAATCCTGCCTGCAACATTTTCAACCGATCCGTCTCAAAAGCATAGGCTGTGAGGGCTATCACGCGCGCCAAAGGATCAATCGCCCGAATACCACGCAAAGCATCGTAGCCATCCATCACCGGCATATTGATGTCCATCAAGACGATGGGAGGGCGGTGCTCGCGAAAAAGATCGACAGCAACCTGTCCATTTTCTGCATGTAGCAAAGTATAGTCGTTGCGCAACAAGACCTCGACCAACTTATAATTACTGGGATTATCTTCCGCCACAAGAATGGTTGGCTTTTCTCCTTGAGGCACAGGTGCTGATTTTGGAGCAGGCTGTGGCATCTGCTTGTCAGACGAAACAAATGGACGCACATCAGTCTGAACCGGTCTCTCTGCCATGGAGGTTGGAGTTAATTTATGACAAAAGACAAAATAGACCACCACAACCGCAGAAAGCACCACAGCAAAGAGTATTAATCCTATTTCCATATTAAAGTTTTCTAATCCTGCCTTTGTGAATTTGCCCAATGGGCAGTATATTTTTTACAAAAGTATTATTTTTTACGATATGCGCATCAAAACATCGCTATTTTTTCAGTTTGACAAAAAAAAACACTCCAATAGCATTTTTATGAAGAGAAAATCGAATAAAAAGGAAGCGTGTTACAATTTATTAATTATCTTTACATCAATTAAATTAATGGCATTAGCGCCTTGTTTGACGCTAATTTACTGAAACACAAATAGTTACATATTTTTTACACAATAGTTATTTTTTAAAGTATAGATTGCATGGACAAAAAACGGATATTCATTGTTGATGATAAAATATCAATCGGGAAAATTATTGCTCATTACCTCGACTTAGACTATGAGTGTATGTATTTCACCACCCCACTCGAAGCTCTGCGCGTTATGCAAGAGGGCACGCTTCCTCATTTAATTATATCAGACATCCGAATGCCTGATATGCCTGGTGATGCTTTTCTTCAATATCTCAAACACAATGAGCTTTACAAATCTATTCCCGTGGTCATGCTCTCCAGCGAGGACAGCACCTCGGAACGCATTCGGCTACTGGAAAATGGTGCAGACGATTACATCGTCAAACCCTTCAATCCATTGGAGTTAAAAATTCGCATTAAACGAATACTAAGGTAATTTGAAAGGACATATTTTCTATATTAAATCAAATGGAGGACGAGCAGTTTCTCACTTTGCGGAGTTGACAGACGGTCGATTACAGACCTTGAGCAACGTCGCAACGGCTGTCAATACGCTTTCAAACAGCAAACGACTGCTTTTTCTCTACGAGCATAACAATATTCAGCACGACCTGACCAATATTCGCCTGCTTCGCACCTCCTTCCCTCTTTGTGGAATTATTTTACTGGCTCAAAAGGTCAAATCCGAAGACCGCACAGCTTATTTACAAGCAGGGGTAAATACAGCCATCCTCCCCTCTGTGGAGAAAGAGGAGTTTTTGCAGACCATCGGATTTATAGAGAATTATGCCCTTTGTTACAAACCTGTTGCCACCAAGAGTGTTGCCAAAATATACCAAATACCGCTTTGGAAACGTACCTTCGATATTGTGGGAGCCTCTTTTGCACTCATACTCCTTTCGCCGCTTTTAATACTAACAGCTATCATCATTTGGATCAGTGATCCGGGACCTGTGATCTATAAATCAAAACGCGTAGGGAGCAACTATCAGGTCTTTGATTTTTTAAAGTTCCGCTCCATGCGACTACATGCTGACCGCAAATTGCGCAAATATGCCAACCAAAATCAATATGGATCGGTAAGCAGCGAGGAAGAAGCACGCATTTCGTTACACAACAAGCAACTGGACACCTTCTTGCCCAACATGGAAGAGGGGATGCTCATCTCTGACGATTTTGTGATCCCCGAAGCAGATCGCCAACAGCATACCATGGAGCAACAAGAGCAGGCTTTTGTGAAGATCACCAATGACCCGCGCATCACCCGTATTGGGCGCTTTATTCGCAAATACAGCATTGATGAACTGCCGCAACTGATCAACATCCTCAAAGGGGATATGTCGATCGTTGGTAATCGACCGCTTCCTCTTTACGAAGCGGAGTTGCTCACCAGTGACGAATATATCGACCGCTTCATGTGCGCTGCCGGACTGACGGGGCTTTGGCAGGTTGAAAAGCGGGGCAATGCTGGTCAACTCTCTCCTGAGGAACGCAAAAAAATAGATATCCGCTATGCTCGCACCATGTCCCCATGGCTGGATTTCAAAATTATATTCCGTACTTTCACAGCTTTCATTCAAAAAGAGAATGTTTAAGCATAACAATCTGGCCTAATGAAAACAAAATGGCTTTTATCTTCACTGCTCTGCCTGATCAGTTGGGTTGGTGCTTCAGCACAAGAGTTCGACTCTATTCAGCCCGTCAACAGTTACAACAGCCTGATGCAACTCTCTTCTGAGCAGTACCTATCTCTTCAGGTGCCCCCGTTGCACACGTTGCTTGAAAATGCTCGAAATAGCCCACAAGTCGCTTTTTATGCCTCCAACAAGAGCCAAGAAGAGCGTGGGTTGAAGACCATACGTCGAAGCTGGCTTCGGTATATCAAGCTCAACGGCAACTACAACTATGGCTCTACGAATGCCTATGTAAACAATTTTAATTCATTAGGCGATCCTTATGCCGTCAACACCACCAACGACCAAAGTTGGTACACCGTGGGGGTCTCGTTATCACTCCCTCTTGAAGAGATTTTCAACCGTCGCAACCGCATCCAGCAACAAAAAGAGAAGATCAATAGTATTCAATTTGAGGTAGATCGGTGGTATGACGACTTGAGCCTCAAAATTATCGACGCCTACACTTCCGCCATGCAAAATTTAGCCATACTTCAAAGTGTTACCGAGGCGATGATGATGGCTAAGGCTCAATATAAAATTTCTGAAAGCGACTTTATCAACGGTGCTATTGATGCCCAAGCGTTGAGTCGTCAACGGAACATCCAAAACGTCTCTATTCGTGAATTTGAAGAGACTCGGGCGCTCTTGACCAATGCTCTTCTACGCCTCGAAATACTCTCTCACACAAAAATAATTAATCGTTAATTCAGCCCCCTATGAACTCTTTGGTTTATATCATTCGTTTCGTTTGGCGCATCCGCTATTGGCTGATCTTCGGGCCACTTTTAGTTGCGCTGATCGTCTATTTTCAGCAGGGGTTAAAACCTCGGCAATATACCTCATCCACAACAATTTATACGGGTATTGTCTCGGGGTACGACATCAATACCGTTGAGGGTGCACGACAGGATTGGAACATCATCAACAACGCGATGGACAACCTGATCAACATCATCATGTCACAAACAACACTCCACAACGTCTCTTTACGACTTTATGCGCAAGATTTAGTGCATGGTGATCCGAAAAGGGACAACAAATATATCATGGCCAATCATTACAACACCCTCGTTGAGCGCACTCCACAAGAGGTTTTGGCCTTGGTTGATAAATCTTCTGAGGAGGACACCTTCAACAACTTACTCGATTATGAGACTGCCGATCATGATAACCATGTCTATGGCATCTTCCATTGGCATCACCACCATTACAGTTACGAGGCCCTGCGTAAAATCCAAATACGCCGACTGAGCAACAGTGATATGCTCGAAATTAGCTACACCAACGATGACCCGGGGATTACTTATAACACCCTAAAGCTGCTGTGTGACGAATTTGTCAAACAATATAAGTTTCTGCGCTTCGGCGAAATCAACAACGTGATCGCCTACTTTGAAGGCGAACTGGCTCGCGTTGGTAAAGAGTTGCGGTCAGGAGAAGACTCCTTGACAGTTTACAACGTAGATAATCAGGTGATCAATTATAGCGAACAGACCAAACACATCGCCGCCTTAGAACGTGATTTTGAGTTGCGCTTTCAGGATGTTCTGCTCGCACGGGATGGCTCTCAAGAGATCATCACCTCCATCGAAAATAAGATAGAAGGATTAAAAACCTTCAAGAATAACGCCATTTACATCCAAAAATTAGACGAAATCTCGACCCTCTCTTCGCGCATTGCCACCCAAGAAATCTTCCAATCAGATTCTCTCTATAATCGGAATTCAGATCTCGATCGTTTAAAGCAACTTCGTGAAACGCAAAGCGAAAGCTTAGCCAACACCATTGCACAGATCAGTTCACAACAATATACCAAGGAGGGTTTGGCCACCCAATCAATCATCCAAAAATGGTTAGATGCTGTTCTGCTGAATGAACAATCCAAGGCCGAGTTGAAGGTGTTGACTCAACGTAAATTAGAACTCAACAAACAGTACGGCCATTTTTCACCGATTGGATCGACATTGAAGCGCAAAGAGCGCAATATTGGATTTATGGAACAATCCTATCTCTCTATTTTGCAAGCTCTTAACCAAGCGCGCCTACGACAAAAAGGATTGCAAATGAGCTCCGCGACCCTCAAGGTGATCAACGAACCCCTATTACCACTTGCCGCTGAACCCAGTAAGCGCAAACTACTCGTCATTGCAGCCTTTTTCGTCTCTATGATCTTTATTTTGGGCTTCTTCATCTTGCTTGAAATGCTCGACCACACCTTGCGCAACAAGATCCGTGCAGAGCGCATCACCGGAAGCAAGGTCTTAGGCGCATTCCCGCTTCCACCAAAATTTGGCGCACGTCGTTATCAAAAAGAGTATGAACGCATTGCCACACAATATCTCAGTAATGTGGTCTTCAACTATCTGCGACCCGAAGGCTCCAACATCATCAACTTTTTGAGTACTGGCGAAGGTGTTGGCAAGAGTTTAATCGCTCAAATGTTGGTCGAACACCTCTCCAAAAGAGGACTCAAAGTACGTTATCTATCTTGGAATCATGATTTTGACATAGATAGCAAGGAGTTCCTCATGGCAAGCAAATTATCAGACTTCATTCATCCTCAGGAGAGTAAAATAGCCCTCGATCAGGCCGATGTTATCTTGGTGGAGTACCCGCCATTATCCATACGTTCGATTCCCTACCCCCTACTACATGATGCCGCGCTTAATCTGATGATTGCCCGCGCCAACCATACATGGAAAGATACGGATCAGTTGCTCTATGATAAAGCTGTCGCACAGGCAGGTGGCGCACCGCTATTCCTCTATTTAAATAATGCCGAACGCGAGGTGGTAGAGAATTTCACGGGTCAAATGCCACCCTACACCTTCTTGCGCAAACTCTCTTATAAATTCTACCAATTCGGCTTCACCTCTGTTGACAACTAACCACAAACGAGGAGGCCATGCAACCACAACTGAAATTTCGTAGAGGAAACCCAAGTCAACTCCTCGTCGGGCTTACGCTGATTGCATGCCTCATCGGCTTGGGTTATAGCATCGCCACCTTTGGGGCGGTGGGGCTGGCTGTGGCCTTTATACCCCTGATCCTTTGGATGGGATTCTATGCTTTAGACAACCCCGCTTGGACGATGATTGGCCTTTTTGTGGGCAACTATCTCATCATGTCACTGAGTAAATACCTCTATAAAACACCGCTCGGAATGCTCTTGGACATCATGATCGCCTTTAGCTTTTTCACACTTGTTATCACCGCTTTACACCATAAAGTAGCATGGCATCGAGCACAATCTGGATTGACTTTGGTGGCCGCCATTTGGGCGCTTTATTGTTGTCTTGAGTTAACCAACCCCTCCGGAACACTCGGAGCTTGGAGCTCGGCCGTTCGCTCTTATGCACTCATCTTCTTATTGGTGGTTATTCTCTCGCAAATTGTATTTATCCGCTATAAACATCTACAATATCTTTTGATCATTTGGTCGATCCTGACTTTGTGTGCCGTTTTAAAGGCTTGTGTCCAAAAATTCATCGGCTTCAACGATGCCGAAAACTATTGGCTTTTTGTCTTAGGCGGTCGTTCCACCCACATCATTGGCACCGGTGTTCGCTATTTTTCCTTCTTCAGCGATGCCGCCAACTATGGAGCCAGCATGGGACTGTCGGTCGTGATCTTCAGTATCACAGGATTTTACACCAAAAATAAATTCTTGCGCGGTTGGTTCTTCTTGGTTGCCGTAGCCGCTTGCTATGGTATGTTGCTCTCTGGTACGCGAAGTGCCATGGCCGTTCCTTTTGGTGGCTTGGCTCTTTTTGTCATCCTCTCTCGGCAGACAAAGACAATCTTGGTAGGCTCTATCATGCTCTTTGCCGCGCTATTTTTTCTTAATTTCACCTCCATTGGGCAGGGAAATGCCTTGATCCGCCGTGCTCGAAGTGCATTCAATCAAGATGATCCCTCTTATGTCGTTCGACGGGAAAATCAAAAGAAACTGCGCACCCTGATGGTCGATAGGCCATTTGGCATCGGGCTTGGTATGGCAGGCGGAAAGACACTTGAAAACCAAAGCAACCAAGATCTTCCGGGAACGCAAAGTATCTCTGATGTTAGAAAGATCCCCACCGACTCATGGTTTGTAATGGTTTGGGTTGAGAGTGGCGTTGTGGGCCTCATTCTCCACATCGCAATCCTGCTTTATATCCTCGGATATGGCTCTTTTATCATCTTTTTCCGATTGAAAGACAAACAACTAAAAGGGTTGACAGCAGCTCTTGTAGCTGGTATTTTCGGTACAGTCATCGCCTCTTATGCCAATGAAATATTTGGACAGATCCCCACTGGCGTAATCATGTACATGAGTATGGCCTTCATTTTCCTTGCCCCCTCCTATGATCGGGAGTTGGCTGACAAAGCAGAGGTCGAATCGCAAAAACGACTCTTCTTATGATCCCCGAAATATCCATCATCACTGTCAATTACAACGGGTTGGAGCTCACCTGCCGGTTGGTAGATTCTTTGTTGGGTCACAATACAGTCCCCGCTGAAATCATTGTGGTGGACAATGGCTCTGCCGTCAATGAAGCAGAAATTCTTCACCAACGCTATCCTGCTCTGATTACACTGCGAAGTGACCAAAATCTCGGATTCGCTGGTGGCAACAACTTAGGCATCAAGGTCTCACAAGGAAAGTACATTTTATTGCTCAATAACGATACAGAGATCAAAGAAGACGGCTTTCGCGCACTTTGCGACACCCTTGATACCCACAGCGAAGCGGGGGTCGTTTGTCCTAAAATTCGCTTCTTTCAACCTCCTTGCAACATTCAATTTGCAGGATATACACCACTAACAGCCATTACGTTACGAAATGAACTCATTGGCTTTGGAGCAAGTGATCAAGGACAGTATGACACTCCCCACGAAAGCCCCTATGCACATGGTGCGGCGATGATGGTACGACGCGAGGTGATTACCGATGTCGGCCTGCTCCCTGAGTTGTTTTTTCTCTACTACGAAGAGTTAGATTGGTCAGCACACATCACGGCTCACGGGTGGACGATCCGCTACGACCCACGTTGCACGGTATTCCACAAGGAGAGCGCCACCACCGGTGGGACAAGCCCCCTGCGCACCTTTTATCTTAGCCGCAATCGGCTTCTCTTCGGTTGGCGCAATCGCAAGGGCATAACTCGTTATCTTACTATTCTTTACCAACTATGTATTGCCCTTCCTAAAAACACCTTGGTCGCCCTCTGTCACCACCGTTCAGATCTGGCAAGTGCCGGCTGGCGTGGCGCGTGGAGTTTCATCCGAATGATTCATCACTCCTCTAAAATGACCTGACCATGCAAATCTGTTTGACCATTATTGATTGGATTTTTTTCATCTTCTTAGGCGGATCGGTCTACTACCTCTTTGTCTATGCGCTCTTTTCAATGCGGCGACAACCCAATCCCTTTCCGAAATCCCCTGTCAATCATCGTTTTGTGATTCTCATTCCGGCCTACAAAGGGGATGAGATCATCCGCCCCACCATCACCGCGGCGCTACAACAAAACTACCCGATAGATCGTTTTCGTGTGGTCGTCATTGCCGATCACTTCCGCCCTGAAACCCTTGCCGTGCTTGCCCAAGAGCCCATCACCTTGCTCACCGTCCAATTCGAACAGAGTTCCAAGGCCAAAGCATTGAATTATGCCATGGCACAATTAGGGGATGATGCAGCCGATGTAGTCGCTATTTTGGATGTGGATAATATCGTCCAATCCGATTTTTTGCAACAACTCAACAATGCCTACGAAAGTGGCGTGATAGCGATGCAAGCACACCGCAAGGCGCTCAATCGCGATACCGATACCGCTGTTTTGGATGCCGTCAGCGAGGAGATCAACAACGCCATCTTCCGCCGCGGTCACATCGCTTTGGGACTCTCCTCGGCACTAATCGGCTCAGGTATGGCCTTCGATTACAGCTGGTTTCGCCGCAATGTCACGGCACTGTCATCGGCCGGAGAAGACAAGGAGTTGGAGCGTCTGCTCCTCAAGCAAAAAATATTTATCGACTATTTGGAAGAGGTGGAGGTTTTAGACGAAAAAACACGTAGCGAGAGCAATTTTTACCAACAGCGGCGGCGTTGGTTGGCAGCCCAATTTTATTCGCTATTCACCTCTCTCCGAGACCTTCCCAAAGCGCTCATCGCTGGTAATGTCGATTACTGTGACAAGTTGATTCAATGGATGATACCCCCTCGCATCCTTCTCCTTGGGGTGATCCCATTATGGGCACTTTTACTCCTGTTTTTCGATCCTGCGGCCTCCGCAAAATGGTGGATCACTTTCTTGGTGCTCCTCTTTGCGCTGGCCTTTGCTACCCCCAATTATTTGGTTGATGATCGTTTTAAACATGCCCTGCGCCGCATACCCGTACATTTTTTACAGATGTTCGCCACCCTTTTTCGGTTGCGAGGTGCCAGCAAAACCTTCATTCACACCACCCATGGAGATAAACAACCAAACGAATAGACCATGAAAATAGCCATCGAAGCACAGCGAATATTTCGACCCAACAAACACGGCATGGATTTCGTTGCCCTGGAGGCAATACGATGTCTCCAGCAGATTGATACACACAACGAATATTTCATTTTTGTCAGTCCGAGTAGCGATCGCTGTCTAAAAGAGAGTGAGAACGTCCACATTATCGAGGTGAATACCCCCTCCTATCCGCTGTGGGAGCAGGTAGGGTTGCCGCGTGCGGTTCGTCGCATTCAGCCCGATCTACTTCATTGCACCAGCAACACCGCACCCATTTGTGGTAAAACACCCTTGGTTCTCACCCTCCACGATATTATTTTCCTTGAGAAACAAAGTAGCTCCAACAAATCGACTTATCAGAAAATGGGACGACTTTATCGGCGGCTCGTTGTACCACGCATTTTAGATCAATGTACCAAGATCATCACCGTCTCTGAATTTGAACGTCAGCGGATTCTGTCCACCTTAAATTTAGATCCTCAGCGGCTCATAGCCATTCACAACGGCTATAATCCTCGCTTCCACCCCCTAAAAGCGTACGAATCTACCACAAAAAAATATCTTCCTGAAGCGCATTATCTCTTCTTTTTAGGCAATACAGACCCCAAGAAAAACACCCTCGGCACACTGAAAGCCTATGCCAATTATGTACAGCGGTCGAACACGCCTCTCCCTCTTTTGATTGCCGATCTCCAAGAAGAGGTGGTCGACACCCTGCTCAAAGAGCATGATCTGACAGCCATTAAACCCCTCTTGCGCTTCTCCGGCTACATCCCCAATAGTGATCTGCCAGCGCTCTATAACGGCGCTTCTGCCTTTCTCTACACCTCCTTGCGCGAAAGCTTCGGCATTCCACTTCTTGAAGCCATGGCCTGCGGTACACCCGTCATCAGCTCCAACACCTCAGCCATTCCTGAAATAGCCGGCGAAGGGGCACTTTTGGTTGACCCACTTTGCGCCGAAGCTATCGCCAATGCCCTTTTGCGCTTGGAGCAAGATTCTTCATTCCGTACGGCACAAGTCACCTATGGGCTGGAGCGGGTGAAGCGATTCTCGTGGGAACAAACTGCGCGCCACCTGCTGACGCTCTACGAATCAATCGGACAACGCTAATCACCCCATACCATAAATAAATAAGGAGCGGAAAATTTCCGCTCCTTATTTATTTAGAAGAGATAGACCTTATTTCTTAGCAGGAACCACCTTGCTGGGAGTATAGATTAAATACCAGTCGCGTGCAGCGGTACCACCTGATTGAGCCCAAGTCTTGAAATTAGGATATGCCTCGTTGAAATCAACATTTTCATAAGCGTGAAGAGCATCAAAAGGAATATTGAGCGCCCAAATTAAATTGTCATTCGAGAAGTAGTGACGTGTAGCTTTACCAATGTTAGAGTTGCCATCGTGCAGTGCATTGTAATCATTCAGCGCCTCAACAGTAGGTTTGTAACCACCCATATGGATCTCAATATGACGACCATCTGACTCACGAACACGGCTCAAGAAGAAGTTGAACTCTTTTGATGTCAACTGAATAGGGTCAACCAATCCATTAAATTCAACCTCAAATGTAGCAGAAACCAACTGATCGTTTGACAGCTCGAATCCAGGCTCTGTATTGAGGTAAGCAGATCCAGCAGGCTTGTTGACATTCTGACGAATATTCTCGAAACGGAAGACACCGGCACCCAGCGGACGCATAACCGGTTCACTCTTCGTATTGGTGTGTGCAATCGTGGTGATTTTACCAAAAGCACTGTTAGAAATTCCAGAGAATGCCAAGTTGAAGTCATTCGGCAGTGAGCCACCCACAGCAGCTACACGTAAAGAAATAATCATACGCTTCACATCATTCTTCTCGTTCAAATAGAGTTCAGAGGTGTAGTTTACCACACAGTCATTGAAGTCATAGTCACCATAAGCAGGCCAAAGGTCTTCAAACATCAAGGTTGCATAACCACCAACCATCGGATAGAGAATACGGTTGCCGGTTGCACCTTGGCGCGTTGCGGAGGTGTTGATTCCGTCAGCAGCAAGGGCGCAAGTAATCGCACCACCCTGAATGCTAACAGCTTGCTCTGCCGAGACACCCGTTGCAGTTGCATAGCTTACATAAAGTGTTTGAATGGCATTGGGAACCTCCAACTTCATCAACTTAGCATTGTCACCCGCTACAAAAGTAGCAAATGGTTCACCACCCTTTTGGGTAGTCACAAAAACTTTGGTGGCATGAGGTGCTGTTATATTACAAGTAACAGGTGTGGTCATTTGCCAATCAAATGAAGCAGGAATTTTCAGGTCAGTGACCTTGATAGCATTCTGCTGTTCCGTACGCACGGCATCGTCTTTGTCGCAAGCGGCAAAGAGGCTGATGGCTGCTAAAAATAAGATAATTTTTTTCATCTTTTTATTCTTTTAAGTATGTCGTTTAAGAGAGGGGGCAAAAACTCCCTTGTAGATAGATGTTACAAAGATAGAAGGTGGATTTGTTATTTCAAAATATTTTGACCACTATTTTATCTGCATAACCATACTGATAGTCAAAAACCTGCATACACGACCATAGAGAGAGGGTTCTTGTTAAAAAAAATTCACTTTTCCCTTGTATAACGTGAAATCCACGCCATCCTATCAAGCAAATTTTCACCTCCTTTATTCATCCATCCCCAAAAAATGAGTATCTTTGTTCCAACATCAGAAAATGGAGCACTGCTTCTTTTCCACCGAAAACACCTCGTAATATGCTCGACCAGATTAAAAACAATCCCCGGCTGAAACGATTCGTCATCGGGCTTATCACTTCACATCATCATCCGCGTCCGCGCCTTTGGGTTCGCTGGTTTATCAATCCTTTTGTGCACAAAAAAGGCAAAGGTGCTCTCATCCATCGTTGCCGTTCGCGCATTGATGTCTTTCCTTGGCGGCGATTTGAGGTTGGAAAGTATGCACTCATCGAAGATTTCACGGTCATCAACAACGGTGCCGGAGATGTGTTGATCGGCGAAGGTGCTCGCGTGGGGATCGGTTCGGTGATCATCGGGCCAGTTACCTTAGGTGATCGGGTTGGGCTGGGTCAACATGTCTTTATTTCGGGTTTCAACCATGGTTACAGCGATGGCACATGCGACTCCAATGAACAGGAGTTAGTAAAAAAGCCTATCGTTGTGGGGCGTGAATCCCACATCGGAGCAAATTCGGTCATCGTTGCTGGTGTGCAAATTGGTGAACGGGTGCAAATCGGCGCTGGCAGTGTGGTTACAAAAGACATACCCTCCTATTGTGTCGCTGTCGGTAATCCTGCACGGATCATCAAAAGATACGACTTTGAGCTAAAACAATGGGTGAAAGCAGAAAACAGTCAACCATGAGTTGTCCCCTGATAAGCGTCATTATACCTCTTTATAACACAGAGGCTTACATCGGCGAAGCATTACGCTCTGTCACCTGTCAAACCCTGCGTGAAATCGAGATTATCGTCATCAATGATGGCTCGACCGATGCCAGTGCGCACATAGTCGAGGCTCTCGCTACTGATGATCCCCGCGTACAACTCTACACCCAAGTCAATGCCGGACAGGCCACCGCGCGCAACAGAGGACTTCAATATGCGCAAGGCGAATTTATCTATTTCATGGACAGCGATGACCTCATCGAAGCAGACACCCTCCTCTGCTGTTACGAAAAATGCGTTGCCGAAAATCTTGATTTTGTTTTTTTCGATGCCATCTGCTTTGGCGATGCGGGGGCAAATAGGCCTTGGTTTGATTATCATCGAGCCGCTGACTTCGAAGATAAGAGCTACACAGGAATCACCCTATTAAAACAGATGCTGAGCAACCGTAGCTATCGCTGTTCGGTCTGCTTAAACCTCATCCGGCGCACGTTTATTAAACAGCTTGGGTTGCAATTCAAAGCAGGCATTATCCACGAAGATGAACTTTTTACCGCCCTGCTCTACCTTGAAGCTGAACGTGTAGGACGCATTGATCGTGAGTTTTTTCACCGCCGCCTCCGTGGGTTTTCAACGATGACCTCCTCCTTCTCCACCCGCAATGTAACGGGCTACCTCACGGTTTTAGAGGAGTTGCGCCACTATGCCAAGCGGCAAAACACAACAAAAAAACAGCTTGTCAAAGACCTCACGGCCTATATTCTCAACCCCACACTACGCAACGCTTGGCAGTTGCCTTGGCAACAGCGGTGGCTGTTGGCGGCAAAAGCGCTCTATCACTATCCGCTTTGCCTTCAATTTAAGCCACTTATCACCTTGCTGCTCAAAGCGCCCCTTCAAAAATCACACCTCCGATGAACCGTATCAAAAAAGAGTTGATCTCTGGTGTCTTCTATACCTCGATCGCCAAATATACAGGCATCATTGTCTCGCTGGCTGTCACGGGCGTTTTAGCCCGTATTTTCACGCCAGAGCAATTTGGTGATGTGGCGGTGGCAACGGTTTTGATCACCTTTTTTGCCATCTTCAGCGACATCGGCATCGCCCCTGCCATCATCCAAAAGAAAGAGTTAGATACCAATGACCTCAACCACATCTTCTCTTTCACCGTTTGGTCTGGACTGATCGTGTCAATCCTCTTTTTTGCCTGCTCAGAGGCAATAGCCTCCTACTACAACTCCGACGTTTTGGCCAATATCTGCCGTATCTTGACCGTCAACCTTCTCTTTTCATCCCTCAACATTGTCCCCAACGCGCTGCTATTCAAAGAGAAAAGATTCCGTTTTGTCGCCATCCGATCCCTCTCTGTTCAGTTTATCGGTGGCACAGCAGCCATCATCGCCGCCTATTCGGGTGCGGGCATCTACGCCCTGACCATCAATCCCGTTTTATCCAGCCTGCTACTCTTTGCCATCAACTACCACCAGCATCCCCTCGTCCTGAGGCTCAAGCCTGCCAAGGCATCGCTCCAAAAAGTATTTGCCTTCTCCGCCTACCAATTTTTCTTCAACATCATCAACTATTTCACCCGTAATCTCGATAAATTACTGATGGGTAAATACATAGATAAATCCGCACTGGGATACTATGACAAATCTTATCGGCTGATGATGCTGCCACTCCAAAATATCACCTACGTCATCTCGCCAGTCATGCACCCCATTTTTTCGGAGCTTCAAAATGACCTAAAACAGCTTTCAGCCTCTTATTTGAAGGTCGTTCGATTTCTTGCTTTTCTTGGTTTTCCTCTCTCTGCGGCACTGTTTTTTACAGGCAAAGAGCTGATTCTTATTATTTTTGGCAGTCAATGGGAGGCTTCGATTCCCGCCTTTCAAATCTTAGCGCTCTCGGTTGGAATACAAATTCTACTCTCCACCTCAGGCTCTATTTTCCAAGCCGCCAACGCAACCAAAACGATGTTCTTGAGTGGTGTACTCTCCGCGGTGGTGACCATTGGGGTGGTTCTTATCGGCATCTTCGCCTTCGGCACGATCGAAGCGGTGGCATGGTGCATCTTATTCTCATTTGTAATCAACTTTATACAGTGCTATTACCTGCTCTTCTGCCACACATTGCATACTCCCTTGTGCGCTTTTTTAAAAACACTTCTTGCGCCCTTGTTAGCGACCGTATGTGTCTGCTTGCCATTGGCGGCGGTGAGCTATGGCCTTCCGGCGCTACCGCTACTGCCAGCCCTGTTGCTCAAAGGTATATTTACGCTCGTGGTTTGGGTCGCTTACATCCAACTCTCGGGCGAATACGATCTTTATCACAAATTGAAAGAAAAACTCCACCGATAAGATGAAAGCACTCTTCCTTGTTTTTCACGGATTTTCCGATTATAGCGGCATTAGCAAGAAGATTTTTGACCAGTGCGAAGCCCTTCGTTGCTGTGGGGTTGACACACAACTTTGTTATATACGGATTGATGCCGATGGCACACAACGCCGCTTGGTCGGCAATGGTTCAAAGGAGGATTTTGCTGTGGATGACTTCGGAAGGGGTCTACAAGCAAAAATAGCCAAACGGCTCTGCTTCAATGGCCTCACACACTACATCCGCGCACAACAGATTGATCTGCTCTACGTGCGCTACGATCATAATGCCAATCCGGTATTGATCCGCTGGTTTAAGCAGATCCAAAGGTTGGGGGTGAAGATCGCCTTAGAAATTCCAACCTACCCCTACGATCAAGAGTTTTCTCAGGCATCGCGCCGCGCCGCCAGATTAAAACACCTCCTCGATCGCTGCTTCCGTCACCGCTTGGCACAGCATGTAGACCGTATTGTGACCTTTAGTAACCATGCTGAAATTTTTGGGCGGCCCACCATCTGCATCTCCAATGGCATTGACTTTAGTCGCATTCCGCTGAAGACCAAGGTTAATGACACTTCACACGAAGTCAACCTCTTGGGGGTGGCAAACATCCATTTTTGGCATGGGTTTGATCGGGTTATTGAAGGGTTGAAAAATTATTATGCTACAACCCCCACGCGGCAGGTCAATTTCCATATTGTGGGGGATAGCTCTCCAGCGCTGATCCAAAGCTATCAAGAGGCCGTTAGCCGCCACAATCTTGAGCAACACATTTTTTTTCATGGGCCACAATCGGGCACAGCCTTGGATGCACTTTTTGAGGCGTGTGATTTCGGAATTGCCAGTCTTGGCAGGCATCGCAGCGGTATCAGCAACCTCAAAACCCTCAAAAACAGGGAGTATGCCGCACGCGGAATCTCCTTTGTCTACTCCGAACAAGATGATGATTTTGACACCATGCCCTATGTGCTTAAGGTTCCGGCCGATGACGCTCCATTGGATATTGGAAAACTACTCCATTTTGTTGATCAGCAAACACTCTCCCCAACAGAAATTCGAGCTTCAATAGAAGAGACACTGTCGTGGAAGAGCCAAATGCACTATGTTGTACAGGAATTTCATAAAAATAAAATGTCATGACACTGCTCATCGTACTCTTTTGGATTGCCCTCTTTTTGGTCTTTTACACCTACATCGGATACGGCATTTTACTCTATGTAGCTGTCCGAATTCGCGAAGCCCTACGCCCCCAAAAGCCCCTTGTTGATCCCTCTCCGTGGCCCGATATTACGCTTTTGATTGCCGCTTATAATGAAGAGGAGGTTGTGGCCGAGAAGATGGCAAATTGTCTTGCGCTGGACTATCCTGCCGACAAGCTACACATCGTTTGGATCACCGATGGTTCCAACGACCGCACCAACGATTTGCTGGCAACCTATCCCGAAGTGACCGTTTTCTTCCGCCCCGAACGGCAAGGAAAGACCGCCGCACTCAACCGCGCCTTCAGCTTATTGACCACCGACTACGTGATCTGCACCGATGCCAACACGATGCTCAACAGAGCGGCTACACGGGAGATCACACGACTCTTTAGCGATCCAAAAGTGGGCTGTGTGGCCGGAGAGAAGCGCGTCATGGAGACCACAAACGGAAATGCGGCGGCCACCGAAGGGCTCTATTGGAGATACGAATCCAAGCTCAAAGCGTGGGATGATCGACTCTACTCTGCTTGCGGTGCTGCCGGAGAGCTGTTTGCCGTCCGCCGCCAACTATACCAACCCGTGGAGGAAGACACACTGCTGGATGATTTCATCATCTCAATGCGCATCGCCATGCAGGGTTATCGCATCGCCTACTGTCGCACCGCCTTTGCCTGCGAAACCCCTTCAGCCAATATGCAGGAGGAGGGTAAACGCAAACGTCGCATCGCGGCCGGCGGACTTCAAGCCATCGCTCGACTTACACCACTGCTGAACCCTTTTCGCTATGGCGTTTTCGCTTGGCAATACATCTCTCACCGCGTTTTGCGTTGGTCACTCACCCCGATACTATTGGTATTGCTACTACCCCTCAACGTGCTCTTAGCCTGCATGGCGGAAAACAAGCTCCTTTATCTCATTATCTTGCTGGTGCAAGGCATTTTTTATGCAGCAGCCATTGCGGGTTGGCTCTTGGCGCGACAAGGCAAGCGAAATCGACTATTGGCTGTTCCTTATTACTTTTTATTTATGAACCTCAATGTATTCCGCGGAATGAGCTATTTGGCCTCACATCGCGGTCGGGGCGTGTGGGAGAAGGCGCGGCGAGCCTAAAAAGCTATTTAATTTGCTCCTAAACACAAGAAAATTAGGACGATATTTTGTATTTTCACAAAAAAAAGATACTTTTGTTAAGAATAATAAGTAAGCAGTATTAACAAATTGTTTCATCTTACTTAGAAGCTGTTTTAAATTTATGAAAATAACTTCGGTAACAAATTCAAACAGTTTCTTAAAAACAGATGCCCATGAATAGCGTTTCGATTAATCCATCAGATTATAAGATTCTCGTTGTCGATGATATTGCCACAAATGTCATGCTACTGAAGGCCATTCTCCAGAAAGCACGATACCAAATTATAACGGCCAATAGCGGACAAGAAGCACTCTCCCAAGTAGAAAAAGAGCATCCCGATCTGATTTTATTGGATATTATGATGCCCGATATGGACGGTTATCAGGTTATTACAACCCTCAAGACCGACGACCGTTTTAGCGCCATTCCCGTCATTTTCCTCTCGGCACTGCATAATCCAGAGGACATCATCAAAGGGTTTAAACTTGGGGCAAGTGATTACGTCTCCAAACCCTTTAATCACGATGAGTTGATCACCCGCGTCTCTCACCATATTTTTATTGCGGCCGCACAACGCATCATTATCCGTCAAAATGCCGAATTGCAAACCTCCATCCAAAGTCGGGACAAAATGTATGCGGTGATTGCTCACGATCTTCGTTCTCCGATCGGCACGCTCAAGATGGTCTTCAATATGCTCTCTGATAGTCTAAAAGGGGTGAATATATGCAATGAGAGTGTCGAACTACTCAATATGGGAAATGATATTGCAGAGAACACCTTTATCCTCTTAGATAATCTCTTGAAGTGGACCAAGTGTCAGTGTGGTCGCATGCAAACGGTCTATCAAAACATCGACCTCACGGAGGTGGTGCTCTTTTCATCGAAAATTGCCGAACTCGTTGCCCAAGCCAAGGGGATCACCTTGGAGTATGATATGAATAAAAAGATCTATGCACGATGTGATGTAGATATGGTAAAGACCATCGTTCGCAATATTTTAAGTAATGCCATCAAGTTTAGTTCTGAGGGAGGTAAGATTATTATTTCGACCGAGGATACCGAGACACATGCCATCGTGCGCATTCGAGATTTCGGTACCGGCATCAAACCCGAAGATTTGGATAAAGTGCTCAATGGCTCGATTCACTTCACTACCTATGGTACCAAAAACGAAGAGGGTTCGGGGTTGGGACTTCAGTTGTGTCAAGATCTCGTTCGACGTAATGGAGGCGAAATATGGATCAATTCAACCTATGGAGTAGGTTCCACCTTCAGTTTTTCCATCGCCAAAGAACCTCTTGTAGAGACGGAACAAACATCCGCATCGCCAACGACTTCATCTAATTAGCGCATAGTTATCGCGCGCAAATTATTTGAAATTCAGCGCTGCCACAACCGGCTTGTGATCACTAATATTCAACTCCAAAAGGTCACATCGTGTACACGCTAATGTTTTGTCGGCGAAGATATAATCTAAACGCAACACGCCATAAGCACCTCGGAATGTACCACCCCATCCGTGTCCCGCTTCGATAAAGGTGTCGGTCAATAGGTCTGATAGCACAGAGTAGGTGTAGGTCGAGGGCGTGTCATTCAAGTCCCCCGCTACAATCACCGGTAGCGAAGAGTTTTCGATCACCTGCCGCAACAGCGCTACCTGAACCGCTCTGAGGCGTGTATTTTGCCGAAGAGCCTCCAACAGTTGCTCCGACAGTATGCTCCAGCTACTTTGGCTGTAACTGCGTTCAACCGAAGCTACTCCCGTTGTCTGTAAATGGCAAGCAATAATTCTCACCGAACGCCCCGCGACAGCAACATCTACTTGGAGTGCACCATTGGTGAAGTTGCTCTCCCGCTCAGGGAAAAGGATGCTCGCCGCCGCTGTAATTGGATAACGGCTCAGCACCATAATAGCACCTTTATGTGTTACATAGGGCATTCCAAACATAGCAACCACCGCCGCTGTATCATAATCCCGCGTGGTGCGAAATTCATTCAAACAAAGCACGTCCACCTTTTGCTCCTGCACGAGTGCAGAGAGCTTATTGACCGCACTGCGAAGCCCATTCTCATCTCGAAATCCATGGACGTTGAAGGTCGCTACCTTGAGATCACAAGAGGTCACAGATTGAGCCGCACACACCTGCATCATCGCTAACATAAAAGGGCTACCCACCAACAGCGCCACCAAGGGCAACAACGCCAGCAACCAGCGACGACGGACCAGCCACCAAGCCATCATTAAAAAATTGAGTACCAAAAAAACAGGGACAGCAAGGGCTGTAATCACCCATTGAGGATTTTCAATCGGATTGATCGTTGCAACCCAGCGACCAAGCACAACAGCCATGAGAATACATATTGTTGTAACAATCAACAACTTATCAAATAAATAAAAGGTTGCGCGCCTACCCATGGTATTTTTTCTCTTTATATAGTACAAATCTACACAAATTTTACTATATTTGTCCCTAATAAACTAAAAATAAGACCAAATTGCCAAGTAGCAGAAAACGAATTTTAGTCTCAGGCGGAGCGGGCTTTATAGGATCGCATCTATGCGAACGCCTGCTCCGAGAAGATAACGAGGTTATTTGTCTCGATAATTTCTTTAGTGGTCATCAACGGAATATTCAAGAATTTATAGATCACCCCCACTTCACCTTGGTCGAGCACGACATCATCCAACCTTATGATGCTGTCGTGGACGAGATCTATAATTTAGCTTGTCCGGCCTCTCCCATTTATTACCAAAAAGATCCGATCAAAACGACCGAAACTTCGGTATTAGGAGCTATCAATATGCTCAATTTGGCACGAAAAAATAAGGCGAAAATTTTACAAGCTTCTACTTCCGAAGTCTATGGTGATCCGGTCGTCCATCCTCAGAGAGAGGAGTATTGGGGGCACGTCAATCCATTAGGCCCTCGCTCCTGCTATGATGAAGGCAAGCGTTGTGCGGAGTCTCTTTTTATGAGCTACCACTATCAGCACGGCGTCCGCATCAAAATCATTCGGATCTTCAATACTTATGGTCCTAAAATGTATAAGGACGATGGTCGCGTGGTCTCCAACCTCATCATGCAAGCGATTAATAATAAATGCCTTACCATCTATGGCGATGGAACACAAACACGTTCTTTTCAATATATTGACGATCTGATCGAAGGAATGATCCGCATGATGGCTACCGAAGACGCCATTATGGGACCCGTCAATATTGGGAATCCACACGAATCCACCATGTTGGAACTTGCTCGTCAGATTGTTTTATTAACCGGATCTTCTTCTAAGGTCATCAACAAAATTCTACCTATTGACGATCCGCATCAACGTCGTCCCGACATCGCCTTGGCCCAAGAATATTTGGGTGGTTGGTTGCCTCATATTGAGTTGCGCGAAGGACTTGAAAAGACAATTGCCTACTTCAGAAAACTGCAAGCAGAACAACTTTAAGAAGCTGTTTTCAATAAAATCAAAACAGCTCCTAAATGCAAGACGCCCCGAAAATGAATTCGAGGCGTCTTTTTCTATGATTATTTCTCCTATTTCTTCATCGCATGGCGGTAGCCCTGAGTTTTATTCCAGTTGCCACGTGTAAAATCCGGAACAGCCACCGGCAGACTGTGATGGGCTAAAGATGCGGCCGTCAGCGCCCCGATGCAAGACCATTCTGCGGCATCATAGACATCTTGATCAAGCGGTAATCCATGGTGCAGACAGTAAATTAAGCGGTAGTCCATGATGAAATCCATGCCCCCGTGTCCACCAACCTCTTTGGCCTTCTCTGCCAACTCAATCTGAATGGGATCTTCATACTCCTTCATCAGCATCGCTTTTACCCCCGCCGGCACAAAATCATGCTCCGAAAAGTCCTCAATATCAAGTGCTTTCGTGTTTTCTACTTTGTCCTTTTTCACCACATAACCTTCGATAGGGTATTTATTGGCAAATCCCTCTGTTCCCGTCAGTTGATACATACGGCTATACGGACGAGGGGTATAAACATCATGCTGAAGCTCAATGGTTTTCCCTCGTTCAGTACTGATCAGGGTTGTCGTAAGATCGGCATTGGCAAAGGTCTCCACACCCATCTTCTTTTTTGCAATTTTAGCACCATTGACTGACTTGGTATCCATTGCCACTAAGTAGGTCATCCGGTCTCCACGGTGAATATCGAGCGCTTGACAAGCAGGGCCAAGGCCATGTGTAGCATAGACATCACCGCGGTGTTTCTGATTAAAGTCCAAGCGCCAATTCCCCTGATACTCATTCCAAAAAGGCTCTAAGTTGTGGATATAAGCCCCTTCAGCATGCAGGATCTCCCCAAAGAGGCCGTGTTGCGCCATATTGAGGGTGGTGAGCTCAAAGAAATCATAGACGCAATTTTCAAGCATCATACAATGACGTTGGGTCTTCTCGGCGGTATTCACCAACGCCCAACACTCCTCTAAACTGGTAGCGGCAGGTACTTCAACAGCCACGTGTTTGCCCTGTTCCATGGCATAGACAGCCATCGGCGTATGCAACTGCCAAGGGGTAACGATATAGATCAAATCCAAGTCTTTGCGCTCACACAACGCCTTCCAACCCTCCTCACCACTATACATATCCGCACGAGGGAGGCCTCGTTTTTCCAAAATTGCCTGAGTTGCCTCCACCCGCTCCGGATAGAGGTCGCAAAGAGCTTTGATCTCGACACCCTCAAGGTGGGTAAAGCGCTCAACAGCACCCGGGCCACGCATGCCCAAACCGATAAATCCCACACGAACCACAGGCATGGGGGCAGCAGCAAAGCCCACCATGGACACTTGGCCCGCAGCGGCTACCGGTGTATCAAAAATGATCCGGCCATCCTCAATTTGATAACCCTTCTTCGGTGCACTCTTGCTATAAGCGGTCACAAAAAATAGCGTGGCCAACAACAGCAACGGAATAATTAGTCTCTTCATATTGTTTTATTTTAAGGTTTCTCCGGTCCAAAAGTACAAAATAACCCACAGACCTCTCTTTTTTTAGCCATTTTTTTCTGTTTTTAAAATATATTTTGAAATCTGAGTGGCTTTGCCTACTTTTGTGATCGAAAAAACAGTCTCTTATGCTACGCCGATTCGCTGCCGTCATCCTCTCCGCACTCCTGCTCTCAACAGGATGGCTTGGATGGACAGGACTACCCCTGCTCTTCGCACTCGTTCCCTTGCTCTGGATCAGCCACTCCTATGACGCTTCGCGCCGCTCTTGGTGGCGGATGTTTGGGTGGGCACTGCTCTGTTTTGCCACATGGAATGCCCTGACCATTTGGTGGATCTGGTTTGCCACTCCGGTTGGACCTTTTGCCGCAACATTGGCCTCCTCATTCCTGAACATGATCGCCTTCATGCTCTTCCATACCGTATCGAAAAAAGCCCCCAAGGCCTTGGCCTATACACTTCTTGTAGCCGCATGGATCGCAACGGAGTATTGGTATACAGTCGGCGAATTTTCGTGGCCATGGTTGCTCTTTGGCAATGGCTTTTCACACGAGGTGCAACTCGTTCAATGGTACGAATATACAGGCATTTTCGGCGGTTCACTGTGGGTCTTATTGTCGAATATTCTGATCTTCGAAGCGCTTCTTCAACGGCGCACAAGAGCTTGGCTGTCGGCGGCGGCTATGGTTTTTATCCCCATGGTAATCTCGGTCATCCTCTACCTGACTTATAAAGAACCACCTACCCGCACCATCCAAGTCACCGCCCTGCAACCCAATGTTGATGTTTACGACAAATTCCATAGCGACTCGCAATGGCAGGAGCAAAATCTACTCTCACTGATGGCTCAGGCACCTTCAGGCGTTAATTTTATCCTCATCCCCGAAACTGCCCTCACCGAATACATGGATGAGGAGGGGATAGAACACAACCCACAGTTACGTCCATTTTTCGAACTGCTACAAACGAAATATCCCCACACCATGCTCATCTCTGGAGCAAATACCGAACGATTCTATACCGATGGAAATCAAACAGCTACGGCTCGAAAAAGTAGGATCGGAGGCGTTTGGTTCGATTTTTTCAATTCGGCCTTGGCGCTGAATGCCGAAGGCGAAGTGAACATTCACCACAAAGGACGTTTGGTGATCGGTGCCGAGAAGACTCCACTTCCATGGCTCTTTCAGTGGCTTGATTTTTTGGTGATCGACTTGGGCGGTACAACAGGGCAGTTGGGCGTGGGACAGCAACGTGTCGACTTCACCGCAAACGGTGTCACCGTGGGTGCCGCGATCTGCTACGAAGGACTTTATGGCGATTACTACGGCGACTTTGTCCGAAATGGGGCACAGGCGATGTTCATCATCTCCAACGATGGTTGGTGGGGGGACACCCCGGGCTACAAACACCTCTTCTCGATCTCGCGACTGCGCGCCATTGAGCATCGACGCGCCATCGCCCGCAGTGCCAATACCGGCATCTCCGGCTTCATCAATGCCAGAGGGGATGTCAGCAGTACGCTGGGATGGCAAGAACGCGGCCTGCTCACAGAGAAGGTTCAACTCAACACCGAACAGACGATCTATACCCGCTACGGCGACTACATCGGTCGGATTGCCGAATACCTCATGGCTCTTTGCATACTCTATTATATCGCCTACCGCGTCAAAAAGCGCAACCATCTGAATTAGACAAACAAACTCTCAAAATGAACTATACTCAGACTCTCGAATTTCTCTACTCCTCGCTCGCCTCCTTTCAGGAGAAAGGAGCTTCGGCCTACAAACCGGGATTGGAGCGCACCTCCTCGTTTTGCCGCCATTTAGGTAACCCTCAGCGCAATTTTTTCATCGTACACATTGCAGGGACAAACGGTAAGGGCTCTGTCTCTCACATCATCGCCGCCATTCTGCAACAAGCCGGCTATCGCACGGGGCTCTACACCTCCCCGCACCTCAAAGATTTCCGCGAGCGAATCAAGGTCGATGGCGAGATGATCCCCAAACAAAAGGTCGTTAATTTTGTAGACAAGCATCACGACAAAATGCTGGAACTTCAGCTGTCGTTTTTTGAAATGGCCACCGCCTTAGCCTTTGACTATTTTGCACAAAGTGATGTCGAGGTTGCCGTTGTCGAGACCGGATTGGGCGGACGTTTAGATTCAACCAATATCGTTCTGCCCGTACTGAGTGTCATCACCAATATTGGACTTGAACATACTGATCTTTTGGGTCACACCCTGCCCGAAATTGCTGCTGAGAAGGCCGGCATCATCAAAAAGAGTATTCCCGTGCTCATTGGAGAGTCCTGCAAGGTCTGCGACCCCGTTTTTGAACAAACCGCGGCCAAGCTAAAATCAAAGGTTATCTATGCCGAGCAGGTCTTTACCTGTTTGGGGCAAGAGCAGACAGGCGAGCGCCAACTCTTCCATCTGATGCGTACCCGCGACAAGCACACCTTCGATGTGGAGCTGGATCTGAAAGGGGATTATCAACTGCACAACATCCTGACCGCCTCTGCGGCAGCCGATCTGCTCCACGAAGAGTCACCCCTAACCATTTCGCGTCGCGCCTATATTGATGGTACGCGCGATGCGGCAGCCCTCACCTCCCTTTTAGGCCGTTGGCAGAAATTAGGAGAGGCTCCGATTATCATCTGCGACACAGGGCACAACGCCCCCGGCATCGCCTATGTAGCCGAACAACTCAAAAGAGAAAAATACAACAAACTCTACTGCGTAATTGGTTTTGTGAAGGACAAAGATCTCTCTAAAATCCTACCACTACTGCCCACCAATGCCTATTATCTCTTCACCCAAGCCACTGTTGAGCGTGCTGTGCCTGCCAGCGAATTGGCTACAATAGCCGCTAACCACGGACTTCACGGCGAGGTGATAGAAAGTGTCGCCCAAGCCATTGAACGGGCGAAGAAATTGGCCGATAAACAAGATATGATCTTCATCGGCGGGAGTAACTACATCGTTGGCGAAGCCCTCTGATCGCAAAATATATTTTAGGACAGGACACTGTCAAAGGAAAAGCTACTTGGTCTCCCAAGTAGCTTTTCTTATAAGGCTACGGCACTCGCTACCGTTCTCTTTGAAATAAGGAGCAAGTCCATTGCGATTAATTATTCCATTTTTGATTGGCTGGGTGAAAAAATTATTTGGTTTCGTTGAATTTGATCATCTCGAAAATTTTGAATCCGATAGGGGCAAAATGATTCCAAGCAGATTTTTTCATGGGATAATAATACGCAACGCCATTGGAGTAAACAATCGCTTCTACGGCCTCTTTTTTAGCAAAAAATGGACCGAATTTATCCATCTTTTCTGTCAGTGTATAGCGATGTTTCCATCGTTTTTGGTCCGGCTCAACATAGAGTTTCGACACACGCCCCGCAAGAATGGTTGTCCCATTGCGAAACTGCACGGAATCGGCCGATATGGGCTGATCCTGCCAGTAGGTGAAATTTAAAATAACCTCTTTATTGTCTTGTTTGTAAGTCAAATCAAAGGTGAGTTTTTCGGACGCTTCATTCTCAAATAATGTAACGGGTAAAACATGATACAAAACACCGTCAGAGAGGGATTTGGCAACATAATGTTTTTGTATATTCTGCCCCATAACCGAGGAGCAGAATACACTAAAAACACCCAATAAAACCAATCGTATAAATTTACTCTCCATAAACAATTATCGTGTATTTACTATACACGCCTACGTATGATTTCGACTCGTAATCAACATGGTGGATGCGTGAAATGCCCGCATCTTTGGCTGCCGTTTGGATACTGGCATCACCAATAGAGACAATCCCTACATAACCCACTACGCTGGCCGTACCTACTTTACTCGAACCAGTATTACTGGTCACACTCAAACCGTCTTTCACATTGGTGTAAAACATACCCGCAACAGGAGTTTTTACAACCGAGCAGCTCGTAGCAAACAGAGCAACACATGCCAAGGCTAAAATCTTCTTCATAATTTTTAATTTTTTAAGTTGTTAGGTGTTAAATGATATGTTTAAATTTTTTAAAAATGGAGGCCGAGCATAGGGGCGTTAACCCGACCTCCAAACAATTA
>JAVVZO010000016.1:0-38565 GCA_036650515.1 Alistipes sp.
TGCCGGAATCACCATTGTGACATTTAAAGAGGATTAAGAAGCTATTTAAGATTAGTTTCTAAAGATTTTACGATAGAATGAACTATTTATTGTCTGAAATTGCCGCAGTTTGCGGTGGAAAATTAGTTGGTCAAGACGGCGCTGTGACGCGGGTACTGACCGACAGCAGAAATTGCTCCTTCAGCGCTGAAACGTTGTTTGTGGCCATGAAGGGGGTAAATCATGATTCGCACGATTATCTTCCGGAGATGATTGCGCGGGGAGTGAAGGGCTTTTTGGTAGAAAAAGAGGTCGAACCACAGCCCGGAGTGGGTTATGTGGTGACGGCCAATGCCATTGAGGCCTTGCAAAAATTGGCGATTCATTATCGATCACAATTTCGTGGCGTGGTGATAGGTATCACCGGTTCGAATGGTAAAACCGTTGTTAAAGAGTGGATTGCGCAGGAGATTCCTGCCAATGTGAAATGCTTCCGTTCGCCTAAAAGTTATAATTCTCAGTTAGGCGTGCCACTTTCGATTTTGATGATGGAGGGCGATGAAGAGGTGGCGCTGATTGAGGCGGGAATTTCGCAGCCTGATGAGATGGTGCGCTTGGAGCGAATGATTCGTCCTGAGGTGGTGATTGTCACCTCCATCGGAGAGGCGCACCAAGAGAATTTTGCCTCTTTGGAGGAGAAATGTGCCGAGAAGTTGATCTTGGCAAAGGGTGCTCATGCGGTGATTTATCATAGCCGTTATGCATTGTTGGAGCAGATGATTAAGACCGTATATAGCGATCGCAAGATGGTCGACGCCGCCACTTATCCATCAGACAATGACTGTTGTATGGGGATGTTACGTAGCGAAGCGGGGCAGATAGATGCCCAATTAGTAGCTGCTTTTTGCGATGTGATGCACTATCCGGTAGCCGATTTTTCGAAGATGCAACCTGTGGCGATGCGGCTGGAGGTAAAAGAGGGCATTAATGACTCCGTGGTGATTGATGATGCCTATAATTCCGATGTAAACTCCTTGGCTATTGCCTTGGATTATCTCCATAACATGGCCTCTGGTCGCCCCACAACGCTGATTCTTTCTGATATAGAGCAAAGCGGTACACCCGATGCGGAGCTCTATCAGTTGGTGGCGCGGATGGTAGAAAAAGCCGGTGTCAATCGAGTGATCGGGGTAGGGGAGCATATCCGTAGTCAGGCGGCGGCATTCAACTGTAACAAGGTCTTTTACAACTCCACCGATGACCTGCTGCTCCATTTGCGGCGGGATGATGTGGCGGGACGTGTGATCTTGGTAAAGGGTAGTCGCGCGAGCCGTTTTGAACGGGTGAGCCACGCTTTAGAACGCAAGAGTCACACCACGATTTTAGAGATAGATCTCGATGCGATGATCCACAACCTCAATTATTTCCGCTCTCGTTTGACAGCAGGAACGAAACTGGTGGCGATGGTGAAGGCAGGAAGCTATGGTACGGGTGATTTCGAGGTTGCCCAAATGTTGCAACACCAAGGAGTTGACTATTTGGCTGTGGCTTTTGCCGATGAAGGGGTGTTGCTGAGAGAACGTGGCATTTCAATGCCGATCGTGGTGCTCAATGCCGATGAGGGGAGCTTTGCCCAGATGGTTGACCACCGCTTAGAACCTGAAATATATAACTTCCGCTCTCTTACTGACTTTGCCGCAGCGGCTGAGCGAGCAGGTGAATATGCCTATCCGATTCACATCAAACTTGATACGGGAATGCACCGCTTGGGATTTGTGGAGACAGATATTGACGAACTGAATACCACATTGTTACGGACACCCCGTGTCAAGGTGGCAACGATATTTTCTCATCTGAATTGTGCGGATGATCCCTCTCAGGACGATTATACCAAGGCGCAAATTGCGCGTTATGATCGGATGAGCCATAAAATTGCAACGGTTTTGCCCTACACCGTAGTTCGTCATACGGCCAATTCGGCGGCCATAGAGCGCTTTGCAGAGGCACAATTTGATATGTGCCGCTTGGGTTTAGGCCTTTACGGCTTCGGCTTTTGTCATAATGATGGGTTGCGACCGGTGGCCACGCTCAAAACCCGTATTGTACAGATTAAGCGCGATTTACCTGCCGGAGATGCTGTGGGTTATGGACGTGCAGAAGTGTTGACTCGTAAAACCACGCTTGCAACCATTCCCATCGGCTATGCTGATGGCTTGGATCGTCACCTGAGTTGTGGCCGTTGGTCCATGTTGATTGCCGGCCAATCAGCGCCTATTTTAGGCCGTATTTGTATGGATAGTTGCATGCTCGATATTACAGATATAAAGGGTGTTACAGAAGGAGATGAGGTGACTGTATTCTCTGCTTCAGTGGGCAATAGTTTAGAAGAGATGGCCGAAGTTTTGGGAACGATTTCGTATGAAATTATGACCTCCATTTCGGGTCGAGTGAAACGCATTTACCTCAAAGAATAGATCAAAATGGAGACGGAAAAACGGGGAACGCTATATTTGATACCTTGTCCGATTGCGGACGAAACGGCCGTGTGGACGGTCTTGCCGGCAGCCAACAAAGTAATCATGGATGCCTTGGACTATTTCATTGTTGAGAATGTCCGATCGGCGCGGCGCTTTCTGTCTAAGGCTGGTGTTAGTCGCCCCATTGAAACGCTCGAATTCAGGGAGTTGAATGAACACACGCTGGCCGGTCAAGAGGTTGAGGAGTTGATTCAACCGCTTCTCTGTGGACGTTCGGCCGGGGTGATTTCAGAGGCCGGTGTACCGGGGGTGGCCGACCCGGGGGCATTGGTGGTGGCGCTGTGTCATCGTCGAGGCATTCGTGTGGTACCTTTGGTGGGGCCTTCCTCCATCTTGTTGGCGCTGATGGCTTCAGGGCTCAATGGGCAGTCCTTTGCTTTTAATGGCTATCTGCCGGTGAAGCCACCAGAGCGACTGAAAGCCATTCGTGCGCTCGAACGGAGGGCTCGCACGGAACGGCAATCGCAACTCTTTATTGAGACCCCATATCGTAATGGCAAATTGATGGCACAGTTGTTAGAGGGCTGTGCCCCCGATACGCTGTTGACTTTGGCTGTGAATATTACCGCACCGGATGAGTTGATCGAAACACATTTAATAAAGGAGTGGCGTCTGCGACCGATGCCGCCATTAGAGAAGCGCCCTGCCTTATTTATCATCGGCATATAATTTGTGAGACTCCTCCTATGAAACTATGGAATAATAATAGATTAAAACGAAATATGAAGAAGGAAAAAGCTAATAATGAAGCGGTTGCTACCGAAGAAGGCTTTCCCCAAGGCGAAGGATATCCTTCGTGTGAAGGAGAGTCGTGTGCCAATGTGGCAGATGAAGCCGCTGAGGCAACTGACACAATGACAGAAAACCAGCCAAAGGAACAAAAAGTCGAACCTCAGGAGGGCGATGATGCGCAAGATTCGGAATGGAAGGACAAATATTTGCGATTGCAAGCCGAATTCGATAACTATCGGAAGCGCACACTGCGTGAAAAGATGGATTTGGTACAGTCGGGAGGCAAAGATGTCTTGAAGGCTGTGCTTCCTGTGATGGACGATGTGCTGCGGGCGGTGGATGCCATGGGAAAGAGTGACGATATAGAGGCACTGCGAACAGGGGTGAATTTGATCTCCCAAAAATTTATTGAAACCATGCGCCAAAAAGGAGTGACCCCGATCGAATCTTTGGGACAGGACTTTAATCCCGATTTTGAGGAGGCCGTGGCTAAATTTGCAGCCGGAGAAGAGAAAAAAGGCAAGGTAGTCGATGTGATCCAAACAGGTTATATGTTGGGAGACCATGTCCTACGTTTTGCGAAAGTCGTTGTTGGAGAGTAAATTACTGTTTGACTTTATCAACGAAAATTAGATAGATTGTTAATGAGGGATCAGTATATCCCTTTCCTATTATGGCAGAAAAAAGAGACTACTACGAAGTATTGGGCGTTGCCAAAAACGCCAACGCAGACGAAATAAAGAAGGCCTACCGCAAAGCGGCAATTATGTATCACCCCGATAAAAATCCGGGCGACAAAGCCGCTGAAGATAAATTTAAAGAGGCGGCCGAGGCCTATGATGTGCTTTCTAATCCTGATAAACGCGCCCGTTATGACCAATTTGGTCATGCAGGAATGAGTGGTGCTGCGGGTGGAGGTGCTGGTGGCTTCGGTGGTTTTGGCGGTGGCTTCTCCATGGATGATATTTTCTCTCAATTTGGAGATGTTTTCGGTGGCCATTTCGGTGGAGGCTTCCGTTCTTCAGGTAGTGCTGGGGGTGGACGACACGTCAATCAAGGCTCTGACATCCGAATAAAAGTCAAGTTGACCTTGGCCGAAATAGCGGCTGGGGTTACTAAAAAATTGAAGATCACCAAAACCGTAGCTTGCAGTAAGTGTGGAGGTTCGGGTGCAAAAGATTCCAATTCATACGCTACTTGTTCCACCTGCCAAGGGGCGGGCTATGTGAGGCGGATGGAGAATACCTTCTTTGGTCGCATACAAACCCAAGGGGTCTGTGCTGCCTGTGGGGGCACAGGAAAAGTAATTACCGCAGCTTGTGATGCTTGTCGGGGCGAAGGTGTTGTGCGAGGCGAAGAGGTTGTCGAAATTCCAATTCCGGCAGGCGTGGGCGAAGGAATGGTGCTCACCGTCTCTGGCAAGGGCAATGCGGCACAGCGAGGTGGCTCGAATGGCGATTTGCAGGTGATGATCGAAGAGGAGCATAATCCTGAGTTGTTGCGCGATGGCAATGACCTGATTCACAATTTAAATATTACCATCCCTGCGGCGCTCTTAGGTGGAACAGTCGAGGTTCCAACGGTTGATGGCCGTGCCAAAATCAAGATTACACCCGGAACACATGCCGGCAAGGTGCTGCGGTTAGCAGGCAAGGGTCTCCCCGATGTGAATGGTTATGGACGAGGGGATATTTTGGTGGTGGTGGACATCACCGTGCCGGCGAAGTTGACCTCCGAGGAGAAGCGTTTGGTGGAGCAACTGTCGACCCAATCGTCATTTCTCAAGGCTGAATCGGTAAAAAATCAAAATATCTTCGAACGGATGAAGAATTTTTTCCGTTAGAAACAGCGTCTGAGTCCGCTAAAATTCTTACCTTTGAACGAACGAACTGACGATAGAGATTATGTTAGGCTTTACACCATTTAAGAGACACGCAAACGCGTTTAAATATCACCCGCGGTATTACGATCCTGCCAAGGAAGCACGTGAGGAACGTCGTGCGGAATTGCATGGAGAGCGGTCGGATGATGATCGGGAGTACACCCCCGGTCAGTATTTGCGTACCCAACATGCGGCACGTGCACGACGCTTTGAAGAGGAGTCCAAATACGGTCGACGTAAGATGTGGTCGATGGCCATCGGTTTGGTGTTGATCTTGCTCTTTGTGGCACTGCTTTTCCCGCGGTTAGTTGCTGTTTTTCAACTGGCCAATCGCACGCCTCAAGCGCAGGTGCAAACCCAACAAGAGGCTGAAATTGAGGCGTTTGATCCCTATGCTCCGATTCGGATCGTTCCGAACGATTACAAAGAAGAATGACGGATTGTATCAGACTACTACCTGATGTTGTAGCGAACCAAATCGCCGCAGGTGAGGTGGTGAACCATCCCAGTTCCGTTGTCAAGGAGATGATGGAAAATGCGATTGACGCGGGGGCAACCTCTGTGACAGTCAATTTTCGTGATGGCGGCAAAGAGTTGATTCAGGTGGTTGATGACGGGTGTGGAATGTCGCCGGTCGATGCCCGATTGGCTTTTGATCGCCATGCCACCAGTAAAATCACCTCGGTAGACGATATTTATAAGCTTGGCACTTTTGGGTTCCGCGGGGAGGCGTTGGCTTCGATTGCGGCGGTGGCTCAAGTGGAGTTGCGGACGCGGCAGGCAGAGGATGAAACAGGAACGCAAACTGATATTAATGGTGGTGAATTTGCTGGGCAAAAGCCGATTATGTGTACGCGGGGATCGCAATTTTTCGTGCGAAATCTTTTCTATAATGTACCCGCGCGTCGACGTTTCCTTGACAAATCCACGACCTCGGCGCTGCAAATAAAAACCGAATTTCGGCGGGTGGCACTTTGTAATCCGGAGGTTCATTTTGAATTATATGCCAATGACGCTCCGATTTTTATCCTTCCTGTGGCCACGCTGGCTGGACGGATTGTGGATGTGGTGGGGCGCTATATCAAACAGAATTTATTAGAGGTGGAGGCTGCCACCTCGATTGTAAACATAGGAGGGTTTGTAGGTCGCCCTGCGGCGGCCAAAAAAGCCAATGCGGAGCAATACCTTTTTGTCAATGGTCGCTTTTTTCGGTCTAATTACTTTCAGAAAGCCATTCAGAAAGCTTACGAAAAATTGATACCTGAAGGTGCCTATCCCTCCTTTTTTCTCTATCTTACCATTGATCCTGAACGGATTGATGTCAATGTACACCCCCAGAAAACAGAGGTTAAATTTGCCGATCAAGAGGCCGTGTGGCAAATTATTCACGCAGCGGTGCGGGAAACGTTGGGCAAAACCGGTGCTGTGCCGTTGATGGATTTCGATGAAGAGGGTCAGGTGGATATTCCCATCCTGACAAAAGGAACGGTCTATCGAGAACCTCCTTCGCTCAAGAATGCCTCTTATAATCCTTTTCGTGAAGGCTATGCCGATACATCATTGGCTGACAAAAGGGGCTTTTCGGATTGCGAATTGTCGTACGATGAAGTTGAATCAGAGATCTCTTTGAAGCAAGATTTCCACTCCTCAGGAATGGATACTTTGGAGACAATTCCCTCCTCCTCAATAGGAGGGGCTGACTTTTCGGCAAACGAATTTGAATTTGTGCCCTCAGAGAGTGAGCAGATCCAACAACCCTTGATAGAGGAGGAAAAACCAGCATTCACGGCTGTGTTACCGCTCAATAATGGCTATGTAGCAGCGCTTTATGGTGGTCGTTTGGTGCTTGTGGATTTGCGCCGTGCCAAGGAGTGTATCCTCTATGAGGAGCACCTACTGCTGTTGCGCGGAGGCTCTTCGGTAAGCCAGCAGTTGCTCTTTCCAGAAAAATTGATGCTTTCGGAGCGTGAATATGCACTCTTGGAGGAGAATGCAGTGGATTTTGCGGCTTTGGGCTTTGATATAGATTATCAGGGCAAGGGAACCATTGAGGTTAATGGCACGCCAGCCGATCTGCCGACCGATACCATTGATGAACTCATCTATGAGTTGATTCAACTCTTCGATACCCCGATCCCTTTAGAGACCCTTCGGCGAGAAAAGATCGCTGAAGCCATGGCTCAAAATGGGGCGAAGTCTTTGCCGCGCAATATCTCGGTGGACGATGCAACCCTTTTACTGACACAGTTATCACTTTGTGAGCAGGGGAGCTTTTCGCCCTCCGGCAAGGCAGTGATGGCGGAGATCTCCATGGAGGAGATCCGTGCGAAACTTGGATAAAGAGGCTCAAAATAGGCTAAAAGTAGGGACATTATAGGGTTTTTACCTACTTATTTCCTACATTTGCAAACAGAATAATTTTCAAACCAATGAATAGATACTTCCAAACACCCCCTGTGGTGCTCAATTTAATCATTGCCAATTTCGTGATACTGTTGGCAACGATGCTTTTGCCAATCGGGAATACGATTGTGAACTATGGTGCTCTTTTCAATACTGAAAGCCCCTTCTTTCACTCCTATCAGGTGGTGACTTACATGTTTTTACATGGGGGTTGGGAACACCTATTCTTTAATATGTTCGCACTGTGGATGTTTGGTCGTGCATTGGAAGAGGAGCTGAGTTCTCCCCGTTTTTTGACCTACTATCTGGTCTGCGGTATCGGTGCGGCATTGATGCAGTTGGGTGTGGGTTGGTTGGAATATAACCATGCGGTGGCTACTTATGGCGCTTATGGCGCAGAGAAGCTTTTAACTGTACCTACCGTTGGCGCTTCGGGTGCGGTTTTTGGGCTACTGTTGGCTTTTGGTGTCATGCACCCCAATTCCGTGATCTTGCTGATTATCCCACCTATTCCCATTAAAGCCAAATGGTTTGTGGTGATTTATGGTCTGTTAGAACTGTTTTTTGGTATGTCGGGTCGTCAGCCGGGGGTGGCACATTTTGCCCATTTGGGTGGTATGCTGTGGGGCTTCCTGTTGCTGTGGTATTGGAAACGTAAAGGGGTAATACGTTATTAAGCTATGTCGGACTACTATCAGCATGAGATTCGTAACGCACAGAGTGGTTCTGCGCGGCGGTCTTTTTTAGGAACTCTTTTTCATGGATTTATGGCGATAGTGACACTCATTACCGTTCTAACCATGCTGCTGACCTATTGCGCCCCTTATATTACGCCCACGGGATGGCTTTTCCCGATTTTGTCGCTGGTGGCTCCTGCTACCTATATCCTTACGGTACTGCTGATGCTCTATTGGATTATTCGATGGCGTTGGATTTGGGCCTCTATCATGATTGTTTTAACGGTCATAGGGTTCTTCTATCTCTCGCTTTTTCTGAATATCGAATTCCGTCGCGATTATCAGACATCTACCAACGACCGCCATGCACTGACGGTGATGACCTATAATGTCCGGATGTTTTACGGGCCCGATCAACAGAGTAGCGCCGATAGCGTGCTCTCCTTTATCCATACGGTCGATCCTGATATTCTGTGTTTACAGGAGTTCTATCCCCGTGTGGACAATCAGACCAAAGCCGACTTTGATACCCGCATGGAGGGCTATGAGTCAACCTTGGGTGTGGCAGAACCGGACAAGCTCACCAACGATCAACTGTGTCAGGTGATCTACTCCAAGCATAAAATCATTCGTTCGGGTTCGATTGATGGGGGGCAAAATACCTTCTGTACACGTACTGTTTGGGCCGACATTGTGGTGGGGGAAGATACGTTGCGGGTCTTCAATAACCACTTGCGCAGCACAGATTTAACCGCTGCCGATGATACCTTCCTGACCTGCCATCAGTACCTCTCTGATACCGCGCGGGATGATAAAATCCGTAGCATCATCCGCCGTTTTCGTGACAATACGATCGCCCGTTCTGCACAGGCCGACTCCGTGGCACATGCAATAGCGTTGAGTCCCTATGCTCGAATTGTTTGTGGGGATTTCAATGACACGCCCATGTCGTACACCTATCACACCATTGCTCGAGGGTTGGATGACGCTTTTCGCAAAAAAGGCAAGGGGTTTGATCATACCTTTCGGGGTTTCAATAACACTTTGCGCATTGATTATGTGCTTTTGTCGCCACGGTTGCAAACCCTATCCTATGAGGTGATGAAGGTTGATTATTCGGATCATCATCCAGTGGTGGTGCAATTTAAACGAACCGATAATTAGAAGCTTCTTAAAATAGATAACTATGATTTTAGATTCAGTAAAAAACAGCGCGCGCTATTATGGGGTCAATCCTCGCCTAAAGCGAGCCTTTGACTATTTAGAGACCGTTGATCTCCACTCTTTGGCGTCTGGTAAGTACGAAATTGACGGAACTGATATTTTCATGACGGTGATTGACCGTGAGTTGAAGAGACCTGCTGATGCAAAATTGGAAATACACCGTGCTTATCTCGATATTCAAGTCGTCATTGCGGGAGAGGAGAGCTTCGGTTGGAGCGAATGCCGTGCGGTTAAGCAATCGCTGGGCGCTTTTGATTTGGAGAAGGACATCGAGCTTTTTGATGACCGGCCGCAAACATATTATACCCTCATCCCGGGACAATTTACTATTTTCCTGCCGGAAGACGCTCATGCACCGATGGTGGGCGAGGGAATGATAAAAAAAATAATTATGAAGGTTCGCATGTGATTTTTTTGTGACCGATTATATAGCATAACGTCTGTGCAATTTTTTTGTGCAGACGTTTTCTATTATATATAGGTATGACAGATCTCCACATACGATTCTATCTAATAGCTTGTAATACATTATTTTAGTGCAATATCTTTGGGCGTCCCCATTTAGCTGACGGAAGATCAAAACCCAATGATTCGAATTTAAAAATGTTGGTATAGTACACACAATCAGCCTTATAATGTTATGAGAGGTCGTTTTTTGTGATATTTCTTGTTTTTTGTCAAAAAGGGGCTATTTCGATTCGTAATCAAGAGCCTATTTTGAGTGATAAATCATAATTTTTTCCATAATAAAAGATCGGTAATGTTATTTTGTTGTTTTTTTTAAGATGAAAATTTTGCTCAAGAAAAAAAGATGTATATCTTTGTTACGAACTTTTTATTTTAAAACTAATTAAGATTAACGCTTATGATTAGAAAACTTGTACTATCGTTAATTGCTATTCTGGGTGTTTGGGCCTTTGCCACAGCACAGAACAAGCAGATTTCAGGTACAGTCGCCGGTGAGGACGGTACACCTATTATTGGTGCCACAGTCCTATTGCAAGGATCCACAAGTGTGGGTACCTCTACGGTGGCCAACGGTTACTACACGTTGCGCGTACCTGCGAACGGGTCTTTGGTAATATCCTTTATTGGATACCAACCCCAAACCATTCCTATTAATGGACGAACTACGGTTGATGTCGTCCTGAAGGAAGACACTCAAGCCCTCGACGAGGTGCTGGTAGTCGCTTTCGGTACACAAAAGAAGGAAGCCTTTACGGGTTCTGCTACCGTTGTGAAGTCCGACGACATTGCTAAAGTGCAAACGTCGAATGCGGCTCAGGCTCTTGCGGGTCAAGTAGCCGGTGTGCAGCTGACCAATGCTTCAGGTGCTCCTGGATCGAACCCGACCATTCGTATTCGTGGTTTTGGCTCTATCACAGCAGGTAACGATCCGCTTTACATCGTGGATGGATCACCTTATGAGGGTGATATGAACAACATCAACCCCAATGATATTGAGTCGATGACCGTCCTGAAGGATGCAGCGTCCAATGCATTGTATGGTGCTCGTGGTGCCGGTGGTGTGATCATGATCACCACAAAGCGTGCCAAGGCCGGTGATGCTGTCGTGAATGTTGATGCAAAGTGGGGTGTGAACTCTCGTGCATTGAAAAACTACGACTACATTGATGATCCAGCTCTCTATTATGAGACACACTACTCAGCTCTGTACGACAGTTACCGCTCTTCGGGTATGACCGATGCAGCTGCTCACATGAGAGCAAATGCAAACATCACCGGAGATAAGTCTGTTGGTGGTTTGGGTTATCCTATCTATACGGTGCCTGAAGGCCAATACTTTATTGGTGCTAACGGTAAGATGAATCCGAATGCTACTTTAGGTCGCAAGCTTTCCTATGATGGTCAAGATTATTACTTGACTCCTGATAATTGGGAAGATGAGGCTTACCGTACTTCGTTGCGTCAGGAATACAATGTCAGCGTATCCGGTGCTACGGAGCGTTCTAACTTCTACGCATCATTCGGTTATTTGAACAACAAGGGTATTACGGCTAATTCAGATATGTCCCGTTATACCGCTCGTTTGAAGGCTGATTATCAAGCTAAGAAATGGTTGAAGGTTGGTGCTAATGCCAGCTATGCCAATTTTAACTGGAACAGTCTGAGTGCTGATGGTGATGGTGGTTCTTCCGCCAATGTCTTTGCAATGACCTCGACCGTTGCACCTATCTATCCGCTTTATGTTCGTGACGGAAATGGTAACATCATGCATGACCAATGGGGTCACACAATGTATGACTATGGTGATGGTATGAATGCCGGTTTGGAAAGACCAGTGATGAATCAATTCAACGCCATTTCGGATGCTCGTTTGAATACCAACAACTCTGAGGGTAATGCGTTCAACGGTACTGGTTTCTTTGAAGTTTCTTTCTTGAAAGATTTCAAGTTTACCTTCAATGCCGGTGTCGGTTTAGACGAGACTCGTTCTACGAATGTTGTTAACCGTTATTATGGTCAATTTGCACCAGAAGGTGGTATTGTTTCTAAGGATCATGCACGTACGTTCAACTACAACCTTCAACAGTTACTCTCCTACAACAAGACCATTCATGAAGATCATACCATTGATGTGATGCTTGGTCATGAGTACTATAAGAGTCATTACTACTCTTTGAGTGCATCCAAGAAACGCATGTTTACTGATAATAATCTTGAGTTGGACGGTGCTATTGTTGATGGCGGTAGTGCAGCATCTTACAGATCAGAGTACAACAATGAAGGTTACTTTGGCCGTGTTCAGTATGACTACAAGGAGAAGGTCTTTGTCAGTGGATCTTATCGTCGTGATGCATCCTCTCGTTTCCATCCTGATCACCGTTGGGGTAACTTCTGGTCCGTTGGTGCTGCTTGGTTGATGAACAAAGAGAATTGGTTCCACGTTAGTTGGATCGATATGTTGAAAGTGAAAGCCAGCTATGGTTCACAGGGTAATGATAATATCGGTAACTACCGTTATGTCGACCTTTACAGTATCACCAATGATGGTAATGGCCAAATCGCTACACCGTTCTATCGCAAGGGTAATGAAAACATTACTTGGGAGACCAATACCAACTTGAATATTGGTGCTGAGTTCGACCTCTTCAAGGGTCGCTTGAGTGGATCTTTCGAGTTCTTCCGTCGTAAGACAACCGATATGCTTTTCTCCTTCCCGGTATCTCCTTCTATCGGTTATTCGAGCTACTATGACAATATCGGTGATATGCGTAACTCCGGTATCGAGTTGAACTTGAATGCTGTGTTGATCCGTGCCAAGAATGTACAGTGGAACTTCAACATGAACTTGACTCACTTGAAGAACAAGGTTGTCATGTTGCCTGCTGAAAGACGGAAATCGATTGTTGATGGCCACGGTGGATTCCCTACTGGCACTCAATTTATCGGTGAAGGTCTTTCACTCTACACCTTCTACTTGCCTCACTATGTTGGTGTGAATCCGGAAACGGGTGCTGCTGTTTGGGATATGGATGTGAAGAATGATGCTGGCGAAATCACTGGCAAAACGACTACCGAGAATTATAGTAGTGCATCCAAATACCTCGCTGGAACATCTATTCCTGATCTGTATGGTGGTTTCGGTACAAGTGTCAACTTCTACGGTTTTGACTTTGGTGTAAACTTCACCTATCAAATCGGTGGTTTGACCTACGATTCTGGTTATTCAAGCATGATGGGCTCGCCCTCGACTGATAACTTAGGTTCTAATATTCACCAAGATATTTTGAAGGCTTGGACACCTCAAAATGCTAATTCTAACATTCCGCGTTACCGTTACGGTTCAACAGAGTTTGATATGAATGGTTCTTCTGATCGTTTCTTGGTGGATGCCAGCTATTTGAATATCCAGAATTTACAATTTGGTTATACTCTTCCTTCCAAGTTAACGCGTAAGATCGGTATCGAAAGAATCCGTGTCTACTTAGCTTGTGATAACGTCTACTACTGGTCTTACCGCAAGGGTCTTGATCCTCGTTACTCGTTCAGTGGCTCTTCGAATAACGCGACCTACTCTCCTATCCGTACAATTTCGGGTGGTATCAATATCCAGTTCTAATCTGACTACTTAAAAATTAGAAGACTATATGAAAAACATATTAAAATTATCGCTTGTAATGCTGGCGTCGGCAATGCTCTTTGGTGGATGTATTAAAGAGACCTTCCCGACGGATGCAGCAACTGAGCCCCAAATTAAAGATCCTCAATCTTTAGTCAAAGCAATGAATTCCCAGATGGTTGCTGTAAATGCGGCAAAATTACTCTCTAACTACGGCGTTCACTTTGACTTCGGTATACCTTCGGTACACTTGGCTTTAGACGCTATGTGTGAGGACTTCGTTTTCACCGGTGGTGGTATGGACTGGTTCCGTTATTGGGGAGCCAACGTGGCTTTGGGTGAGACCTATATCTATTGCGATCTCGCTTGGAGTAACTACTATCCTTTGATCAAGATGAGTAATGATATCATCAAGAAACTTGATCCTGCTTCAGAAGATCCTGCTACCAAGGCTGCCTTGGGTATGGCACACACCTATCGTGCTGCATTCTACTTGGATTTGGTGCGTATGTTCGAATTCAAAGAGAACAAATACACCGATGGTACTAAGGTACTTGGTTTGGCTGTTCCTATCGTAACGGAGAATACCACCGAGCAGATGGCTGCTAACAATCCACGTGCTAAGGTAGATGAGGTTTATACATTTATCCTTGAAGATTTGGCAAAAGCAGAAACTTATTATGAAGGTATCAAGCGTGCAGACAAATCTACTCCTGACTTGAGTGTGGTTTATGGTTTCTATGCTCGTGTCTATTTGGAGCGTGGTATTAAAGATCCCGCTAACTATGCCAAGGCTGCTGAATATGCTCGCAAGGCGATTGATGCAAGTGGTAGCACACCGCTTACTCAAGACCAATGGGAGGATCCAGTCAATGGTTTCAATAACATGGGCATCAGCTCTTGGATGTGGGGACTTCGTCAATCCACGGATAATGTCAACAACTTGGTGAACTTTACCGCTTTTATGGCTAATGAGAATAATTGGGGTTATGGTGAAAATGCTCAATACGGTGCCAACAAACGTCTTTATGACCGCGTAGACAAAAAAGACTTCCGTAAGCACTCTTGGATGGATCCTCAGCATACTAAATTCTATGCTTACAAGACCAATCGTAAAGATCCGGGTTTCTTGGACAAGTTAAATCCTTATGCAAACTTGAAATTCCGTCCTGCAGGTGGAAATCTCTCCAACTACAAGCTTGGTAATGCGACTGATTATCCGATGATGCGTGTAGAGGAGATGTATCTTATCGAAGCTGAAGCTGCCGGTCAGGCAAGCATCACCAAGGGTGTTGCTTTACTCAATGCCTTTATGAAGTATCGTATTACTGATGGTTCTTACGATTGCACTTCGAAGATCTCTGATTTCCGCTCTTTGCAAGAAGAAATTGCTCTTCAGAAACGTATTGAATTTTGGGGTGAGGGTATTACCTTCTTTGATTTCAAACGTCTCCGTTTGGGTATGACGCGTGGATACAAGGGCACCAACGTACCTGAAAATTATCGTCTCAATGCTGATGAGATCGCTCCTTGGTGGAATTGGGTGATTATTCGAAGCGAACAGCAGAGTAACGCTGCCGTCCTTGGTCATAATAATCCGGATCCTACGGGTACTATTGCACCTTGGGAAGAATAGTGTTTAACCTATAAAACGAAAACATCTATGAAAGCAAAAAATATATTTTATCTGTTCTCGTTCCTTGCAGCAGCCCTCTTTATGGGCTCCTGCTCGGACGATGTAACTCGCGATCCTTCGCCAGAGGTGAACCCAAATTGTATGCAGGTTTTCTTCCCAACATCAAACCAAAGTACATTTGAGCTTGTCCCGACCGATCCGACCGAACTTACTGTGACGGTGAATCGTGTTAAGACGGAGGAAGCGGCTATTGTTCCTGTGATGGTAACTACCAATACAGACAATATCTTTACGAATATTCCTGAAACTGTCCAATTTACTGCAGGACAGGCATCCACCTCTTTTACTGTACGTTTTGATCAGTCCAAAGAGGCTATTGATTACCGTCTGTCTGTGACGCTGCTTGGCGAAAATGTTGATCCTTATGCAGTCTTGGATGGTAGTGTCTCCTATACGGCTGATGTGATCCGTATCAAGTGGGTAGCTGAAGGCGCCGGTCTTGGACATGGTATCTTTAACTACAAGGGTTATATTACCGGTAAGTCGGAGAATATCCTTGAACGCGGTGAAGGCACCAATATGTATCGTATGAAGGGATGGGGCATCGAAGGTACTACCTTTAAATTCAATTTGAAGCAAGGTGAGACTACCAAATTTGATGTTCCTGCACAGTATGCTGCCAACGATGAACGTTACGGCGCGGTTACTGTAACTGGTAAGGGTGAATTTGACGGTGAGTATACATACACCTTCACCAATGAGTATACTGTTGCTGCTGGTTCTTTCGGCGAGGACAAAGAGACCTTTGTTCTTGATCACGAGGTTGATCCCAGTACGCTGACTGTTGAGATGGCAGTTGATCCTGCTATTACAGAGGCAACGGTATCTACAACTCCTTCTGACGCGACAATTCCTTACTATTATGACGTTTTGCCTAAGGCGAAATTTGATGCTTCGACACTTGCTGCTGAGATGAAGGCTCTGTTCAAACAGGTAGCCGATCAGAATAAAGTAACTGTGGAACAACTTCTTGCTCAGGTATTAACAGTGGGTGCACATCGTGCTAAATTCTCGAAATTAACACCTGATTCACCGTACGTAATTTTTGCTTATGCGGTTGATCCGAAGACTGGTGATGGCCTTTCTGAATTCTCTACTAAGGAATTTAGTACACTGCCTGCCGGTGAAGCTGGAGCTGAATATGAGAAGTATCTCGGTACTTGGACGCTGACCTCTGCAAAGACCTTTGCTGATAAAGGCCCGATCACTTACAATGTGACTTTGGCAGAGAAAGTTCCTAACGTTAGCTTTACGATGACTGGTTGGTCGGTAAATCCTGATTTTGTTGCTGATCCTGAAATGGGTGTTACGGTTAACTTTGACGCGGCAACGAACGGGATTTCGATTATGAATCAACAGGACGTAGGTTCTGCCGGAGAAGGTGAAACAGGTGAAGATGTTCGTATCATCTTGGGTGCTTACATCAAGCATAAAGACAAGATGACTGTGGTTACCGGTGACTATCCTGCTGTAACGGGTGTGTTAAATGCTACTGGTGGTATCGACTTGACTTTGTATTCAGGTACGTTGTCTGATGAATCTTCATTCCAGGTTATTGGTATGGACTATGTGGGTGTTGACTCGCAGTATATCTATACTTTCTCTTGGGAAGATGCAGATGGCAATAAAATTAAACCTGACTATGGTGTAGGTCCTTATACGATGGTGAAGAATGCTAATTCTGGCTCTGCCGGTGAAAAATTACACTTACAGCGTCTCCATGGTGTACAGCGTAATTTCTTTGCAATGTCTTTCTCTTCAGTGTCTAAAGCACTTCGTGCCCGTTAGGACTCGATTCGATAGCTAATCAACGAAAGAGACCGGTACATTTGTACCGGTCTCTTTGTTTGTGCCTGCTTGAACGAAAGCCGAGCGCGGGTCATCCTTATTAGATAGTCAATAACACAACAGCACGCTAAGATCATCTTAGCGTGCTGTTGTGTTATTCTTGGTTGTGGCTATTTTGTTTTATAGGAGCAGCGGTACTTGCCCTTGCTGAGGTTGGTGAGCTTGCCCTTGATCAGATTCCGACGCAGGGGTGCGAGCATATCCGTAAACACCTCTCCTTCCAAGTGCCCGTATTCGTGCTGAATCACACGCGCCAGCATACCGTCAAACTCTTCATCATGAGCCACAAAATCCACATCTAAATAGCGCATCTTGATCGCCACAGGACGTCGCACATCTTCGTGCAAACCCGGCAGGGAGAGACATCCTTCGTTAAAAAGCTCTGTCTCCTCTGAATGAGCGTATATTTCGGCATTAATAAAGGCCTTCTTATAGTTGGCCAACTTCGGATTGTCATCGCCCCAAGGGGTGCAATCCACAATAAACAAACGGATATTCTTTCCGATTTGTGGGGCGGCCAACCCCACGCCGTCTGCCGCAGTGAGGGTGACAAAAAGATCCTCGATCAATGGTTTTAGATCGGGATAATCTGCCGTAATGTTGACAGATTTGTTCCGCAATATTTGAGAACCGTAAATTACAATAGGATAAATCATCTTAAAACAGCTTCTTAACTAATGTCAAAAATTAATTGGTACATTTTGAGCAGGTGGAATGCTATCATTTATCGACCTTCTTTTGACTTATGGCCTAAAATTAGATCGCAAAAATCACATTGCCCTACTTAAATTCCATATAACTTTGTAAAATAATTGTTGCAGAAATCTTGTCTACCAAGGCCTTGTCTCGTCGCGCCATTTTGCCGATACCACTCTCTAACATCGTGCGATGAGCCATCACCGAGGTGTAGCGTTCATCGTGTAGAACGACCTCCTTTTCGGGATAGGCCTTGCGCAGGCGTGCCACCAAGGGCTCAATATATTTAAAACTCTCTGAGGGCGCACCATTCATCTGTACTGGCTTGCCTACCACTACCGTTGTGACGTCGTTAGTGGCGAAATAGTTGGCCAACCAAGGCTCTAAGCCCTTCGTTGCCACCGTCTCCAAGCCACCGGCAATCATCTGCAAAGGATCGCTCACAGCAATCCCCGTGCGCTTGGTACCGTAGTCTATTGATAGAATGCGTCCCACAGCTAAATGTTTACTCCCGAATCTCCATTCAGCCAACTATCCGGAAGGAATAACCAGCAGATCAATATAGTGAGAGCAAAGATAACCAGCCCCCACCAGAAGTTAATATTCCACTCTTTTAGCGGCTTCACACCCTACAAATCTAATGTTTTGAACAATTTACGGAATGAAACAGCCTCTTCAACCATTGCATGAAGGGCGTTTATGGCCACGCGTTCCTGAGCCATCGTATCCCGATGACGCACCGTAACAGTTTGGTCTTCGAGCGTTTGATGGTCTATTGTGACACAGAACGGCGTACCGACAGCATCTTGACGGCGGTAGCGCTTGCCGATCGAATCCTTCTCATCGTAGGTCACGTTATAGTCGAACTTCAGATCATCCATAATTTGCTGAGCCACCTCAGGAAGTCCATCTTTTTTCACCAACGGCATCACAGCCACTTTGATCGGTGCAAGGGTTGCCGGAATGCGAAGTACTACCCGTGAATCACCGCCCTCAAGCGCCTCCTCACAATAGGCAGCCGACATCACCTGCAAGAACATACGGTCAACGCCGATAGATGTCTCAACCACATAGGGGACATAGCTTTCGCCAGTTTCAGGATCGAAATATTGCAACTTCTTTCCTGAGAATTTTTGGTGACTGCTCAAGTCGAAATCAGTACGTGAATGGATGCCTTCGACCTCCTTGAAGCCGAACGGGAAATTATATTCAATATCGGTAGCGGCGTTGGCATAATGAGCCAACTTCTCGTGATCGTGGAAACGATAGTTCTCGTCACCGAAACCCAACGCACGGTGCCAAGCCATACGGGTCTGCTTCCACGCATTCCACCACTTCATCTCCTCGCCCGGGCGAACGAAAAATTGCATCTCCATCTGCTCGAATTCGCGCATACGGAAGATAAACTGCCGCGCCACGATCTCGTTACGGAAGGCCTTGCCGATCTGTGCAATACCGAAGGGCAATTTCATCCGACCTGTTTTTTGCACATTGAGGAAGTTGACAAAGATCCCCTGTGCCGTCTCCGGACGCAGATAGACCGTATTTGCCCCTTCGGCCAACGACCCGATTTGGGTAGAGAACATCAAGTTAAATTGGCGCACCTCCGTCCAGTTCCGCGTACCCGAAATCGGGCAAACGATCTCACAATCCACGATAATTTGCCGCAGACCCTCCAAATTGGAAGCGTTCATCTCTGCCGCAAAGCGGGTATGAATTTCATCGCGTTTCGCGGCTATTTCCAAGACGCGAGGCGATGTTTGGCGGTATTTAGTCTCGTCAAAAGTCTCTCCAAAACGTTTTTTTGCCTTGTCAATCTCCTTTTGAATTTTATCGTCTTGCTTGGCAATCCAATCCTCAATCAGCACATCAGCACGATAGCGTTTCTTGGAGTCTTTGTTGTCAATCAACGGATCATTGAAGGCACTCAGATGACCCGAAGCCTCCCAGATGCGGGGGTGCATGAAGATAGCGGCATCAAGCCCCACGATGTTTTCGTGTAGCCGAACCATCGAATCCCACCAATAACGCTTGATGTTATTCTTCAGCTCTACGCCGTTTTGACCATAGTCATAAACAGCGGCCAGCCCATCATAAATTTCGCTCGACGGGAAGACGAAGCCATATTCCTTGCAGTGAGCCACCAGTTTCTTGAACAGTTCCTCTTGTGTCATGATCGGTATCTTTTTGATTCTATTATTCTAACGGACAAAGATACGAAACAAATATGAGTTGGAAAATTTGCGCTATAACTTTTTTGGAAAGGAAGTTGTAGTTGGCGGTTTTTTTGTTACTTTTGGGGAAATAAAAATATTTCTATGCGCATGGCTACTCTTTCAGAATTTAAACCCGGCATTCACTATGTCGGTGTCAATGACCGCACCACCCACCTTTTTGAGGCGCTTTGGTCGCTTCCGTACGGTGTCTCTTACAACTCCTATCTGATCACAGACACGAAAACCGCCCTGATTGATACAGTCGAGGAGGGCTTCGGCAACCAATTTCTGACCGGTATTGCTGCTGTGCTGGGCGATCGACCGCTTGATTTCCTGATTGTCAACCACATGGAACCCGACCATTCGGGATCAATACTATCGCTGAGGCGGATCTATCCTGACATGAAAATTGTTGGTAATGCCAAAACCATTCAGATGATTACAGGCTACTACGGCATCAAAGAGGGTTTGGTCACCATCAAAGAGGGCGATGAAATTGCATTGGGGGCGCATACCCTCCGATTCTACCTCACCCCCATGCTCCACTGGCCAGAGACCATGATGACCTATTGTCCCGAAGAAAAACTGCTTTTCACAGGAGATGCCTTCGGCTCTTTCGGGGCATTGAATGGTGGTGTGCTCGATGCTCAACTCACACTCGACCACTTTTGGGACGAAATGCGTCGCTATTACGCTTGCATCGTCAGCAAATATGGCCGACCGGTTCAGCAGGCTTTACAGAAATTGCAAGGGGTTGCCATCGAAACGCTCTGCTCTACCCACGGCCCCATTTGGCAACAAGAGACGGGGAAGGTGATCGCACTTTATGAGGCCATGAGCCGCCACTACGGAGAGTCGGGGGTTGTGATTGCCTATGCTTCGATGTACGGTAATACCGCCCAAGCCGCTGAGGCCCTTGCTCGTGCCTTGGCCGAACGCGGGGTGAAGCCCATCATCGTTCACAACCTCTCTGTATCCGATCCATCTGTTGTCCTTCGCGATATTCATAAATATAAGGCTCTTGTCATTGGGTCTCCGACCTACAACGGCGATCTTTTTCCAGAAGTATCTACTCTGCTTCAACGGATCTCTTCCCGCTGCTTGGCGCCACGCATTTTCGGTTGCTTCGGCTCTTTTACATGGGCTGGTACGGCGGTGCGTCACCTCAAGACCTTTGCTGAGGAGATGAAATGGGAGTTGGCCGGTGATCCTATTGAGTTCAAACAAGGCTACAATGCCTCTTGCAACAATCAGGAAGCAGCTTTAGCTCAGGCTATTGCAGAAAAATTAAAGTAAATTATTTTTTAGAAAGCTATATTCACCCGAACGGGCAATAATGAGGTGATCCAACAAGCGGATGTCGAATAAACGAGCGGCATCCGCTATTTTTTTTGTCAAGAGTTTATCCTGCTCACTCGGTTCTGCCAACCCTGAAGGGTGGTTATGCACCATAATTAATTGGGTGGCCAACAACTCTAAGGCGCGCTTGATGATCAAACGATGATCTACTACCGTGGCTTGAACGCCCCCTTGGCTGATTCGACTGCGTTCCAAAATACGATTGGAAGAGGTAAGGTAGAGCACCCAGCACTCCTCGTGGGGCAGGGATTCGATTTGGGGACGGAATAATTTGACCACATCGTCACTGGCATTGATATAAAAAGCTTCGGAAGCTGCATTGGCGGCCAAGATCCGCTGTCCTAACTCCACGGCCGCTGTGAGCCTTACAGCCCGCTTCAACCCCAGACCAGCGACCATGCGTAGCCGTGCCAACTCTGCACCTCCCAATTCAGCAAGAGAACCCTGAAAGGATGCCATCATCTGAGTAGCCAAGAGGGTAGCTCCGTTTCCGCCTTCATCCAGCAGGAGCGCAAGTACCTCCGCATCAGTCAATGAGCTGGCGCCCCTCAGCTGAATCTTATCGTAAATTTCCTGCATGCGCTTATTGTTTCAGACGATCCATCTTGTCGAGTACCCGTAGACACGCTTCGTCATCTAAGGTTTGGGACATCATGAAGGCTGCATTTTGCTCCGCCTCTTTCTTGGATTCACCCGAACCATGCCCCGCCTCTAAATCGTCAATAACCACGGTGGCCAAAAAGTGCGTCTGCCCTCCGGCAGTTTTATTCCCGCCACTGGTGCGGAAGGTAATCGTATGGCGATTTTTCTGACACCATTCGATCAGTCGACTTTTGAAATCGGTCTCTGAGGCGGTCAGCTCCTCGATATCAAGATAGTGGTAGTAGACAAAATTGATGAGTAGACGGTTGACAAAATTGTAACCTTGATCCAAATAAATTGCGCCTATAATTGCCTCAAAGGCATCGCCATAGATGTGTTTTTGAGCGGCTGTGACACTCGAATTGGAGATCAACAACTTATCAAGACCGATGTGAACAGCCAACGCATTGAGCGATTGGCGTGAAACGATCTTTGAGCGCAGTTGAGTGAGAAATCCCTCATCCTGCTCTGGAAATTCAATGTAAAGATAGTCCGAGGTCACCGCCTCAATCACCGCATCGCCCAAATATTCCAAGCGTTCGTTGTTGATTTGTTGCCCATTGGCTAAAACTAAAGAAGCTGACTTGTGAATCAAAGCCAACTTATAAAGCTCGATGTTGTGCGGAATAAAACCGAACAAATCATCAATATGTTGATAGAAATCCTTGTCTTGTCCGAAGTTACGCCGCAAAGGGCGCAAGAAAAAATCAATCACGACAACGTTGTTTGGAGTTAGATTTTACGGAAAAGAATCGTTGAATTGTGTCCTCCAAAACCAAATGTATTACTCATCGCGCAACGAACATCGCGTTTCTGAGCTGTACCCAAAGTGAGATTTAACTTCGCATCAATTTCAGGATCCAAATGGTCCACATTAATCGTAGGTGGAATAACCCCGTGTGTGATGGCAAAGATACAAGCCAAGGCCTCAACCGCACCGGCAGCACCTAAAAGGTGACCTGTCATTGATTTGGTGGATGAAATATTGAGGTCATAGACGTGATCCCCAAAAACACTGGCTACCGCCTTCAACTCCGGCAGATCGCCCGCGGGAGTTGATGTACCATGGACATTGACGTAATCAATATCATCAGGTTGAATACCAGCGTCTTTCATGGCATCGCGCATTGACTTGATCGCGCCCTTTCCTTCCGGATGGGGTGAGGTAAAGTGATAAGCATCAGCCGACCGGCCACCGCCAATAACTTCACAATAAATCTTTGCGCCACGCGCTTTGGCACGCTCGTACTCTTCAAAAATTAAGGCTCCACCACCTTCACCCATGACAAAACCATCACGATCCACATCAAAAGGACGCGAAGCATGCTCTGGATCATCATTGCGCGTGGAGAGCGCCTGCATGGAGTTGAAACCACCCACACTGGGTTCGTTCACCGCGGCCTCAGAACCACCGACAACCATCACATCGGCCTTGCCGTAGCGAATAATGTCGAACGCATCAATCATACCGTGGTTGGAAGAGGCACAGGCCGACACCGTGCAATAGTTGGGTCCCATAAACCCGTATTTAATAGAAATGTAGCCCGCTGCAATATCGGCAATCATGCGGGGAATAAAGAATGGGCTAAACCGAGGAGTTCCATCTCCCGCGGCATAGCCCAGACACTCATCAAAAAATGATTTGATTCCTCCAATACCGGAACTCCAAATTACACCAACCTGCTCCAAATCGGTCTTCTCTAAATCGAGCGCCGAATCTTCAACAGCCTGTGTAGCTGCAATTAACGCGTATTGAGCGAAAAGGTCATACTTGCGCACTTCCTTACGATCGAAATACTTAGACCAATCGTAATTTTTGATCTCGCACGCAATTTTTGTCTTAAATTTTTCGGCATCGAAATGAGTAATAGGTGCGGCACCGCTAACCCCCTTTTCAAGATTAGAAAAAAATTCTTCAACATTGTTGCCAAGCGGGTTGATTGTACCAACTCCCGTAACAACTACTCGTCTCTCTGTCATGAATTTAAGCTTTAAAACTGATTTTTTATAGAATAGGAATTTTTTATTTCTTGTGTTTTTCGATGTATGAAATGGCATCGCCTACTGTAGCGATTTTTTCAGCATCTTCGTCGGGAATTTGAATATCAAATGCTTTTTCAAACTCCATGATCAGCTCAACAGTGTCGAGCGAGTCTGCTCCAAGGTGAGTAGTGAAACTTGCTGCGGGAGTTACTTCAGCCTCTTTAACGCCTAATTTGTCTACGACGATCTCGACAACTTTCGATTGAATCTCTGACATAGATTGAATTTCTGACATAATCTTAATTTTTAGTTAAACGATATTTACGAAAATAATTTATTTTTTCTCTCTACAATTTTGTGCAAAAGTAACACTTTTTTTATTACTTTTGTTAAGATGACAGAATAATTTATCAACACGCTTTTCGACATTTATGATAATACCATTAAAACCAACGCCTTATGAAGTTACTACTTATTTCTAATTCTACAAATGCTGGAGAACCTTATTTAGAATATCCCCTTTCTCAGATCAAAGCATTCCTTCACGGCATCCATGAAATTGTGTTCGTACCCTATGCGGCCGTCACCTTCTCTTATACTGCCTACGAAAAGAAAGTTCAGGCGCGCTTTGCGGAGCTGGGTATTCGCGTCCGCTCGGTGCATCGTTCGCCCAATCCCGCCCACATGATCCGTCATGCAGAGGCGATCTGTGTGGGTGGGGGCAATACCTTTGCCCTGACCAAAAAGATGCAGGAGCAAGGGCTGATGACCGCCATTCTCAAGAAAATAAAAGCCGATACTCCCTATGTGGGCTGGTCTGCGGGCAGTAATGTCACCTGTCCCACCCTCTGCACCACCAACGATATGCCTATCGTATCGCCGTCCAGCTTCCGAACCATTGGCGCGATCCCGTTCCAAATCAATCCCCACTATTTAGATGCCAATCCCGCCGGTCATGCTGGAGAAACGCGTGAACAGCGCATTTTAGAATACATTGCGGCCAACCCGCGGCGTTATGTGGCCGGATTGCGGGAAGGCTGTATGTTACGGTACGATGCCGGTAAGTTAGAGCTGATTGGCAGTCGTCCAATGCGTATTTTCCGTAAAGGTATCACCCCCTACGAAGTCAATCCGGGGGATGATCTCTCGTTCCTATTATAAATAGGTGTCAAATGGCCACCACGGCGGAGATAGGGCGTGCTGGAGAGCAGGTAGCTACGGAGTACTTGCGTCAGCACGGCTTTCTCATCTGTGAGCAAAATTGGCGCAATGGCCGCTACGAAATAGATATTATCGCCACCAAATGGGATACGATCCATTTTGTAGAGGTCAAAACGCGTCGTGCCGATGGGCTCACCCCTCCCGAAGCGGCGATCACAGCGGCCAAATTCAGAGCTTTAAAACACGCCGCCTCGCTCTATCTTGCGCTGCATACCATTGACTTAGAGCCCTACTTCGATCTCTGTGCTGTGGAGTACCGCATGGGAGAGCCGCCTGTAATTCGATATATAGAAGACGCGATGGAATCTACTTGGTAATTTTGCAATAACAACAAAAAATAGTACCTTAGCGGCGCTAAATAAAAATACGGATGTGGCTCTATAACTTTGCACTGATCATTTACGCCTCTACCATTGCTCTGGCAGCCCGTTGGGGGCACGTTAAGGCGAAGCTTTGGACAGACGGCAGACGTGGCTTATTCCAACGGATGGTCGCAGCTATTGCACCGACCGACCGCATTATTTGGATTCATGTTGCCTCTTTGGGCGAATTTGAACAAGGGCGGCCTATCATCGAACAATTACGGAAGCAACACCCTGAATACAAGATCTTGCTCACTTTTTTCTCACCTTCGGGCTATGAAATTCGCAAAAACTATCAAGAGGTCGACTACATTTTTTATCTACCCATAGACACCCCCGCTAAGGCGCGTCGTTTTCTCGACTTGGCACATCCGGAAATTGCTATTTTTGTCAAATATGAATTTTGGCTCAACCTCCTTGCAGAGTTGCGTCGCCGCTCGATCCATACTTATATTGTCTCTGCCATCTTCCGCCGGAACTCCGTTTTCTTCCGTCCCTATGGTTCTCTGTGGCGGCAGGCTTTGGAGAGCTTCGACACCTTGTTTGTGCAGAATGACGACTCCAAAAAATTATTGGCCGAATTGGGGTTTGATAATGTCGTTGTGGCCGGTGATACCCGTTTTGATCGTGTGGCTGAATTAGCTGCCGCAGCTAAACAGATCGATCTGATTGAAAAATTCAAAGGCGACAAACGCCTTTTCGTTGCCGGCTCTACTTGGGGGCCTGATGAGGAGCTGTTGCAAGAGCTGATCAACCGGAATCCCGATATTAAATTTGTCGTTGCTCCTCACGAGATGGATGAAACACGTATAGCGCGGTTGATTGCCCACACCACGGGGGGGACACTTCGCTACACCCAATGTATGCCCCGTACAGCCTTCGGTAATAAACAGGTGCTCATTTTAGATACCATGGGCATCTTAGCCTCCGTCTATGGCTATGCTGACTGGAGTTATATCGGTGGTGGATTCGGGGTTGGTATCCACAATACACTGGAAGCCGCCACCTTTGGCCTTCCTATTGCCTTCGGTCCTAATTATCAGAAATTCAAAGAGGCACGCGACCTGATCACGCTTGGTGCGGCTACCTCCATTTGTTCCGCTGAAGAGTTGAACAACTGGTTCATTCCCTTGCGCGACAACGAAGAGTACCTGCACCAAACCCGCCGCATCGCCAAAGACTACACCTCAAAACACCAGGGAGCAACAACGATCATTCTCAATACAATTTTTCGGTAATATACGCTATATACAAAGAGTAGGGGTCTGATTACAGATCCCTACTCTTTGTATGGTTGTAAAGCCTACTGCTTGGAGGTCATAATTTTAAGAATCAAACGATCGGTTTCATTCATGCCATCTCGACCAATGGTGGTCAAATTGCGGATGCACTTGTCCACATCATCCTCAATAATCCCCTCTACCGAACTTACGCAACGTTGACCCATGGCCAACATCGCAGAAAGCATCGCCGTTGAAACCCCACTGGTCAGCTTCAGTGCACAGCTGGGCTTTGCTCCATCACAGATCATACCCGTCAGGGTGGCGATCATGTTCTTTACCGCAAAGGAGATCTCCTTGTACTCACCGCCCATCAGGTAGGTGATGCCACAACTGGAGCCCGTAGCCGCCACCACACAGCCGCATAAGGCTGAGAGTCGTCCCAAACTTTGCTTGATGTAAATCACCGTCAAATGGCTCAAGGTGAGTGCTCGGATCATCTGCTCTTCGGATGCCTGATTCTCTTCTGCATAGACAACCACAGGCAAAGTGGCTGTAATACCTTGGTTGCCACTACCCGAATTACTCATCACAGGAATCATCGCTCCTGCCATGCGCGCATCGCAAGCTGCTGAGGTATAAGAAAGAATGTGACAGAAAACACTGTCTCCCATCACACGAACCTCATCGGCATTACGCAAGGTCTTACCCAAACAATGGCCATAATTTGCCTTGAAAGAGCGCTCTGCTGCCGCCTTGTTCACCCGCATGGTCTCTAAGATAAAACGGATTTCATCTAATGGAGTGGTGGTGGCAAAATCATAGACCTTCTGCAAATTAAGACTCACCTCGGCGGATTGCTCCTCGCTGCCGGTCTGTGTCCGTTGATCCAACATGGCCTTTCCGTCAAGGGATTCGTAAACAAACGATGTGTGCCCACCAGCTATGATGGCCATCGCCTTGTGTCCTGTAGTGGTAACAGCCACTTCAATGTAGAGCTTTTCGGTGATATTTTCTTTTAATCCAATGGTGATGCGCTCCGCCGCTAAGTATTTTTTACCCTGCTCCACAGCGGCTGGATTAACCTCCTTCAGCACCTCTAATTGATAGGCTGAACGCCCAATCAGCGCACCCAATGCCACCGCAATGGGCAAGCCAATCATATCAGTTCCGGGGATACCTACCCCCATGGCATTTTTGAGAATATTGGCACTCAATAGCACCTCAATGTGTTCGGGCTCAACCCCCAAAATTTCACGTGCACGAGCCACGCACAACGCAACGGCGATGGGCTCGGTACAACCTATGGCCGGGACAACCTCGCGGTTAATCAGGGCTATGATCTCTTCTCTTTCAGATTTAGGTAGCATAGATAAAATGTGATTTCGTTTTTGCAGTACAAATGTAACCATATTTCGTTATATTTATACCTACAATTTAATTTAGAAGCTCTTTTAAATTTATTAATCTCGTTTTTTTCGGCTCTTTTTCTGAGAACTTCGTGAATCTCCTCTATCGTTCCGTCACGACTCTACTGCTGAAAATAGGAGTCCACACGCTCCCATTTAGGAAAGTTATTGGGTGGCATACGCCATTGATAACCAGTCTTTAATAGGTGAAATATTGCATCAACAACATCTTTTAACGAATGCTGTCGTTTGCGTTTGTCATTAATTATTCGTAAAATTGTGTCGTACTGACTTCCGGTTAGGTCGGTTGGATAATTTCTCATGTACCTTTAATGGCCTACTAATCACAAAGATACGAAATTAATTTCATCCAAACAACTGATTGTAAGTGTTTTGCAACTCAACATATAAGTATTTAAAAAGCATCGGAATAAAAGAATTATAACCAACTAAAGATGATGTTAAGCAAAGCAATAGAAATAGCAACTAAAGCCCACGCAGGGCAAGTTGACAAGGCTGGGCAACCGTATATTGGCCATCCGTTGCGAGTGATGGCTATGGGGGCAACTGATGATGAAAAGATCGTCGGTATGTTGCACGATGTGGTTGAGGATAGCGATTGGACTTTCGAGCAACTGAGGATTGAGGGATTTTCGGAAGAGATTATTGATGCACTTCGATGTGTTACTAAGTTGTCGGAGAATGAACCGTACAACAAATTTATTCAACGCGTAAAGGCTAATCCATTAGCAGTTAAGGTGAAAATTAACGACCTAACAGATAATATGGATGTTCGCCGATTGACGTATATCTCTGAAAAGGATGTTAACCGCCTACGAAAGTATCTCAAAGCATATCGGCAATTATTGGGTGAACCTACATATTCCATTGCGGCGTGTCGGATTAATTACCCGAATGCTTATATGCCGTGGATACAAGAAGATGATAACAAGTTAGAACAGCTCTTCTGTGAGGGTAAATCTACAAGAGAGTTGTCCGCTATTTTTCAACGCAAACAAGGGGCAATACGCTCTCGAGTAAAGAAATTGGAGTTAGAAGAAAAATACAAATAATCTTATTGCCAAAACTTGGTGAACACCAATACATGGAGAAGCTTGTCCTGAAAAACCATTACAGGTTTGATGATACAAAAGCAACCATATTTCGCTATATTTATACCTGCAATTTAACTTACTGAAAATATATCGGCGTTTTTCAGATTCATTGTAGCCTCAGATAGGGTAGATGCGGGTCATGTCATGGGGTGAAATAGCTTCGTAAATAGCGTCTCAATCAATCCATTTGGCCAATCTGCATAAGTGGGACAGATAAAATTCAACATAGAAGGCCTTGTCTTATCAACAATAACACAGCTGATTAGCAAATATTATTGCCCAAAGCAGCTGTTTTTCTGCCCTATTTTTGCTTGCCGAATTTGGATATTGGGAAAATATGCCTATATTTGCACCACGATTTCAGGATAAAACCCGAAGTTCATGATGGTGCCATAGCTCAGTCGGTAGAGCAAAGGACTGAAAATCCTTGTGTCCCTGGTTCGATTCCCGGTGGCACCACTTTAAAAAGACTAATAGTCAAGCAAATCCCTGAAACTCACACAGTTTCAGGGATTTTTATTTCCCCGAAAAACGCAAAAAACGGATCAATGTAAAAAGTGGATCAATGTAAAAAGTCGGTGGAGGGTTGAATTTTCAAGCAAAAAGTTTAGATAGTCTGAAGATGAAGAATGGGATGTCCCTGACGCCACGGAATTGGAGGTTCTATCGGCTCGCTCTTCAATATACCGATATTGCTTAATGGCGACGACCTAGAGGAAGAGCAGTTCTGCCGCCAAATGCAACCAAAAAGAAGGAAGGAAGGCGAATGTAATACCTTGATTTCCGCACCCAAAACAGGCTGTTAAATAATTGTTTAGAAAGTTGGTGCAAGTAATGACTATTTTCAATATCTTTGTGTATTACAACCATCAAATAGAGTAATATGAAAGATCTAAATAGGCTAAAAATTGTTCTTGTCGAGAGAAAAAAAACGGGGAAATGGCTTGCCGAACAACTCGGCAAAGATCCTTCTACGGTTTCCAAATGGTGCTTTAACTCCTCACAGCCATCACTTGAGATAGTTTCTAAATAAGAGCGGGAAATAATATGAGTAATTCAAAATTTTTCACCAATCATACAACAAATACATTATTCGATAAATTCAAGGGGATTATCGAAGGGATGTCTGGTCTACACAGTTTTCACGCTGTTGTAGGCTATTTTCGTTCATCGGGGTATTTTAAGATAAGAAGCGAATTCGAGAAGGGTGACAATCCACCCAAAATTCAGATTCTTATCGGTATTAACATCGACAATATTTTCCGCAAGCATAACAAGAGTATGCTGTTTCTTTCTGGTGATAAAGTGAGTGATGAGGCGTATGAACTGTTTCGTCAGGACTTTGTTGCCGACGTGAAGGATGCAGGATATCACGAGGATGTAGAGAAGGGCATCTTGATGCTTGCCGATGATTTACAGGCTGGGCGTGTGGAGCTAAAAATTCACCATACACGAGACCTGCACGCAAAATTCTATCTATTCCTGCCCGAAAAACACACTGAGCACTCAGACGGTTGGGTGATAATGGGTTCGAGTAATTTGTCTGAGTCAGGTTTAGGGCTTACACAGCCTCCAAAATATGAGCTGAACGTTGCGATGAAAGATTACGATGACGTAGCGTTCTGCAAATCGGAGTTCGACAACCTGTGGAAAGAGGGATTACCACTCACTTTTGAGGATATTGAGCGATACACAAAGATGACGCATATCGGGCAGAATCCTACGCCTTATGAACTATATATTAAATTGCTGGTTGATTATTTCGGTGACCAAATCGAGGACGATTTTTCACTCGAAATACCTGAGGGATTCAAAGAGCTAAAATATCAAAAAGATGCTGTCAGTCAGGGCTATCAGATGCTGTGCAAGTACAATGGATTTTTCCTCGCTGATGTGGTGGGTCTTGGTAAAACGGTAGTGGCTACAATGATTGCCAAGCGTTTTATTGAGGAAAATGGCATTCGAGGCAGTCGTGTTTTGGTTGTATATCCACCTGCATTAGCGGGTAACTGGAAAGGCACTTTTGAGCAATTTAAGATTGATAAAAAGGCAGATTTCGTCTCGTGCGGCTCGTTAGATAAGGTTTTGGAGGGCGAGGGCGGTTTTCGCAGCCCCGAAGAGTATGATTTGATTTTGGTTGATGAGGCGCACCGCTTCCGTGGTGACAGCTCACAAATGTATGATAGCCTGCAACGTATTTGCAAAACCGACAGAGATGAGATTGGGCGTGTAGGCGGAAGGAAAAAGAAGGTGATGTTGATTTCGGCAACACCGCTGAATAACCGTCCCGATGACCTCTACAACTTGTTGATGTTGTTTCAAGATAAGCGAAAGTGTAACATCGACGGTATTCCGAATCTGCAAAACTACTTCGCAAAAAAGATTGCTCAATACAAGGAGTTGACAAGTAGCAAGGTCGAAAAAGTCGATGTAGAGGCGGTAAAAGAGATGTATGAGGACATTCGCAACAAGGTAATAGATAAAGTTACCGTCCGCCGTACACGTAAAAATATCCTTAACTACAAGGAATATAAGACTGATCTTGATGCACAGAAAATTATTTTCCCAAAGATTGAGCGACCACGAGAGGTGGAATATCTGCTGCAGGATGAGTTAAAGGTTTTGTTTGAAAACACGATGCTCATACTTACCGATGGATTGAAGTATGCTCGTTACAAGGCTATCGAAAACCTGCTGGGTGATTATGCCGAACGTTACCCTAATGCGGCAGCAACATCACACTCGTTGGCTACAATTTACCGCACCCACATGGTCAAACGTTTGGAGAGCAGTTTCTATGCTCTTCGCCGCTCACTGAACAACCTTCGCCGTGCTACGCAAGGAATGGTTGATATGTTTGATGCCGACAAGGTGATTATTGCACCCGATCTTAAGGTAAAAGAGTTGCAAGACAAGGGCATTGAACTGGACGATATTATCGAAAAGGGTATTGAAAAATTCGGTATCTCGAAAGAGGACTTTGTATATCCGGCATCGGCATTTAATGAAGGGTTTTTGGATGATTTGAAATATGACATCGCAACGCTTGACGACCTGATAGCGAAGTGGGAAAAAGTTGTTGATGACCCAAAACTTGACCGCTTTATTGAATATATCAACGAGAGGATCTTCGACAAAAAAGAGAATCCGACAGGCAAGGTCGTTGTCTTCTCCGAGAGTAAAGATACGATTAACTATCTCGAAAGGGAACTTACCCAGCGACTTGGGCGAAAAGATATTTTGTCGGTATCGTCTGACGACCGCAAAAAGTTGTTTGACACCATACAGGCGAACTTCGATGCCAACTACCATGGCAAGAAAAAAGATGATTTCAACATACTTATCTCGACCGATGTGCTGGCTGAGGGTGTGAACTTACACCGCTCTAATGTGATTGTGAACTACGACACTCCTTGGAACGCAACTCGATTGATGCAGCGTATCGGGCGTGTCAATCGTATAGGTTCGGTGGCTGGAACAATCGTAAATTACTTGTTTTACCCATCAGCAGAGGGCGATGCGCAGATTAAACTCTACAAAAACGCCCTTGCCAAGCTACAAGGTTTTCACTCGGCTTATGGTGAGGACTCACAGATATACTCCAAAGAGGAGATTGTCGAGCAGTTTGAGTTGTTCAACACCAATATCGGCGATGATGTGGATAAGAGTTTGGAGTTACTGAGGGTTGTCCGTGAGTTTAAGGCGAAGAATCCCGATTGGTTTGAGCAGATTAGGGAGTTACCAATCAAAAGCCGAACTGCAAGAACAGTTGCTGAGAGTGGTAAGAAGATAAAACCAAATAGTTCGCTTGTATATATTGCATCGCCATACAAAAAAGAGTTCTACAAAGTCGAGAGCGGAGAGATTTGCGATATGGGCTTTATGGAGGTCATCAAGCTGTTCGAGGCTAAGCCGGAGGAGAAAGCAGCTATGCTGCCCACTTGTCACTACCAACACGTCAGCAAGGCTCACAGTTTGTTTGACGAACAGGTAACCAAGATGATGGACGACAGCACCACCTCTTCTCCGAGTGAAAAAGACAACACAACTGATGTGGCAAAATTTCTTTTGCGGGAGATACGGCGTGAGTGTCCTAATACGAAAACCCGTGATCATTGCGATATTCTGACCAAATATGTCGAACTCGGCACTTATGTAAAGCTAACAAGAGATTTGGCACGTTTGGAGCGCAAGTACGAGAAACGAGAACTGACTACCATTGATATCGAAACGGCAATCAAAGGTTTTATGGCACGCTATCACAAAAAACGCCGAACCAAAATCACTATTGAGGAGGAAGTAACTCCGCAAATTATTTTATCTGAAACATTTGTATAAATATGACCCCACAAAATAAAATACAACTATTTGAGCAAAAAAAGGTTCGCACAGTTTGGGATGAGGGGCAAGAGAAATGGTTTTTCTCAATCGTTGATGTCGTTGAAGCATTGACTGATAGCGTAAACCCTGCCGACTACATCAAAAAGATGAAGAAACGAGACCTGATGTTGGCTCAAGGGTGGGGACAAATTGTCACCCCCCTTTCGATTCAGACTGTGGGAGGGAAGCAGAGGGTGAATTGTGCTGACACAGAGGGAATTTTCCGCTTAATACAATCCATCCCATCGCCAAAGGCAGAGCCTTTTAAACAATGGATGGCGCAGGTGGCAAGTGAACGTTTAGACCAGATGCAAGACCCGGAGCTTTCGATTGAGCAGGCGATGACCGATTACAAGCGGTTAGGATATTCTGATAGTTGGATCAATCAACGGCTAAAAAGTATCGAAATACGCAAGGAGTTGACTGATGAGTGGAAACGTCACGGATTGGAAGAGGGTGTGCAGTTTGCAACGCTAACCGATATTATCACTAAGGCGTGGTCTGACAACACAACCAAAGAGTACAAAAAACTCAAAGGACTCAAAAAAGAGAACTTACGAGACAACATGACCAATCGGGAGTTGGTGTTGAATATGTTGGCGGAGCTTTCTACAAAAGACATTTCGGCGGTGGTTAACCCCGAAACAATGGAAGAGCATAAAGAAGTGGCAAAACGTGGTGGTGGCGTAGCTCGTAAAGCACGTCTGCAATTAGAAAAAGAGACCGGACAAAAGGTGGTTACGTCGCTTAATGCTAAGAGTATAAAACAGATTAAGAAAGATAACGATGAATAGGGAACAACTACAAGATATTTTTCGCCAACCGTACAACGCTCAGTCGTGGCAGGAACTTCTGATTAACCTTTTTGGGGCGAGCGAGATTCGCCAAATTCCAAGAACGCTTACCAGCGATAGCAACGAAAAGGTCGAGGGATTTGAATTGGGGCGACTCTATACTGCTGATCATTATGAGATAGGTTTGTTTGCTTTTGAGATTAAACAGGGGCATAACGTGCAACTCAATCGGGTAGGACTTCGTTCGTTGGTGCGGAGCTATACGAGATACAACGTTGATGCGGCATTGGTTGTCTATTACGATGCGAGCCATTGGCGGCTATCGTTTATCTGCGACATCAAGGAGCAAAAGACAGCTCCGAAAAGATATACCTATGTATTCGGCAATCCCAATGAGAGTTACCGTACCGCATCGGCTATGTTGGCGAAATTGTCGGACGGCAAATCGTTATTTGAAAATATCAAGGCTGCATTTTCTGTCGAGGCATTGAGCAAAGACTTCTTCAAAGGTTACAAAGAGCAATACGGAAAATTCTGCAAATACATCGGTGGGGAACAGAAATGGCAACGTGACTATGTCAAAAAAATGATGGGACGACTTGTCTTTCTCCAATTTCTGCAAAAGAAAGGTTGGATGGGGTGCGGAGCCACACAGGCAGATTGGACTGATGGCGATTTGCAATATACCCAAAACCTTATTAAACGATACGAAGGCAACGGAAAACTACTATCTGATATACTCGAACCGCTTTTCTTTGACACGCTGAACACCAAACGAGAGGGTGATATTGTCGACCCCAAACTCGGCGACAACATCAAAATTCCATACCTAAATGGAGGTCTGTTCGATCAAGATAAGTTAGACGAAAAGGAGATTGATTTTCCGTATAGCTATTTTGCCGAGCTGATGGATTTCTTCTCGCAGTATAACTTCACCATTGACGAGAACGACCCCAACGATGCCGAAGTTGGGATCGACCCCGAAATGCTGGGGCATATCTTTGAAAACCTGCTCGAAGACAACAAAGACAAAGGAGCATTCTATACTCCGAAAGAGATTGTGCAGTATATGTGTCGCCAGAGCTTGATTGAGTACCTGCAAAGCAAATTGGGCAAACACACGGAAATTGAGAATTTTATCAACCACCACGACACAGGCGATCGACTTGACAGCAAGAACTACATCGCTGCAAATGCTAAAGCGATTGAAGAATTGTTGGATTGCGTAAAGATTTGTGATCCGGCTATTGGTTCGGGAGCTTTCCCGATGGGGATTCTCAATGAGATTTTTCAGGCAAAGATGGCTCTTGATATGACCCTCGACCGTGCTGCGGTGAAGAAGAACATTATTCAGAACTCTGTCTACGGTGTCGATATTGAGCAAGGAGCTGTCGATATTGCTCGACTTCGTTTTTGGTTGTCGTTGGTTGTTGATGAGAGCGAGCCGCAACCGCTGCCCAACCTCGATTATAAGATTATGCAGGGCAACTCGCTGTTGAGTCGCTACGCTTTGGATATGCCGCTTGAAGATGTTTTCAAGGAGTATAACAAAGGCAAGAGTGAGCCCGAAAGGATGTCTCTTGCAAAATACAAACAGTTGGTTGCAGACTATACTAACACCTCAGACCACACACAAAAGGCTGGTTTTCGTAAAACTATTGAGAATATAAAGAGTGCATTCCGCACAGAGTTAAGTCGAGGTGAAAAGGAAAAATTTGCTAAACTCAAGGGGCAAATTATAGACCTCGAAGCTCCAATGCTTTTTGGAGAACGCACAAAAAAGGAGCAAGAAGACCTGAAAAAATTAAAGATCAAATTTGCCAAACAAGAGCAGGAACAAGCTGATATTGTAAGCAACAAATTGTATGAAGATGCCTTTGAGTGGCGTTTTGAGTTCCCGCAGTTATTGGATGATGACGGTAACTTTGTCGGGTTTGATATCGTTATCGGTAATCCGCCGTACATTTTTGCAAGGGAGAATTTCAGTAAAGAAGAAAAAGCATATTATTCAAATAGCTATAAAACAGCGAAGTATCAATTAAATACATATATGTTATTTATAGAACGTTCAATATTTCTTTCTGTAGAAAAAGGCATAAGTGCATTGATAGTTCCAAATTCGTGGCTAATGATTTATTCTGCTGAACATTTAAGGTCATATTTATTACATAATTGTTCGCTCAAAAGCATTGTTAATATCACAGGGAAGGCTTTTAAAGAGGCAAATGTTGAAACAATAGTAATGATTTCTAAGAAAGAAATCGAACACAAAAACACAATTAACCTTCTCACCAATAGTGATGATATGAAAGAATTCGTATTCTTACATTCAAGAGAGCAAGAATCTTTTTGCAATAATAAAGGATACGAACTTAATCTCTTTTCAAATGATGAGAGCAGTGTAATTATAGAAAAGATAAAAAATCAAAGTGATATATTGGATGAACTATGCTCTGTTAAGGCTGGATTGCAAGCATATGAAAAAGATAAAGGAACTCCAGCTCAAACCAAAGAAGATGTAAAAAATAGACCTTATGATTTTAGACATCAACATAATGAAGACACATATAAATATTTAGAAGGAGCTGATGTCAAAAGATATAATATTACTTGGGGAGGCAGTTGGTTATGGTATGGCAAACATTTAGCTGCACCAAGAAGTTTTGACTTATTTAGCGGAGAGCGAATTATTGTTCGTGAAATTACGGGGAATTTTCCTAATTCTATTATTTCTACTTATACGGAGCAAACTTATCTATATAATCGTAGTAATATTGCCATTATCAAAAGAATAGGTTTCGAGCATATATCTCTAAAATATATAGTTGCCATACTTAATAGTACACTTATGGCTTTCTATTTTATTAAAAATACTGCAAAAGCAGAACGAAAACTTTTCCCAAAGATAATACTAAACGATTTACGCCTGTTTCCTATCAAAAATATTACAAGTGGGGAACAGCAACCATTCATAGCTTTAGTCGACAAAATTTTAGAGGCAAAACGTCTCGACCCCACCACCACCCTCGAAGCCAAAATAGATTTAATGGTTTACAAGTTATACGGTTTGACCTACGACGAAGTCTTAACCATAGACCCCGCCACCCCAATCACCCAACAACAATACGAACAATAAAGATATGAATTATAAATTGACCGACTCAGATGGCTCATTAGCTCAGAAGATGTCTACACAAGAAGGTAAATTGATTATCATTGATTTACAAAATAAAATTGAAGAAGAAGAAATACAGTTGGATTTATTTAAACAAAATATTAATCATTGTAACTCTGAAATAGCAAAGGTTGAGCCGGTTCTGAGAGAAGCTGTTGCAACTCTTCAAAAATTGCGCAAATATAAACCTCAAACCCAAGATATTAAAGATAAAACTAATGAGGTTAAAGGTATCATCAATGAATACAAACCCAAGAAATTAGCATTTGAGGAAAACGTTTTGGTTTGGAATATTTCTGGTTATATTACTTTAATTTCCATAGATGTCAAAACAATGCAAAAAGGATTATATTCCGCTACTTCTGAGTGGGATAGACGTTTTTTTGCCCGACAGTCTTATTTAATAATGTATGATGCCCCAAATCAAATAAAACAACAACTTAAAAAATTAATCGAAAGGGATGGTTATAAATCTTTCCTTGCCGAATTAAAAGAAGCTCAGAAAGATTTAGAAAAGTTTGTAGTCGAATATGGAAAATACATAGATACCGTAAGGAATAATACCGTAGGGCATAAAGATGAAAAGGTTATAAAGCAATTAGAAATAATAGAAAATATTGAATGGTCAACTACAATAGACACAACTAATCAATTTGAAACACTAATAAATGGATTAGGGAGCTTGTTGCAAAAAATGATTGACGCTGGAATTAAGAATTTAGATACTGCTTTCAACAATGTGCAACATTAACAACATACTTTCAAATAGAGAAATCGCCATTCTGATAGGGAGCGTAAACTAAACTGTGTCAGTTGTTATTTTCGGAGTAATTTTGAGATCCTCAAAAATCTCGAAATTACTCTGCTAAGTTATACATAATTTCAAAGAACAGTATAAAACTTTAATGGGACAGCAATGCCTGAATATCTA
>JAVVZO010000017.1:0-38261 GCA_036650515.1 Alistipes sp.
TAAAACAGCTTCTTAGCCCTACGAATTTTCAGCGGCAAGCCTTTTGCTTGATAATAAGAGGCTGGAAACAGCAGATTCTCCTTTCCCGTTTCAATTATTCTTTTTATCTTTGTAGGTTAGAAAGTTTGAACTAAAAACAACACAACATATGTACAGAACACACACCTGCGGCCAATTATGCGCTGCGAATGTGAACGAAACGGTCACCCTCGCTGGTTGGGTGCAGAAGGTGCGCAACTTGGGGGCTATGACCTTCATCGACCTGCGCGACCGCTACGGGATCACTCAGATTGTCATCGAAGAACACTCCTCTTTAGAGACCAAAGCTGTGGCGGCACAGCTCGGTCGCGAATACGTATTGCAAGTAACGGGAACAGTCATTGAGCGTTCGGCCAAGAATGCCAAAATGGCCACTGGGGACATTGAGGTAGCTGCCACCCAACTCACGGTGCTCAATGAGTCCCAAACCCCACCCTTCACCATTGAGGAGGCCTCGGATGGTGGTGATGACCTGCGGATGAAATACCGCTACCTTGACCTGCGCCGCCCACCACTGCAACGCGCGATGATTTTGCGCCACAAAATGGCACAGGCCATCCGCACCTTTTTGGATAAAGAGGGTTTTCTTGAGATCGAGACCCCCTACCTCATCGGCTCTACACCCGAGGGTGCGCGCGACTTTGTCGTACCAAGCCGCATGAATCCCAACCAATTCTACGCCCTTCCCCAATCACCTCAGACGCTCAAACAACTGCTGATGGTGGCCGGTTATGATAAATATTTTCAAATCGTTCGTTGTTTTCGCGATGAAGATCTGCGCGCCGACCGCCAGCCCGAATTTACACAAATTGACTGCGAGATGTCATTTGTGGAGCAAGAAGATATTCTTGATATTTTTGAGCGTTGGGCAAAATTCATGTTCAAAGAGGTGTTAAACCTCGATTTTACCCAACCATTTCTCCGCATGACATGGATGGATGCGATGGAGCAATATGGTTCGGATAAACCCGATCTACGTTTTGGGATGAAGTTTGCCGACCTAACCGCCCTCACCAAAGGTCACGGTTTTTCAGTCTTTGATGATGCCGAATACATTACAGGTTTTGCCGCCACAGGCTGTGCCACCTATACCCGCAAGCAAATTGATGCGCTGACCGAGTTTGTCAAACGCCCACAAGTGGGTGCAAAAGGGCTTATTTGGATTCGCTTAGAGGAGAATGGCATCAAGTCTTCCATCGACAAGTTTTACACACCCGAAGAGGTGCGCGCCATGGCCGAAGCATGCGGTGCCAAGACGGGCGACATGGTCTTCATCCTCTGCGGTAAGAAGTTCAAAGCGCTGACCCAACTTTGCGCCCTACGATTAGAGGTGGCTGAAGCATTGGGGCTGCGTGATCCGAAGCAATTCGCTCCGATGTGGGTCATCGACTTCCCGATGTTCGAGTGGGACGAGGAGACCCAACGTTTCTACGCTATGCACCACCCCTTCACCTCTCCCAAGCTGGAAGATGCTCAATATATGGAGAGTGATCCGGGACGTGTGCGCGCCAATGCCTACGATTTCGTCTGCAACGGCACGGAGATCGGCGGTGGCTCGATCCGTATTCACGATGCGAAGTTACAGGCACAGATCTTCAAAGCCCTCGGCTTCACCCCCGAAAAAGCACAGGCGCAATTCGGCTTCTTGATGAACGCCTTCAAATTTGGCGCACCTCCTCACGGAGGCTTGGCGTTCGGCTTCGACCGTCTCTGCTCGCTCTTTGGTGGTGCAGACTCGATTCGTGATTACATCGCTTTCCCCAAGAACAACAACGGTCGGGATGTAATGCTCGATGCCCCCTCGTTGATCGACCAAACACAGTTGGACGAGTTGTGTTTGCAGTTGGTCAAACCAGCGGAAAAATAGGTCGTTCCACGCCCACAAATTTTGACAGATAACGTATGAATATTCCGCTTGCTGAACGCCTCCGCCCTCGCACGATAGATGAATATATCGGGCAGGGGCATCTTGTGGGCGCAAACGGAGTATTCCGCAAATTCTTCGAAACGGGGAGTGTGCCTTCGTTTATCCTGTGGGGACCTCCGGGAGTGGGTAAGACCACCCTCGCAAAGATCATCGCCACACAACTCAATCGCCCGTTTTTCACCCTTTCGGCTGTCACATCGGGGGTGAAGGATGTGCGAGAGGTGATCGAATCGGCCAAAAAACAGAAGTTTTTCGACACCCCAACCCCGTTTCTTTTCATTGATGAGATTCACCGCTTCAACAAGAGCCAGCAAGATTCACTGTTGGGGGCTGTGGAGCAAGGTGTGGTGACATTGATCGGTGCGACGACCGAAAATCCCTCCTTCGAGGTGATCTCGCCGCTACTCAGCCGCTGTCAGGTCTATACACTAAAACCAATGGAGGATGGTGATCTACAAACACTGCTCGACCGCGCACTGACCACAGATTGTGAATTAAAATCACGAGAAATCGAAGTGGTGGAGACCGCGGCACTGTTCAAATTTTCGGGTGGTGATGCCCGCAAGCTCCTGAATATTTTAGAAATTATTGTTGGCGCGACAGCGGGCAAAGTCATTATCACAGACCAATATATCACCGAATGTCTGCAAGAAAATATTGCCCTTTACGACAAGAATGGCGAGCAACACTACGATGTGATCTCGGCCTTCATCAAGTCCGTCAGGGGCAGTGACCCCAATGCGGCCATCTACTATTTGGCACGCATGCTCGCTGGAGGAGAAGAGCCACGTTTCCTCGCTCGGCGGCTGGTGATTTTGGCCTCCGAAGATATTGGTTTAGCCAATCCCAATGCCCTGCTTTTGGCCAATGCCTGCTTCGATACGGTGCACAAAATCGGGATGCCCGAAGCGCAAATTACTTTGGCCGAGACGACCATCTACCTCGCCACCAGTCCCAAAAGCAATTCCGCCTATATGGCCATCAACCGAGCCATGGCCTTTTTAGCCAAAGACACCACCAACCGCCCCATACCACTGCACCTTCGCAACGCCCCGACCAAGTTCATGGACGCTGCTGGTTATGGTAAAGGCTACAAATATGCCCACGACTATCCGGGCAACTTCGCCGAGCAGGAATTTATGCCCGACACCCTGAAGGGGCAGAAATTCTACGAGCCAAACACCCAAAACGCAACTGAAGCGAAAATCGCCGAGCGGATGCAAACTTTGTGGAAGGGCAAATATTAAAGAACCGGATGAGAAGAATAGGCATTATCTCCGATACGCACGGCACTTTTGACGCGCCACTCAAAGAATTTTTGAAGGACGTTGATGAGATTTGGCATGCTGGTGACATCGGCTCATTGGAATTAGCCGACCAAATTGCCGCTTTCAAGCCACTAAAAGCCGTCTATGGCAATATTGATGGTGGTATCATTCGCCGCGTCTACAAAGATTTTGCCTATTTCAAATGTGAAGAGGTCTCCGTGCTCATGACCCATATCGGAGGCTATCCCCGTCACTATGCGCCCGGGGCACTGGCGGTGATCCAAAGCAGCCATCCCACCCTCTTTGTGGCGGGACATTCTCATATTTTACGAATTATTTACGACCCGGTCTACAAATTACTTCATCTCAATCCGGGTGCTGCCGGAAGCTATGGCATCCACAAAGTTAGAACGGCCGTGCGTTTTGTCATTGACGGCAGTGATATTCGGGAGATGGAGGTCGGCGAGTGGCCACGCGCTATTTTAACATAATATTTCAACTTCCAACCGCGTTATATCGTCAAATAATTAAACTGACGATGAAAATGCAGACCAAAATTTCAAAAACGCTTGAAGGCATTCTTGCCCGTACAGCGTTCGACACTGCGAAATCCGCCGCCACGAGCCACTTGAGTGACCACTTGATGCTTGAGATGCTCCGTGAGGAGGGATCGCTGGCCTACCAAATACTTGCCACCCTTCTCAAAGATTGGGAATTATACCAAATTCGGCTTCGCATTGAGCGTGAGTTGAGTGCCCCCACAGAAGGTGTCAATGAGCATCCTGAGGAGTTCTTCGCTCACTTCGCCGATGAGTTGCGTCACACCTTCGCCACCGTGAAGAGTGTCTCCACCGCACATGCCCTGCTGTATGTGGTCTCCAAGCGCGAAAGTATCACCGCGCAAATTTTAGAGATGTATCATATCACCACGGCATCCATCGAAGGCGAGATCGTTAAATTTTCCTCCAGCGAAGATTTCCGTTCCGATATGCAAGTGCACCTGATCGACTTCAATGAAGAGAACAACCGAACAGCCGAACGGCTGATCGATAAATTCGGAGTTGACCTCACCCGCCAAGCGCAAGAGGGACACATTGATCCGGTCATTGGGCGGGAGCGTGAAATTGAACGTGTAGTGCAGATTCTCTCGCGCCGAAAAAAGAACAATCCGATTCTCATCGGCGAAGCAGGGGTTGGAAAAAGTGCCATCGTCGAGGGCTTGGCTCTGCGTATTGTCGCCGGTAATGTACCTTATACGATATTGGGGAAACGACTCTACTCATTAGATGTCTCCTCTTTGGTGGCCGGCACGAAATTCCGCGGGGAATTTGAAGAACGGATGCAACAACTTTTAGACGAACTACGCAAAGCAGAGGATACGATACTCTTCATTGATGAGATTCACACCATCGTCGGAGCAGGTTCGACACAAGGCAGTTTGGATACAGCCAACATCCTCAAGCCAGCATTGGCTCGTGGAGAGTTACAAACCATCGGAGCGACCACGCTCAATGAGTACCGCGAGAATATCGAAAAGGATGCCGCCTTAGAGCGTCGTTTCCAGAAGGTCATCGTTGAGCCTACAACAGCAGAAGAGACCCTTCAGATCTTGCGAAACATAGCACCTCATTACGAGCAACATCACAAAGTGCGCTATACCGATGAAGCCTTGCAGGCTTGTGTAACCCTCACGGGACGCTACATCACCGACCGATATTTTCCAGATAAGGCCATTGATGTCTTGGATGAGGCAGGGTCTCGCGTTCACCTGCTCTCCGCATGTGAGCCAGGGGCTATTCGAGAGATCGAGACCGCCCTCAACGCGGCCAAACAGGAGCGCCATGAGGCCGTTGCCGCCTTGGTTTATGAACAAGCCTCCTCAGCGCGACTGCGTGAATTGGCATTACGATCAAAACTCGGCGAGAGCCGTGCCTCTTGGCAACGCACATTGGAGCATAATCCTGCTGAGATTCGGACAGAACATATCGAGCAGGTGATCACCCTGATGACCGGAATTCCGGCAGAGAAGGTGGCTGGAAGCGACATGGAGCGACTGCGCTGTTTGCATGCTCATCTTTCCGGATTGGTGGTTGGACAACAAGAGGCTGTGGAGAAGGTAACTCAGGCCATTCGTCGCTCCCGAACAGGACTGAAGGATGAAGGTCGTCCCATAGGTGTTTTTATGTTTGTCGGCCCGACCGGTGTGGGTAAAACACTGCTGGCCAAAGAGCTCTCTAAATGGCTCTTCGATGAACGCAAAGGGCTGATTCGAATCGACATGAGCGAATACAGCGAGAAGCACAACGTCTCTCGACTGATCGGATCGCCTCCGGGCTATATCGGCTACGGAGAGGGCGGCCAATTAACAGAGGCTGTGCGCCGCCAACCTTATGCGGTGGTGCTGTTCGATGAGATCGAGAAAGCCCATCCTGACGTTTTTAATACCATGCTTCAGATTTTCGATGAAGGGACGCTGACCGATGGTTCGGGACGACGCGTTGATTTCCGCAATACGGTGATCATCATGACCTCCAATGTAGGATCGCGCAACGTGGTAAAAAAGAGCAAGCAGATGGGGTACAGCACCCGCTCTAAGGCAACCTCTGAAGTGGCTACCCCTGATGGTGAATACCGCAAGGCCCTTGAGCAGACCTTTGCACCGGAATTTCTTAACCGTATTGACGAGGTGATCTTCTTCCGTATGCTGGAACACAAAGATGTGGAGCAGATCATTGAATTGGAACTTCACGGACTCTTCGCCCGTGCTGAGCGGCTCGGCTATCACATTCGCATCACCGACACGGCCAAGCGCCGTTTGGCAGAGTTGGGATTCGAGTCCCGCTACGGCGTTCGCTCACTCAAGCGCACCCTCACCGAGCGGATTGAAGAGCCACTGTCCTCGTTGGTTCTGGACGGCGGAATCCACTCCGGAGACACGGTGATCGTTGAATCCGATAAATCTGTTGGCGTAAAACTACGTGTAGCATAACCAAAAAAAGAGAGGGAGAAGAGAAAATAATTAGCTCGTTTTCTCTTCTTCATCTTTTTATTCGTACTTTTGCAACCCAATGTATCGTTTTTCAACATATAAAGAGCAGTATAGAGCCAACCTGAAGTTGGCTCTTCCTGTGGTACTCACTCAGTTGGGTCAAATTCTGGTGCAACTTGCCGACAATGTGATGGTCGGACAATACGGCGGGAATGACCCCACACCACTTGCTGCCGTCTCTTTTGGAGGGGCCGCCTTCTTTATTCTTTTTATCACCAGCATGGGTATTGCACTGGGGCTCACACCTTTGATCGGTGAATTATACGCCCAAGGAGACAAGCCTCGCGCCGCCCAATACCTACAAAATGCTATCCTTTTTTATACGCTCATGGGATTTTTTGTTGCGGTTCTCCAATTCGCCATCACCCCACTTCTTTATCATTTGGGGCAACCGGTCGAGGTGGTGGATATGGCCATTCCCTACTATCAGATGTTAGCCGCGAGTATGCCCTTTGTGATGCTCTTTTTTGCCTTCAAACAATTTCTTGAAGGCGTTGGCAACACGAGCATCGAAATGATTGTCACCATTGTCTGCAACTTAGTCAATATCGGATTCAACTGGATCTTCATCTATGGTAACTTAGGCGCTCCAGAGATGGGCGTTCAAGGAGCAGGCTTAGGCACGTTGCTATCGCGCATGTGCATGCCGATTATGGTTATTGCCATCTTCTATCACAACAAGCTCTACCGTAGCTATATCGATTATTTTTCGCGAAAAAATTTCTCACGCGAGACCGTTCGCATCCTGCTCCGCATGGGACTTCCAATCTCCTCACAAATGTTTCTTGAGGCTTCAGCCTTTGTAGGCACGAGCATCATGATGGGTTGGATGGGCACAGCGGTCATCGGTGCAAACCAAATTGCTATCATGATGAGCAACTGCGCCTTTATGATTGTTCTCTCCATTGGGGCATCCACCACCATCCGCATTTCTCATTGCTATGGGGCACATACGATCGGTCAACTCTCCATGGCGGCCAAGGCCTCCTATCATTTGGTGTTGGTGTGGAACTTCTTTGCGGCCATCCTCTTTATCACCTTGCGCAACTACATTCCGACCCTTTTCACGACCAATCCGGAGGTGATAGACCTTACCTCGAAATTAATGATCGCCGTTGCCCTTTTCCAGCTCTCCGATGGCGTGCAAAATGTCTCTGTCGGTATACTGCGTGGCATCCAAGATGTCAAAATCATCATGCCCATCGCTTTTATCTCCTATTGGATACTCAACCTGCCGGTCGGCTATCTCTTCTGCTTCAAGTTGGGCATGGGGCCTCAAGGATTGTTTTTTGGTTTTGCCTTCGGCCTCTCCATGGCGGCCCTACTCATGATCCTGCGCATTAAGCAACGCACCAAGGCGCTCCGCGTCGCTTGGACAAAATAAGAAGGCCTCTAAAAATTAGATTTCCCATGGCAACCGAGGTCTGCGGATCGGAGTTTACTCATTGTAAATTAGAAGCTTAAGATTGGCAGTCCAACGATCAAAAGCAATTATTAGAAGTAGCCATCAGCTATCTCCACCCAAACAGCATGTTTTTCTGCCCTTTCCCGACTGGGACAACGGACAACAAAAGCACAAAAAAGTTGCGGTCTCTTTTCAGAAACCGCAACTTACTATTTAGGAATTACATTGTCTCTGTCGAAACAGCGACTGATTCATTGTTATTTACGAACAACCTTTATCGGCTTAATACGAATCTGACTCTTCATCGAGCGAAGATCAGCAGCACGATGATTCGTTGCCTTGATGTTGTGTTGTAACATACCACGATGAGCAACCAAACCTACACGGTGTGCAGCCGGTTTCACAGCAGCGCGATAGGGAACAGCAACGTTTGTGCGTTTTCCAATGTGTTCAACCACACCATTTACACCCTTGAGGTATTCGATAGCTGAGTGACGAACACCACCCTTATGGCTTGACGGAAGACCGGAAACCAACTTCTTACCAGCAGTTGCAGGTGTATTTCGAGTCAAAACAAGATCAGTTGTTCCGACCAAAACAATACCCCAACCTGTTGATTGTTTAACTAAAGCCGAAGGATAGTAGCTCTTACCTTCATTTACATAGCAGGTAACAGTGATCGTATTTTTATCCGCAGAAATGGTAGTTGGGAAATCTCCAGCTGTACGAAGCTTAGTTCCATTGACGCCCAACAAATAGGCAGGACTTGCCTTGTAATAGTGAAGCGGAATCTCATTATTAGCAGGGACGGTAACTACATCACCAGTAGCGATTTGCAAGAACCACTTCGGACCGTAATCATTCACAGCATCCTCAGGATATGTTACCCAATACTCACCTTCCTTACCAGCAATCAAGTCTTCAGGACTACGATATACCATCGGGAATTCGGTCGAGCATTCAAATCCAAGACATACCAAACGATTCAACTTACGATAAACAGCAGCAGTAGCATCATTTGCACCGGCAGCAATCTTCACGGGGAAGGTCACCGTACCATTCATAGTAGCTGTCCAATCACCAAGCAGATCGGTGAATAATGTGGATTCCACAAGAGGGAGATCAGGTTTTGGTGTTGTGGTAAAGGCTTTTTTGGTAAGACCTGTTGTCGCACCACCCGAATGCCAACCAAAGACCAGCACAACATAGTCCGTCTCAGCCTTTAAGTTATCAACCACGGAGTTTGACACCGCTCCTGTTGATAAATAGGTCGGGAACTCTGCGGCACCACCATAGGCTTCAAACAAAGCAGCAATAAGCTCTTCATCGGTTGGGAATTTAGCCACTAACGATGCTTTTTGAACATCCCAAAAATAAGTGTCAGTTTCAGCAGAAGCAGAAGGAGTGATAGATACCGCAACAGATACATCCGTTATATTGGCCACTGTGGTCTCAAAAGTCAAACCTGAAGGATCTGGACCCGGACCTGCAGGAAGCGTCTTAAACAGCTTCTTGGTCAAGGTTGTTGTGGCAGCACCATCTGCCCATCCGAATACAAGGACACAATATTCGGTATCAGGTTTAAAGGGTGCATATTGAGCAATCGTCTCAGCCGAAAGGCCATCAGGACCCATTGACAACAGCGTTTCAAATTTACCATCTTTGGAATAGACGTCATATAAGGCTTGAATAATCTCTGCATCCGTCAAACCGTCAATAGCTTTGGCTGATTGACAGTCAAAGAAATAGGTGTTGTTATTATCCGATGGTGTAATGTTGATGTCGGCAGCTTTATCCGTAATATTGGTAACGGCGATTTCGAACGTCAAGCTCGAAGGATCAGCACCCTTCAGAGTTGTAAACGGCTCACCAACCTTGGTTGCGGTAATAGGTTGTCCTTCCGCATTCACACCGATAGCAATAGGATAGAACTTTGTCTGCTGAGCCATCTCTGTAGCAGCATAAGTAGCATCGCCTACTTCGGTAAGAAGCGCAACAACTTCATCTAAAGGCATTTGCAGCGTCTCTGCCAAGCGGGCAAATAAACCCGGAACATAAGCAGCAATACCCTCTGGTGTACCACCTAATTCGAGGTAATCAGCTTCTGAAAAGGCATCAATAAAGTAACGCATTGCCTTGTCAGTAGGAACAACGTTGATATTGGCCGAGGATGCGGTAATATCGGTCACTGTAATAGCGAAAATATCCGGCTCCGGTTCCGGTTCTGGTTCTGTAGCTTTCGGCGTTGTAAAGACCTGCTTAGTCAAATCCGTACCCATTGAACCATCTACATTGATAGCAAAAACATAGGCAACATAAGCTGTCTCACCGGTTAGATCGTTAAAGGTATCTGTATCAGGACCCTTAGAAACGACATCTTTTAAATAGGCCTCCAAAGTAACCTTGGCTTCTGCTGCCTGGGCTTTAAACCAAGCCAATTCAGCCTTCAAAAAGTTAGCATCAGAACCGGCTGCATCATAGAAAGCCTTGGTTGAGACACCAAAATAGTAGGTCGCCATATTATCGCTTGGCGCTACCTCAACGGTTGCCTTGGCAGCCGTAATGTCCTTCACTTTGACAGTAAAGGTTGTTTTTTTGCCCGGGATCGGTTCTGGATCCGGATCATCGCTACAACTGGTTGCCACAAATAGTGTCATCATGGCAGCCAACACAGCAGAAAGATAAAATTTCCACTTCATACGCTTAAATTTTTAAATGTGAGAAGAAAAATTCCTATGCGGTTAGCAGGTCTTTAATACAAAGTTTTCTGAAACTCGCTTAGACAAAAGTAATAATTTATTTCTTCAATTATCCAAATTTTTCAAAAGAAAAATGCACGAATGGCTGTTTTGATCTGCTTTGACTACTGTTTTGATGTTTTTATTACTATTTGATTGCTGTTTTTTATTAAAACAGCAAAATACATAACAGTTTGCAACCATGCGACATTATGATCTACTCTTCATAGAGCAAATAGGGCCTCCGTTGACGGGTAAAACGAGCCACATCATCCCTCCACATGGCTTTAATTTCAGTCGCAGACCGACCAGCAAGGATCATTTGCCGCACATAACTCACGCCGATAATTTTCTCAAACATCGGCGTAAAGAATTTGTCACCCAAACCCATGGCATGATAGGCCTCTATTATATAGGTAAGGTCCAGCCCCTTTCTCAAGATTGCAGTATCTGCCAGCTTACGTAAATCCACACCATAACAGACCCTCCCCTCCAACAGTGGATGTTTCGCTCCGGCTGTTGGGCGGGGTGTGAAGCTGAAATCATAGCCTTTCATCGCCGGATGCCCATAGATTTCAAAAGGCCATGGCGTGCCACGTCCCAAGCTCATTACTGTACCTTCGAAAAGGCACATCGAAGGGTAGAGATAGATTGCATGTTGGGTCGGTAAATTGGGGGATGGCGCAACAGGAAGCACGTAAGGCGTTTGATGGGTGTAGTTGCGGCAAGGAATAACCGTCAGTCCACAAGCCTTCGTCCATCCCTCCCCTATCGCCATCCGTGCGATTTCACCCATCGTCAGTCCGTGCATCACCGGAATCGGCAACCAACCCACCCCCGACTTATATTTCATATCGAGAATCGGCCCATCCACCCGATGACCATTGGGATTGGGGCGATCAAGAACAACCACGCGCTGACCAAAGTCAGCACAAGCGTCCATCAATCGCAACATGGAGATATAATAGGTATAGAATCGAAGTCCCACATCTTGCAAATCGACTACCAGTAGATCAAAGGAGTGCATCACGGCCTCCGTTGGGCGCTGTGTATTGCCATTATAGAGCGACAGAATCGGCACACCGGTAGCGGCATCCACCGAGTTGCCCACATGTTCTCCGGCATCGGCTGTTCCACGAAAGCCATGTTCCGGAGAGAAAATACCGACCAAATTCACACCCCTTCGATGAAACAGATCGACTAAATGCTCTTTATCGACAAGTGCCGTTTGGTTGGTCAGCACAGCCACTCGTTGCCCCTCCAAGAGTGGTAAGTAGGTCGTTGTGTCTGTATCGCCTGTCAGCACTTGTTGCGCCACAGCAACGTTCCATACACACAACATCCATCCCAAGACAAAAAATATTTTTTTCATAAGCATCGATTAGTGTTCGCTATAACCCGCTAAATTGTAGCAGACGGGAACCGTACTATCGCCCACGCGGTAAATACCGAACTTAAAGTAGTAGCCATCATCGTCATTGCGACCGATAAGGATCGTCTGATGATCGACAATATGTTGCATGACCTGCTTTTTTTCAGCGACATAAGACATTGTAACATCTAATTTTCCGGGACGTATAATGGTCTCAGCTTCGTGACCATAGGCTGTCCAGTCTATCTCTACCTGAAAGGTGATCCAACATTCTTTCGGAAAGTCGGCAAACGGCAGTTTATAGGCGATCGTTGAGGCTTTGTAGGTAGAGGTAACGGGTTGCATGATGGCTGTTTTGGCCGGATTGGCATTGCAACGATCGTCTTTGTCGGTGAGCCAGCGGCGGTCGGAGTTCGCCTTGATATAGAAAAGACCATTAGAAAAGCCAAAGGCTAAAGGAGGATAACCTCCTTGCTCTACCAACCAGCCATTGGGCTCTTTAGCGGCACGGAATACGGTTTTTCCCTCTTTGTTGAGGCGCTCTACCTTATCATAACCTGCATTTTTCTTAAAAATCATCCGTTCCGCAAGGGCTAAAAATTCCTCTGTGGAGAGTTTTTTCACCTCGCCGGTAGGTGTTTGTACCAGCGTACGACTGGGCATTCCATGCCATTGGGCGAAGATGGTCGACACCTCGGGGGAGAGCGTTGCGGGAATGTAAACCGAGAAGGTATAGCTACGATGTGTAGCCTGTGGTGTAATCCCCTTGCCATGGTGGTAGACGGTCTTCATCTGGTTGGCGGCATCATAGACCGCGGCGGGCTCTCCGACAAAATCACGACTGGTGGCATAGCAGAAAGAGAGCTCCGCACGCCCTTTGGTCTCCCCGGGTGCATAGCCAGACAGGGTGTTGTCACCCTCTTTTAGCTCAAATCGGTAGGAGGGCTTGTCTTTAAAAGGGAGAGTAGCATCGTGCTGGATGGCGTGGGGGCGTTTCGTCCCTACTGCCACCCATTGATTGTCAATTATTTGGTCAATTTTGGCACTGTCTACCTGAACATTTACTCTCGGTAAAATGGGAGTTAGTCCCTGCTCTTGTGCGGAGGAGGCAACGGCCACGAAGGTAAATAGAGTGGCTACTATAATAGATGGGCTGATGCGATATAATCTCATGATGGTTTTATTTTAAGTTGTAACCTAAATGATAGGTGTGCGCCCCCACGCGAATGCTAAATCGCAGGGTGTCATCAAATTGTGTATCTTTGGGAACGATGGCGATACTGCCTTTGTAGGTGTTGTTGTCGGGGGCGATGACGGTGATGAAAATCAGCCCTTCAGACTGTTCCTTTTGAACTTGAACAGCATAAGCCGGACGCTCCTCTTTTTTACGATATGCGGTGGACACCCAACCCTCTTCCATCATGATTTGTGACTTGGCAGAGCTTGCTGTCTTGATCCGGATGTTGTTGCCATCGGTAAAGAGCGTGCGGAAGGTGCCATCCCTATCGAAGGCGGTTTGCGCTGGGCAGAGGTTAAAATGAACGCCTACTGTACCCGTGGCGGCACCCGTTACCTCATCGGCAATAACGAGCAGTTGGTTCTCCACAAAAAAGAATGAACGGCGGTGTTTAAGCTCTTTATAGCTTTGATTTTCAGTAACCAGTGTAACCAAACTGTCGGTCACTGTCCAAAGGCGGCGCTTTGAATCGGTGGTCTCTATATTTTTATTGTCGAGGGTCAATGTATTGTGTACACGTGTTTGGCGAAACCAGTTGCGCTCAGCAGTGACCGCTTCATTGCCGGCATAGACATAGCTACCCGAATCGGGGAAGAAGTCGCGTCCAGCTTGCCAAAAGCTGAAGGTGCCATTATCGGGTTGGTTGTGCCAAAATGCCGGAGGGCCGGCCTTGACGATCGCCACCGTTGCATCCATACCCCAACCACTCCGAAGGATGTAGTAACCACCCTCAGGGAACATTTTGGAGGTGTAGTTGGGCAGTGTGCCTTTGCGTCCCTCCGAAGCAAATCCTTGTAGAGCCGTCCTGTCAGGGAAGAGCTGAAACCAGCTATTGAATTGTCTCCGCAAGGAGCTTTTAGAGTGCTGTTTGGTATCTCCGAACATCGGATTGGTGTAGTCAGGGAAGAGCATATCGTAGGCAAATTCGGTCATTTTACCTACACTGGCTATGTAGCTCGCTGGAAATTCATTGGCACAACCATTGGCTTGAGCCATCCGGAGTGCTTTGAGAAAAATGTCGATGGTGGCCAAGTGATAGCCGTAATCCAACTCGAACTGGACACCATCGGCATATACTTGGACACCTATTTCGCGGTTGAGAATTTCGATTGCGCTATTACGCCATGCGGTAGCGTCTTTAAATTCGGGGAAGAAAATACCGGCATAGAGCATCCGCTGAGCCTCGAAAAGCAGGTGGTTGCCTTTTTCTGAGTAGTGGTGGATGATGTAGTCGGCATGAAGGAAATACATCTGTAAAAACAGATTGAGGTATTCGGGGGTGAATTGGGGCGCTTTGATGGTCAGGCAAAACTCCGTGAGCTGGTCCTGCATGCGCCGACTGGTCTCCATCGGTCGCCATGCAAAGCGAACGTTCTCCTTCTCGGCGGCGATGGTCTCAGCCGAAGCACCACTCACTTTGAGCGCAGAAATATCGGTCAGCGGATTTTTCTTCACCCAATCTGTATATTGCTCAATCCAAGCAAAGACATATTTGGGATCACGGGTTAAATAATAAGCTTTGGTCAACGGGATAAACCAGTAATGGCGATGGAGTTGCCAGCGAAGTTCATTGTCTTGTACCGGCCAATAGCGCCAGTTGATGTCCTCCCCATAGAAATAGGAGGGCTGGTAACCTTTGTGAGCATAAAATTTGTGTTCCAACGACTCGTCTGCCCAGCGTTGTTCATCCTTGTTGATCTTAACATCTTCTAAATCAAGATCAGCCAAAGTGATGGCTTTGCGGTTGCGGAAATATTTCAGCAGTTCCTTGTCCGCCACCTCTATATTGCCTTTTTCATAGGCTTTTTTTACAGATTCAAGACCGGGTAGGTCAAGGTTCATGCGGGTGTAGAGAGCCGCCCGATCCTGCGCGCTGCACACCGAAAGGGTGACCAATGTAACGCAAAGGGTTAAAAGGAATCGTTTCATAGGTTAAAGTTTATTGATCAGATGATAGTTTTTGTGGCCTATATGCACCATGATGCTACCGTCTTTGCAGAAGGAGGCTTTCAAGCGATGAGCATCTGCGTTGGTCTGGCTCACCGGCAGAATGAGGGTGATAAAGCGTACCGGTTGGTCGTTTGTTTTGTTGATCTCAAAGGAGAGTGAAGGGCGTGCCGATCGTTCTCGGTAGCTGCGTGACACCCATCCATTTTCTTGAAAAGTGTGCATGGGCTGTTCTGAGAATACACTAATCATCAAGTTGTTGCCATCTTTAAATTGCGTGACAGCCGAATGTCTGACAGTATCCATCGCGAGCGCCCCTTCGATCAGGTGATGATTAAGGGCTACTCGCCCTCTCGCCACACCATAGGCTTCATCGACCAAGACAAAGAAACGGTGATCAACGAAAAAAACCGTGCGCCGATGGGTCAATCCGTTGTAACTCGGATTTTCAAAAGTGACGACATCGGTCTCTGCTGTTGTTGACCAGTGCAGGCATTTTGAATCGGTCTTTTCGAGGTTGCGATCGTCCAAGGTCAAGGTGTTGTGGACGCGGGTTTGGCGAAACCAGTTGCGCAGGGCGTTCACCTCTTTGTCTCCAGCATAGACACAGCTACCTGAATCGGGGAAGAAGTTGCGTCCACGATGCCACAATTCAAAAGTACCGTTATCGGGTTGGTTGTGCCAAAAGGCGGGAGGGCCGGCCTTGAGAACCATGACCGTGGCCTCCGATTGCCAGCCGTTACGCAAGATGTAAAAGCCCGATGTAGGGAAGGCTTGGGAGCACGTGGCGGGTAGTTGCCCCCGCTCTCCTTCGGTGGCCATCCAGCGGATCATTGGATGCTCAGGGAAGACCTTCGACCACTCCTTGTAGTAAAGCAACATCTCCTCTTTTAGGTGAAGTTTGGCATCCGAAAACATGGGATTGGTATAATCGGGGAAAGAGTAGTTGAAGGTGATTTCTATCATCTTCTCTACCGTGGCCAAATAACTGGATGGAAACTCGTTGCGGAAGCCGTTGGCATCACACATACGGAGGGCGTTAAAGAAGATATTGATCGCTTCGAGGTGATAGTGAGGATCCAGTTCATACTGCATCCCATCGTCATAGACCTGCTTGCTGATCTCTCGGTTGAGAATCTCGATGGCCGTGCGACGCCAGTCAGCGGCCTCTTTCAATTCGGGGAAAAAGGTGGCGGCATAGAGTAGCCGTTGTGCTTGAAAAAGCAGGTGGTTACCTTTGGCGGAAAAGTTCTCAGAGATATGCTTGGCATGGAGGTGGTAGTTGACTAAAAAATGGCTCAAAAAATCGGCATTGAATGACGGTGCGGACAGAAAAAGCAGAAATTGCTGAATCTGAGCCTCCAAACGGTCGCTAACCTCCAGCGGTCGCCAAGCGAAGTAGACATTATCGGCCGTCAAGAGGTCAAAAGCCGCTCCGTCTGGCCTCTTTTCGGGATCAACGTAGTGCGTCAATGGGTTTTTCTTTATCCAATCAAGATATTGAGCCACCCACTCCTTGGCATAGACCTCCTCCCCGGTCAATCGATAGGCTTTGCCCATGGGAACCCACCATTTGGTGCGGTGCAACTGCCAGCGCAACTCATTGTCTTTGATCGGCCAATACTGCCAATCAATCTCCTTTCCATAGAAAAAAGAGGGTTGATAGCCGGTGTGTACGAAAAACCGATGCTCCAGCCCTTCGTCTGCCCAACGTTTTTCATCAGCGGTCATCGCGGGATGCTTGGGGTCAAGATCAGGACAAACAATACCTTGTCGATTTTGGTAGTAGTTGAGCAGTGCTTCGGCAGCCTGCTGTGGCTGTCCTGCACGATAGGCTGTGGCTACACGATGCAAGGCCGGTTGAGAGAGATCGAGCAGTGCAAATACCGTGGTGTCTATTTGGGCGCGCAAAAGAGCGGGGCACAAGAGACAAAGGAAGAGGATCACTGTTCGGATGAATTTCATCGGTGGTGGCATTTTGAGCGGTTTCTATCGGTACAAAGATAGCAAAATCAGCAGTGTAGTATCTTTGAATAATGCGTAATCTTGCTGAAGATTTGCCTGATGAATATCAAATTTGTTGAAATGGATGTTGCTTTTGTCGAATTGCCCTATATAAAAGAGGCGAAGCACCTAAATAGTACAAAATCAAAGTCGGATTCTACAAAAACGAAACTGATTTGGACACCCTTACTCTTTTTTGCAACAATATCGGAGCGCCAATATGACGAAAAACGTTAACTTTGTTACAATTTAGAAACTGTTAGAAACCATGAAGCTGAACCCTCTTGTTGTTCGCCCAGTTGTAGCCGGATCGCTACTGAGCTTAGGACTTGTTGCTCTAACGCAACAGGTGCAGGCCGCGGAGAAAAAACCCAACGTGATCTTGATCATGACCGATCAACAGACAGCTTCGGCCATGAGTTGTGCCGGAAATCCCAACTTGAGCACCCCTGCTATGGATGCTTTAGCAGCCGATGGTGTGCTCTTTTCGCGGGCTTATTGCCCCTATCCTTTGAGTGGCCCTTGTCGGGCTTCGTTACTCACCGGCCAAATGCCCTTTGAGGTTGGCGCAACGGCAAATGGAGTGCGCCCTGCGGCAGAAAAGATGGCTACCCATATCGGATACCGGATGGCAGAGGCTGGTTACGACTGCCTTTATGCCGGCAAATGGCATGTTCCGGAGGTTGATATTCCTGAGAATGCCGGGTTTACGAAGGTTTGCAACATGAATGATCCGGCGCTGGTCGATGCGTGTGCCAATGCACTGCAAAAGAGAGGTGAAAAACCTATTTTTTTGGTGGCCTCGTTCCTTGATCCCCATGAGATCTGTGAATATGCACGCAACGAGACGATGCCCTATGGCCCGCTTCAGACAACATTTACCACTGCTGATTGCCCCAACCTGCCGGCAAATTTCAGACCCTCCACCTATGAGGCAGAGGCCATCCGCTTAGCTTTTGCCGCCGAACCGCGCACCTACCCCACAGGAAACTACACCCAAGATGAGTGGCGACAATATATCTACACCTATTACCGCTTGATTGAGCGTGTGGATCATCAAATTGGACGCTTGGTGCAGTTGCTCAAACAGCGAGGGCTCTATGATCAGTCCGTGATCCTTTTTTGCAGCGACCACGGGGATGGGGTGGCCGCGCATGGCTGGAATCAAAAATGGGTGCTCTTTGAGGAGGTTATCAATGTGCCGCTGATCCTTAAAGCACCCAAAGGAGCGGGTGTGAAGGGTATAAAAAACCAAACGGCGCTCTCTAATATAGGGCTGGATATTTACACCACCTTCTGTGATTATGCCGGCATCTCGCTCGACCCCAAGCGTTATCGTGGTCAGAGCCTGCGTCCGATCGTTGAAGGTCTTCGCACGACCCTGCATGAGGAGGTTTTCGTGGAGACACTATTTTCAGGTACGCAAGTTCGCGGGTGGAGTATTGTAGAAAACAGATACAAATATGTACTTTACAACTACCATCGTGACCGCGAACAACTCTATGATTTATTGACCGATAAGGGCGAAATGTTGAATTTGGCCGTCGATGTAAAATATGCTACCGAGCTGGCGCGCTTGCGCAAGAAGATGTATGAATGGGGGCTGAAGATCAATGATTCGCGGTTGATTCGCAACCTGCGCCCACTGGTTGAAAACAAGCAACAAAACAGATAAACTGATGAGAAATCACGAGACATTATTTTTGAGGGCAAAATATGCCGCACTGCCACTCTCGGTGTTGACGATGATCGGATGCAACAAGGAGCAAGCACCTCAGCGTCCGAATATCATCGTCATCATGACCGATGATCACACCATGCAAGCGATGAGTTGCTATGGCAGTCAGTTGGTTGAAACACCCAATTTAGATCGATTGGCCAACGAGGGGATGCTTTTCGAAAATTGCTATGTCTCCAACGCGATTTCCGGCCCTTCACGCGCCTGTATCCTGACGGGGAAATATAGCCATATAAATGGATTTACCGACAACTCGCGCACCTTCGATGGCGACCAGCCGACTTTCCCCAAAATGCTGCACCAAGCGGGTTATCAGACCGCAATAATCGGGAAGTGGCATCTGAATTCGGAGCCTCAAGGGTTCGATTTCTGGAGCGTCTTGGTTGCGCAGGGTGAATACTATGCACCGCTATTTATTGAGAACGGCGTGCAGAAAATAGAGCCCGGTTATGTGACCGACATCATCACCGACAAGGCAATTCACTGGTTGGATCAGCGGGACAAGAGCCGTCCTTTTGCGATGCTGTATTATCACAAAGCACCCCATCGCAACTGGATGCCGGCACAGCGCCATTTAGGCCTCTATAACGACCACGTCTTCCCTGAACCGTATAATTTATTAGACGATTATGCAGGTCGCGGTGCGGCTGCACATCAGCAGGCGATGGAGATTGGCCGTGATATGTGGCCAGAGTGGGATCTTAAGTTGATGAGCCCCGAGGAGATTGCCCGTGATTATGAAGATCCGAAGGGGAATGGGAGTACAGATGCCAACAAAGAAGATGTGATGCGTGCCAACGACTGGCGGAGTAGCTTACGGCAATTTCAAGATGCCTACAACCGCATGACCGAGGAGCAAAAGGCGCGCTGGACAGAGGCCTATGCACCCCGTATCGCTGAATATAAAAAGATCAAAGAGACCCTCTCACCCAAGGAGCTAACCCGTTGGAAATATCAGCAATACATGAAAGATTACTGTGCTGTAATCAAGGGTGTGGATGAAAATGTGGGACGGCTGTTGGATTATTTGGAAAAGATCGGTGAGTTGGATAATACAATCCTTGTTTACACCTCTGATCAAGGTTTTTTCTTGGGTGAACACGGCTGGTTTGACAAACGTTTCATGTATGAAGAGTGCCAGCGCACGCCTCTCCTAATTCGCTATCCGAAGGCGGTGAAGGCGGGCACGAAGAGCAAGGCACTGGCGATGAATATTGATCTTGCGCCGACTTTCCTCGACTTCGCGGGAGTAGCTATTCCTGCTGACATCCAAGGTCGTTCGTTAAAAAAGGTGCTCTTGGCAGAGGGCACAGCGCCTAAAGAGTGGCGGAAAGGGGTCTATTACCACTATTATGAATACCCTTCTTGGCACTCGGTGAAGCGCCATTATGGCATTCGTACCGCCCAATATAAATTGATACACTTCTATAATGACGTGGATGAGTGGGAGCTTTATGATTTAAAACACGATCCCCACGAAATGCAGAACGTTTATAATAACCCTGATTATGCGGTGATTTGCAAAGAGTTGCATGCGCAATTAACAGCCTTACAGCAGGAGTGTAAAGATACCGATCCCATGGAATTGAAAGGCGAATTCTTCCAAGGGGCAGATTCCTTAAAATAAGAAGCTGTTTTAAAATTAGATTTTCAAGGCGGACAAGGTCTGAGAACCACAGTTCAACGATAAAAAAGCAATGATTACAAGTAGCCATAAAATAGTTAAAAAATAGACAATGAATAGACGAGATTTTTTAAAGGCATCGGGTTGGTCTTTCTTGGGATTAGCCGCTTCAGGGACTCTCTTGAGCTGTGTTGATGGGTTGCGAGACGATAAATCGGCCCCCGAAGAGCTGACAGGGCGCTTCGAGTCACTCAAAGATATGAAGGTCTTTTGGGGTGACCTTCACAACCACTGCAATGTAACCTATGGCCACGGCGATTTGAGCGATGCGTTGGCTGCCGCACAAGAGCAACTTGATTTTGTCTCCGTCACCCCCCATGCGATGTGGCCGGATATTCCGGGGGCTAATGATCCCCGATTAAATTGGGTGATCGACTACCACACCTCGGCCTTCAAACGTTTGCGCGCCGGAGGTTGGGACAGCTATGTGCGCCGGATGAAAGAGGCCAATCGCCCGGGTGATTTTCTCTCCTTTATCTCCTACGAATGCCACAGCATGGAGCATGGCGATCATGTGGCACTCTGCTATGATTACAACACACCCTTGGTGGAGTGTACCTCTGTGCCTGATTTGATGGAGAAGCTGAAACCGTACAAAGTTTTTGTGACCCCCCACCATATGGGTTATATTACTGGCTACCGAGGCTATAATTGGGGGGCATTTAAGGAGACACCTCAATGTCCTTTTGTGGAGATGTTCTCGCGTCACGGTTTGGCTGAATGCGATATGGGCGACTACAACTATCTGCACGACATGGGACCTCGTGTCTATGAGGGGACAGTGCAATATGGGTTGGAGCAAGGCCATAAATTCGGGCTGATGTGCTCTACCGACCAACACGCTGGCTATCCAGGTAGTTACGGAGATGGCCGCATCGGTGTCTTAGCGGATAAACTGGATCGCGAACTCCTTTGGGAGCAGATGAGTAAACGTCACATCTGCGGGGTGACAGGTGATAAAATCAAGGTCGATTTCCGCATTAACGGTGCGCAAATGGGCGATGTCATTGCTGCGCGGAAGCGGGAGATCTACCTCAACGTGGAGGCTCAGAACTTTATTGACTATGTGGACGTGATTAAAAATGGACGTTGTCTGGCGCGCTTGAGTGCACCCTTTACCACCCCTGTTCCTGAACAAGCGATCATTCATGCGAAGGTAAAACTCGATTTCGGATGGAATCGAGAGGACGAATATGTGCATTGGGTGGGAAATATTCACATCACCCAAGGCGAAATCTGTGATCTGCAAACCTGCTTTCGCGGTGCGGCCTTCACCTCGCCACAAGCCGGAGAGACCTCCTTCCATACGCGGGTGAATCGGGTGACGGGACGCGATAAACAACGCGTTGATTTAGATATGTATTCCACCAAGAATCCCAATGTGATGACCCCCGCTATGCAGGGCGTTATACTGGACGTGGAGATGGCCAAAGAGGGCACAGTGACTGCGGAATTTAATGGACAGGCGTTTACCTATACCTTGGAGGAGTTGCTTCAGGGTTCCAAGGCGCATTTCATGCGGGGGTGGTTGAGTGAAGCTATTCAGTTTAACCGCGCCGCACCTGAACAAGCATTTACGATTGGCCATTTCATGGAAGATGATCAGGCTGAGAAAGATACGGATTATTATTATGTACGTGTACGTCAACGGGACGGACAGTGGGCATGGACATCACCTATTTGGGTGGAAAGAGGATAGACAATGAAAAAATATGCGATTGGAATAGATCTTGGCGGTACAATGGTCAAATATGCCGTTGTAGATTCAGAGGGGCAGCCTGTTTTCAATGGACAAGGGCCTACTTGTGCACAAGAAGGTGTGGCCGTGGTGATGGCACAGATTCGAAAAGGGATCTCTGCCTGCATGGAATATGCACAAAGCGTAGAAGAGCCCCTTGAGGGGATCGGGATCGGTACCCCGGGGGTGGTCTCTGCTGATCATCGCACGGTCATCGGGGGTGCAGAGAATATCTCGGGTTGGGAAAATATTCCGCTGGCCTATGAATTGGAGGTCGCTTGCGGGTTGCCGGTGCTAATAAATAATGATGCCAGCCTGATGGCGTTAGGCGAGACCTTATATGGTGCGGCCAAAGGCGCGACCGATGTGGTCTTTGTGACTGTCGGCACGGGTATCGGCGGCGGTGTGCTGATAGATGGCAAACTTTATAGCGGCTACAAAAACCACGGCATGGAGTTAGGACACATAACCATCAAAGCCGATGGGGAGACTTGTGTTTGTGGGGGTATTGGCTGTTTGGAACACTATGCCTCTACGGTGGCTTTGGTGCGGCGATTTTGTGCCTTGAGTCAGGTGGACGAACACAGCGCCTCTGACCTGAATGGCGAAGATGTGGTCTTCTTCTATAAAGAGGGCAACCCAATGGCCATCTGTGCTATGGAGGAACATTGGACCTATTTAGCCTACGGTGTTGCCAATATGATCAACCTTTTCGCGCCACAAAAAGTGGTGATTGGCGGAGGAATCTCTGAGGCAGGTGCTTTCTACCTTGACAAACTTCGGGAGAAGGTTTTTCGTCAGGCGATGGCTGTTTGCAGTGCAGAGACCCAGTTGGTGGGGGCTGAGTTGGGTAATAAAGCCGGATGTCTGGGCGCTGCGGGCATGATCTTTCAAAATAGCAAATTGTGATGGTTATGAAACGACATCATTATGGCGTGGTAGGGCTGATCATGATTTTTTGGTTTGTGATCTCCTTTATTACCAACATCATCGGGCCGTTGATCCCCGATATAATCAACAATTTTCAACTCTCGCATTTGGCCTTAGCCGGCTTCATCCCGACCTCATTTTTTGTGGCCTACGGCATCATGTCTATTCCTGCAGGGTTGCTGATTGAGAAATTCAGTCAGAAAACGGTGCTGACGGTGGGCTTCATTCTCCCTTTGGTGGGGGCATTGATCTTCGCGCTGTGGCCAACCTTCCCCATTCTCTTGGGCTCTTCGTTTACCATTGGCTTGGGCATGGCGATGTTGCAAACCACCATCAACCCCCTGACCAGAAGTGCTGGTGGGGAGGAGAATTTTGCTTTCTTCTCCGTGATGGGGCAGTTGGTCTTTGGCGCAGCTTCATTTGTCAGTCCCTTTGTCTATACGCACTTGGTCAAGGAGCTTACGACGGGTGAAAAGCTCTCCGGCTTCACCGGTCTTTTGCAAAGATTAACCCCTGAATCCCTGCCTTGGGTCTCGCTCTATTGGCTCTTTGCACTGATTTTGGTGGTGGTGATTATCGTGGTGCTCTTCAGCCGTTTTCCCCGTATCGAATTGCAAGCAAACGAGCGGACAGGAAGCAGTGGTTCCTATCGAGAGTTGTTGCACAATAAATACGTCTACCTGTTTTTCATCGGCATGCTTTGCTATACGGCCACCGAACAAGGGATCTCGAATTGGCTCTCTAAGTTCCTTGAAATCTATCATGGCCTTGACCCGCAAAGCGTGGGCGCTGCCGTGGTCGGCCGCTTTTGGGGTTATATGTCTGTGGGATGCTTGGTCGGACTTTTTGCGCTGAGGCTTTGGCGCTGGCAGGAGGTCCTCAAGGTATCAGGGGCACTCTCGCTGATCACACTTTTTGCGGCGCTCTTTGGCTCTACTGAAGTTTCGGTGCTCGCTTTTCCACTCATCGGATTCTCCATTTCGGTGATGTTCTCGATCATCATGTCTACGGCGCTCAATTCGGTGGAGCGAAACCATGGCTCTTTTGCCGGCATCCTTTGTACCGGCATTGCCGGAGGCGCACTTGGCCCACTCATCGTCGGCGGTTTGGGCGACCTCTTTGGCTTGCGGATCGCGCTGTTATTCGTTGCCCTGACCATCTGTTACATCACCTCTATTGCTTTTTGGGCACATCCGTTGGTTGAAAATAAACGCGTTAACCGAAACGAATTATTTAGGAGCGATTCAAAGTGATAACGGCCATTTTCTCTTGCCATAAAATAATTTTCTCGACAAATTTAAACAATTTATCAAATGATTAAAACTTCGATCAGCTTGCTGTTTGCCCTTTGTGTTGCTTGGTGTACTCAAGCACAAGAGGCTGAGATACATTTAGATAAGCAGACGCTTCATCCGCGCTATCGCGAGTGGGCAGTACCCCAAGGAGGTCGCGTGGTACGGCAAAACCCTCCCGTTTTCTTGTGGCCGGCGGGCACAGATCGTCAGGCGACCTATTTCTTGGATCTTTCAACCGATCCACAGTTCGCACCAGACAAAACACAGCCTCTGATCGGCCCGTTGAGTTGGGCGGAATATACAACACACTTACCGATGAAACCCGGCTCTTATTATTGGCGGGTGAAGACGCTGTCAAGAGATGGCCGGTACACCTATTCGGACACCTATCATTTTATCCTGCCAGATACAGCGCGTCACTTTGCCACCCCCACCGGAGATCAGATTGTGCGCTTGGTTCAAGCAAAATGCCATCCACGCCTCTATGTTTGTGCGGAAGAGCTACCCCATTTCCGCGCTAAGAACAAGACCAACACCGAAGCATTAGCGCTGCTACATCGGGCTCGTCGAAATATAGATAAAGCACCCACTCCCATTGCCCCTACTCGTCCGCGCGATACATCAGGCATGAATTATTTTCAGAAGCAGAATATGTTGCGCTTTATGTATCATCAATTTGGCGCAAAGGCTGTTGCCCCGATCGAAGATTTTTCCTTGGCTTATTTGCTGACCGGGGAGGAGATGTTTGCTCATGCGGCGGTGCGGCATGCACTGCACGTGGCCGCCATGCCGACCGATAGTGAGGCAACCAAAGAGGATTTTAATCGCTCTTCGATTCTGTTGGGGTTGGCCACGGCTTATGACACGGCCTATGATTTTTTGACCGAACAAGAGAGAGCAACGCTCTTAGCCGCTATAAAAGTCCAAGGGGATCATTTCTACCGTCATTATGTCAAGAATTTCGAGACCCATTCGATGGATAACCACGTTTGGCAGCACACGTTTCGTCGCTTCTTTTTGGCCGCCATGGCGGTGTCCGAAGATTTGCCGGAGGCCACGCAATGGCTGCGCTACTGTTATGAGACTTGGTGTTGTCGCTTCCCAATCTTAGGCGGTGACGATGGCGGATGGCACGATGGCAGTAGCTACTTTCAGGTCAACTTCGAGACCTTCATCTACCTCCCTTTTATGCTGAAACGCTTGACGGGGGTTGACTTTTTCGATTTGCCGTGGTATCATAATTTACCCTCTTTTTTAATCTATTCTTTCCCGAAAGGCTCTTATTCGACCGGCTTTGGGGATGGTTTTGAAAAGATGAAGACCCCCTCAAAGATGTACGCCGGCTTTGCCGATGCTCTGGCACGTGAGCTGAAAAGTCCGGAGGCGCGCTGGTACGCCGATCAGCTCTTAGGTGGAGCATCGCCGACGGCGGCCAACGCCGCGTCTGCCTTCACCCTTTACCGCCTGCTGAGCGATGTTCCGGCTGACAGCGTGCAACCGCAAGCACCTGCTGTCAACTGTTCGAAATACTATCCCGATGCAGGATTTTCGCTCATGCACACCGATCCGACCTGTGCTGAAAAGGATCTGATGGCAACCTTCATGGCACTGCCATTTGGCGCAACGGGGCACGCGCACGCCGCGCACAATGGCTTTACAATCAGCTATGGCGGACGGGAACTTTTTGGCGGCACGGGACACTATTCCAACTTTAACGATCGACACACGTTGTTGCACTATCGCACCCGTGGCCACAATACCATTTTGGCCGATGGCATGGCTCAGACCATTGGCGAAAATGGATATGGTTGGTTGGCTCGTTTTGCCGATACACCGGCGTTGACCTACACTTTGGGAGACGCTACCCATGCCTACGACTCCATGCGCACACCTTTTTGGATTGATCGCATGCAGCTGTCGGGCGTGGAATATACGCATGAAAATGGATTTGGAGACCCCAGAATTACGCGTTTCCGCCGTCATTTTCTCTTCTTGAAACCCAATATTATTGTAATCTACGATGAACTGGAAGCCAAAGAGCCCGTGACTTGGACATGGCTACTCCATGGCTATCAACCGATTGATAAACTATCTGAAACAGCGGTTACCTCAACCAATGGCGCTGGCTTTGGCCGCATGGATCTCTTGACAACGGGAAAGCTGTCTACCACGGTCTCCAATGATTTTTTTGCCCCTGCAATCAACTGGAAGGGGCGCACAGGAGAAGGTGGTGCTCCTTTGGAGTATACCAAGCATTGGCATACGGAGTTTGCGACAGCCGAAAAAAGTCGGACACAACGCTTTTTGGCCATCTTCCAAATTAGCCCCGAAGAACAGATCCTCCAAAGTAGCCCAAAATGTAATAAAAAGGGGGTCTACATGGTGGGGAATTGGCGCATTCAAGCGCAATTAGACGGTGCAAAACCGGCCTCTTTGGTGGTGACCGATCATCAGGGAAATAGGGTGCTCTATGGGACATCGGCTTCGAAAATAGCGGGCAGTACCGTGGTTCGCTCTCAGTCAAAAGCCCCACAAGAGCTAATTGATAAACTCCCGCTATCTGTTTTTTAGTAAGATAACATAGACTTTTGAAATGCCGTCTGCAACTTTTGTGGACGGTATTTTTATTATGCTGTTAAAAAATATTCCCTGTGAAGTTGTCTATTTCTTTAAAAATGACTATATTTAGCTCTCTTTAAAAGCGCTAAAAAATGATTTGCTACTGTTTTTAGAACTCTTAAAATATGAAAACTTGCCTTTTGCCCGTTCCGAAACTATGTTAAAGCAACAAATAGACCGCTTTTTTTTGACGCTCGCATTACTCTTTGTGGGACAGATGGCCTTTGGTGGCGAGCGCGTTAAATTCAGCACCTTATCGGTGGATGACGGCCTCTCTCAAAGTAGTGTGCTCTCTCTATCACAAGATTTTCAAGGCAATATTTGGATGGGGACACAAGATGGGCTCAATAAGTGGGACGGTTACGGTTTTACCGTCTATTCCGCTGATCCAAATGATAATACCGCCCTTAATGACAACATGATCAATGCACTGCTCTGTGATCAGGGTGGTCGACTTTGGATCGGCACCTCCGTAGGGCTTTCGTGTTTCGATTTTCACGAGAATCGTTTTTACAATTATACGCTTCCTGAGCGAAAAATTCAAGTGTTCGATTTGGTTGAAACCGGTGAAGGGCACTTGGTTTTGGCCACCGATGCCGGTGTGGTTCTCTTCGACCTGCACGATCGAGTGATGAAGGTAAAAACCTACCTCTCCGGTATCAGTGCACGTACACTTTGCTGTGCCGGTACACGCGTGGTCATCGGCACCTCCAATGGTCTTTACACCTATGCTCCGGCGCAGGGTACCATTACCCGCATTCTGCCCCAACTCTCGGATTACGATATTGCCAGCGTGATTTGCACCGACAAAGAGTATTGGATTGCCACCCATGGAAATGGGCTCTACCGTGCTGATGCACAGATGCAGATTACAGCCCATTACGATACGCGAAATAGTCCGGGGCTGGTCTCCGATTACATCCGTGTACTGAAATTAGATGCTGAAAATCGACTTTGGGTGGGGACCTTTGATGGCCTCTCTATTCGGGATGGACAAACGGGGCTCTTTGAACGCTATATTCGAGGCAGCTCAACCATTGGCCACAACTCGATTCGCTCGATCTTTATTGACAACCAAAAAGGGATGTGGCTGGGTACTTACTATGGAGGGGTCAGCTACTACCATCCTTTGGCCAATAAATTCGGTGTGCTCCGTGTGAATGAGAAGACTACCTCACCGGCTGATAACACGGTCAGCTGCATCGTTGAAGATCCGCTTACAGGCAATCTGTGGGTAGGAACGAACGACCAAGGATTAAATTATTACGACACACAAACCGGTCTTTTTACCCGTTACGATGCCTCCATGGCGCACGCTACTGGCGGAGAACGGCTGTCGAACAACATCAAATGTATCTTGCCCGATGAACGAGGAAATGTCTATGTGGGAACTCATGCCGGAGGTCTGAATTACTTGGATCGCCGTACGCGACACATGGAACACTACCGGATTAATGCGGTGATTCCGATCAACAATAGTTGCTATGCACTCTTGGAGGGTAAAGAGGGTACATTGTGGGTGGGGACGCTGAATGGACTGCTCTCGTTTGACAAACAAACCAAACGTTTTTCGCGGCATGCGGCGGCAGATTACGAGCCGAAACTTGCCTCGGCTCAGGTCATGACACTCTATCGAGACACCAAACACCGCGTGTGGATCGGGACAAGTGCAGGGCTCTTTTTAGCACAGGCAGAGGGAGGCGAGATTCGTGCTTTCAGCTCCTTGGATGCCTCCGCGCAAAGCAAAAACATGGATCATGCGTTTGTACTCACGGTGCAAGAGGACTCTCGCCACAACATTTGGATCGGCACAAAAGAAGGGCTCTTCCGCTTCAACGAGGCCAATCATACATTTTCGGCCTTTACTGTGCGGGATGGACTACCCAACAATGTGATTTACGGGATTTTAGAAGACGATCTCTACCGGCTATGGATCAGCACCAACAACGGCTTATCATGCTTTGATATTCAGCAAAATACCTTCCGCAACTACCACAAGACAGAGGGCATCGCCAATAATCAATTTAACCTCTACGCCTCTTGTCGCGATCAAAAAGGGAGCTTCTATTTCGGTGGATTGGGAGGAATTACCTATTTCCGCCCCTACGATCTTTCGGATAATCCCTATGCCCCTATGCCCCAAATTACGGGATTGACCATTTTCAATAGAGCCCCCACAGAAGAGGATCGTGTTGTGGTACAGCGGGATAGTATAGGGGCTGTCGCATCCATCGCACTCTCTTCGAAACTCAATGTGTTCAGCATTCAATTTGGGGTTGTCAATCCACTATCTGGCAGTCGCAACCACTATGCCTATAAGCTCGAGGGTTTTGATGCCGATTGGTATCAAACCACCCACCGTGAGGTCAGCTATTCTAATTTAGCCCCCGGGCACTATACCTTCCGGATCAAGGCGGCCAACAACAATGACCATTGGAGTGTTGGAGAGGTGAGCATGAAGGTCCATATTCTGCCGATGTGGTGGCAGACTGTGGTCGCACGCCTTTTCTTTTTCTTGCTGCTCTTGGGGTTGGTGGGGGTGATCTTCTGGTTTCTTGTAGGGCGGATGCGGATGAAATTAGAATTGACGATGGAGCGGAAAGAGAAGGATCGCATCGAGGCCTTGAGCCAAGAAAAAATCCGCTTTTATATTAATTTATCGCACGAACTGAGGACTCCGCTAACCCTGATCCTATCTCCTTTACAGGAGATTGGAGAGCATGGTATGGTGGATAAATATACCAAAACCCGTTTAGACTACATCTACCGAAGTAGTAGCAAATTACTCCATATCGTCAACCAGATGCTTGACTACCGCAAGGCTGAATTGGGAATGTTCCGTCTCCAAGTAGCTGTGCAGGATGTCGATGCCATCGTGGGTGAAGTTTTCTCGCTCTTTGAGGAGGTTGCCCAAAATCGCGACATGGATTACATCCTCAATTCTGAATTAAAGGGCGAGCGGCTACCCGTAGATCGACTCTTCTTAGAGATGATCCTCACCAATCTGCTCTCCAATGCCTTCAAATTTACAGCCGAAAGTAGTAGCGTCAAGCTCTCCTTACAGCACCGTGAAGGGCGACTACTGATAACCATTTGGGATAGTGGCATCGGCATCGCCACCGAGAAGCAAAAGGATATTTTTGAGCGGTTTTATCAAATTGATGAGTCGCGCACAGGGACGGGCATTGGATTGTCGATTGTCCGCCGCTTGGTGGAGCAACATTTGGGCTCGATCAGCTTAAAGAGCGAATCTGGCCAATTCACAGAATTCACAATCTCGCTACCAGCCACTCTTGAGGCTTATCCGGAGGCTGTGCGCGTGGCAGATGAAAGCGCCTCCACACCGATGGCACAAGAGGACATATCGCTCTATTTGACAGACGCATACGCTGTCGAGGAGCTCTCACATACCGATGAAACTCCCTCAGAGGAGCTGCGAGAATCGGTGCTTGTGGTCGATGCCGATGCTGAAATCCGCCGTTATATGGCCGACCATTTCAAAGGCCTTTACCAAATTTATGTGGCGGCCGATGGTCAGCAAGCCCTTGATATGCTCAAGACCATAGAGCCAGATGTGATTGTGGCTGACCAGATATTGCCGGCCATAGATGGGCTAAAACTCTGCCAGATGATCAAGCAAAATATTCGCACCTGCCATATTCCAATCATCATTCTATCAGCCAAAGATAGTGTGGAAGATCAGATTACGGGCATCGAAGCCGGTGCGGATGACTATGTGGCCAAACCCTTCTCTATCTCCTTGTTACAGGCTAAGATTGCTCAGTTGCTCAAGAGTAAATACCGCTTGCAACACTACTACTCCGATAGTGCGGAGATTGAACCGGACAAAATCACCTCCAATGTTTTAGATGGTGATTTTCTGAAGCGAGCGATTGCTATTGTGGAGACCAACATGGATAATGAGGAGTTCTCTTCCAATGATTTTGCCAGGGCGCTCTGCATGAGCCGTTCGAATCTGCATTTGAAGATGAAATCCATTACGGGTGAATCTTCAACGAAGTTTATTCGCAAAATCCGCTTCAATCGGGCGTGCCAACTGCTCCTTGGGCGGAAGCATACCATTGCCGAAATCAGCTGTTTGGTGGGCTTTAACTCACCCTCTTACTTTGCCACCAGCTTCAAAAAACATATCGGCTGTCTACCCACCGAATATGTCCGTAGCCACAAGGGTGAAAAAGGGGAGTAATCGACAGTCATAAAACAAAAAATATGCGCCAAATAACAACAAAAACACTCTTTTTTGCGCTACTCATACTCTGCATGGGAGCCACGCCACAACGAACAACGTATCATTTGACCGCCGCACCCGATTATACGGAGGAGCAGATGTGGTTTGTCCAAGTTGCAGATACACTCAAGTCCGTTGATGTTTTCTATATCGCACCGACCTGCATTTGGGATTGGAAAGATGCTACTGGCAACATCTATCACCACATGGATACGCAAAATCCAAAGCAACGTGCGGCTGTGGATGGCTCGAATCGGTTGGCGGCGGCTTTATTTGGGCAAAGTTGTCGCTTCTATGCTCCCTACTACCGTCAAATTACGATGGATTCATGGATGCTTGCCCCGAAGGAGATCAATGAGCGTTACACTATTGCCTATAAAGACGTTGCATCCGCCTTCGATTACTACATGAAAAAACTCAACGGGGGTCGTCCTTTTATTTTAGCAGGACACAGCCAAGGGGCAAAAACGGTGATCGAGTTGTTGAAGCATGCACTCACTGATGAACAGTACAAAAATATGGTGGCGGCCTATGTCATGGGATTCCCAGTTTATCAAGAGGAACTCGCCGGATTTGACAAACTGAAGCCGGCAAAAGATTCGTTGGATTGTGGGGTGATGATCTGCTACAATAGCCTATCAACGCCAACGGCAGTATCGCCACTTTTCGAGGGGAATCAAGTCTGCATCAATCCCATTAATTGGCATACCGATGCAACAATAGCACCCGCTACGCAAAATTTAGGATCTGTATTTTTTCATACAAACGGTACGGCCGATACCTTATATCACCAAGTTGGGGTGCGCATTGACCCCACTCTACACGCCTTGATGATCAATGGGCTTGCGGATGCAGATTACTACGCCCCCTCCATCGGATCACTCTTTCCCAAAGGAAACTATCACGTTCAGGAGCTAAATCTCTACTTTTTGAATCTGCAAAAAAATATCAAGCAACGCATAGATGCATTCTATGCTCTGCCGCGATAAGAGACAAAAAGCCTCCTAAAAAGGAGGCTTTGGTGCGGATAAAGGGACTCGAACCCCCACGCTGTGAAGCATCAGATCCTAAGTCTGACGTGGCTACCAATTACACCATATCCGCTTGGTGCGACAAAGTTAAGAAAAAATCGGGATCAGCACTACGTGTTTGTCAAATAAAATCCTTAATTTTGTTCATTATCTACTGAAAAATTATTCTATGCCCCATACAATCACTTTAAGTCTTACCCCCAAACAAGCGGCAGATCCGCATTTTTACACCACCATTGTAGCTCGTCAAATCGGTGTAAAAGAGCAAGATATAGCACTCATTCGCTTACTGAAACGCTCGATTGATGCCCGCAAACGGCAACCCAAAGTCAACCTTTCGTTGGAGGTCTTCGTGGATCAGGAGCCGCAACCACAACCCGTACATTTTGACTATCCCTCCGTGGTGGGGCGTACGGAGGTGCTCGTGGTCGGATCAGGGCCGGCCGGTCTATTCGCCGCCTTGCGTTTGATTGAACTGGGTTTGCGTCCGGTGATTTTAGAACGTGGTCGTGAAGTGTCGGCGCGAAAGCGTGATATTGCACAGATTAATCGCAATGGCCTTGTTGACCCAGATTCCAACTATGCTTTTGGCGAGGGCGGTGCAGGTACTTTTTCGGATGGCAAACTTTTCACACGAAGTAAAAAGCGAGGTGACTATAATAAAGCGTTGCAAACTTTGGTCTTCCATGGTGCGCATGCAGAGATTCTCTTTGAGGCTCATCCTCATATCGGTACAGATAAACTACCCTCTATTATTTCGCGCATTCGGCATACGATTCTTGATGCCGGAGGTGAATTTCTCTGCGAGCATCGTGTCACCGATTTCATTCTGCGCGATCATCAAATGGTCGGGGTTGTGTGTGGTACTGAGCGCATAGAGGCTGCCGCTGTTGTCTTGGCAACGGGGCATTCGGCGCGAGATATTTATGAATTACTTGACCGTTGTGGGGTGCGTATTGAGGCCAAGGCGTTTGCCATGGGCGTGCGTATGGAACATCCGCAAGCGTTGATCGACTCCATACAATACCACTGCGAAGAGCGTGGGGAGTATCTTCCTGCGGCCTCTTATTCGCTGGTTAGTCAGGAAAACGGACGGGGTGTCTACTCTTTTTGCATGTGCCCGGGTGGTTTTATTGTCCCTGCCATGACCGATGCAACACAATCCGTTGTCAATGGAATGTCCCCCAGTAGCCGCAATTCAGCCTATGCGAATGCAGGGTTGGTCACCGAGGTACGACTCTCCGATTTTGCATTTTTACGTGCCCAATGGGGTGAATTGGCTGGCTTGAAATTTCAACAGAATTTGGAAGAAACTGCTCGCAAAAATGGTGGTGATCATCAGATTGCACCTGCTCAGCGGGTGACTGATTTTGTCAGTGGACATCTGAGTAGCTCGCTGCCTGCAACCTCATATATCCCCGGAATCACCGCTTCACGCATGGATCATTGGATGCCTGATTTCATGGCGAAAGGACTGCGTTGGGGTCTGATCTCTTTTGGACAAAAGATGCGCGGTTTGCTCTCTGACGAGGCGATATTGGTTGGTGTAGAGTCCCGCACCTCCTCTCCTGTTCGTATTCCGCGAGACGAACAGACCTTGATGCATCCACAAATTGAGGGTCTTTTCCCATCAGGCGAAGGTGCTGGCTATGCTGGAGGCATTATTTCAGCGGCCTTGGATGGCGAGCGCATTGCAGAGGCCGTGGTTCGTTACGTGAAAAAGTAACTCGATCTCAGATTTCTTATGTTTTCGATCCTTGTCTGTTCTATCAAGCCGGAGGCGGCAGAAAAACTTCGGAAAAATATTCAGGAGACGATCGGTGTGCCGTTTGAGTTCATCGCTTTCGACAACCGATTGGCTAAACGTGGCATTTGCAGTGTTTATAATGAATGCGCCCGCCGCGCTCGCTACGATTTACTCTGTTTTGTGCATGAAGATGTCTGTTTCCGGACGAAGGATTGGGGGGTGATGATCGCGGCCCAACTGCAACAAAAACAGTGTGGCGTGGTTGGGTTTGCCGGCTCGATAATGAAGTTGCGTGGCCTGTCGAGTTGGTGTGTTGATGAGCATGATGCCCGCCAAAATTACCGACAACCTGACGCGCACGGACGTATGACCCATTATTATAGCAATCCTCAAGATGTGGATTTCTCACCGACAATTTGCCTTGATGGTCTTTGTTTGATGGTACGCAAGGAGGTTTGGGCAGCCACTCCTTTTGATGAGGTGTTGTTGACCGGCTTCCACGCTTACGATCTCGATTTCACAACGGCAGTAGCCTGTCAGCACAAAAACTATGTTTGCAATCGGGTTCAGATAGAACATTTTTCGGTGGGGGCTTTCAGCTCGGATTGGTTGGAAAATTTGAAAAAATATCATGCCAAATGGCAGGCAACACTTCCACTTTTTGCAGACGTGAAGCTGTCAACAGCTCAATTAGAACGATGCAATCGTTATGCGGAGGTGGCCTTTATTAGACGGCTCTTCGCCAAACACCTTTGCACCCCCAAGGAGGGGTTGCAGATGACTTTTAGTTTTCTTGCTCGCCACCCCTTTTATGGCCATTCGTGGGTACTGATCGAAAAATATATCAAACACATAATACACTGTTACAAGTAGCGCAAAATCTATGATGGAAAAGGTCAAAATAGTTATGCCGATTTATAGCACCGCTTGGACGGATGTAGAGTGGCAATCTTTGCAACAAACAGTGAAGGTGCTTTGTCGCTATCCCATTGTCTTCCTTGTCCCTGAAAACATGGATGTTACAGCGATTGACCATGCGTTTTCAGGTCATGCCATTCTACGTGTGAGTGAGGAGTGGTTGGGGACGAAAAATGGGATTGCAGGGTACAACCGAATGATGATGTCGAAGGCCTTTTATGACCTTTTTGCAGGGACGGAATACATCCTGATTTGTCAAACCGATGCGTGGATCTTTCGAGATGAACTGGAGCTTTGGTGCGATAAAGGCTATGATTATATAGGTGCCCCCTTCCCCAAACGCCCCCTTTACGACCTTTTACCCGTGCGTTGGTATTTGGCGTTGCGACGTAAGATGACCAAAGGTTTGCTTCGGCATAATTTGATGGGGCGCGTTTATAATGGCGGTCTTTCGTTGCGCCGGGTGGCCAGTTTTAGACGCGCTTGTAGCACCTATGAATCGGCCATGCACTCTTTTTTAGAGAATGACCACCACTTATATAACGAAGATGTCTTTTGGTCACTTATTCCCGCTGAATTTGCCTACCCCTCGGTCTCGGAAGCCCTGGCTTTTTCCTTTGATATAAAACCGGACTACTGCTACCAATTAACAAAGGGAGCTCTTCCTTTTGGCTGTCACGGGTGGTTTAAACCATCCGTCTACGCATTTTGGGAGCCTATTATCAAATAAAAATCTACTCCTCGCGCGCCACACGTTGATAGAGCGCCGCCACCTGATCGGCAACTCTTTTCTTATCGAATCGTTGAATATATGCTTGCGAGCGTGTCACCATCTGCTTTTGCAACTCCGGATCAGCTGAGATTTTTAATACGGCCTCAGCCAATGCTTTTTCATCATCAGGGGAGATGTAGATACAGGCATCGCCTCCAGCCTCCTCCAAGCAAGAACCCGTGGCAGCAATAACGGGAAGTCCAGCGCTGATGGCTTCGATAATTGGAATACCAAATCCCTCATAGCGAGACGGATAGATAAAAATATGGGCCATATGGTAGATAATCGGAAGATCTTCTGCCTCCACTTGGTGAAACAGATGGACACGCGAAGAGAGTTGATGCCCAGCTGTGTAAGCTTCAATTTCATCCACATAGGCAGTACGGCGACCAATGGCAACGAAGTGTATATCTTCGGGCAGAGACTCTAAAGCCTTGACACCCAATAAAATATTTTTTCTTGGTTCAATACTCCCCACGGAAAATAGGAAGCGATCAGGGAGCTGGTATTTCGCTTTCACCCTGGCTTTTTCCTCTTCAGAAACCTCGATCTGAAAAACAGAGGAGCAACCTTGGTAGATCACCTCAATTTTATCGGGATCAATCTTAAAAAAACGGATAATATCGCGTTTGGTGCACTCGCTGACAGCAATGATGCGATTGGCGGTGCGGCAGGCATAGCAGAATTTCCACTTATAGATGATTCGATCAACTGGCTTGTAAAATTCAGGATAGTGCAAGAAAATCAGGTCATGGATGGTGACAATACTTTTCATCCCCCTTTTTGCCAATCCTACGGGCAATTCATTACTTAGGCCGTGATAGATGTCGATCTTGTCTTGTGCCGCTTCGGTGGCGATGCCGAAGGTGCGCCACAGGGAGCAAATGAACGACCAACGTGAATATCCCGGAAGCGTTTCTGCCAGTTGAGGGTAATCTTTCAGCGGGCTATACAGTGCATTGACAGGAATCGAGGGAATATAGAGTGTTAATTTAAATTCGGGATGAAAATAAGCCACCGCATCAATGATAAAGCGACTGTAATTACCTAATCCAGTGTAATTTACACTGGCGCGCTTGGCATCAAATCCGATAGAAAGTCTACAAGGAGAATCTTTGGTGTCCATTTAAGATGTGGTTAAAGTAACACAAAGATAGTGAAAATATGGAATTTAGCCACTATTTGATAAGATTTGTCAGAAGCTGTTTGATAATGATTTTTGGGCTGATGGAGGCGCATAGCGATGACTACGGAATGAACTCCGCGCGGGGAAGGGAGGGAAAGAGCCTCAATAAAATGATCGATTGGAATGGAAACGGTCGCTTAGAATGTTATAAAAAAAATGAGGTATCGGAGGTGTTCGACGTTAACGCGGAATTCCGCATCTTCGCCTTAGCAACAGCGTGTTCTTCGCAAAACCACGTGTTACAACCTACCGACGTCCTCTACCAACCTAAAACCAGAACCTTTAACCTTAAAACTTCGCTACAAAGATAGTGTGAAAAATGTTCTTCCGCAAATTTTTATTAAAAATTTTTCATAAATTTATATTATTCTTTAATAATTAATCGCTAAGGCACTCTATTACAAACGATTAATTCTCGGCAGATACAGTCTGTTTGTCAATATGAATAAATTTGGCCAGCTCTTCGTTGGAGATAGAGACCTCGATAAGCCCAAGGGCAAAGCAAGCTATATCATAGGGATTGTAGATGAAGGTGATCCCTTCGGGGGTTACGGCGAAGTTCTCTGTCAGGGTGATTTCACCGGGGAATAGGCCGGCGTTGGCCAGTCCCTGATCGTCCTTTGCCTCAAATTGCTCATAGAGCTTGGTGTGGATGAGCTGAAGCAACGCGTCCTGCTCCTCAGGGGTAAAGAGATCGCCAGAGGCTAATTCATAGCCGCCTTCGATGGAGTAGTTGTGGCAAGAGATGCTTTGCAAACCATGTGCACCACCCGTATATTCACTCCTATCAATGGTATAGACCAGCAACGTGTCTACAATCTTAGCTTCTGATTTGGCCGAAATCGAGGCTGTCCAAGGAATGCTCAGTGTGCCGGCAAAATCGGCTTTGAGCAACTCGATGGATGCTCGAATGGCTTCGTGGGCCGTACCTTCAAACTCCTCTAAATCGAAGAAATATTGAATGTTAGATGTCTCAATGGATTGTAATGCAGGAGATTTTGAAGCGTTCTTTATGCTGGCGAAATCATAGGAGAGTTCAAAGTTGGTCTTTCCTTCGGTAAAGAGCGTGTCAAGCTGTACGGACTCCATATTAGGGAGCGCCGTGCGGTGACGACAGCTTGTTGAGAAGCCAATTAAAACGATGAGAAATGTTATTACAAGGTGTTTCATAGTTGATTATTATTTAGTTGGCACAAAGGTAGCTAAAATGTGGAATCAGGCAAGGAGAGAGACGAAAAAAAGCAGTCAATTTCTGTAAAATATTTTTGGATTTCAAAAACATTATATTACCTTTGCACCCACTAATAAGAACCGGTGGATTCATCTAAGGGTTAGGATACGTGCCTCTCACGCACGACATAGGGGTTC
>JAVVZO010000018.1:0-32114 GCA_036650515.1 Alistipes sp.
AACCGTCCTTTTTCATCTTGTGAACCACTTTCGACCGATTGTTTGCGGAACGCCTTGCCGGACTTGAAGTTGTAGCTGAGACCAATTTGGTAGGTACGGCTACCCCAGCTTTGGCGCACGTTCATATTGCGAACAAAATCGTCCTGTGTGGTGGTGATCTCCGTTGGTTGGTTAAGGATGCTGTTTACGGCAAAGGTGGCGGTGAAGCGATCTTTGCAGAAGCGTTTTTTGATAGAGGCATTCAGTATGTGGCGCGGGTGGACGCAGACATTGCCTGAGTAGGCGGTAGTTTGCCCGGAGTAGGATACCTCGAAGAAGAATTTGGCGGGAAGGGTGAAGTTCATTGAGGTGTTGGCCATCAGTAGATTGTAGTGCTTAACGGGATGATTGCTATCAATTTGCAAAGCTTGGCGCATACCGATCAGATTGACGTTCCACGACCACCATTTGGTGAGCTGGAAGGGGAGGTTGACCGAGAGGTAATAGGTATTGTTGGTGGGCAGATTCTCAAAGGTCATTATCAGGTTGCGGGGATCTTTGGGATCGGAGGCCATAATCTGTGCGAAGCCATCGGTATTTATATTAAGACCGGCAGAAAAGGTGTATTTGTAGTCAACCACCAGTGTCAGCGAGAGGCTGTTGTTGTATGTCGGACGGAGGTCGGGATTGCCTATTTGATAGGTGTAGTCTGAAATTTGCATCCGATTGGGTGTGATTGCCCAAAAGCTGGGGCGACCGATGGTGCGTGCATAGGAGGCGATGAGCGAATGTTTGCCGGCTTTGTCCATCGTCCACGAGATGTTGGCATTTGGGAAGAGGGAGACGTAGTTTCGTTTGATCCCCTCGCCGCGACCGATGGTGTGGGTATATTCGCCACGTAGCCCGGCAGCAAATCCGATGCGCCCGATTTTGGCATTGACAATGGCGTAGAGGGCGGCAATATGTTCGGTGTAGCTAATGTCGTAGTCGTAGGTGGACGTTGGCTGCCAAGCACTCTCTTTGATATAGGCATAATTGGCAGAGTTTTTCATATCGTTGTTGGTGTATTTTGCACCGGCTTTGAGTGTCCATTTGGGTGAAAATACCTTCTCGTAGGCCAACGATGCCGTAGCAATATTATAGAGGTCATCGGATAAATTGCGGTAGGTGGAGTCGCGGTAGGTGGCGGCGGCGATGGCGGTGAAGTAGTTGTCGTTTTGATCCGAAGAACGACGGGTATAGTCGGCAATGACTTTGAGGGTTGAGCCGAGTGTGTCGATTTTCCAAATGTAGTTGAAGGTGGCCGAAAAGTTATTGCGAAGACTATGTGTCTGATAGAGGCTTGCTTGGTGGGTGTTGTCGAGTAGATCGGTAATATCTGTTGTGGAGGTAGTAATATTCTTATTTGTGGTATGCCAATACTCGACCTCTGCTCCGAGGCTGTGCTTGGCATTTAGCTCAAAAATACCGCCGATGCTTCCGCCACCACTATTATATTTCATTAATAGATCCGAAGAGGCTTCTATGGCGGAGTTGATGTTGTTGTAGTGGGTATTCTCCTTTGAGAGCACATCGTGTTTAGCAAACTGCCCCCAAGCCGACGCGTAGAGATTGACCTTGCCTTGGTGGTAGTTGATATTCCCGCGTGGGCTGTGTTGATTGATATAATGACCTTGGGCGGTCGTATAGGAGAGTGAACCGTCTAATCCATCATCCCGTTTATGCTTGAGTGTGATTTTGATGATTCCAGAGGCGGAGTCGGCATCGTAGTCGGCACCCGATATGGGAATGACCTCAATCTTCTGCATATCTTCAGCTCGCAATGTCCGCAGATAGGCCATGAGTTGCTCGCCCTCCATCTTCAATTCACGATCGTTGATGTAGATTTTGGAGCCTGTTTTGCCGTTGATGGATATTTTATCGTCATTGATCCACACCCCCGGAGCTGTTTGGAGTATCTCCACGCCATCTTTCCCTAAGGCAACGGGGGAGTTGTTCAAAGTAACCACAAAGCGATCGGCTTCACGACGAATGGTTTGGGCGGTGACCACCACCTCTTTGAGCTTGGTGGTGGACTCCTTGAGTGTGAAGGTACCTAATTTCATGCCGTTTTCAATATGGATAGGTTGCTGGAGGGGATCGAAACCGAGGTATTGAATCGAAAATGTGTAATCTCCAGCTGGCACGGTCAGACTGAATTGCCCCTCGCTGTCGGTGGCTATGCCGGCCGCCTGTGTCTTATTTTTGAGTAGAACAACGGTAGCGTAAGCAATAGGGTTGCCATTTTGATCGACAACGCGCCCTGTAACAGGGGATTGATGGGCGGCTTGGACGGCTGGAACAATCGTGGCCAAAAAAAGAAAAAGGAGGATAAGGTGTCTCATAATCGCTTGGGTTGAAATAAATGCCTATTTTCACTATTTGATAATGCAAAGATATATAAAATATCAATACTGTGTTCTGCATGGTACTTGTTTTATCAAAATAATTTTATACCTATATATAATTTCCTTTTTCATCTATTTTTGACAGAGGATAAAAGAGGATGCTTCCGTTTGGTAGAGAGTAGCTTTTCCGGTCATTGTTAATAAATAGGTGTTTGGCAAGTGCGAAATCCAAGGAAAAATGTATAAATTTGCACATTGAATAAAAATCGCCTTTTTAGCTCGTTTATTATGTTAAGTATCCTCTTCTATATCTACGCCAGTCTGTTGTGTACGGTCTTTATGATCTTTTCAGCGGTGGTGTTGGTGCTTTCGTGGCCTTTTGATAAGTCGCGTCGTTTGGTGCATGGACTTTCGCAAATTATGGTGCATCTTTTCTTCGGTCTTCCTCCTTTTTGGCATCATCGGGTTATTGGATTGGAGCATGTCGATCGAACAAAATCCTATGTGATGGTCTTGAACCACCGTGCAATGACTGATATTCCGGCACTCTACTATGTGCCGCTTAATTTCCGCTGGGTCTCCAAGCGAGAGGTCTTCCGCTTGCCTTTTTTTGGCCAGTTTCTCCGGCTTCATGGTGATATTTGTATAGACCGAGGGCATGGCTCGGAGGCGATGGAGCAGTTGCTTAGAGATGGCGGTCTTTGGATTTCGCGGGGTGCATCGGTGGCTGTTTTTCCTGAGGGGACACGTTCCAAAGATGGCGAACTGCACCGGTTTAAAATCGGCGCATTTGAATTGGCCAAAGAGGCCGGTGTGCCCATCTTGCCCATTGTATTAGATGGCACGACAACGCTGGTGAAACCCAACAAAGCTTTTAATTGGCATAATATGGTGACCGTTCGTGTATTGCCCGCGATTTCTGCTGAGCAAGTGGCTACTATGGATGTCAAAGCGTTGGCCGCAGAAGCCCATCAGCGGATGGCCACAGAACTTGAAAAAATGAAACAAGCTTAAATATTAATCGGATATGTCTGATTTATTACAAAATACATCTTCTTATGATGACGATGCAATCGTCACCCTTTCACCGCGGGAACACATCCGGTTGCGACCGGGTATGTATATCGGCAAGTTGGGTGACGGCTCGCAGGCTGATGACGGTATTTATGTGCTGGCCAAGGAGGTAATTGATAACTCCATTGACGAATTTATCATGGGTGCCGGTCGAGAAATCGAGGTTTCGATAGTCGATAATGTCGTTTCGGTCAGAGACTATGGGCGTGGTATTCCGCTTAAGTCGCTCTCGGCAGCGGTCAGTGAGATGAATACGGGCGGTAAATACGGTAGCTCGGCATTCAAAAAGACGGTGGGCTTGAACGGTGTGGGTGTCAAGGCGGTCAACATGCTGTCAAGTGAATTCACCGCTCGTTCGGTGCGGGATGGTGAGGCTCGCACGGTGACCTTCTCGCAAGGTTTTGAACAGACGGATAAATGGGAGAGTGGGGTGGATGAAAAAAATGGTACCTTCATCAGCTTCCGCGTTGATGAATCCATCTTCAGCACCTATGCTTATAATATGGAGTATGTGGAGCAGATGGTGAAAAATTACACCTACCTCCATTTGGGATTGACTTTTAAATTCAACGGACAGAGCTATCTCTCCAAAAACGGACTGTTGGATCTGCTGAATGAAAATATGACTGAACCGCCACTCTATGAACCAATTCACTTGGTCTCTGATGATATTGAGGTGGTCATTGCACACGGTTCGGGTTATGGTGAAAGTTACTACTCGTTTGTCAATGGTCAATATACCTCTGCCGGAGGTACGCACCAAACGGCTTTTCGGGAGGCGATTGTCAAGACGGTCAAGGAGTTTTTTCATAAAGATTATGACCCTTCCGATATTCGCACTTCGATTTTAGCGGCCATTTCGATCAAGGTTACAGATCCTGTTTTTGAGTCACAAACCAAGATTAAATTGGGATCTAAAGAGGTCGAACCCGGCCTTCCGATGCGTAATTTTATCGTTGATTTCCTTGGGCAACAACTCGATAACTACCTCCATAAACATCCGGAGACGGCGCAAATTCTTCAAAAGAAGATTGTAGAGAATGAGAAGGAGCGTAAGGCAATTTCGGGCATTCAAAAAAAGGCGCGTGAGACAGCCAAAAAAGTGTCACTCAATAATAAAAAACTGCGCGATTGTAAGGTCCATCTGACCGACAAGAATGAGTTGGCTGAGCAGTCGATGATTTTTATCACCGAGGGTAATTCCGCCTCCGGTTCGATCACCGCCAGTCGCGATGTGCGAACACAGGCCGTTTTCTCGTTGCGCGGTAAGCCACTCAACTGCTTCGGATTGACGAAGAAAGTGGTCTATATCAATGAGGAGTTTAATCTGTTGCAGGCGGCGCTCAATATTGAGGATAGTATGGATGACCTCCGCTACAACAAGGTCATTGTGGCTACCGATGCCGATGTGGATGGACTCCATATACGGCTACTGCTGACCACGTTTTTCTTGCAGTTCTTTCCCGATGTCATTCGTGCCGGTCACCTCTATATTCTTCAGACACCGCTGTTCAGGGTACGTAATAAGAAGCAAACTTTTTACTGCTATTCCGAAGATGAACGTCTACGGGCGGTGGCTAAATGTGGTGCAGGAGCTGAAATCACGCGTTTCAAAGGCTTGGGTGAAATCTCTTCCGGTGAATTTAAGGAATTTATCGGCGACACCATGCGTTTGGATAAGGTGCGTTTGACCAAGGATGATCCGATTCATGATATGTTGGAATTTTATATGGGTAAGAATAGCTATGAAAGACAGGGATTTATCATTGATAACCTCCGCATTGAGGAGGATTTGGTGGAGCAAGATCTACTGTTGAGTTAGCGGCTAAAGGGGAACGTGAAAGTATGAGCGAAGAGATAGATTATATCGAACAAGACGACCAACCGGTGGAGGAAACCTCTGGTGTACAGGGGCGTTACGATCGGCTGATGTCAGAGTCAGGTGGTGTCAAACGGCTGACGGGTATGTATAAGATGTGGTTTTTGGACTACGCCTCCTATGTGATTTTGGAGCGCGCTGTGCCTCACCTTGAAGATGGACTGAAGCCGGTGCAACGACGAATTCTTCATGCCATGAAGACCGTTGATGATGGCCGTTATAATAAGGTGGCCAACATCGTGGGTCAAACCATGCAATACCATCCCCATGGTGATGCCTCCATCAAAGATGCCTTGGTGCAGTTGGGACAAAAAGATATACTGATCGACTGTCAGGGTAACTGGGGTAATATTTTTACGGGTGACGAAGCCGCGGCTGGCCGTTATATTGAAGCCCGTCTCTCTAAATTTGCACTCGAAGTGGTTTTTAACCGGAAAACGACCGAGTGGATGCTCTCTTATGACGGCCGCAAGGAGGAGCCGGTAACTTTACCGGTGAAGTTCCCGCTGTTATTGGCACAGGGTGCGGATGGTATTGCTGTGGGCTTGGCATCGAAGATTTTGCCTCATAATTTCATTGAGCTTATCAATGCTTGCATCGCCCATTTGCGTGGCGAGACCTTTTTGCTCTATCCTGATTTTCCCACGGGGGGCATGATGGATATTACGCGTTATAACGATGGTTTGCGGGGTGGTGCGGTGAAAGTGCGTGCTAAAATTTCGAAGATCGACAAACGCACTTTGGCCATCACTGAAATTCCCTATACGACAACCTCCGAATCCATTAAGGAATCCATTATCAAGGCGAACGAGAAGGGTAAGATCAAGATCCGAAAGGTCGATGACAACACCGCTGGCAAGGTCGAAATCATCGTTCAGGTGGCCGCTGACGAGTCGAGCGACAAGACCATTGATGCCCTCTATGCCTTTACGGATTGTGAGGTCTCGATTGCGCCCAATGCGTGCATTATTTATGAGAATAAGCCTCATTTTATCGGAGTAAGTGACATCTTGCGCCGCTCAGCAGAGCACACCAAATCTCTCTTGGGCTGTGAATTGAAAGTGCGCTTAGAGGAGTTGAGTAGTGCTTGGCATGCGGCCTCGTTGGAACGCATTTTTATTGAAAATAAACTCTACCAACTCATTGAAGGCTGTACCTCTCGTGAAGAGGCTTATACTGCTGTGGACAAGGGGCTTGATCCTTTTAAAAAACAACTGCGACAAGCGGTTGTGCTGGAAGATGTGCAGCGCCTGACCGAATTGAAATTCATCCGTATTTCGCGCTATGATACCGAGAAGGCCGATGCTGAGATCAAGCAAATTGAAGCCGATATGAAGCAGGCGCAGCATGATTTGGATCATCTAACCGATTATACGGTTGCTTATTACGAACATATTCGTGACAAATATGGGAAGGGTCGGGAACGGCGGACAGAAATTAGAGCCTTCGATTCCATCGACTCCTCGAAGGTGGCCTTGACCAATGCCAAACTCTATGTGGATCGGGCGGAGGGCTTCTTTGGCATCGGAAAGTCGATGAAAGAGGTGGAGTTTGTTCGCGACTGTTCCGATTTAGACGATGTGATTGTCTTCACCAAAGAGGGGCGATATATCATCACCAAAGTGAGCGATAAGGCCTTTTTTGATCGGGGGATCTCCTATATTGGGGTCTTCCATCGTGGCGACACACGCACCATCTACAACGTACTTTATCGGGACGGGAAGAATGGCTCGATTATGATGAAACGTTGTGCCATCACAGGTATCACGCGGGATAAAGAGTATAACATCACCAAGGGAACGCCCAAAAGTGAAATCCTCTATATGTCCGTGAATCCCAATGGCGAAGCCGAGGTGCTGAAAATCTATTTTAAGCCTCGTCCACGGTTGAAAAAGGTTATTACGGATCTTGATTTTTCAACCCTTGCCATCAAGGGGCGACAAAGTCAGGGCAACCTATTCTCGCGCTATGGCATCTATAAAACCGTACTCAAGGAGCGGGGAACCTCTACCTTGGGCGGTCAAGATATTTGGTATGACGATGATGTGCGGCGATTAAATACCGATGGCCGAGGTAAACTGTTGGGTGAGTTCAAGGGGGATGACAAGTTGATTATCTGGACGTCACAAAATCAATATTATACGGCAGGCTTCGACCTTGCACAACATTTTCCTGACGACACCATCCGTGTGGAGCGCTTTACTCCGGATCGGGTTTATAGTGTTTGCTACTTCGATAAGGAGCAAAAATATTTCTATATGAAGCGCTTTACCGCTGAATTGAGTGAACGCAATCAGCCGTTTTTGGACGAGGAAGGGCAGGCGGAATTTGTCTGCATGACCGACCGTAGCGGCGCTCAGTTACGCCTTACCTATCAGGGTGCACAGGCCACGCGCCCCGAGGAGGAGATAGATGTCGATGAATTTATTGGGGTCAAAAGTCACCGTGCCAAGGGCAAGCGACTGACTACCTATGATGTAAAATCCTTGGTTTTCATTGAGCCGGAGCTTCCTGAAACTGTCGCTTCGATGGATGCCGAAGAGGCTGTGGACGAGGAGTTCGAACTGCCTGAAGAGGTGGAAATAGATGGAGATAAATCTGATGGTTCGGAGTCGGGTTCAAAAAAGGAATCCGATGTGCGTGAGATTATTAATACTGAACAACTCAATCTTTTTTAAGGTTCATAGCGCGATGCTATGGCCGATTTTTTGCTAATGATAGAGGGATCATGCTGGTGTTTTTGATAGGCTATATGGGATGCGGAAAAACGACCCTTGGACGGCGGTTGGCAAATCGTTTGCAACTCCCTTTTTTTGATACGGATACATTGGTCGAAAAGCAAGAGGGGGCTTCGGTGAACGACATTTTCCTCTATGAGGGAGAGGAGAGATTCCGCAAGATGGAACGCATGGTGATTGACTGGGTGATTGCGCAGAAAAAAACGGCCATTGTCGCCACTGGTGGAGGACTTCCGGCTTGGTCAGATAATATGGAGAGGATGAATGGTGCAGGGCTGACCATTTACATCCACCGTGATGCCAAGCAAATTATCCAGCGACTTACCCCTTTTGGGAGGCAAAAGCGGCCCAAATTACGGGGTTTAGATGATCAGCAACTGTTGGCTTTTATGACCAAAGATATGGCGGAACGAGCGCCTTTTTATGAGCAGTCTCAATGTACGGTGGAAGGCTGTTTTACGAGTGATAATGATTTGATTGATACTATTTTACTAAATATACCTAAAGATGAATAATGCACCGATAGGGGTCTATGATTCGGGAATGGGCGGCTTAACGGTATGGCGTGAAATTCGTCGTGCACTGCCCGAAGAATCGTTGATTTATCTGGGTGATGGGTTGAATTGCCCTTATGGCGATCGACCGCAAGAGGAGATCCGCCAGTTGGCCGATCAGGCTGTGTCGCTACTGGTTCAGCGGGGCTGTAAGATGATTGTGGTGGCTTGTAATACGGCAACCGCGGCGGCTATCGGGTACTTGCGTGAGAAATATCCACTGCTTCCGATCGTGGGGATGGAACCGGCCGTGAAGCCGGCTTGTCTGAATACGCGAAGTGGGGTAGTTGGCGTGTTGGCTACCGAACGCAGTCTGTCTGGGGATCTTTTTCGCCGCACGACCGCCAATTACGGCCGTGATGTGGAAATTATTGCAGCAGCGGGTAAAGGTTTTGTGGAGTTGGTTGAGCTGGATCAAGAACAAACTCCTGAGGCTGAGGCATGTGTCCGCCGTGCGATGACGGAGATGTTGGCTCGAGGTGCCGATCAGATTGTCTTGGGCTGTACGCATTATCCTTTCTTGAAAGCCACGATCGAACGGGTTGTTGCAGGCAAAAATGTGACGATAATTGATCCGTCTGCCGCCGTCTCTCGCCATGTGGTGCAATTAATTGATCAACACGATCTTCGTGCAGAAAAAGGACATATACCACAACTCGAATACCTCACTTTTGCTGATGAAAAATATCGTCTTCAGTTGATTCGAAAAGCAGAAAAGAGTTCCTAAATTAAATGAACGGTGCCTCTTTTTAGCGTATACGGGCATGTTTTGATAAGTTCCAAATATTTTATATCTTCGCAAAACCAATCTTGGTCAAAATAAAACGACATGAACTCTCAAACAAATACAACGAAAACGAAACAGATTATCGAACGTTCTGCTGCTGATAATGCCCGTTGGATATTTGGGCTTATCCTCATCTTACTCGGTGCTTTTGCGACGGCTTCGGTGATCTCCTATTTTTCGGATTGGAAGACAGACTTCAGTATTATTCAAGGTCTTACCATTGAAGATCCTCGTGTAGCCGACTCTGTGGATAACCTTGGTGGATTTGCAGGAGCATGGCTTGCCGAACAGATTATAGGACGTTCGTTCGGTGTTTTTGGCCTTATTTTACCGTTGATGGTGATGGTGATCGCGTTGCAAATTTTTTACCATCGTCCCTTTCTCTTTAACCATTCAACACTCAGTGCGCTGATAATTCTCATCTTGGGTTCGCTGACCCTCGGTTTTTGCTTTGGAGAACGCTTTGAAATCTTCAATAGTGGCTGGGGTGGCGCTTATGGTATCGAAATTTCAGCCGCTCTCGAACGTTCAATCGGAAGTGTAGGTACAAGCATCCTTTTGCTTGGTGGATGGATACTTACAGGTGTCTTTATCAATCGAAACTTCATCAATACGGTTAACCGTGCCGGTCAAGTTGTCTTCGACGGAGGCGGCAAAATATTGGCTTCCGTCTCGCAGAAGGTGAATGGTGCTGGGGAGAAGAACAGCCAAGAGGTAGCGCCACAGGAGATTGTTGAGGAGGGTGCGGTTGACGCAGTCGCAGAACCGATTTTAGACCAAGAGAACGAGAACCAAGAGAACCAAGAGGATGAACTGACCGAAGCTCAGGCTGCCAATATGGATGAAAATCCTTTTCTCGAAATATCTACTGCCGCCACTATGGATCCGGAAACGCTTGAAGCAACGCCCACACCCACACCTTTGCACGTCTCGGCTGATGGCGTTTTCACCGAGGTCGATCTTTCGCCAGCCGCGGAGATGGAGGCATGTGCACCGGTGTCAGAGACGAATGTAGATTCGGGCTTGGTGGTGACCGTTGAGGCGCACCAAGCAAAGATTTTGGATGAAAAGGAGATCGTTCGCACACTTTATGATCCACTCAAAGATTTGGAATATTATGTCAAGCCCTCGCCGGGTTTGTTGGAAAATCACCCCACTGATTCCATGGTGACCAAGACCGAGATTGCGGACAATATTGCCAAGATCCAATCAACGCTCCGGAATTTTGGCATTGAGATTCAGAATATTCACGCCGCCTCCGGCCCTACGGTGACCCTCTATGAGATTGTGCAGGCCGAGGGTATTAAAATATCGAAGATTCAAGGGCTTGAGAACGATATTGCACAAAGTCTCAAAGCATTGGGCATTCGTATTATAGCTCCGATTCCGGGCCGTGGAACGATCGGTATTGAGGTGCCGAATATCAATAAGCAAATTGTGTCGATGTACTCGTCCATCTGTTCGCCTGAATTTCAGAATTTCAAGGCGGAATTACCGGTGGTGATTGGTCGCACGATCCAAAATGTGAATTATGTTTTTGACCTAACCAAGATGCCACACCTCTTGGTCGCCGGTGCTACCGGACAAGGTAAGTCGGTGGGACTGAATGCGATCATCACCTCCTTGCTTTATAGCAAACATCCGGCGCAGTTGAAATTTGTGATGATTGACCCCAAGATGGTTGAGTTTTCGCTCTACTCCAAAATTGAGAAGCATTTTTTGGCGAAAATGGAGTCGGAAGAGGAGGCCATCGTCACCGATCCAAAAAAGGCGATCTATACCCTCAATGCGCTCTGTACGGAGATGGATACGCGCTTGGATCTCTGCCGCCGTGCGGGGGCGCGTAACATTGCTGAATACAACGAAAAATTTATCAACCGCCGACTGCTACCCACAAAAGGACATCGGTTTATGCCCTACATCGTGGTGGTGATAGATGAGTTTGCCGACCTGATTATGACCGCCAAAGAGGTGGAAGGTCCGGTGATGCGTTTGGCACAAAAGGCGCGTGCCATCGGTATCCATCTGATTGTGGCCACCCAACGTCCGGATGTAAAGGTGATCACCGGTGGTATCAAGGCCAACTTCCCTGCTCGTATTGCCTTTCGGGTGATGCAGATGATTGACTCGCGCACCATTATTGATCAACCGGGGGCGAATCAGTTGATTGGACGGGGTGATATGCTCCTCTCCAAAGACGGTGAGTTGACGCGTATTCAATGCGCTTTGGTCGATACGCCGGAGGTGGAGCGCGTGGTAGACTATATAGCTAAGCAACAAGGTTATACCGCCGCCTATCCGCTACCAGACTATACGCCGGAGTCGAGTGCCGAAGCCGTTGGCTTGGGTAGCGAAGAGGGCAAGGCGATGAAATATGACGCTCTTTTTGCGGATATTGCGCGTGCGGCAGTGTCGCAAGGGCAGATTTCAACCTCCTCCATCCAGCGCAATTATGAAGTGGGCTTCAACCGTGCCGGACGCATCATGATGCAACTTCAGCGTTCGGGCATTGTTGGGCCGCAGGAGGGTGCTAAACCGCGCGATATTCTCTACCATGATCTGCCCTCTTTGGAGGCTCGTCTACAAGATCTTGGCGTATTTTAGAAACCGTTTAAAATTTATTCATCTCGTTCAATAAAAAATCATGAAAAAGAACCCTCTCCGCCCGCTATTTCTACTCCTTTTACTCCCTTTTTTGTTGCTTGAACTCCCCGCTTTCGCCGATGCTCGCTCCACGGCACTGCTGACACGACTCTCGGAGCAGGTGCGCAAGATGCCGGGCTATGCCGTCTCTTTTTCTGTCACCTCGGGGGAGCAACTCATTGAGGGACGTTATGTGGTGAAGGGCGAGAGCTATTATATGAGCTTTGGTATCGCTGAGGTTTTCTGTGACGGCAAAACCCGCTGGGAGGTTGATTCTTCGAAAAAAGAGGTGGTGATGGATGCCGTGAACCGCACTTCGCACAATATTCTTGACAATCCAACACACGCCTTCGACTTGGTTGATGGGAGTTTTAAGACCACCCTGATCTCTGAAACAGGGGGCGTGGCGGTGGTGCGACTTGTCCCTACATCTGCACAGGCAGGTATGACCACCATTGTCCTGAGCATAAATACGGCCACGGCAACTCCTCGATCGCTGACCTATGAATTGAGTGGAGATCACGTGGAGGTCACCGTGAACTCCTTCAGGGCAAGTAGTGCGATGCCGAAAATTTTCCGTGCAACCGATTATCCGAATTATGAAAAGATAGATTTCCGTTAGAAACTGCTTGCATATTTTAACAAACTATTGAAAGAATTTATAAAATAAAATCGAGATATAAGAATATGTTTCGATTTTTATTTATATCTTTGCTGTACGAATCGATTTCTATTGTATTAATTTTTGAGTTGTTAAGTTATCCTTTTAGAGCATTTCTAAATGCAAAATAGTGTATTATTAACTAACTTTAAATTTTAGGCTTATGAAACGTTTGTATCTACGGTTGCTATATGTCTCGTCTACCCCCCCCCTTGAAATTATGATAAATTCTAATTGACAGTTTAAAATCAATAGTGTTTATTAATTTCAATCAAAAAATCATGAAAAAAATCTTGGTATTAGCTGCTTTGAGTCTACTACTTGGAGCATGTGAGAAAAATGATTCATCGAAAGAGCAACCAGCGGGCGAGTATCCGTATTACCGTAATATGTCGTCTTATGTATTAGGCTATTGCGTTTTTGATGAAACGCAATTAACCATACTCAGAAATAATGGTTATGCCGATCTGCAATTACGGTTTGTAGGCCCGGTTTATTATTCTCCTGAGATGGTCGCTCAAGAAAAAAAGGAACCGATCACACAGTCACAGGAGGTTGCCGATAAATTTTTAACATTTGCGGCACAGAATGGAGATACAAATTATCATGGAGATGTATTTGTGGGCTTTTGGCCTTCACTGACGGAGTCGATACAGGCCATTCATGTGGTTGCAGATCGAGATTTGGATGAGGCACATCCTGCAGGGACGCTCTTGGATGATGTGATCTACTTCGCAACCTGTGATCGCTATGCATTTATTCAAAGTGGATACAAAGGAGATGAAAAACAGAATTACAAAGTGGGTGGCACGCTCTCTCAGTGGCCGGGAAGTAAACTGAAGATCCCCTATTCCTTTATTCCGTTGAGCTTTAGTGCAGACAACTTCTCTAATACCTATCCGAAACAATGGTGGGAGGTCTCTACAACCATCACTGTCACGGTGGTTAATATGAAGGGAGAGACCAAAACAGCCTCTTCTACTATGAATCCGTCGGAGGATGTAATTTAGAAGCTGTTTTGAATTTACTCATCGCGTTCTAAAATAAAATCGAAACAGAAGGCTCTGTTTCGATTTTATTTATATCTTTGCTGTATAAATCAATTTCTAAGGTCTGACAGTTGTGATTTGTGCGTAGAGCAATCCTGAATCTCTGAACTTTCCCGTGCTCCCATCTTGGATTGTAGCACGACCGGTCTCTCGGTATGTTCCTTCTACGGCTTTGCACAAGGTCAGACTTTTTTTGCAATGTTTTAGAAGCTGTTTTAAATTCTTTTCGGCTCTTTTCGCTGATCATCTTTGTGTCGTCACAATTTGCTTGACCACAGTAAATCTATCTTTATAGTCAAAATATCTCGACAGGTGGTCGAGATATTTTTTTGATGCTGTTAAATCGCCTTAAAATGGCCTTAAATCGCAAAATATAGAGAAAACATTTTTGTGACCTACTGATTTTGGAGCTAAAAGTTGCCCATTTGCAAAATAAACCGTACTTTTGCTTGTTATTTAGATTGAATAATGGACTGCAAGTTTCTTGGTTTTACAATAATAGGAAAGAAATGTTAACTGAAGAAGAAAAAAATGCCGGTTTGATAGGGCGAATTGTCCCTGTCAACATCGAAGAACAGATGAAGTCGGCGTACATCGACTACTCGATGTCGGTCATCGTGTCGCGCGCTTTGCCCGATGTCCGTGATGGGATGAAACCCGTACACCGCCGTATTCTATATGATATGAGTGCCGAGTTAAACCTCTCCTCGGATAAACCCACGCGTAAATCGGCACGTATTGTCGGTGATGTGTTGGGTAAGTTCCACCCCCATGGCGACATCTCCGTTTATGATGCCATGGTGCGTTTGGCACAGGATTGGTCGATGCGCTATCCGTTGGTCGATGGTCAGGGTAACTTCGGTTCGATGGATGGTGACTCTCCGGCAGCGATGCGTTATACGGAGGCACGTATGAAGAAAATTACCGATGAGGTGTTGGCCGACATTGATAAGGAGACCGTGGATTGGACGCTCAACTTTGACGATTCGATTCCCGAACCCACCGTCCTGCCGACTAAAATCCCCTTGCTGCTGGTCAATGGCGCGAGTGGTATTGCCGTTGGTATGGCGACCAATATGGCTCCGCATAACTTGAGCGAGGTGCTTGATGCTTGCTGTGCTTATGTCGATAATAAGGATATAGAAATTGAGGAGTTGCTGAAATATGTCAAAGGGCCTGACTTCCCGACAGGAGGTATTATTTATGGTTATGAAGGGGTCAAGGAGGCACTGCTAACTGGTCGTGGTCGTGTGATTACGCGCGCCCGCACCGAAATCGAACATACAGCCAGTGGCCGTGAATGTATTGTGGTGACCGAAATTCCCTATTTGGTCAACAAGGCCGAGATGATTAAAAAGATTGCCGACCTGATCAACGATAAGAAGATCGAAGGCATCTCCTATATCAATGATGAGTCTGACCGTAATGGTATGCGTATCATCATCATTCTCAAGCAGGATGCGATGGCCAGTGTGGTACTGAATACACTCTATAAAAACTCTCAACTCCAGACCTCTTTTGCGGTCAACAACATCGCCTTGGTCAATGGCCGGCCGATGATGCTCAACCTGAAAGATCTGATTCAACACTTTGTGGAGCACCGTCACGATGTGGTGGTGCGCCGTACCCGTTTTGACCTTCGCAAGGCCGAAGAACGGATGCATATCGTGCTTGGTTTGCTTATCGCTCAGGACAATATTGATGAGATTATTAAGATTATCCGTGGCTCGCTAACTCCCGATGTGGCCAAGGAGCAGATGATGACCCGTTTTGGCCTCTCCGATCTTCAGGTATCGGCCATCATTGAGATGCGTCTACGTGCCTTGACCGGTTTGGAGCACGGAAAGCTGGTTGCTGAGCGGGATGAGTTGCAGAAGCAAATCACCTACTTTACGAATGTGCTTGCCGATGTGTCTCTCCAAATGCAGATCATCAAAGACGAGTTGCACGAGATGAAAGAGAAATATGGTGACGCACGTCGTTCGGAGATTATCTACTCTTCTGAGGAGTTTAATCCTGAGGATTTCTATGCCAACGAAGATATGGTGATCACGATCTCCCACATGGGTTACATCAAGCGCACGCCATTGGCCGAATACCGCACGCAGAACCGTGGTGGTGTGGGGGCAAAGGGTAGTGCTACCCGTGACGAGGATTTTATTGAACACATCTATGTCGCCACGATGCACAATACAATGCTCTTCTTCACCGAGAAGGGGCGTTGCTTCTGGCTCAAGGTCTATGAAATTCCGGAGGGCACACGCTCTTCAAAGGGACGAGCCATTCAAAATGTGATCCAAATCGAACCAAATGATAAGGTGCGAGCCTACATTAACGTGAAGCGGTTGGACGATGAGGAGTATGTCAACAACAACTACATCATCATGTGCACCAAAGACGGCACGATCAAGAAGACCCGTTTGGAGGCCTATTCGCGTCCGCGTTTGAATGGTGTTAACGCCATCGTGATTCGTGAAGGCGATCAGCTGATTGAGGCGATGCTCACCACCGGTCTTTCAGAGGTGATGATAGCTGCCCGCGGAGGTAAAGCCATTCGTTTCAATGAGAAAACCGTCCGTCCGATTGGACGTGTAGGTGCCGGAGTTCGGGGCATTGCGCTGGACGAGGGTGATGAGGTGATCGGCATGATCTGCATCGAGCCAAATAGCGACAAGGGTGTTTTGGTACTGAGTGAAAACGGTTACGGAAAGCGTACCGACTTAGATGAGTACCGCGTGACCAATCGTGGAGGCAAGGGTGTCAAGACGATCAATGTGACCGAGAAAACTGGCCAACTGATCTCTATTCAGTCTGTTACAGATGAAAATGACCTGATGATCATCAACCGTTCAGGACTGACAATCCGTACCGCCGTTAGTCAGATTAGAATGGCTGGACGTGCTACTCAGGGCGTGCGGATTATCAACTTGCGGGAAGGCGATGCGATTGCTTCGGTGATGGCTGTCCCTGCCGGTGAAGATGAAGCTGCGATGATTCACTTGGAGGGCGTTGAGGAGTCAGCAGAACCCATCGAATCAACGGAGGAGACGCTTATTATCGAGGATTCAACAGAAGAAAAAGAATAATTAAACCAATAACTTTAAAACATCACACGAATGAAAAGATTGTTTTTTGCGGCCACAGTAGCCTTGCTGCTCGCCGTGCCAGCAGTCAAAGCACAGAAAGTTGATCGCGATGCTTTTATGCAGAAGATAGAGAAGAGCGATGCGGATATTGCTGATGCTAAAAAAACTACCAAGGTAGCCACATGGATGAATCGCGGCAAGATCTATTATGAAGCTGCAGTCGAACCGACAAAAAATATTTTTATCGGTATGGAGGAGGCTATGTTGCAACTTGCTTTAGGAGCTCCCCAGTCTACCGCAGCGGTGACCATTGAAGCCACAGGTGCTATTTATAACACCTATGTCTATAACTGGCTGACAGCTTATTTGAAAGATGGTAAGGTCATTTCATGGAAAGAGACCGATCAGATCTATCCAGATGCCATCAAGGTGGCTTTAGCCGCTTATGCCAAGGCCTATGAGATGGATGCGTCACAGGCTTCACGGTTGAAGGATGGACTGGAGCAGATCAATAATTTCTGCTCGCAGGAGGGTAATGTGAACATTGACATCGCCGAATATAAGAGAGCCGCCAAGGCCTATATGACCGCTTATGAGGCACAGATGCAACCAGCTTATTTAGCTGCCGGAGGCAAGGCAAATCCTGCCCTGCTCTATTATGCTGGCAACTTGCTGACCTTAGATGGTGCAAAAGACCCTCAGTCTTTTGTGAAGGGGGCGGAGCTACTTGATAAAGCACTTGCAACCAACTATACCGATGAAGAGGGTAATATTTACTACTATCTTTTCCATTGCTATTATGGCCAAGCTGCGACAGCCGAAGGTGAGGCGAAAGCTGCATTCCTTCAGCAAGCCAAAAAGGCGTTGACAGACGGTATTGCGAAATTCCCGAATAATCAGCGGATTATCGAGGGCTTTATGACCCTTTATACCCGCGAAAAGGGGGTGGGCGATCCTTCTGAATTGGTCTCTTTGATCAAACAGGCTATTGACCGTGACCCGAAGAGTGTGGATATGTGGTCGAGCTTGGGCTTGGTCTATTACACCTTAAAGGATTACGATAACGCGATCGTTGTGGGTGAGAAGGTGGCGAATGAATTAGCTCCCGATGTATATGACGGTATCTATCGTTTAGGCGTTTATCATGCCGCCAAAGGTGATGCTATTCGTGAGGCCATGAGTTCTAAAGAGTATACCAGTCAGGCTGATTACGATACAGATCTGAAAAATTCCAACAAGGCCTATGCCGCTGCTTTCCCATGGTTGGATAAAGCCTATAAGTTGCAACCCTCCAACAAACCTTTGGTGGAGACGTTGAAGCAAATTTGCTTCTCATTGCGCGATGAGTCGCCTGCGATGATGGAAAAATACAAGGAGTATAACGCTATTTTCCAAAAGATGCAATAGACATTGGTGATAGATTTTCCCGCTTTAAATCCCGGAGTTTGCGCTTCGGGATTTTTTGTGTAGCTACTTCATCCATTACAAGGACACCTCCTTCTGCTCCGCTATCACGCCGTTCTTCGTGATGACAGGTCGGGAGTGCGCCTACGATGACTTTCCCGCCATCATTGCACCCCCTTTTTGTCTGCCATTGCGAGAAGCAAATGTGGTCTGTTCTGTTTCTCCACGCATGGCAAAAAGGAGCGATTTTTACTCCTTGGAGAGTAAAATCTCCCGCAGAATCTATATTTTATGTTCTAAAAGTCGCATATGATGTTCATAAAACTCTTTTTAGGAACAAATTTTTATTCTGCATCCGTTATGTAAATTTTTTAAGAGTACTTTTGTATCCACTATTCCTATTAAAATGAAGATAAAGAATCGATTAATATTTACTTTTATGAAAACACACAAATTATTTTTGCCCTTTTGTATGGCTATGGCCTTTGTTTCCTGTGGCTCTCCTGTACGAGAGGCGGCTGTTGTTCGACCGGTTAAGGTGCTGAAGGTAGAAGCGCTTGGTGCGGTTGAAAAATCCTTTAGTGGCGCGGTAACTCCCGATCAATACAGCGATCTTGCCTTTAAAATTGGCGGTCCTTTGGTGGCCTTGAATGTCGTTGAGGGGGAGATGGTTCGTAAGGGGCAGGTGGTTGCCGCTATTGATCCGTTTGATTATCAGCTCCAATTAGATGCCAAGAAATCCTCTTACCAAACAGCCAAGGCGCAGATGGATCGTGCCGAAAAACTCTTGACACGCGATGCAATTTCTCATCAGGATTATGAGCAAACCCGCGCCAGCTATGATAATGCGAAATCGGCCTATGAAAATGCCGAAAGTCAGATGCGAGACACGAAGTTGCGTGCACCTTTTGATGGTTTTATTCAGAAGAAATATGTCGAGAATTATCAGAAAGTGCAACCGGGGACATCCATCGTTTGCCTCATTGACCCGCGCAGTTTACAAATTCGTTTCACCATGCCGGAGGGCAATCTTGATGAATTTCTCGATTCGCCGGAGATCTTGGTGGAGTTCGAAAATTATAAAGGAACCTTCTTCAAGGCGCAGGTCAAAGAGTATGTTCAAGCTTCAGTGGATGGTTCGGGATTGCCGGTGTCGCTGAAGATTTCTGATTCGCGGTTCAACTTAAAAGACTATAACATCGCTGTGGGCTTTACGTGCAAGGTGATTTTACGGATGAAGGACAACACGGGCAGTGCTGTAACCATCCCTGTCTCTTCGGCCTTTACGGTCTCTGGTAGTCATGATCTATGCGTCTATATCCTTGATCCTAAAGATAGTACGGTGCATCGTAGGGTGGTGAAAAATGATGGCTTTGCAGGCCGTGATGGTTTGGTCATCACCGATGGACTAAAAAATGACGAATTGGTAGTTATTGCCGGTTCTAAACGTTTGGTCGAAGGCCAGCAAGTGAAAATATTGACAGAATAGAAAAATCCCGATATGAGTTTACCAAAATATGCATTAGAGAATAAGAAGATCATCTACTTCTTTCTCGCGGTAGTCCTTTTGGGAGGTATCGTTTCGTTCTTCCATCTACCGAAAAAGGAGGATTCACCCTTCGTCATTAAAACAGCGGTGCTGATCACTCAATACCCCGGAGCAACGCCACAGGAGGTGGAGGAGTTGATCACCGAACCCATTGAGCGAGAGGTGCAGTCGATGTCCGAAATAAAGAGTGTCAAGTCGGAATCTCGATTTGGTCTCTCGAAGATCACCTTGGAGCTGAAGCCCTCCATTGCGCCAGAGCGAATGCCTGTTAAGTGGGACGAGTTGCGCCGCAAGGTGGGTAATATTCAATCACAGTTGCCGCCTGAAGCGTCGGCTATCATGGTCAACGATGACTTTGGCGATGTCTTCGGCATCTATTATGCCCTGACCGTTGATGACGGTTACTCCTATAAGGAGTTACGAGACTGGACGCAGAAAATCAAGAAGTTGCTGATCCCTATTGATGGTGTGCAGAAGGTAACCCTTGCTGGAGAACAAGTTGAGGTGATTGATGTTTCGCTCTCTTCGGCGAAGTTGGGGGTTTTGGGCATCAACCCGATGGAAATTGCACAGATGCTCTCCGCACAAAACACCTTGGTTAATACCGGTGAAATTAATGTGGGCGCTTATCAGTTGCGGGTTCTTGCCGATGGTACTTATCAGAGCATTGAGGATATTCGAAAACAGCTTATCATCACCAAAGATGGCTATGAAGTACAGTTAGGCGACATTGCCGATGTGAAACGAAGCTACTTAGATCCACCGTCGAACTTGATGAGGGTCAACGGCCTGCGTGCGGTTGGCATTGGAGTTGCCTCTGGTTCAAAGGATAATGTGGTTGCGGTGGGCGATGCCGTGGCGGCTAAGTTGGCCGAGATTTCGAAACAGTTGCCTGTGGGTATGGAGTTGACAGCCCTCTATCCGGAAAATAAAATTGCTCAAGATGCGAATAATGGATTTATTATCAACCTGATTGAATCGTTGATTATCGTTATCGCCATCATTTTCTTGGTCATGGGCTCTCGTGCGGGCTGGTTGATCGGTAGTTCGTTGCTCTTCTCTGTGGGCGGTACGATGTTGGTGATGCTGGCCATGGGCACGAGCTTGAACCGTACCTCTTTAGCCGCATTTATTATTGCGATGGGGATGCTGGTCGATAATGCGATTGTGGTGACCGATAATGCCCAAATAGCCATAAAACGGGGTGTCCCGCGCTATCAAGCTTTGATTGATGGTGCAAAAGGGCCGCAATGGCAACTCTTGGGAGCGACCTTCATAGCTATTTGCTCCTTCTTACCGCTCTATTTAGCCCCTTCGGCAGTGGCAGAGATGGTCAGCCCGCTTTTCGTTGTGTTGGCTGTTTCACTGGGCTTGAGTTGGGTCTTGGCGTTGACACAAACGCCGGTCTTCGGATCGTTTATCTTGGCCGAAAATAACTCAGGGGAGACACAAGATCCCTATGACACGAAGTGGTATCATAAATTTGAACGGATGTTGGGTTATCTGATCCGTCATCGTTTTATCACGGTACTCACGGTGGTCGCCGCGCTCTTCGGATCATTGGTAGTGATGGGATTGATGCCACAGAGCTTCTTCCCTTCGATGTATAAGCCTTATTTCCGTGCCGATTTGGTCTTTCCCGAAGGCTATGGCATAAAGGAGGTGGAACAAAAGGTGCTCTCGATTGAAAAATACCTCAATGAGCAACCTGAAATAAAGAATTATTCGATCACCATGGGTGGATCTCCGGTGCGCTACTACTTAGCCAGTGCCTCCTATGGCCCGATGCCGAACTATGCCAATGTGCTGATTGAAACCCATGAAGCGGAACAATCTTCTTCACTGGAGAATCGTTTTTACGACTATATGGTTGCTCATTATCCCGACATCATTACCCGCTCGGCACTCTTTGCGCTCTCGCCTGTTCCCGATGCCAAAATAGAGATTGGATTCATTGGCGATAATATCGACACCTTGGAGCGACTCACCCAGCAAGCCCGAGATATAGCCACTCAGTGTGACAATATCATTGATGTGCGTAGCAGTTGGGGTGATAAAGTTCCGGTTTGGAAGCCCACTTTCTTGCAGGATAAGGGCCTTCAATTAGGCATCACCCGTCAACAATTAGCCAACTCGCTCCGTGCGGCCACCAATGGTATGCCGTTGGGCGCTTACCGTGAAGGCGATGTGACGATGCCGATTTTGCTCAAGGTCTCCAATATCGACTCCATGAGCTTGAATGATGTCAAAACCCTGCCGGTGTATAGCACCAAGGGCGCGAGTGTCAAAGTGGAGCAGGTCGTGAGTGATTTTACCCTTGACTATGAATACAATATCATCAAGCGCTACAATCGCCAACGAACGATGATGATGCAGTGCGAACCGGCGCGTGATGTCAATGCCATCGCTGCTTATAATCAAGTCTACAAGGCGGTGAAAGCCGGTGTGGTGTTGCCCGAAGGCTATTCGATGCGCATTTTTGGTGATCAAGAGACGCAGGATGAATCCAATAGCTCTATCGCTTCACAGCTGCCATTGACCTTCTTGCTGATTTTCCTCACCCTGCTATTCCTTTTCCCTCACTACTACCGTCGGTCGATTGTGATTCTGCTGATGCTGCCGCTGATCTTTATTGGTGTGGTTTGGGGACTGCTGCTCTTTGGTAAATCCATGGACTTCTTTGCGATGTTGGGCGTGTTGGGTTTGATCGGCATGAATATTAAAAATGCGATCGTGCTTGTAGATCAAATCAAGTTTAACCTAATAGCGGGCATGTTGCCTCTTGATGCGGTTATAGATGCAACAAAAACCCGTATTGTTCCGGTTACCATGGCTTCGGGGACAACGATTTTAGGTATGCTTCCGTTGCTGACCGATCAAATGTTCGGTGGTATGGCGGCGGCTATTATGGGCGGTTTGCTGATGGCCACTTGCTTGACTATCTTTATCTTACCTGTAACCTACTGCATCTTCTTTAATATCAAAAATAAGGACTAACATGAAATATCATTTTATTCATACGCTGCTTTTTGGCGCGACACTCTTTGTTTGGACACCCACGATCGCCCAAGTTTCGGAGACCGAATCTATCTTCAAGGCCACACCCATAGATACCAATGCCGAAGCCCTCTCTGCCGATGAATATCGGAAACGGGTATTGGGATATAGTTTGGCGTTGCAACAAAGCAGTATGCAGGCCGAGGCGGTGCGTCAGGCCATGCGCGAAGCCAAGACATCGATGCTTCCCTCGCTCGATTTTTCGGGCAGTGCCCAATATCGGATCAACGATTACAACCTTGATTTTGGTGGTTCGGCACTGAATATGGCGGGCGAGACCTACTCGCTGGATCTCGATTTGAGCCTACCTGTTTGGAAGGGTGGCGCGATTCGTAATGGGTATCAGGCCGCTAAAACTCAATACGATATTGCAAAAAAAAGTGAAGAACTGACCCTGCACAATGTAGTCTATTCGGCCAGTGTGAATTATTGGTCTACGGCGGCCAAACGTGCACTTTACCAGCTGACAGAACGCTATGTGTCGCTGATCGAAGATCTTGAGAAAGTTGTTGCAGATCGTTTTAAAGAGGGTTTGATCAGCAAAACCGACTTGTTGTCGGTGCAGGCGCGACTGAACGACGCCCGCATCCAGAGCAATGAAGCACACAAATCGTGGGAGTTGGCGCAACAGAATTTCAATATCCTGATGGGACGCGAGCCGATGGTGCCTTTTTACCTCAATGATCAGATCGGTCGGCGGGATTCCATTCCAACATCTATCTTTGACTTGGAACGTGCCCTCGAAAATCGTGCGGAGTTTCGTATTTCAGAATTAAATGTCGACTACCAGTTGCGACAACTGAAGATCCAGCGGAGTAAATACCTGCCGACTTTGGCGGTGGGTATCAAAGAGGGATGGGGTACGCAAATGCTTAATTTTGACGGCTCTACCATGTTCAATACCTATGTTTACGCCTCTTTGCAGATTCCCATTTTCCATTGGGGTGCTAAATATAAAAATGTAGCTTCTCAGCGGGCTTTGGTGGCTACCAAACAGTTTGATCTTCAGCAAACACGAGATCGAATTTCGCAAGAACTCTATGCGGCCTATACCAATTTGGTTGTTGGCACGAAGCAGATCGGGATTGCACACCAAGCGTGTACGATTTCCAAAGAGAGCTTGGATCTCAATACCTTCAGCTATAACGAGGGTAAGCTGCCCATCATTGACGTGCTTTCGGCGCAAGTGGCTTGGGTGCAGGCATACAGTAGCCTGATTACGGCGATGTTGCAGGAGAAAGTTGCGTATGCCGATTACCATAAAGCCATCGGTACGATTGACTATTGATCGGGTTTTTAAAAAGAGTGGGTTGGCAAATTTTGCCAACCCACTCTTTTTTGTGACAGCTTCTTAAACCTTTACTGCCTCAGGTCTTGCGAGGATATGACGCGTTGAGGAGAAGATGTTGAGGTTGAGTCGTCCGGCTAAATAACTCAAGGCTTTCTGTGCCTTTACGGAGTTGCCGCTGTTGTCCAATGGAGGCGCAAAAGCTGCCATCCCCAACAATCCGGGCGCAACACCTAAGATTCCACCACCAACACCCGTTTTTGCGGGCAATCCTGTCGAAAAGAGCCAATCACCTGTATGTTCATAAAATCCAACGGTGGCCATGAGTGCGGTGATGTGTGCCGCGAGTTCTGGCTTGAAGACAATTTCGTGACTGAGTGGATTCCGGCCACTGCAAGCAATGGTTGCCGCCATGATTGATAGTTGTGTGGCGGTGATGCCGATCGAGCATTGACGCGTATAAAGATCAAGCGATAAATCGGGATCATCATAGATGCGATCGTACTTCTTGAGCAACCACGCAATGGATTTGTTGTTGAAGTTGGTGGCTGTTTCTGATTGATATAGCTCATCAATGACCTTGACATTTGACCCGCATAGTTGCTCTATAAATCCGTGAATAGCCCTCCATTTGGCCTTTGAGTCCCCTTTGGGCTGGATCATCGAGCAGGCACTGATAGCACCGGCATTTACCAAAGGGGTGGAGGGGTGTTCATTTTCGAGCAGCAGGGCTAAGATCGAATTGAATGGAAGGCCGGTAGCATCAGCACCAATTTTGGTGAGTATCTCCGCGGCGCTGGTCTGATTCATAGCCAACAGTGCTGTGGGCACTTTAGATACCGATTCAATGCCGAAGTGATAATCCACATCACCCACCGAGATGATCTCGCCATCGGGCAAGCACGCAGATATGCCGAAGAGGTGGCTGGGGACATTCTTCAAATAAGGAATATAGTCGGCATTTTTACCCGTTGTATCGGTTTTATATCGGTTATAGGCCGCTTCGATGGCGGCACGAACGGTTGTTCTGTCGATGATTTGTATCATGGTCGCTTATTTTTGAAGAGGTTGATTTTGATCTGTTTTCTCCCAATGGAAGGGGGCAAATTCAGCGGCTGCATCTGGATCTTTCCACGAAGGTTTCCGGACAGCATAGATGATAAAAGGTGCAATCACCACGGCGAGTGCGCCGATAATCAATACTGAGAACCAAACGGTGTTACTGCCTGTCGAAATTTGTCCGGGCGGAATGAAGCTCAAGACGAAAGCCAAGAGTGCGCCTAAAAAGCCAACCCCACCTAAGAGCCACATCAAACCGTTGCCTTTACCTAAACGGAAGGGTCGAAGGGTCTCTTTCATCTTATACCGTAGCACGATAGCCGCAGCAAACATCAACATATACATCAGCAGATAGAGCAGCACGGTGAGTTGAGAGAGAATTTGATAGAAAGATTGGACAGAGGGCATGACCACAAAGAGCAACGAGAGTAGGGTAACCAAGAGACCTTGGATGAGCAGAATATTGCGCTGTACACCATTTTTGTTGGTCTTTTGAAAGAAAGGAGGCAGGTAGCCCGCCTTGCCCACGGCAAAAATACCTTTCGAAGGGCCGGCAACCCAAGTCAATACGCCTGCCAAAACGCCGAACATCAATGCTACCGCAATGATAGGCGATGCCCATGAGAGGTGGAGGTAGGCAAAATAGTTGTCGAAGCCGATAAGCAGTGACTGAGTGAGGTTAATATCTTTTGCAGGAATGATGAATCCCAAAGCAAAAGTTCCCAAAACAAAGATAATCACCGTGGTCAGCGAGCCGATGAGAATGGCCTTCGGATAATTCTTTACCGGATTTTTGACATCCATGACATGAATACCCATCATCTCCATGCCGGCGTAAAAGAGAAAGATACCGCTGGCCAAGACTAAATTGTCGAGCTTGGTAAGGTCGGGAATGAAACTTTGCGACATATCCATGTGGTTATGCCCGCCCGAAGCGAGGTAAATGCCGCCTAAGACGATGAGCAATATGGCAGGTATAATCGTGCCGATCATGCCGCCCCACTTACTGATCTTACCAACCCAGTCCAACCCTTTCAGGGAGATTAGCGTCGCGATCCAATAGATAGCCAATACCACCACCAAAGTGAACATTTTGTTGGATGCTAACGACATATCGTGTGTCTGATTCATGCCGATAAAGGCAATCGAGACCGCCCCGAACGTCAAGACGGTCGGATACCAGATCGTTGATTCGATCCATTGTAGCCAAATGGCAAGAAACCCGGTCCGTGCACCGAAAGCTTCGCCCACCCAGCGGAACACTCCGCCTTGTTTATCGGAGAACATTGCGGCTAACTCAGCAGCTACCAAGGCGGTCGGAATGAGGAATACGATCGCGGCAAAGAGGTAATAAAAGGCTGAAGATAGTCCGTAAACTGCTTCGGCGGGAAGTCCTCGAAGACTTACCACGGCCGTCACATTCATAATCGCCAGAGTCATAACACTCAATTTGAACCCTGTGCTTGAAACTGTTTTCTTTACATCCATAAGCGTGAATTTGAGATTGTTTTAACAAAATGGAGACTTGCAAATCCCGTGCAAAATTTTTGTGGAGCATATTTTTTTCGTTTAAAGGATCGACAAAAGAGGAAAAAGTGTATATTTGATCTCAAATTATTTTGTGTCATGATGCGCATCCTTTTTTATGGGTTATTGCTACTTATAACCTCTTGTGGCCGACGAACTTTGACCTCCGAAGCGGTTGTTACGGAGGCGAAGGTGGAAGATCTTCAACAAGAACAACCATTCCGACCAGTTGTTGTGCCGGATGGGTTGGACGAAAAGGCGCAGCGTGCCTATGTGCGTGATCATTATTGGGATCAGGTGGATTTTTCCGACTCCCTCTTTTTTGCCACCGCAGATTCGATGCAGATGCTCCATGCCTATGTAGCCTATATCGCTGGTTTAGAGCCTTCAGATCCCCAACCGATGCAACAACTTATGGCGCGTGCCGCCGTGTCGAAGCAGGCACTCGACTACTTCGCTTGGTTGGCCGCAATGGTACTCTATGACCCCAATTCTCCTTGGCGCAATGGAGAGCTTTATATTCCTGTGCTGGAGGCTTTGGTGCAAAGTCCGTTGCTGGATCAGTGGGAAAAGATTGCGCCGATGTATGACCTTAAATTGGCTCGCAGGAATCGGGTAGGGCAGAAAGCTTGTGATTTTAACTACACCTTGGCTTCGGGGAAGCAGGCTTCACTTTATGCGCTTCAATCAGATTACGTGCTGCTTTTTATCCATAATCCGGGTTGCCCGATGTGCCGCGAGATTTGTGAACAGATCATTGCCTCGGCACCCCTGTCTGCACTGATAGAGCAAGGAAAGCTCTGTGTACTGGCACTTTATCCCGATGAGGATTTGACGGAATGGCGTAAAGATCAGTCGGAAATTCCCACTTCGTGGATCAATGCTTATGACAAGGGGGCGCGGATCACTGCCTTGTCGACCTACGATTTGAGGGCAATTCCCTCACTCTATCTGATGGATCGACAGAAGCGTGTGCTGGCCAAAGACGAGACGGTTGTTGCTCGTATAGAACAGCTTCTTGAGCAGGCAGAAAAGGCGGCTCTATAAGAAATATTGATGGTGGAATAAAAAAATATGATAGCAGACTATCTGTAATTATCAATTTGAATGATTATCTTTGCTCAACAAGAAAACAGAAAACATTCCTAAAAATAGAAAGATTATGGCAAAAAAATGGCGTTGTACCGTTTGCGGTTACATTCATGAAGGTCCTGAGGCTCCCGAAAAATGCCCAATGTGCAAAGTGGGTAAAGACAAATTTGTAGAGGTTGTAGAGCAATCCGAAGGTTTGACCTTTGCAACAGAGCATAAAATTGGTGATGCAAAAGGTTCAGATAAAGAGTTGATGGAGGGTTTACAGAACCACTTTATGGGTGAATGCACCGAAGTGGGTATGTATATCGCAATGAGCCGTCAGGCTGATCGTGAGGGCTATCCTGAAATTGCTGAGGCTTACAAGCGTTATGCTTTTGAGGAGGCTGAGCACGCTTCGAAGTTCGCTGAATTGCTCGGCGAGGTAGTTTGGGATACCAAAACCAACCTTTTCAAGCGTATGAATGCTGAGGCAGGTGCTTGCGAGGATAAGATGCGTTTGGCGCGTTTGGCCAAAGCTCAAAACTTAGATGCTGTGCATGATACAGTGCACGAAATGGCCAAGGACGAGGCTCGTCACGGTGCTGGTTTCCAAGGACTTTACAAGCGTTTCTTCGGTAAATAAATCGTTTGCAAGCGTTTTATTAAAAACCCGGATTTCCTTGACGGAATCCGGGTTTTTTATCCCTTGCAACGAGACAAACAGTTTCTAAACGTCTATCCGATTAGTTTATAAAACGCACCCATCAGCCATTTATAACCCAGTTGTGCCGCATAGGCCACCTCGTAGATGGTGTCGATCTGTGTGCGAATCTGTTTCATCGCACGCCGAAGAGTAGACAGATAGACGACCACCGAGAGTAGCGCGAAGAATCCGCCCGTGATCAGCGACGCTCCAATGAACGATCCGATGACCTCTGTCAACCATACCAAGCCAGCACCTAATAAAAGCAGGATTGCCAAGCCCGCGGTTAGTAAGAACAACAGCAGGGCACTTCCAAAATGTGTGTGAGGCGTTTTATCTCCCTCCATGTTAAGCCTCTTCGGGTTTCTGGTCACATTGACAGCGAGCGGCATCAATCTCTTGAGAGATTTTGTCAAACTCTTTGTCCATCTTTTCACGGAGTGCGTGGCGCAACTCAGGACCCGATTGCGGGGTGAGGAGCAGAGTGAGGGCGGAGCCGATGATCATACCGCCGACCAGGGAAGCAATACACATACCTTTGTTTTTCATAATCGAGAAATTTTAAGAATTCATAAGGCAGAATTGCAAAGTTCAAGCCAAAAGAATTATATTTGCGCAATGAATGTGGATCAATCCTTGACAGCGGCTTTTACAGGACACCGAAACTATGACGGTTGTGTCGATGAGGCTTTGCGACAGACGATTACAACCCTTTTTGACCGCGGTATTCATACTTTTTTAAGTGGTATGGCGGTGGGATTTGATTTAGCGGCGGCAGAGGCGGTCTTGGAGTTGCGGCTCTCTTTGCCTGAATTGCGGTTGATAGCCGTTGTTCCGTTTGTGGGGCAGGCGTATTGTTTCCCTGTGGCGGAGCGTGTGCGTTATGACTCTATTTTGGCAGCAGCAGATCAGACGATTGTGATCGAAGAGCACTATACACCTGCTTGTTATGCTCATCGAAATGATTTTTTGGTGGATCAGGCATCCGTTTTAGTGGCCTATTATGATGGATCTACTGGAGGTACCCGCTATACGGTGAAGCGAGCCCGTCGTTTGAAATCGGAAGTGCTGAATCTGTGGGTAGATCCTCAATTAGAAATTCCTAATTTGTAACTTTTTACTAATTCATTATACGATGTTACATCATATTGTTATGTGGCGATTCCTTGAGGACGCCGATGGAAAAAGTAGCGCTGATCATGCGCTCTGGATGAAAAACCATTTGGAGGCTCTGCGCGACATCATTCCGCAGATTAAACACATTGAAGTGGGGCTGAATGTGAATAGTTCTGATGATGCTGCCTATGACGCGGTGTTGATCTCTGAATTTAGCTCTCAAGAGGATTTAAGGGCTTATAAACAACATCCTGCTCACGTAGCTATCAGCGCGTACTGCAATAAGGTGCGTAAGGAACGCGCGGTAGTAGATTATTACGCGTAACAAACGAAAGAAGCCACTAATTTTTAGTGGCTTCTTTCGAAACTAAAAACTTACAAAGCGATTTTGCTTTGCTTGGAGAAAGTTGTCTATTTCCAGTTGAGGATCTTGTGAAAGTCAAACAGCTCCGGATGGGCAACGTATTTCTTGGCGGCTTCGTAGTCGGCCGGTGTAATGGCGTTGAGGATATAATCGACCACAGATGCGAATTTGTCGGAGTGAATATCTACCAAACGTGGCATGATTTTGCCACTTATGGGATCTTGCAGATCTTTGAGATAGAGCGGTGAGATGTTGCCTTCGCTGTCCACATAAACCATGCAACCCGTCTTCCCCTCAGAGTAGAGTTTGTAGACGCCAATTCCCAACTCTGAACAGTAGGTCAGATCGTAGGCGATCGGGGTTTGACAACGAATTTCATAACCCAATTCTACCGGACGGCTCTTGACATCAAGCCCTAACTCTTTAACTCGTCTTTCTAATATTGCACTGAAAAGGTGCGCTTTTGAGACCTTGCCTAACTCGGGATGTCCGTGTTCATCATAGGTGAAGTGAACACCGCTCTTGGTGATCTCTTCGGTACTTAAAATGTGAAATACGCCTTCAGAGATGATGGCGGCACCGTAGTCCATCCCCATGATCTTGCGTTTGATGATGGATGAAATCACCAAGTTGACGATCTTGTTTACGGTGATTTCGGCTTTATCAAACATTTCGGGAATGATGATCATTGGATAGTGGCATGCTTCGCCGATACCGAAGGCTAAGTGACCTGAAGAACGACCCATCGTGGCCAGCACAAACCAATTGCCACTCGTGCGAGCATCAATGTAGACGGCTCGGGCGATGACAGCACCTTTGTCCTTGGCTGATTCAAACCCGAATGTAGGTGTGCCCATTGGTAGTGGTAGATCGTTATCAATGGTTTTCGGTACATGAATATTGGAAATGGGATATTGTTTCTCTGCGAGAAATTTGGCTATGCGATTGGCTGTGGAGGCGGTGTCGTCACCACCAATGGTGACTAAGAGCTTGATGTTATTTTTCTTGAAAAAGTCAAGGTTGAAACGCTGCTCAAAATCTTCTGGTGTGGGTTTGAACCGGCTCATTTGAAGCAATGATCCGCCTTGATTAAAAATACCATCAGCTAAAATAAAATCAATATCTACGGTGCGTGGATGCGTTTCGAAAAGGCTTGAGTATCCTTCATGGAGACCGATGACATGGTATCCTTTGCGTAAAAAAGTTTTGGCAACGCTTCCGATCACGGTATTCATACCTGGAGCCGGACCGCCACCTGTGAGAATTGCAATAGCGTCTTTCATCTGATAAAATTGTTAATGTTGTGAGTTATCTAATTTTGCGATATTATGACTGCTTGTTCAGCTCTTTATAAGAGTGTTTTGACCCTACAAAATTACGATTTATTTTCGAATGAAAAACAAAAATCGTGCAGAGAAGTTGTTTGGGGGCATATAAAAAGAAAAAGAGAATATCCGAAGATATTCTCTCAAAGGAAGTCGTAGATAATTTATTGATTACTCAACGACGCGTACATTGATTGCCTGTTCGCCCTTGGCTCCATTGCCCAGTTCGAATTCGACTTTCTGGTCCTCGTTGAGTGACTTAAAGCCATCCGTTACGATACCTGAGAAGTGAACGAAGACTTCTTTTCCATCTTCGCTTGTAATGAATCCGTAGCCCTTCTTGCTATCGAACCATTTTACCTTACCTGTCATAAAAAAATGTATTAATGAATTATTGTTCGACAAAGTAACGTAAAATGTATTGACTTTCAAAAACTTTTTCCGTTTTTTTTATAAAAAAGATGCGATTCGGGCTAAAATGCCTATATTTGTATGAAAATAGTGCTAAAAATTAGGAGAATGAGTAAGAAAATTCAATTGGCTTTGCTGGCATTACTCGGTTTTTCAACCGCTTGCTCCACCGTAAAGAACGGTGAAAAAACAACTGCCGACCCTAAATCGGATAAAAGTGAGCTCTCTTTGCCCGCCATTCGAGTGCTTTATGGGGTACGTCCTCCTAAAGACATTGAGCAGCAGATCGAACAGCAAGTGCTTGAGAAGCAAAAAGAGGAGGCTGCCAAGGAAGCTGCTGCCAAAGAAGCTGCCGCCAAGGAGGCTGCTGCCAAGGAGGCTGCCGCCCAAACGCCTCAAT
>JAVVZO010000018.1:32214-37393 GCA_036650515.1 Alistipes sp.
GAGGCTGCTGCCAAGGAGGCTGCCGCCCAAACGCCTCAATCCCAGAAATAACCAATGGCAAACTGTCGTTTGAGCTGGCGGAAGTCAATCGGACTCCGCTTGTTCTCTCATTTATATGCTGATTTGGTGGCAAAACATGAGTTGCGTACGCTCTTTTGGGAGTGTACGCTTCGTTGTAATTTGTCGTGCCGCCATTGCGGGAGTGATTGTAGGGTAGATCCAGCCATTCCCGATATGCCCCTTTCTGATTTCCTGCGTGTTTTGGATCAGGAGGTGACCCCTCACGTTCATCCTGCCGATGTGCTGATCATCTTTTCGGGGGGCGAAGTGCTCCTCAGGGAGGATTTGGAGCAGGCCGGTGCGGAGGTTACTCGTCGCGGCTATGCGTGGGGGATGGTGACCAATGGCTTCGCACTGACCCAAGAGCGGTTGCATAGTCTGATGCGTGCTGGTTTGCGCTCTGTGTCGGTGAGCTTAGATGGCTTTGCCGATACCCATCTCTATGTGCGGCGGAATCCCAATAGTTTCGAGCGAGCGCTTCAAGCGATTCGGATGATTGTTGCCGAACCGACACTCACCTATGATGTAATCACCTGTGTGACAAGCCCGTTGGTTGCGCGTTTAGAGGAGTTTAAAGAGTTTTTGATCTCCGAAGGCGTTGCCTATTGGCGTATAGCGACCATCTTCCCCTCTGGACGAGCAAAGAATGACGCAACACTTTGTGTTTCTGACGCTCAACTGCGAGAAATCATGGAGTTTATCAAGCAGACGCGAGCTGAAGGACGCATTGATGTCAGCTTCGGGTGTGAAGGCTTCTTGGGTAATTATGAGGCGGAGGTGCGCGATGATTTTTATCAGTGTGCGGCCGGCATCTCGGTGGCCTCTATTCGCATTGATGGCGCAATCTCTGGATGCACCTCTATTCGAGCCGATTACCACCAAGGAAATATCTACCAAGATAAATTTTGGCAGGTGTGGCAAGAGCGTTTTGTGCCCTATCGTGATCGGAGTTGGATGCACAAAGATGCGTGTGCAACGTGCGAAATGTTCCGCTTCTGTCAAGGCGGAGGGATGCACCTGCGTGATGATCAGGGCGAATTGGCTTTCTGTACCTATAAAAGGCTGACCAATGGTTGATGAATGTGTAGACCGCTTCTTATTCTACCAACTTCGTTTTTATCTTAAGCCGGACTTCCCAACCGATTTTTTACATTGAGCCAAATAAAATGAGTGTGGAGGTCTCTTCAAAGCATGATGGCTTTGCGAAACTTCAAGTGATTTTGCGCCATCTCCATGCACCAGTTGAAATCCACAATTAGCTCCTAACCCATAGAACTACCCATCTTCTTTGGATGCTCTATTTCTTCTGTTATTGGCCTTTTGTGTGCTCAATATGGAGAATATAGTATTTTAAACGGATGTTTTTATCGTCAAAAACGGCAAAAATGTCTGCTGGAAGAGGTTTTGTCATGTTTTTTGTTTTGATTTGCATAGGTGTCGCTATCATTAAGCTATGTAAAAGAGGCTTTACTGAGATTGGACTATGAAATTGAAACGCATTAGAACAAATAATTTTCTTCAAGAGTGGTGTGAGCAACGTGAAAACATGACTCACACGATTAGTAGAGGTGGTATAGAACCAAATCAAAATATTCCGCAAATTAATTCAATGACCATTGAGCGGATGTGTCCACTTTGTAGTTGCCGTCTTCAACCGGGCGAGGGCTATGTATTTGCTGAGAAAACAGAGACAGGCTCGACGGTGGGGTCGTTGCTGTGGGGTATTTTTGATAAAGAGGATCGGGGACAAGTCAGTCTTGAGCTGGTCTCGCAGGATTTCGTCCGATTTTGTACCTATACGGTGCTTCCTGCCGAATATGAATATGTGCGGTTGATGACACGTGGTGAATTACGTGATTTCTGTTACAATCAAGGTTGGTATGAGGCGCAATGCCCATCCATGTGAAATTCTCTATGGATCGTTTTCCTACTCTGGAAGCGTAGAAATTTTCTTGTGAAAATCGGTGCGAGCGATCTCGTTGTCTTTCTCCTCAAGGGCATCTCCTTCCCAATCGAAGGCCGGAAAATCGGTGCGCCCATCGAGTGAAAAGCGGGTGTAGGTGATTGGCAGACCGTGCGAAAGAAAGCGTTCTTCATAGGCGGTTTTGACTGAGAGTACTTCATCGGCAAAGCCACTGCCATAAATATCGTCATTGGCCACAGCACAAGGCAGGTTAAAATATTGGATTACCGCTTGTGTATATTGATAGAGGTGCTGAGAGTCCGTTTTCAGATGAATAATACCTTTATCGGCCAAAAATCGTGCATAGGCGGTCAAGAAAAAGGGCGATGTGAGCCGCTTTTTTGCACGGCGGGTTTTGAGTTGTGGATCGGGAAATGTGATCCAAATCTCTGAAACCTCCCCAGAGGCGAAGAAGGATTCGATGAATTCGATCCGTGTGCGGAGGAATCCGGCATTGGTAAGTCCTTGTTCTTGAATGGTTTTAGCCCCGCGCCACATACGAGCGCCTTTGATGTCGATGCCGATAAAATTCTTGTTGGGCTCACGTTCAGCCAAAGCCACCGTATACTCCCCTTTACCACAGCCCAGTTCTAAGACTATCGGAAGGTCGTTTTTGAAAAAATCCTTTTGCCAACGGCCTTTGAGCGGATGATCTTGATGAAATATAGCCTCAAATTCAGGTTGCACGAAGCAGGCGAAGGTGAGGTTTTCCTCGAATCTACGTAGTTTATCTTTTCCCAAAATTACTTACTTTTTGTACGGTTTAAACCCACAGCCTCAATGCCATGCTGTGGCATATAAGGTGTGAGCGAGATGCGGTAAGATCCGCTATGTTGGAGTATAATATGCTGACGATAGGGCACTTCTATGGTATTTCTCAGTGCGCTTGCGCGGCGGTCATGGTCAACGGGGAAGGTGAGCCTTTCGGCATAGGTGATTGAATCGGGCGTAAAGAAGGTCACTGTCATTCGGATGGAATCAGCCGTGAAAAGTTGGTTGCAGCGGAGCAGGAGCTGAAGGTCGCAAAAGGTGGTGGTGTCGGCATTTTCGAGTGTCACCTCGGCCGGCTTGCACCAATATTGAGCATCCACATCGGTCATCACTGCCCCCGTTGGCGAGAGGCAGCTGACAGTACAAAGTGCTATACAACCTATGCAAAAAGCCTTTAACACGTTGATCTACTCTTTTTTAACGGGTGTGCTAACGGCGCTTCCGCTTGGCTTGGCTGTCCCCCCATTTTCTCCAGTGGGACGACGGTTCATGCGTCCACGGTTGTTGCGTCCATGGCGGTTGTTGTTGCGATCGCCATTCTCTTTGCGCTCCACAGGGCGCTCCTTATTTTCTGAAACAGAGGAGGGTGTGGATGGCTGTTGTTGAGGACGTTGAGGACGTGCTTCGCGGTTGTTGTTCGGGCGGTCACGGTTCTCTTTGCGTTCTATGGGGCGCTCGCCATTCTCCGCCGTGGTCACTTGTTTGGGACGTGGTGGTCGTGATTCGCCGTTGCGATCAGCCCCTTCGTTATTGCGTGGTCGGTTGTCACGACGAGGACCATTTTTGCCTTTTCCGCCGCGGCCGGATTTGCTGTGGCTATCGAAGCGAGTAATGCTGTCCTCTTCGGAGTGATAGGTGGGTTCTTCGATGGTAGTCGTTTGTACATCAGCACCTTGTAATTGGTCTACTTTCTTGCCTGCGCGATTGAGTTCCATGATCTCTTTGACACGCGCAATAGGGAGAATGACCATGTTGACCAAGGCATCTTTGCTGCTGCTGAAGGACATCGTTCCGGCTAACACATCGCTTTTGACCAAGAAATAGTCTCCATCGAGTGCCTGAAGTGGATCTTTGAGGCGCGGGAAAGACTTTCGGGCATCGGTATAGGTGTCATATTCATACATCAGGCAGCATTTTAATTTAGAACACTGTCCTGCAAGCTTTTGCGGATTGAGCGAAACCTCCTGCATGCGGGCGGCGTTGGTTGTGACGCTGGTGAACCCTGCGATCCATGAAGCACAGCACAATTCACGGCCACATGCCCCCAAGCCACCGATGCGACCGGCCTCTTGGCGCGCTCCGATCTGCTTCATCTCAATGCGGATATGGAACTGTTCGGCAAAAACCTTGATCAATTCGCGGAAGTCAACCCGCTCATCGGCGATGTAGTAGAAAATAGCTTTGATCTTGTCACCTTGAAATTCGACATCGCCGATTTTCATGTTCAGCCCCATCTCGGCAGCCAACTGACGTGAGGCGATCATCGTCTCGTGTTCCATGGCAATGGCCTCTTGCCAACGCTCAATATCGTAAGGCTTGGCCTTGCGGTAGATCTTTTTGAACTCTCCGTTGAAGGGGTTGAAACCGACGCGGCGCATCTGCTTGGCCACCATATCACCGGTGAGGGAGATGATGCCAATATCGTGCCCCGGAGAGGCTTCAACAGCGACAATATCACCCTGCTGGAGTGGTAGATTATTTTCGTTGATGAAATAGGAGCGCCGGGTATTCTTGAAGCGCACCTCAAAGATGTTACTGGCGATATTATCCGGATAGCCCGCTGTCCATTGGGTCTCATGAAGTTTAAAACAACCCTCGCTGGGTGTTGCTTCACAGTCGGAATGACAGTTGCAGAATGTGCAGCCACGACCGATTTCCGGCTGGGAGCACTCTTTATGGTGTTTGATAGGATCCATTTTGGTACAAGTAAGTAATCTTTATTTGATACATTTTAAGAAGCTGTTCTCCATTATTTATCGCCCCGATTCTATCTCTTTGTCGCTTGATCAACAAGCACATATACTAATATACTCGTGGTTTTTGAATCCCCAAATATACTCGAAAATAGAGGTATAATAATTATTTTAGCTCACTTAATTTTCGTAAAGATAGGAAAATTATTTTAATTTTCCATAAATTTAAGTTAACTAATTGATAGACAAGCAATTTGTAAAACCTTTGAAATAATGAGGTTGTAATCATGCAACTGTTTTTATTTCAGTGTTTTACGGCGATATATCTGCAAAACAGCATCTAAGCATGAAGATGCCACCACATCAGCCGTGAGAACTGAGCGAAGTTGATTCAAACAGCTTCTTACATCTATTATGAAGCGCTCGACACCCTGCAGATCTATTAAAACTGAAAGAAAATCATTTCAGATAC
>JAVVZO010000019.1:155-34822 GCA_036650515.1 Alistipes sp.
AAGGAAGGAAGGAAGGAAGGAAGGAAGGAAGGAAGGAAGGAAGGAAGGAAGGAAGGAAGAGGGGTTTTCGTCCTTTTTGCCGGATCAAAAAGGATTTAAATTCGAAAGGACGGGCATCAGCTACAACCACATCGCGATGACAAGCAATGGCAGTGATAGCAGAAAACACAATGACAAAAAAACGCAAAACGGAAAGCCTTGTCTATTGCCTTCCGTCTTGCATTTTGAATCTTGAATCTTAAAAAACCTACTTGCTACTCCTTCTTTTCAATATACATTTGGAAGATCAGCGGCGTATAAGATTGAATCTCCGTGGAGACAGTCGTGGTGGTTGATACACCAGTTGTGTTGGTATTCGAGGTGGTATCATCATAGTAATTATTATAATAATCCCCGTAATAATTACCATAATAGTTGCCGTAATAGGAGTTCCCATAAGACGAATTCATCATATTATAGTAATTCATCATGTCGTAATTGGCTGAGCTATTCCCTCCTGTGGTGGAGGTTGTCGAAGATCCCTCTTTACCGGTAGCGCCATAACAGTGGCTGGAAGTGCTGACCAAGGTTGCCCACTGGCCAAAACGTAAACTCGGAACCGTATAATACCAAGCATCAATGTATTTCTTTTGACTTAACTTGGGTGTATAGGAGATCACCGCTCCCTTTGTATCTACCTTGCCATAAATAATCTTTTTCACCTCATCAATATTCGTATCGAAGATGAAGCCATCTAAGAAGCGACCGATATACCAAATTTTAGCCGTGCCATCCAGTTTTACCGAATCGCCATCAAGCGTACCCGTGCCAAATCGCTTGATCAATGCCTCATTGATCTTTTTGTCCAGATCCGCCATATTCTGATAGGGCGAAGTGGAAGATTGATAGGTCTGACGATATTTGAAGAGAGAATCAGCCTTGGTGCTGGGGAAATAGGCGTAGTTCACATAGAGTTGCGGAATCGAATCAATCGCATTACGCCACGCATAGCCGTCATGATATTGCTGTTCATCACGCCCATTGGTGGAGATCTTCGGATCGGGTTTTGGTTTCGGAGGCAGGGGCTTGAGTTTGCCATTTTGCTCGGCAAAAGCATCTACCTCACTGCCTTCAGCAGCTATCGGATTTTTAATCACCTCAACGACCTTCATACGGACAATCATCGGACGACTATCACTCAAACTATAAGTCACACCGCCAAATTCCTGCCCACCATAGCCACCGCTTCCATCTGCACCACCGATACCAATGACCGAGGAGCTCATGTAGAGCACAAGTTCCGTTCCCTTCCGCATTTTCACCACAGGGGTCAAACCGTGTTCCTTGGCGTATTCTGCACCCAAGGTCAGCTCATCACGCAGTGCCAAATAGACACCCTCTAAGAAGCTGCCGTTCATGTCACCGCAAAATTTAAAGAAAGGGGTGTAGTGGGTAAAGAAAGTGAAGCTACCTAATTGACGTGCTGTAAGTTCGTTGCGCGTCATGCAAACATTACCAGCCAAGTCACGTCCCGTAAATTCGAGCCGCACCCAGCAAACTGTATCCGACACGGCAGGTGTCGTCAGGTCACCGATTGATTGAACCGCCACATAGTAACCGCCCTTGGTTTGGTAATTTCCCACCAAATCAGAATGGTTGATCTTCATCCATTCGTGAAGCGAGCGGCTCTCAGCGCCCTCATAAGATTCATCCTCGCGGTCAGCGCAAGCCACCAGTAGCAGCCCGGCCAACATAGCCATAAACAGACGGACAGAAATCGTTATTACTTTATTCATTTTTCAACCTTATCAATCGTAAATAACCAAACCACAGGGCTCTCCTTTGGCAGGTTATACATAAAATCTTTCCCGTAGGCCATCTTGTAAGTCATATAGAGTTCAACATGATCCCCCTCACGACACCCTTCCAACGAAACTTCCAGCCCTTTTATTATATCAGTTTGCCCCAAAGTTATTTCAAAAGGTTGTCCAAATGGCCAAAAACCCAAAGTCAAACCCGCCTTGATGAGCTCCTCTTTCATCAATTCATCGTTCGTATAGTAGATATCCAGGGTACTCGGCATCTTATTATTAAATAGGTAAGCCCGAAAGGTGATGCTCAACTTTGACCCCACAACCACTGGCGTGCGGGTTTCCCGATCCGGATTATACTGCGTGGAGATGTAACGATAGGCCGTATTGCCCGCGGCGGTGAAATAGGCCGGCTTCGGTTCCAGCGACTCTTTGAGCTCCTGCTCCGAAATCAATCGAGGCGAATGGCTACCCTTGAGGAAAGCAACGATCTGCTCCTGCTGTTTGGGCAGGATGTCTTCTTCGTTGGAGCAGCCGATGGCCACGAACAAAGTACATAAGAGGATGCAAAGTCGCTTCATGTGTGGATAAATTCAGACAAATATACAAAAACTATTCGACTTTATGTGTTCTATGCGAAGATCGCTTTTTGGATGCGGAAATAATAGCCTCTACATTCTTGGTGCGATAAACATGATCGTGTTTCGGATCTGTCATTTTGAAACGTTGCTTCATCCTCCAATGATTAAACAACAATGCTATGATGATTAAGGCAATAGCAATTCCAACAAGCAGTCCAACAAAAAACAAATCCATTATAATTATTTTTTAATTCCTAATATTTAGGAAGGTGTAAAGATATTGAAAATATTCCATTTAGTACTTATCTTTATAGAAAATATCATAGCCGTTTGAGTGACATGCGAATGGCATCTTCAACGGTGAGAGTAGGCTGATCCTTCAGCACCGTCCTGACCACCTTGTCGGCCGCCGCCCGCGGGAAACCGAGCATAATGAGTGCCGCAAGTGTTTCGTTGGCCACCGTGCTGTCTCCCATGGGGAGCATTTCGCTCTCTTCAATACCCAAAGAGGCCATCTTACCACTCAACTCCACAATGATTTTCTGCGCCGTTTTAAGTCCTAATCCCTTCACATTCTTGAGCAATACGGCATTTTCTGTAACGATAATGCTTTGCAATTCACGTGGCGAGTAGGTAGATAAAATCATGCGCGCCGTATTACCGCCCACACCGGAGACGCTAATCAGACGACGAAACAACTCCCGTTCCGTCTTGGTGGCAAAGCCATAAAAAATCTGCGTGTCCTCCCGAACGATATAATGGACAAAAAGTTTGACCTCATGCAACCGCTCAATCTCCGAATAGGTCTGAAGGGATATATTGAGATAATAACCTACCCCACCGGCATCAAGCACCGCATAAGTGGGAGCTATTTCGGCTATTACGCCATTTATGTATTCGTACATCGACAGTTAAAATTTGTGGTTACTCTTGGACAAAAGTAAAGATTTTTTTCTACCTTTGTTGCTTAGACGCTAATTAAAATTTAATCCTAATAATTCCTATGAAAAAAATCTTTTTTATCGCACTGCTTGCTATCACGGCACTCTCTGCCTGCAAGGAGAAGTCAACGGCTACGGAAGTAGCTGCAAAACAGAATGTAGGCAGTAGCGACATCGCCTATGTGGAGGTCGAAACGGTATTGTCCAAATCTGACCTCTTCCTCAACGAAGGCAAAGCACTTCAAGAAAAGACCGAAAAAGCACAACAGAGCTGGGGTAAAAAGGAGCAAGGACTTCAATACGAAGCAGCTCAACTCCAAGAAAAATACCAAAAAGGGCTGATGACCTCTGCCGATGCACAAGCCAATCAGCAGAATATCGAACGCCGTGCTGCCGCCTACCAAGCCGGTGCACAAAAAGAGGCACAGGTTCTGGATGAGGAGAATTTCGTCTTCACCAACAAAGCCAAAGATCTGCTTCAACGTGCTGTCAAGGAGGTTAATGCCGACAAGAAGTATAAACTGATCATCAACGCCTCCGCCCTGATAGATGCTGATTCCACGCTCAACATCACCCCAATTATATTGGAGGTTGCCAACAAACTCTACGCTGCCGACAAAACGGCGAAGCCCAAAGCAGCAGAGAAAGCAGCAAAGCCGGAGCAAAAATAGGCTCACGAACCACTCTCGTTAATATAAAATACCGGCTTGGAAGGAAGTCGGTATTTTTTTCGTACATTTGCGGAGATTTTAAGAAATTATAAAAACACTTTATTATGGGATTTGTTCCGTTCACATTTATCGACTTCATAGACATCGTCTTGGTGGCGGCGTTTATGTTTTGGGTCTACCGTGCAACAAAGGGGACGAACGCCCCCTACATCATCTCGGGCATCATCGCTATTTATCTGTTGTGGGTAGTGGTGCGAACGCTTAATATGGAGCTTCTCTCCTCCATCTTGGGGCAAATCATCAGTGTTGGTGCTATTGCGCTGATTGTCGTTTTTCAACCCGAAATCAGGCGCTTTTTGCAGATGATCGGGATGCGACAAAAGCGGTTCAACTTCATCACCCGCATCTTCAGCAACGGTGATGATCCCATCTCCACGAATACCATGCCGATTGTCACCGCCTGTTGCGAAATGGCTGAGACCAAAACCGGTGCACTGATCGTCATTGGTCAGCAGAGCGACCTGCGTTTGATCACCGATGGTGGCATTGCTTTAGATGCCCGCATCTCCACCCCTCTTATCCGCAACATCTTCTTTAAAAATTCACCCCTACATGATGGCGCGATGGTGATTGAAGGCGATCGCATCGTAGCCGGCAAATGTATCCTGCCCGTCACCCAAAGTGATGTACCCAAAGCTTATGGCACACGCCACCGTGCAGCCATCGGCATGAGCGAAATATCTGATGCCATCATCATCGTGGTCTCCGAGGAGACCGGTGGCATCTCCATCGCACAGGGAGGTAGCATCCGCCGCGATATTTCGCCTGAACTGCTTCAGCAGACCCTTCAGCGTTATCTCAACATCAATCGAAACAACCGTAGCCACTCGAAACAAGAGATGGCCGAATAGCCAAAACATCGCTGTCGCCCTTTTTGATCCAACACAAAAGAGGGGCAAAAACAGTATAAATGGCACAGATAACCATAGCAAGCGGGCGACACCTCAAAGATGTCGCCCGCTTGCTGAGTTTATAGAGAGTTCTAATAACCTAAAATTCGCAACATGGATCGGTAAGATTGTTCCTTGGCAAATAGACGCGTATAGTACTCATTATCACCCTTGTCACGGTCAATAATCACATGCTTGGGGGCTGGAATCAAACAGTGTTGAATACCCCCAAAACCGCCCAATGACTCTTGGTAAGCCCCCGTATGGAAAAAGCCGATATATTGTGCACTTTCTTGCTCCAATTTAGGCAAGAAGATGGCGTTGGTGTGAGATTCGGCATTATAAAAGTCCTCACTGTCGCAGGTCAGTCCACCCAAGAATACCCGTTGATACTCCTTGTCCCAATTATTGATGGCCAACATAATGTAACGCTGATTGATCCCCCAAGTATCGGGTAGTGTGGTGATGAACGAGCTGTCGATCATGTACCAAGTCTCACGGTCATTCTGCTGCTTTTGGTTGACGATGGAGTAGAGTGATGCGCCACTTTCACCCACGGTGAACGATCCGAACTCAGTGAAGAGGTTCGGTTCCACCACCCCGTTGCGTGCACATATATTTTTCACCTGCGCCACAATCTCCTCGGTCATATATTCGTAATCGTATTCAAAGTTGAGTGAGTTTTTAATCGGGAAGCCACCGCCGATATTCAAACAGTCCAAATCGGGGCAAATCGCCTTCAATTCACAATAGACATTCATACACTTTGACAACTCATTCCAATAATAAGCGGTATCCTTGATGCCTGTATTGATGAAAAAATGGAGCATTTTCAGCCGGAACTTCTTACTTTTTTGGATCTTCGCCTTATAGAAATCAACAATATCATTGTAGCGAATACCCAAACGAGAGGTGTAAAAGTCAAATTTCGGCTCCTCCTCGCAAGCGATACGCAAACCCACCTGACATTTTTTGGTCACAGCCTCATCCAGTAGGTCAATCTCCTCTTTATTATCAATCACCGGAATGGTGTTTTCGAAGCCATCATTCACTAACTGAGCGATATTCTCCACATATTGAGGCCGCTTAAAGCCGTTGCAAATAATAAAGCGATCCTTATCAATAATGCCACCGTCATAGAGCGCATTGACGATATGAATATCGTAAGCGGACGATGTCTCAAGATGAATATCATTTTTCATAGCCTCTTCCAACACAAATGAGAAGTGGCTTGATTTGGTGCAATAGCAATAGTTATACGATCCTTTATAATCCACCTTGGCCATGGCCACATTGAACATACGCTTGGCACGATTTATTTGCGAAGATATTTTCGGCAGATAGGTCACCTTCAGCGGCGTACCATATTGTTTAATGAGTTCCATGAGCGGGATGGCATGAAAATCCAACTCATTGTCAGTTACCGTAAACTCATCTTGTGGAAAATCGAACGTCTGTTCGATCAGATCCATGTATTTATCTTTCATAGCCCGTTTAAATTAAATTGGAAGATCCATCTTCGTTACATCTATCTATTTTATCTCAAGTAGCGCAGGCAGAGTTATCTCTTTTTCGCGATGCAAAACAACTAATTATTTTCGAGTATCACAACGACCAACGCATTTATTTTAAAAAAACGCCCTATTTTTTTCGTTTTCAACGATAAAAATCGTATTTTTGATGCGTATTAAAATAATCAAATAAATCTCGTGTTAGAACAAACCATCATACATTATCTGGAATCACACAAACGGCTTGTCATTCCACTCCTCGGTACTTTTATCGTCAAAGCACCGGGTCAGATTATTTTATCCGAAATGCTCAAACGCGATGACGGCATCTTACGCGACCTTTTGACCGTTCAGGGAATCTCTCAACTCGAAGCAGCAGGCGCTATCAGTCGTTTTGTATTCGAAATTCGGCATACCATCGAACACCGAGGTGAATATACTGTTGCTAACTTCGGTATCTTTTCCGCCGGTCCCAACCAAACCATTCTCTTTCGCCCAATTTCTTCTCCTGCTCCATCTCGCCCTTTAAATGCAGAGGCGGCTCGGCAACAGATCAAGGAGGCCTTACAGCATCCATCGGCCAACAAAACGCGCAAAGAGACCGACCCCTATTTCGCTAAAGACCCTGATTTGAAAGGTCTGCGCTATGGGAAGCCCGTCAAGACGACCGATGCCTATACCTATGTAAATTCAGCACCCTCGCACCGTCCCGATAAATTTGTTGTTTTAGCCATCATAGCCGTCATTCTTGCCGTGGCGACCATCACCTACGGCTACATGCAACAGGATAAGAGTGAAGCTACAACACAGGAGCAACAACAAATAGAGCAGCCTATTGACTCCTTGGATAACGCGATCGTCAAAGAGAACCCTGTCAAAAAGTCGTCAGAACAGAAGAGCGAGAAGCCCAAAAATACGAAGTAATGACCGACCTCACCTCCATCAAGCAACGTTTTGGCATCATCGGCAATTCAGAATTGCTGAATCGGGCGCTCGAAGTGGCCGTGCGCGTTGCGCCCACCAACCTCTCCGTGCTTGTGATGGGTGAAAGTGGTGTGGGCAAGGAGTTCTTTCCGCAGGTCATTCACGCTTTTTCCGCGCGCAAGCACAACAAATACATCGCCGTCAACTGTGGCGCTATTCCCGAAGGCACGATCGACTCCGAACTCTTCGGACACGAAAAAGGTGCTTTCACAGGAGCTATTGATGCCCGCAAGGGATACTTTGAAGAGGCTAACGGAGGGACAATCTTCCTCGATGAGATCGCCGAGTTACCCCTTTCGACCCAAGTGCGGCTACTCCGCATCTTGCAGACCGGTGAATATATACGCGTAGGCTCGGCCAAGGTGCAGACCACCGATGTTCGTGTGGTCGCGGCCACCAACAACAACCTCCAAGAGTCCATTGCCTCAGGGCGCTTCCGCGAGGATCTCTACTACCGCCTCAGTACAGTACCCATCACCGTTCCCGCACTCCGAGAGCGCAAGGAGGATATTTTCCTGCTTTTTCGCAAATTCACCGGCGATGTGGCGGTGCAATATCGCATGCCTGCCATTACATTAGATCCCGAAGCACGGCAATATTTAGAAAATTATTACTGGCGGGGCAACATCCGGCAACTGAAAAATGTTGCTGAACAGATCTCTGCCATCGAAGAGGCACGGCTCATTACCTGCCCAATCCTCAGGCACTATTTACCCGATCAATCCACTGAAAGCCCAATGCTTACAGGTATGCGTTCGAGCGATAGGGATTCTTATAGCAACGAGCGAGAACTGCTTTACAAGGTGCTTTTCGATATGCGTGCCGACATGAATGACCTCAAACGAATGATGACCGAGATGCTCCATGGCGGCATACACACTGAAACCAAGAAAGAGATTGTTGGGCTACTGCCAAGTGCCGCTCAAAGTACTGGTGACTACGCCGAAAGTGAGGAGGTCACCGAAGAGGCTCACCCGCTCACCAAAGCCGATTTACAACGCGACCAAATCTTACAAGCCCTCCGACGCAACAACGGACGACGCAAAGAGGCCGCGGCCGAACTGTTCCTTTCAGAGCGCACGCTCTATCGCAAGATCAAGGAGTTAGGTATTGACGAAACCAATGACCGATAATTCAAAATCCCTTTTTAAACACACGATGAAACATTTACGATACCTATTTTTGCTTGCCTGCTTGCTGCCACTTTTCAGCGGCTGCGGTTACAAAATCAACTATTCACTCTCCGGAGCCTCCATCCCCGCCGAAGCCAAGACCTTCAGTGTTGCCTATTTTCCCAATAATGCGGCCATGGTAGCGCCCATCCTTAGCTCAACACTCACGGAGGCTTTGCAAGACAAATTCTCCCGCCAGACCCGCTTACAGCAAGTCAACGAAGCCGGAGACTTCGCCTTTGAGGGTGAGATTGTCAACTACATGTCCACCACAGCTTCGGTGTCGAGTGACGATATTGCCCAACAAAACCGCCTGACGATCACCATCAAAGTACGATTCACCAACGCCATTGATGCCGCCGCAAGCTTCAACAGAAGCTTCTCAGCCTTCGCTGACTACCCCACCTCCACCATGCTCACGGAGGCCGAAGGGCAGTTGATTCCTGAGATTGTCGATCAGTTAGCCACCGATGTTTTCCAAGCCGCCGCCGCCAACTGGTAGGATGATGAATACTTTCAAAGAGGCCTTAATCACAGGCGCCGACTTTCCGGTAGCTACGCTTGATCAGCTCATCGAACAGCAGGAGTGGTTTTCTCTTGCGCGGCTCTTGCGCGCACGCGCCACAGGAGGATATGATAATCGTTTAAAAATCATCGCATCAGGTCGAGGCATTTCACTAAAAACCCTCCGCACACTCAACCCTGAAGCACTCACCCAACTCACCGATGAAGATCGTATAGAACGCTTTCTGCAAGAGAAAAATCTACGCATTGTCATCCATGAGGAGGCCACCGAAACAGACGTGACCACCGAGGTACAGCTCAACGAGGAGGACGACATTGTCAGCGAGGAGCTTGCCGAGGTCTATGTTGCACAAGGCCTTTTAAAAGAAGCGACCGCCATTTATCGCCAATTAAGTTTGCAAAATCCGGAAAAAAGTGTTTACTTTGCCGAAATTATTCGAAGGTTAGAAACAAATAATTAAATCTTAAAGATATGTATATCACTTGTATTGTTTTGATTGCCATAGCGAGTCTATTGGTCATTTTTGCGGTCTTGGTACAAAGTCCCAAGAGCGGTATGGCCGCAAACTTCGGCGCCGGTAATCAAGTTATGGGCGTGCGCGAGTCGTCTAACTTTTTGGAGCGGTTTACTTGGACGATGGCTGTTGCTATCGTGGTTCTCAGCCTTGTCGCTACATTGGCTATGGACAGCGCGTTGGTGGACAAGAGCAATAAGGAGGTCTCCAAGGATGCCAATGCTTTGATTGACAAATCAATGGAGCAGGCAGTTCCCGTTCCCCAAGCAACGATTCCCGCAGAGGCCACGACCACTGAAGCTCCTGCAACTGGTGCAGCTACAACCGAAGCACCTGCCCAAACTCCGGAGAAAACAAAGTAGACAGCTACTTTCGACAAAAAACGCATACTCTTTTTGCAGAGTATGCGTTTTTTATGTTGTCTCTTGGACAGAACTTTAGACTACCCCTTCTTACAACGAATCATCTGGTCAATGTAGGCTTTAATCTTGGGCGAAGGATCTTCCCATCCCTCCGGTTTAATCACCTTGCCATCTTTGGGATTGTAGTGCGGTTTGCCGTCTGGCCAAAGTTTTGCCATATTGGCTTTTTGAACGATGGCGAACAACTCATCGGCCTCAAGGCCCATTTCGACCAAAGTTCCCAAGGCAAAATATAACAGGTCAATCATGGCATCCGCCTGCTCATAGATGTCTTTGGAGACCAAGAACTCTGCCACCTCTTCATTCATCCATTTACCTCGGCTGAGGGCTCTTTTGGTCTCAATCATACGGGGTTCTGAAGCCACAGGATGGCCAAATTTCTCATGAAATTCGCGCACATCATTCCACTCTTTTTTCATCGCTATTTAATTTATAAGATTTCGTTTCCCTTTCACAAAAGTAGTAGAAAAATCGGCAGATAGATCGCAATATTCCCACATCTACGCAAATATTTCTATCTTTGCACCCAGCGGATTACACCGCACAATCATATCAACCACTATGCAGATCACCAAAGCCGAATTTCGATGCAGCTCCGAACGTATATCGCAAGTCCCAAAAGACGACCTGCCCGACATTGCCTTTATCGGGCGTAGCAACGTGGGCAAATCGGCGCTCATCAATATGCTCACCAATCACAAGGGATTAGCCAAAGTCTCCGGCACACCAGGTAAAACACGGCTTATCAATCACTTCTGTATCAACGGCAAATGGTATTTAGTCGATCTGCCGGGTTATGGCTATGCCCGCACCTCGAAGAATGTTCGGGGTGAATTTTCAAAACTCATCACCAATTATGTGCTCAAGTGCGAAAAAATGCACTTCCTCTTTGTCTTGGTCGATTCGCGTCTCGAACCTCAAAAAATAGACTTGAGCTTCATCGAGATGCTCGGCACAAATGGCATTCCCTTCGGCATCATCTTCACCAAGGGCGACAAGCTCTCCAAAAATCAACTTGCCAAAAGCATGGAGGCCTATCGCACCACGCTCGCAACACAGTGGGAGGAGCTTCCGCCGATGTTGGCATCATCCAGCCAAACAGGTGCCGGCCGGGAGGAGATCATTGACTTCATCGACAAATGTTTAACGAATTGTTAATAAAAAATTGTAATATATTCTCTTTTTATACAAGGTTACCTTATCTTTGCACTACCAAACTCTCAATTCATTATGGCCATTCACAAAATCAAGTTCTTTGCAGGCCGGAATTCCCGCTATCTGGCCGATAAAATCGTAGCCAGTTACGGCACCTCTTTGGGTGACTCCGACGTGCTTCAGTTTAGCGACGGCGAATTTCAGCCTTGCTTCAATGAGTCCATCCGCGGCTGCACGGTATTTATCATCCAGTCCACCTTTCCACCATCGGACAACCTGATGGAGTTGTTGCAGATGATTGACGCTGCACGGCGCGCTTCGGCACATCAAGTGATTGCGGTAATGCCCTATTTCGGTTGGGCACGTCAAGATCGCAAGGATCGTCCCCGCGTACCCATTGGGGCAAAGCTTGTTGCCAATATGCTCGTTGCCGCCGGTGTTGACCGTATCATGACCATGGATCTCCATGCAGATCAAATTCAGGGCTTTTTCGATGTTCCTGTCGATGCACTCTATGCCAGTGGCATCTTCATTCCTTACATTCAGAGCCTCGGCATGCAAGATCTTTCGATTGCAGCACCCGACATGGGTGGTGCTAAACGCGCCAACACCTATGCCAAATTATTAGGTACACCCATCATCATCTCCCATAAGGAACGCGCCAAGGCCAATGTGGTCGGCACGATGACTGCCATCGGCGAGGTCGAAGGACGTAACATCATCATCGTTGACGATATGATCGACACAGCAGGCACCATCTGCATGGCGGCCAATATGATGATGGAAAAGGGCGCGAAGAGTGTCCGCGCGGCCATCACACACCCCATTCTTTCCGGTCAAGCCTACGAGAAAATCAATGCCAGTCAACTGGCCCAAGTAATTGTCACCGACACCATCCCGCTCAATCCTAACAAGGATTTGAGTAAGTTTACGGTGATGTCTGTGGCCGATATTTTTGCCGATGTCATTGAACGCGTCCATAATTACAAAGAAATTTCGTCTATTTTCTTCAAACAATAACCGACTTTATAACAGAGCCGCGTTAGGAAATCCCTAACGCGGCTCTGTTATCTCTACTATCATCTATTTCAGTGGGCTATTCGGCTCTTTCGACATCACCAAATAGAACATCCGATCTAAAAACGAGGGCCAAAATTTTTTGATAAAGAATGTGGCACGCCCCTCATATTCCATCAGGCAGAGCCGCTTGCGCCGCGCAACGCCATCGGCAACAATCTGAGCAACCCGCTCCGCCGACATCATCCCTTCTTCATTCCGTGGGGTCTCTCCTTGCGTCGAACCATCGGCTGTAAGTGCCGAAAAACGCACATTGGAGGCCGTGAATCCCGGGCAGGCGATCATCACATGGACTCCTTTTTTTAGGTTCTCGATGCGTAAAGTCTCCAAGAAACCGGTCATCGCATATTTAGAAGCTGAATAGCCTGTGCGACCCGGCAAACCGTGCAAACCGGCAACGGATGAGATCCCTACCAAAGAACCTTTGGCTGCCTGCAAATAAGGCAACGCATATTTCGAGCAGTAAACCGCGCCCCAAAAATTGACGTTCATCAACCGATGGAGCACCTCCAAATCCACCTCATCAAAGATCGCTCGCATCGACATCCCTGCATTACAAATCAGCACATCAATGCCACCATAGCACCTCACTGCTGTATTGATCAGTTCCGCACACTCCTCAGGCTTGGTGACATCTACCGGACAGTACTCCGCACGACCACCTTTTTGGCGAATATCGCCAACGATGAGTTGCAACTTCTGCACACTACGCGCGCCCAACACCACATTAGCACCACGTTGCGCAAACTCTCTGGCCAGCGCCTCTCCGATACCCGATGAGGCACCCGTAATCACAACACTCTTTCCATCAAACCTTTTCATAGATTCCTAATCATTAAGCGTAATTTGTAGGCCATCATAGGCCAAGTGTACCCCCTCGGGCAACTCCGGCTCCATGAAGGCATAGCAACCCATCTCGTGGGACATGTGTGTCAAGTAGGCCCGGGTGGGTTTTACCGCAGCGATCAAAGCCAAAGCTTCAGCAAGGTTGAAATGAGAATAGTGTAATTCATGACGCAACGCATTGACCACAAGCACCTCAACGCCTTGTAACTTGGCAATTTCTTCCGGATCAATCGTCTTGAAATCGGTCAGATAGGCCAGCTTTCCAATGCGATAACCCGTGACCTCGAAGCGAGAAGAGTGATGTCCCGCGATAGGAATCACCTCCAGCCCCTCCACGCGAAACGGCTTCTTGGGATCTATCGTCCAAAGTTCAATTTCCGGCACACCACGGTATTTATTGCGATCAAAAGCGTAATCGAAATCCTTGCGCACGCAGGTGAAAGTACGCTCGGTAGCGAAAATATTGACGCGATGGATGGTGGGATAATCGACAAAATTAAAAGCCCTCACATCGTCCAAACCGCCAATATGATCCTTGTGTTCGTGGGTGAGAAGAATGGCATCAATGTGGTCTACTCCACTCCGCAACATTTGGTAGCGGAAATCCGGGCCTGCATCAATCACAATTCTCACGCCCTGAGTCTCCAGTAAAGCCGAGGTTCGCAACCGCTTGTCCCGCTTATCCATGGAGCTACACACCTCACAGCGGCAACCGATCACCGGCACTCCCTGTGAAGTTCCTGTTCCTAAAAAAGTAAGTTTCATGGCAACAAAAGTAACACAAATAGGATAAAAATAGCCACCCCTACTGAAATAAAAGAGAGACGAGAGAAGATCAACAGATCCTCTCTCGTCTTCAAAACTAAAAGAAATGGTTAAGCGTTCTCTGTGGCATGGTCTAACTTCTTCATAATGGAGAAGATGAAAACAGCCGAGAGGATACAGCAGACGATGAGCACACTCCAAACCGCCCACAAAGGCAGCGCACTACCCCACAGACGGCCAATGATTTCAGTCGCTTTATTACCGATAGCCGTTGCACCAAACCAGCAACCCATCATCGCTCCTTTATACTTGGGAGGAGCTACTTTCGAGACGAAGGAAATTCCCATCGGGGAGAGTAGTAACTCAGCAAATGTAAGGACTAAATAGGTTGAAATAAGCCAGTTAGGAGATACTAAATCAGGACTTGCACCACCTACATCGGCCAACTGTGCCGGTGAAGAGAGGCGGAAAGAGACAAAAGTCAGGATGGCAAAACCAATAGCCGCCACCATCATACCATAACCGATCTTGCGCGGAGCTGACGGTTCTTTGCCTCGCTTGGCCAGTGCACCAAAAATTGCCAACGACACCGGTGTCAATGCCACCACAAAGAAGGGATTAAACTGCTGGAATTTCTGAGGTGTAATCTCCACAGCGGCACTTCCCATGTCGTAATAGTTCCACAACAGCCCCAATAGAGCCACCACGAAAACCGAAGCAGAAACGGTCTTGGTACGCTTGCTATCCGACTGGAAGAAGGAGAAGGAGGCATAGATTGATGCGATGATCAACACCAAACTCAACAGGCTAAATTCGAGCCGTTCCAAGCCCACAGCAGTATGCGCCGTATAATCACGGGCAAAGAAGGTCATCGTCAAGCCATTCTGGTGGAAAGCCATCCAGAAGAAAATCACCACCGTAAAGACAAGCAACAGGGCAATAATACGCTCTCTGGTTTGCTTCGGTGTAAGTTCAACAACCTTAGATTTATTGTTTGCAGCAGCCTGCTTGGTGGTTTGATCCGCATGTTTAAAGGTACTGCGGAAGACAAAATAGATGGCTGCCGAAAGAATCAGCGACAGACATGCAACACCAAAAGCATAGTGGTAAGAGACCGAAAGTTGATCAATATAATAGCTTCCGAAGGCAGCCAAGTCATTGCCACAACGGCCAAAAGCCTCTGGCATCGTCTGAGCCAAAGCGGTCAGATCGGCTGTGCCTTTTTCGACGATAGTCCCGTTCTGCAACTGGTGAGCCAAGGCAGGAATTTGGGCATTGTAGATCATATCGGACTTGCCCAACACCCACTGGGTGATCTTTTCCGCAGCCGAGGGTGCGAAAAGAGCACCGATATTGATGGCCATGTAGAAGAGAGAGAAAGCCGAATCTCGCCGCGAGGAGTACTCCGGAGCATCGTATAGATTACCAACCATCACTTGGAGATTGCCCTTGAAAAGGCCTGTACCGCAAGCGACCAAGAAGAGCGCACCATACATAGTCCATTCGGCTACCGCATCCGTTCCGGTGGGCATTGCCATGAGGAGGTAGCCGATAAACATGACGGCAATACCCGCTGTGACCATACGTCCGTAACCGAATTTATCAGCCAAGATACCGCCTATGAGCGGCATAAAATAAGTAACGGCCAGGAAAGTCGAGTAGACACTCGACGCCTCCGAGCCGGTAAAGCCAAATTTCGCCTGTAAAAACAGTACGAAGATGGCCAGCATCGTATAGTAGCCAAAACGCTCACCGGTATTGGCGAGGGCCAAGGCATACAAACCTTTGGGTTGTCCTTTAAACATTAAATTTTAGGGTTTTTAGGGTTTTGCAAAATTAATTCTGACAAATATAAACAAAAATTATGGTTTCACCAAGTGCAAGAGAAAATGAATAAGGAGAAAATAGCAACGATTGTCTATTTTCTCCTCTCTTAGAAGTGATTTATTCTCAATTCGTTGTAATCTTCGAGCCAAAGATCATCTTGGCAAAGTAGCACAAAGCGGGATTTTGGTAGGGATCTAACCGAGCCTCAACGATATAATCTTCCCCCTCATTGGCCTGTTCCGCGCCATAATCGGGATTATTTAAAGTCACCTTCCCATCTACAATTGTTTCACCCGCTTCGTTCACGATCTCGTACCACAAATAGGCCGTTCCATGAAGAAAAGGAATCGGCTGCTTTACGATCAATTTACCCTCAATAACGATCATCCCCACCGAATCAATATCCTTAATATGCCAACCAGAGATGGTGTATTTCGGATTTTTATTCTCCATCGGAATCTCCTTGTTCACCAAGGTGGCACGGGCTTTTTCCAATCCGGCGGCCAAGCGGGCATCGGCCGCTTCGACATGCGCCTCCTGCTCGGCAGCAAATTGGGTGAACACCGAAGCATCGGTGGTATTCTCATTTTTGTCCATAAAAGAGAGTCCCGTTTTGTGGATCTCCACTTTTTCCATCCGGTAGGCCTCCGTCACCGCAGGTACATCCCCCAAATAGGCATTGGTAGGAGTTGGTTTAGCGCCACCACACGAGCAGAACAATGCGCTCAAGGAGAGACAAGCCAAAGATAAAGGATAAAAAATTTTCATCATCGTAGATATTTATAGGTTGTAGTTTTATGCGAAAAAGGCAGGAAAATTGCCTCCGCAAAGGTAGATAAAATAAATTCAAAGGGAAAATATTAAAGTCTCCCATTTATTCGCTACATTTGCTTGAAGAACTACTAAAAAAGGTGCTATGGAAAATTTGCAACGACTGCCTATGGTCGAAAAAGACGAATGGCTGCATCCTGTGGAGGGGGAGATCACCTACCGGCACCAACGATACCTTGACCAAAAAACGGCCATCGAAAAGGCCGCTGGATCTTTGGTCGATTATGCCAATGGCTACCACTATTTCGGCTGGCAGCGGGATGAGTTTCTCTCTGGCTGGTGGTTTCGGGAATGGCTACCGGGGGCGAATGATGTCTACCTTTTTGGTGATTTCAACAACTGGCAGCGCACAGAAGTTCATCTTCAAAAAGATCCTTCGGGGGTGTGGAGTGCCTTTTTCCCCGATGCCATGTATAAAAAACGCTTGACACACGGCTCTCTCTATAAATTGCACGTTCACGGCAACAACGGTTGGTTGGATCGACTACCGGCCTATGCCACACGGGTGGTACAGGACGAACAGACCAAAGATTATGCCGCCCAATTTTGGATTTCCCAACCCTTCAACTGGGGTTGTGATGCCATCAATCGCCACACGCCGAAAAGCCTACTGATCTATGAGGCCCATATCGGAATGGCTCAAGAAAAAAAGGGCGTGGGCAGTTACCTCGAATTCGCCCACAACATCCTACCGATCATAAAAAAAGACGGTTACAATACCGTCCAGCTCATGGCCATTGCCGAGCACCCTTATTATGGCTCTTTCGGCTACCATGTAGCCAATTTCTTTGCCCCCTCCAGTCGCTATGGTACTCCTGAGGAGTTGAAGGCCTTGATCAAGCGGGCGCATGAATTGGGGCTCACGGTAATCATGGATTTGGTACACGCACACTATGTCAAAAATATCAATGAGGGCATCAATGCTTTGGATGGAACCGATCATCTCTACTCCAAAGCAGGCGATGCCGGCTATCAGCCCTATTGGGACTCCATGCTCTTCGACTACGGCAAGAGAGAGGTGACCCATTTTCTGCTCTCAAATGTCAAGTACTGGCTCGATGAATTTCACTTCGATGGCTACCGTTTTGATGGCGTCACCTCCATGATCTACCACCACCATGGTTATACAGATTTCGACTGTCGGGAGAAATTTTTCGATGATAGCGTCAATCGGGATGCGTTGACCTACCTCACCTTGGCCAATCGGCTGATGCACGACTTCTGCCCCTCCGCTCTCTCCATCGCCGAAGATGTCAGTGGGATGCCGGGGATGTGCATTCCCATCGACGAGGGTGGCTTCGGCTTCGACTACCGTTTAGGTATGGCCATTCCTGATTTTTGGATCAAAGAGTTAAAAGAGACTCCTGATGAGGCGTGGAATATCGGCGAGATGTGGGCCGTTATGACCAACCGACTGCCAGAGGTGAAGACCGTTGCTTATGCCGAATCCCACGACCAAGCCCTTGTGGGAGACAAAACACTGGCTTTTAGGCTCATGGATAAGGAGATGTATTTTTGCATGGATCGCACAACGCCCAGCATTGTCATCGACCGCGGGATGGCTCTACATAAAATGATCCGTTTGATGACCATCGCCACCGGCGGGCAGGCCTACCTCAACTTCATGGGCAACGAATTTGGCCATCCGGAGTGGATCGACTTTCCACGTGAGGGCAACAACTGGAGCTACGACCACGCTTGGCGTCAATGGTCTCTCGCCCAAAATAAACTGCTCCGCTATGCGCAATTAGGAGACTTTGACAAGGCGATGCTCCAACTGATCCGTCAATACGACATTCTCAACGCGGGTTACCCTTACAATTTATTGATGGATGAGCAGAACAAAACGCTCGTCTTTGCCCATGGGGACCTACTATTTGTCTTCAACTGGCACCCGACGGCCTCAATCCCCGACTATGAAACTCCCGTGCAGAGAGCCGGAAACTATGTTCCTATCCTCTCTACCGATGAGCTTCGCTTTGGCGGGCAGGAACGCGCGCTGATGACAGGAGGACACCGTTCCTATGCCACAACGATGGCCGGGCAAATCACGGATCGGATCAAAATTTACAACACCTCACGTACCGCCATGGTCTTCAAAAGAGAGCGGTAGCACGTGATGCCCCTTCGCGCCTGCCCAAACAGCTTCTAATGCCGTTTGGGAATGGCTGTGGCTACGCGTTGTACTTTGGCAAAGAGTGCCGGCAGATCAACCCCCACAACACGGCGACCCTCAACCAAAATTTCACCGTCCACGATCACCGTATCCACATCGGCCGCCTTGGCGCAATAGAGCAAGTTCGACACCAAATCGTGCACAGGGCAGAGGTGTGGCTTTTGCATATCAATCAGGATCAAATCAGCCAACGCACCCTCGCGAATCACGCCCAATTCATCTCCATAACCAAGTGCCTGCGCACCATTGACGGTAGCCATCTTCAAAATTTCATAGGCCGGAACAGCCAAAGGATCCATCGTGGAGACCTTTTGCAAGAAAGAGGCATTCCGCATCTCCTCCCACATATCCAAATCGTTATTCGAGCAGGTGCCATCTGTGCCAATGGTGCAAGAGACTCCTTGCAGGCGCATCGCCTCCAATGGAGCTATACCACTGGAAATCTTCATATTGCTGGATGGATTATGCGCCACATGCACCCCGCGATCATGCAGAATCTGACAATCTTCAGCCGAAACATGGACGCAATGGGCGGCAATCAAGTGGTCGTTGAGCAGGCCAAGAGAGTCCATATAAGCCACCGGACTCATCTCCATTTTTTCGCCAATAATCTGCGTCTCATCGAGCGTTTCGGCAATATGGGTGGTCATCCGAATATCATATTGGCGGCACAACTCCGCACAGCGCTTCAGATTGGTAGCCGACACAGTGTATCCCGCATGCGGAGCAACTCCGGCACGGATGCGACGGCTCTGTTTCGTCTTGGCCACAAGGGCGGCAAGATCGGCTTCAAAAACCTCCATATTGGCATCTAAGCAGCTGGAGCACAGCAAGGCACGAATACCCATTCGCTCCGCCACATCGGCAATAGCCGCCTCCGCCCAATACATATCCACAAAGGAGGTCACACCGCCCAATAACATCTCTACAATGCCCAATTCCGCACCCAACTGAATGTCCTCGGAGGTCTGTTTGGCTTCAAAAGGCCAAATGTAGTCGTAAAGCCACTTCATCAGCGGAATATCATCAGCATAGCTCCGTTGCAAGGTCATCGGGACGTGGCAATGGGTATTGATTAGCCCCGGCATCAGCACCTTCCCCGAACAGTCAATTTCACGAAGATCGGGATGGGCGGCACGGAAAGCCTCCACAGTAGCGGCATGGCCTGTGAGCAGAGAAATTCGGTTATCTATAATTCCCACCGCACCGGTAATCGTCCGAATTGCATCATCCGATGCGGTCATCGGCAAGATGGTTGCGTGGGTGAGTAAAAGTGTTTTCATATCTCTTTATCGTTGTTTATCAATGGAATTACCACGGAGGGTGATGAGTTCTCGCCCACCCGTAGAGTTGGAATAGACCTGTATGACCTTGTAAAAAGCCCCTGCCTCCGCTTTATGTGGTTCATAGGTGATATGGATGAGCGATTTACCCCCCGGAGCAAGCGGTCGCCGCTCATAGGAAGCTTTTAAGCAGGAGCAAGAGGTGATGATTTGCGTGATCACAAGAGGTGTAGTGCCGTCATTGATCACCACAAAAGCAACACGAGCATTTCCACCTCGGCGGGCAATATCACCAAAATCATGGGAATTATGCGTGAGCGTCAAGTGCGCCCCTTCGGTCTGTGCTACGGCAAGACCAAAAGAGAGGCAGGCCACCCATAGAAGAATAAATTTTCGCATAGTATTATCAATTTAATTTGAAAACATAGGTGATTGTGCCACCCTGCACAAAACTGCTACTCTCGGTAAAACGCGCTTTGAAAGCTGCTCGGCGTGCGGCCTCCACCAAATCGGCATCGGAGGTGGTCGATCCAGTCGGTTCATAGGTGGCAGCGGTCACCTTGCCTGATTTATCCACCGTGACACGAATGAGCACCTTGCCAGCCACATTACCCGGATAGTCGGGGCGAGGCAGAGAGCCGGCCAAACCACGCCCTTGCAAACCTTTATCTAATTGATCACTGCCGAATGGCTTCAGTCCGCTACCACTCCCTTTGGCCTGCTCTTCATCCCCCTGTTTTGCAAAAGGATTTCCTGCATTTTCCGGTTCATCAGCACCACTGCTACTCTGTTTAAAGAGTGCCTTCGGATTGACGGTTTCGGTCTGTTTATCCGCTCCCTTCACCTGATTATTTTGTTCCACCTTATCGGGTTGCTCATGCCAAATAGGCTCTGGTGAGGGTTGCATGGGAGGTTCGACTTGCGGAGGAACGACTGGAGGTTCGGGGAAGTCGATCAAAATCACCTCGCCCGCTTCATGTACCCGTCCTACACCCACAGTGACCACAAAGAAAGCCACAGCCAACACCATGGTATAACCAAGGAGCGCTATTATCGCCCATCTGCGGGGGCATTTATCTTCTTTATAGTCGTTCAAAATCGTAGGTTATCATCCTCTTATAGCGGCGTTTTCGGCTAATTGGCCGCTGTGGCCGCTATCAATTTATATCCGTTCGTACGAGCAACGTTCATCACCTGCACCACCTCATCCCAAACCACTGTTTTGTCGCAATGCAGGGAGACAGTAGGATCTTCTTGCCCATTCAGTCGCACTTTTAAAGCACGATCCACCCCATCGAGCGAACCGACATTCTCCAACTCTACATAATAAGCATAGCCATGTCCTGTGTTTTGAATCGACACCGTGGTCACTGCCTTATCTTTCAACTGATTGGAGCTCTTTGGCAACATCAGTTTGATGGCATTGGGATTGATGAGTGTGGTGGCGATGAGCATGAAAATCAGCAACAGAAACATCAGGTCGGTCATCGAAGCCGCTGAAAACGACTTATCCACCTTAGATCCGTGTTTAATAGCCATAGTCCTTATTTTTGAACGGGTTGGTTGAGAATATCCATAAAAGCGATCGAGTTAGCCTCCATGCGGAAGACCAATTTCTCGATTCGTGCCACCAAGTAGTTGTAGCCAAAGTAGGCGGGAATGCCCACGCAAAGACCACCAACGGTGGTGACCATTGCCACATACATACCTCCTGAGAGTAGCGACATATCCACCGTACCACCGGCGGCCGACATATCCATGAAGGTGCTGACCATACCCAGTACCGTTCCCAAGAAACCAATCATCGGTGCACCGCCGGCAATAGTGGCCAAGAATGGAAGCCCATTTTCGAGCTTCGAAACCTCCAAATTGGCCACATTTTCAATCGACGTTTGCACATCAGACATCGGGCGACCAATGCGGCCGATACCCTTTTCAATCATGTGTGCAATCGGCGTATCTGTTTTTTTACAGAGGTCAAGAGCCGCATGGATCTTACCATCCGAAATATAGTCGCGGATGCGTTGCATAAAATTCATATCTAAAATAGAGGCTTTTCGGATGGCCATGAAGCGTTCTACAAAGATAAAAATCGCCACACCTCCCAGAATCAACAATGGCCACATCAACCAACCGCCTTTTGTAAATAATTCCCAAAGTCCCATCCGGGTCTGCTCAACGGCCACAATATCAGCGGCCTGCAAAAGTGTCATCATACGTTTTTGTTTTATTTAAGTTTTATTGTTTTGCATCCTGATCTTCGTGTAACGGAGTTTCAGGTCTATTTATTTCGTGTTGTGTGGCGGCCCGCTCTCGCTCTTTGGCGGCCCGTCGTTCCGTGCGTCGTGCTTTCCGCGCCTTATTGGTAAAGCGGTCTTTGATGCGTTGCTTCAGATCTTTGAAGTTGTTAAAATCCTCCTTGTAGTAGATGCCGATACCGGTCTCCTGCAAACCTTGGGTCTCGTCAAAACGGTCGATGGTCTGCGTGAATGCCTTGAGCTTCAACGTACCTGCCCGATCAATCATCCAAGTGATGTAGGCTTCACCCATAAAGTTGGACATCTGACTATTGACCGCCTGTTTATTATCCAACACATAGTTACCCTCCACCTCAACAAAAAGGCGGTTGTTGAGCAAGCTCTTCGAAAATCCGAAGTCCACCTCATCACTGGTAGTCTCCGACTTGGGACGATAGCGGAGCAGAATATTATAGGCATCATTGGAGAGCATGCTACTCAACTGATTCGTTAGCAACTCAAAGCCCGTTGCCGCAGAGGCTACCGAGCCGATATTGGCACTGGCCGCCGAGGAATTTTCAGGATAAAAATTGTTAAACATCAACAAGAAAAGGAATTGACGTGCTACCGAGGTCTCCGTATTGAGAATATTGGCTACGGCAGTTTGCGTCTCTGAGTCGGCATTCGGCAACCGAATATTGAAGGATTTCGAAGGATTGGAGAGCCTATCCCCAAGATGGATGATACAATCTACCGGCACGGGGCGACTGTTGGCATTGCGTCCACCACCGGCATCCACAGCGCCCAATAGCGGTTGAATCGAGGCCTTGAGTTTATAGATGGCGTTGATATTGAGGATGGCATCCAGAGGTTCACCCATCCATTGAATGGTAGAGCCGCTCTCGATGATAAATTTCTTGTTGACAATATTTTGCAGTGTAAATAGATAACTTCCTTCGGTGATTTCATAGTCACCATACATCTCAAAGATGCTCTCTTTCGGGTTGATATGGAGATTGAGCATACCCTCTCCTCGCCCTTTGATCATATCTCCAGCGGCCGGATCAATCACCAACTGGAAGTCAGCATTGGGTCGTACATTGATCGCCAAATTGATGTTCATCGAACCTCCGGAGACTGTTTTTTTCTTCTGACTACGTTCAAACATCATCTTCTTGCGCACAAGGAAATCGGCGGTATCGGCCTGCTCATTGGCCGATTCAAAGGTGACAAAATCGGCTTTGGCCACATTGGATTTATTCGACAGAGGCATATAAAAGGTCGTATTATCATCGGTAGCAGCGGCGATGTCTAAATTCACACCCCGCTTATCACCCGAAATACGCGCCATCCCAGAGGCGTAAACCCGTCCATAAAAAATATTGTTATCTTTTGCTGTGGTGTTGAGTACCAACATCTGCTTCGGGGCAATATCAACCGCATAGGCTATGTTGGAGAGGTGCTGGAAATCCAGCCGAAGATTCAACAATCCACTGTGTTTTTCCGGATCGTAAACCGGAACTTTATGCGCCGTAAATTGGTTGTTCTTGACATCAATGACCATGGAAGGAATCGAATAGGTCACCTGTGTAAAATCGACCGTTGTAGAGACATTCTGCGCGGTAATCTTCCCTTTCAACGAGGCCTGTCTACCTTGACCGGTCAAGACAACATCCACATCGGCCGCCCCTTTGGTGTTGGTGATGACCCCCGAAAGGATCGGATCTAATAAATTGAGTTGCAGTTTATTCATTGTCGCCCGTGCATAATAACGCACTTTGGAGGGGACATAGAATCCACGAATCAGGGTATCTTGATTTTCTCGGTTCAGAACCAGCACACCCGCCCGATTCTGCTCCACATCCCAACGCGAAAGCAGTCGCGAAGGAGCTACTGATAGTCCATTGACTTTCACACTGTCGAAACGAATATCGGCCGTCACCACACCCTCTTTGAGTGCCGACTGTACGACCGCATAGCCATTCGAGCGGCCATCAATTTCATAACCCATATTGGAAGCCACTTGCGTGAAAGGTGCCAAGTCGAAATTACGCAACGTCAGCCGCACCGAATCTCGGCGACTACGTGAAGCCACACCATCAACCAAGAGCTCTTGGCCGGCATCCACAATGCGGAAACGATCAATATCCACCCGCGCGGAGTCGATCAGAATTTGACGGGCAAAGATCTGCCATGTCTTCGCACCGCGTGTAAGTTTGGAGGGTGTGAGGTGAAGGTCTATCTTGTGCCCCCGTCCTTGCTCACCGGGAAGAATCGACCCTAAGCATCCGATTTGCCCTGAAGAGTGGGTAATGGTATCGTTAAAGTCTACGGAGAGTGAAAACTTATTCTCCCGCGCACCCCCTAACAAAGACAGTTGTCGCAGATGAAGACCTCCTGAGTAGAGATCCTCTACCGAAGCCCGCATAACCAACGAATCCCCGCGGTTAGAGGCCGCAATAGAGAGGTTGGTTGCCAGTAACTTATCCCGTTCTATGAAGGTCGAATTGACGCGCAACGAAAGCTGGCGACTGGCCGGATTGAACAAAAGGTGCAACTGAGATCCATCGGCCACCTGAAGTCCTTGCGCCAAGGCATCGGTGATCGGATTAAGGTGTTTGATCTGCACCGAGAGCAACGCATAATCGTCAACCACAGAGATACCATTTGTACTGGCAACAGATGTCTTGCCATCATTATAAAGTAAGGGCAGATATTCACGCAAGCTATTGTGAAGATAGGTGAAGACCTCCTTGTAACTCCGCTTGCTCTGAAAGGATATATCGGCAAAATCGGAGGTGAGGTTGAACTTTTTGCGATCGGCCGTATTCTGCCCGACAAGGAGTAGATTGGTCGTTTTGATGGAAGAAGCATTGTATTTATAGGTGGCATTCGAGACCCTGATTTCACCATTCATATCATCAATAGAACGCCCTGCCACCGAAGCATTGAGTTGCATAGAGAGCAACGAGACCGAATCGCGGAGGTTGAAGCGCATAGCATGGAGATCGGCGCAGCGAAGATTCATCGCAAAATCGTAATAAGGCAACTCTTCATTGAGGTTTACCAATCCATCGAAATCGAAATTCAGCTTTTGGTCTCGCGATTCAATATGTCCATTAAATTGTCGGTTGAGCATCTGTCCATCCAAGCGCAACGAGTCGTAAGACTCTCCATTCACCTCCAACAACGACACATCGGCTTTCACACGAGCATCTGCTCCCGCACCGCCGACCACACCATCAATAGTGGCCACCAAAGAGGTATGTCCCAAGAGTTTTTGCCCCAACAGCGTCCCGATCTGAAAATTCCGAGCCGCCACTTGCCCTACCAGTGAGCGTTGCCCCATCTTGACCGTTGTCGATTTCAAGTCACAATCGACCGTTCCCACAGCTGTCGCCAACAGAGCCCGTGCCTTAAAATTATCCATCCGCCCCTGACAACGACCGGTCACATCCATGTTGCCTGCCCGCGAAAGCAGGGTCAGCAACTGTGGTGTGATTTTTTGTTGCACAGACAGCGGTAGGAGTTGCCAGCCATCGGCTGAGGTGGCCGAGAACCGCCGTAAGCGTAGATCAAAGCGAGCTTTTTGCAGATCCGGTAGTCCTGAAATCGACAGATCGGCATGCAAATGAGCATGATCTGCGGCAGTGAGTTGCAGATTTTTGGCCTCAAAAGCAGCCACCGTACCCGAAGCGGTCATAGACATTGCCCGCACAGCAAGGTGTAAATCCTTCAAGCCCGGAGCAAAGTAGGCAATATCATCGGAGGTCAAGCTGGCATTTTGAACCTCCACATCCATGGCGACCAAATTGATATAATCTTTGTAATCCGCCCACGAGTCGCCCACGATAGAGACCGTTGGCAGGTGGATCGTTGATTGCGGCGTGAGGATGTAGGCATCCGTCAGACCAATCGCGCCGTTGACGATATAAAATTTGCCTGTCAGGTCTTGGAGTTCAAAACCACTGCGCTCTCGGGTGGAAAAGCGGTTAATCGTACCCGCCAAAGTCGGGCCGTCAATGATAAATTCAGACAGTTGCGCCCGAATATTACACAGCCGCATATCCGCCCAATCTATGCCGGTATCCCACTTGCGTTCATCGTTTCTTTGTAGTCTGAATTCGAGCCCCCGAGCCTCCAATCCGCGAAAAACCATTCTAAACTTCCCGCCACCATCACCCTTTTTACTGCTCATCCGATCCACAATCTGCTTGACATTCATCTCCCCCTCAGGGGTCTCGCACAAGCAAAATAGGGCATCGTTGAGTTTGGTATTCCGAAGCACGATACCTCCGTCACCGAAGAAGCCAAAACTCCCAACGGAGGTCTTCAGATCACGCACATAGAGTAATGTATCTTGTTGGTAATCCTCAACATAAAAATCTGAAATAGTAAGTTGTCGGAAGAAGTCTATATCAATGTGGCCGATCTTGACCACCGTTTCCAATTTGCGCGAAGCGAAGGCGGCCGCTTTGTCAACCACAAAATTCTGAACTGAGTTCAGCGACAGTAAAAGCGAAAGGGCTACTGGGAGAAATATCGACAACAATACCGCCGCCGACAATATCATTCCCAATATTTTTATACCTTTGCGCATACCAAAGTCGATTTAATCTGCAAAAATAGCTATTTTCAAGTTAAAAAACGAAAATAAAATGGATATTACAATCTTAGGCATCGAATCTTCTTGCGATGACACCTCTGCTGCTGTGATACGGAACAATGTTCTGCTCTCTAATACCATTGCATCCCAAGCTGTTCACATGAAATACGGTGGGGTCATTCCTGAACTCGCCTCGCGCGCGCACCAACAAAACATCATCCCTGTGGTCGATACCGCGCTCAAAGAGGCTGGCATCACTGTCGATCAATTAGATGCCATCGCATTCACCCGTGGCCCGGGGCTCTTGGGTTCACTCATGGTGGGGGTCTCATTCACCAAAGGGCTCTCCATCTCCAACGATATTCCGATGGTGGAGGTCAATCATCTTCATGGACATATCTTGTCCCACTTTTTAGATCTACCCGATCGGCAACTTCCCCACCCCGACTTTCCCTTTCTGTGTCTGCTGGTTAGCGGTGGTCACACCCAAATTGTCCGCGTTGACACCCCTTTGAAAATGGAAATTATCGGCACAACCATTGATGATGCCGCCGGTGAAGCCTTCGATAAATGTGCCAAAGTCATGGGGCTTGGTTATCCGGGTGGCCCAATTATTGATAAATTAGCCAAAGAGGGTAATCCCAAAGCCTTCCATTTTGCCAAACCACGCGTTGACGGCTACGACTATTCGTTTTCCGGATTGAAGACCTCATTTCTCTACACCTTGCGGGATCAGATGGCCCTTGACCCCGATTTCATAGAGAAGAACAAGGCCGATCTCTGTGCCTCTCTCCAACATACCATCGTTGAAATTCTCTTCGGTAAATTGGTCAAGGCCTCTGCCGATACGGGAATTCGAGACATTGCCATCGCGGGAGGGGTCTCTGCCAACTCAGGTTTGCGGAACGGGATCGTCGAAGAGGGTCGCAAACGTGGCTGGCGCACCTTTGTCCCTGAATTTAAATTCACCACCGACAATGCCGCGATGATCGCCATGGCAGGACACTATCGCTACAAAAATGGCCAATTTGCGGCACTCGATGTAGCACCCGTAGCTCGCATGAGAGAATTTGCGCCTGCGGAGCTTCTCAAAGGGGAATAATTGACTATAATAGGGGTTCAATAGAACATTCTCGAAATTTATAGCTACATTTGTCCCCAAACTGGAATGAAGAATCCGCCACAAGCGGACTTAGTCGATTTAAATGATATGACTTCCAGTGGTTTTTCCAAATAAAAGACAACAATGAATGAATTAAAAATTGGAAATTTACTCATCCACACACCGATTGTACAAGGCGGTATGGGTGTAGGTGTTTCCCTATCAGGTCTTGCTTCTGCTGTTGCTAATCAAGGCGGTCTCGGTGTTATTTCAGCCGCCGGCCTTGGCATTATCTACAAGAATCATGCACCCAATTATAAAGAAGCTTGCATCCGTGGTCTCCAAGAGGAGATCCGCAAATCGCGTGCAGCCACAAAGGGAGTTATTGGTGTCAACATCATGGTCGCCATGTCTAACTTTGCCGATATGGTCAAAACAGCCATCGCCGAAAAGGTCGACATCATCTTCTCTGGAGCCGGTCTACCCTTGAATCTTCCCTCCTTTATGACCAAGGATGCCACCACCAAATTGGCTCCGATCGTCTCCTCCGCCCGTGCCGCCCGTCTGCTTTGCCAAAAATGGCTCTCCGAATACAACTACATTCCCGATGCGGTCGTGGTAGAAGGACCGAAAGCTGGTGGCCATTTGGGTTACAAACTCGATCAGATCACCGATGAAAATTACACCCTCGAAAAGATCGTTCCTGAGGTTGCTGCCGAGGTGAATGCGTTTGCCAAAGAGCACAACTGCCACATTCCCGTCATCGCGGGTGGTGGCATCTATACCGGTGAAGATATTTACAAAATCATGCAGTTAGGTGCTGAGGGCGTACAGATGGGGACACGCTTTGTCACCACCGATGAATGTGATGCTTCACCCGCCTTTAAGCAGAGCTACATTGATGCCCAGCAGCAGGATATTGAGATTATCCAAAGTCCGGTCGGTATGCCGGGAAGAGCCATTCATAACTCTTTTCTCAGTCGGGTTACCGAGGGGCTCAAGCACCCAACGGTATGTCCTTTCCATTGCATCAAGACCTGCGACATGACCCACTCACCCTACTGCATCATGTTGGCACTTTACAACGCCTTCCAAGGCAAATTGGAGAACGGCTACGCCTTCTGTGGAACAAATGCTTGGCGTGCAGACAAGATTCAAAGCGTCAAGGAACTCATGACCACCCTCAAAGAAGAGTACGACAGTTTTTCGCTCAAAGAGAAGTTTTTCAAGACAAAATAGTATGTGAGGTAAAATACGAAAGAGGTTACGATTAAAATCGTAACCTCTTTCGTATTTACAGTGAAGCACTCAAAGAAAGCGCACCTTTTTAATGCGTGCCGACTTCACATTGGCCACCTCGCGTTCGACAATACCCGTCACCACATCGGCCGCATCATGCCAGCGGTTGGAGCGGAATTGCCGTCTGTAAGTGGTTAAATGGGCATACATCTCCGGCCAAAGCAGATTCCAGTTTTGCGGGAAGCGCAAGGCGTGAATCACCGTGGCTGAGTGGGAGAGAATACGCGACTCCTTGTTGGCCGACTGGTGAAACCACTCCACCCGAACCTGAGGGGCTAAGGCCTGTACCGCCCGTGCAAATCCTCGTCCGCCATTATTACTCTCCACCGTAGCCTGCCGTGTACCGCTGTTGATCAGCATCTGCCCCACCAAAGCCTCGGTCACCTCCATCGGTTCTCGCGAATAGACGGCATCGGTAATGTAGACAATCCCATCGCTATCAATCGCATAGCAAATTGAGCAGAGGTAATCATCGCCCATATCGGCGGTATCGGTATAGTTTCCCCAGCGCACAATCTCCCGAGGCAGCTCATCATACTCCGCCAGCTGCATGCCATAGAGCAACCCTTCGCGCGAAGAGGGGTGTCCTTGGTACATACATTCAAACCGCAGGGGATCTAAACGCCGTTTATTTTGCAACAGGAGAGCACTTTGCTGTGTCTCCCAAAGCGCCTCGCCCATCCCGCGCGCATCAATCTCAGAAGGAGGTGACATTTTGAGTGCTTCAAAGTTCAGGGAGAGCCAACTATCGGCCGGCAAATTTTCTAACTGTGTCCATGCAGTGAACTCCACCACCGGCTCATGGCGAGCAATGGTTCCAATCAGATCCTCCTCATGCCAACGGGTGAAGACGATCAGCTCCCGCGAAAGATTGTGCATACGGGTCTTGACCACCGAGGTGTACCACTCCCAACAATTTTCGCGGATCAGCGGCGAGTTGGCCTCCATCGCATCCTTATAGAGGTCGTCCAAAATAAAACAGTCGACCCTGTTGCCGGTCAACGACCCTTCACGCCCCACCGACAAGAGGCTACCTTGGTGATCAATAATCTCCACCTCATCGGCCGTGCGAACATAATTGGGAGGTTTTGCACCACGTTTGATCGTGGTTTTTGGGTAAAATTGAGCATACTCCGCCGACTCCAAAATACGCTGTACACGACGATTAAACTTCGATGCCAACAACGAGGAGTAGGAGGCAATGGCCACCCTTAAATCCGGATCAAGTCCCAGCAGATAAGCCGGTAGTAAGGTGGTAGCACCAACACTCTTGCCATGCTGTGGGGGCATGGTGACGATGAGCCGCTTTACACGTCCCTGTGCAAAGGCCTCTAAAACACGGTAGTAGACTTGGTGAAAGGGTTGAAGCTCCAAAAAGGGATATACCGCGGTTGCAAATGATAAAAAATCCTCCGTAGAATGTTCTACGGAGGGTGTTTCGGGCTGTAATGCCGTCATAAAGGATAGGTTTCAAACCCGTTGCACGACGTTGCAGACGGGCGGTTTGAAGGGAGCGCTTCCAGAAGACGTCGCTTCAGGCAGGAGGGGTTGGAAGTGCTAAAAATTGAACTTGGAATCTATATCGAATCTGAAAATGTTGGTCACGCGATCAAAAATGGTTTCAACTCGCTGAAAGAAAAATCATTATCGACCTCTCCCTCCTCCGTTCGCGTATGAAACTCCCACCACACCGGTACAACATCGGCAATAGGGCGATAAATGCCTTCAGGTAGATCGCAAGGCTGTCGATAGACAATAAAGCTACCCGTTAGGCGACAATCAACATCGTCAAATTCTAATGACACCGAGCCGGAAAAATATCCGCTCAAGTCAAGGCGATCTACTAATAGCCGTGCAAGTTGGCTATAAAGTTCAGAGGAAGGAGAATAAGTCATAGAAAAATGAAATATTTTTGTGATTTTTATTTGTAAATTCAAACAAACAACTTAACTTTGCAGGACAAAGGTACATCAAATGTTTTAATATTGTTCTAAAAAAGACAACTATTTATCGTAAACTTCAAAAATAAAAATTATGGGAGACAAAGTAAAGCTTATTCGTAAGTATCTTGGCATGACCCAAGCTCAACTATCAGAACATCTTGGCATCGGCAAAGCTGCCTTATCAATGATTGAAACCGGCAAAGCCGGATTATCGAATCGCAACAGGAACATCCTCATACAGGATTTGAATGTAAATCCTGAATTTTTAGCGACAGGCGAGGGTAATATGTTTAACTCAGAGCCTAATTTAACATCTTATCTGCGTCGTACAGATAATTCTGTCCCCTTGCAGGCTGTTCCCCTCTACTCTATTGAAGGCACGGCAGGATTAGTTCCACTTTTCACGGATGGCAATCAGACCAAGCCAATCAACTATATTCACATCCCCAATCTGCCCAAATGTGATGGTGCTATCTCCATCGTGGGTGACTCGATGTATCCACTGCTCAAGAGTGGCGATATTGTCCTCTACAAGCGGCTCTCCGATGTAGCAGATATTTTCTGGGGTGATATGTACCTTCTCTCTATTGATATTGACGGCGAGGAGTACATCACCGTAAAATATATTCAGAAGTCAGAACGTGAAAATTATGTCAAGCTTGTCAGCCAAAATCCGCACCACGCAGACAAAGATGTCGAAGTGAGCCGCATTCGCGCCATCGCCATCGTCAAGGCCAGCATCCGCATGAACTCGATTCGCTAAGTTAGACTTTCTCTATATTATCAGGCCGGAGTTGCAACCCAACTTCGGCCTTTTTGTGTCTCCGTATTAGACCTTGCAAGGAGAGCGGGGAAACCCGTATTTTGGGTGACCAATAAAGCGTTTTTAAACAAAATTAGCAGAAACTTCTTTTTTTTTGGAGAAAAGTTTATAACTTTGTCATCAAGAAAAATCTTAATCTTAAAATTATGGATAAAAGTACTTTAACAATTCATTCGGGGGGGGGGAAGCTCCTATTCTGCTCCCACATTAGTTCATTTTGACCTCCAGACAGAGCAAGGCTTTGCCCTCAGTGGTGAGATCGGTTACGACCAGGATGGCATTGAGGACACCCTTGTCGATGGCTATGAAGAACTCTAAAACGACCGATGATGAAAAATCTTTTCAAGACTTTGCTGTTTGTGGCCGCAGCGGCCACAGCATTTTCGGGATGCACCAAGGACGATGCCTCCGCCCCCGAAGGACAGGATCAAACTGTCACCCTCTCTTTTTCTGCCGATAACGATACCCGCACCACGCTGGAGAACAACAACATTATTTGGCAAGCTGGCGACCAAGCAGGTGTGTACATCACCGCTACAACACCAACCAACAATGCGGCAGCCACCATTGATGTAACCACCAAGCTCTTCTCAGTTCCTGTTTTGGCTTATGCGGCTCAGGATAAGCTCTATGCTTACTATCCTTATTATAGTAAAAATAAGGAGACAACGCCCAAGGTCAGCCTGCGTATCGACCCCACACAGACCGTTACCGCCGGTACTTTTGACGGTAGCAACAATCCCTTGGTGAGCGTTCCCTACACCTTTACAAGTGGCTCTGCCGCTGCTACGGCCGAGATGCCTAAGTTGCAATTCCGCCAGTTAGGTTCGATCATCGAATTTCACGTCTACTCCGCCGCCTACCAAGCTGAAAAAGTGAGTTCCATCTCTTTCACAGCCGACAAGGCATTGGCCGGAAATATGATGTATGACCTGACCACCGTCACCGGCGACAATACACTGCCCGCCTTTAGACCCACCAGCAACAAGACCGTTTCCAGTATATTATCAGCCCCCATTTCAGTCGGTGCAGATAAGAGCGCTCCAGCTATCTATATGGTTGTCGCACCGGAGACTTATTCCGGTACGATTAGCGTGGTGACCGACCAAGCTACCTATAATTTTGCAGTCACCAACAAGCTCTTCTCGCGCGCAACCATCAAGCCCATTGGCCTAAACCTCACCGCCGACAAGCGGGATGAAGGTCTTGTCCAAGGATTCTACCGCTGGACGTTAGCCAAAGACGACATCGCCAAGGCAATCTCCAGTATTTCCACCGGCGGAACACCGGCCATGCGTTGGAATGTGGCTATGGAAGTCGCCTCTTTTGCCAGTCTAAATTCTAACGGCGGTTACCAAATTGGAACATCAACTGCGCCTGCCAACTCTTTCAGCTTGACAACAACGAAATATACCGACAAGATCGCCTCCATCATTATCGGTGCTCGGACGAATCAAACCGCGACCGTCTCGGTCTCGGTCAACGGCACAGTAGTTGGTGAAGTACAGCCCATCAGCACTGAAGTGAAGGAGAATCTCTACACCTTCACCCTTCCCACTCCCGTAACTGCAAACGAGATTTTAATCGATTTCAAACCGACAGGCAAAGCGATGTATCTCTATTCAGTCACATTAATTCCTCAAGGCTACCAACCGCAAGCTCTTGCCACACCGGTGCTTGTTGCCGATCCGGGTAATGCCACCGCTGTCACTTGGACGGCTATTCCCGGAGCTATGGCCTATGAATATGTAATCAACACCGATGCTCCTGTTCAAGTAGATGCCAATACAACATCACTGGATATGCTTGTGATCAAGGGCAAAGAGGCTACGGCGATGGATTACGCTGTCAAAGTACGCGCCGTAGGCGATAATGTACAAAGCACCTCTTCAGCCTACTCCGCACCTGTGACGGTTAATGTACCCGCAAAACCGACTGATGTGGGCGCAACATGGACCTATATATTCAGCAACCAAACCACATGGCCATTGAATGGCACTGCTCAACTCAGCGATGGAACCACCACCCTCGATTGGTTGATGGCTGGCGCTAAAAACTCACAATGGGATAGTGCAGGCAATGGAATGTGGAAACTCGGAACAAACACCAAGCCCACCGACACAACGATTTCCACAGCAAATTACACAGGTAAAGTCGGAAGCGTTATCATCGGATTGAGAACCAACTCCAAAAAATTCGTAGATGTCAGCGTTGAGGTCAATGGTCAACCATTCACTTGTACCGGAGATGCACATTTCGGAGATAAGACTGCCTCCATGGAGGGCACACTTATCTTTAATATCCCAACAGCTGTTGCTGGCACGATCACCATCAAACTGACCAATCCAACCGGTGGCTTCGGCTTACAGTCGTTGCAGATCAACTAAGAAGTTGTAATTGGTTATTGACATTCTTTCGCAGCAATTTCAAAGAGCTGTTTTGAACTATTATCAGTTCAAAACAGCTTCTTGAAATTTAGCTCTCAGCATGTTGCACTTGCTCCAGCAACAACTGTGCTCCGACTGCTCTTTTCAGTAAGTCACCCTTCTATCGGGTGACTTACTGCTTTATGAATCCCCTCGCGAAAAGAAAATACTGATACGGGCTTGGATGCCGAGAAGGCGAAGTTGTCGGG
>JAVVZO010000020.1:0-33353 GCA_036650515.1 Alistipes sp.
TTTTCGTCCTTTTTGCCGGCTCAAAAAGGACTTAAATTCAAATGATTGGGTCTTGGATACGAAAACAGACCAAACAACACCCTGAAAGGTATCGCTTGGTCTGTTTATCCGCTCTTTGTGTCTATTGAATCGACTGGATTTTGGTATTGTCCGGCGCGAAGGGTTGACCATCATTACCGATAAGGCTCTTCAGCGCATCTGTCACCAACAAATCGGTATTTTTACCATTCGTATATTCAAGCCCCTTATAATTTTTGAAGACATAATCTCCAATCGCTACCTTGTAGGTGCGCCCCTCCTTTAATTGGGGGAATAGCACATTAACCGCATCTGTCTTACCTCCTGCTTTGGTGACAATCTTATAGGGGGTCGTCGCATAGAGATTAAGACCATGTGATTCACCCACATTCACGGTATCGTTGTATTTTTCCATAATCATGTGACGAATTTGCGCCACAGTCATATCCATCGTACAGACAGTAGAGCCGAAGGGATCAAGATCATAAATTCGCGCCAACGGAATAGCTCCTTGGGACATGGTGTCCAACCGCACACCACCGATGTGATAGATGCCGATGTCACTCCCGCTAAAATCGCGAAGTGCACGGGTAAACATATTGGTGATACCCATCTTATCAGCAGACTCGGACAACTCGCCCACAGTCACTTGCAAAGCTGGGTTCGCATAATAGTCGTCTACCATTGCTTGATAATTAGGCTCAGCCGGATAGTCCGCCAACGACACATTACGATAGCTGATACTTTCAACCTTCGAGCCTCTCATTACGATCTCAGTAACCCCGATGTTAGCCAAGTTCTTCCCCGTTTGGGTGATCTGCACACCATTTTTCACCTCATTGATGACCTCGTGACTATGCCCTCCTAAAATCAGATCATAGGCAGGAGCTTCGTCCGCCAACTCGCGATCTTTTTCCGTGCCGATATGGGTCATGGCCACCAGCACATCACACTGGTCAGCTAATTTTTGGTATCCCGCCGCCGTATGCACTGCATCGGTGAAGGTTAAACCCTGAAATATCTCATCTTGACCATCCGGATGGTTATTAGAACCGTAATTGGTCACCACCCCCACAAAAGCGAACTTGATGCCATTTCGTTCAAGGAAGAGGGTGGGTGGAAGGGTCTTCAAAATACCGCTATCACTCTGAAAGTTGGCACAGATAACTGTAAATTTGCCATAATCTATCGCCGCTTGCAACGCGGTCTGCCCAACGTCAAATTCGTGGTTACCCAACGTAGCTACATCGTAGCCCAACTTGTTCATCAACGCCAAAATCGGACGACGGCCTTCGGCCAAGTCCACATAAGCATTTCCCGTCCAGCGATCACCCAAATCGACCAACACAACCTCTGCCGTATCTCGACAATCCAAAACCGCCGAAGCCAATTTTGGGAAATTCTGAATTTGGGCATGTATATCGTTGGTAGATAAAATAATAATGCGATGCTGGGGTTCACGACATCCGGCCAACGCGAAGACTGCAAATAGCAGTAGAATTTGAAGTGCTCTTTTCATAACAAAATCTTTAGTGTTTGCCAAAATTACAAATAATTTGTATCTTTACACGTTATTTTATCTATAAAAATATGGCCGATCGCATCAAAGTCATCTGTGACAACCTACACCGCACCGTGGAGGTCGAAATGGGAACCACCCTTCTCGACTTGGTGGCGCAACTTCCTTTGGACGGGGACTATCCCGCCCTGGCAGCCTTTGTGAACAACAGAATCAAGGAGTTAAGCTATAAGATTTATACGCCTGTCTCGATCAGTTTCACCAACATCACCTCCTTCGAGGGCTTCCGCGTCTACCAACGCACCAGCTCTTTTGTGCTTCACAAAGCCGTCCACGATCTTTGGCCACAACGGCAACTTTATATCCGTCACTCCTTAGGGCATAGTGGCTTTTATTGCGAAATTGAGGGTATGAACGAACTTTCAGGACATGAGATCGACCAAATCAAGGCGCAGATGCACAAAATCATCACCGCCGACTACCCCATCACCCGCAAAAAGATGCTCACCAGTGAGGTTCGGGAGCGCTATGAGGCATTGGATTTCCAAGATAAAATTGCACTTTTAGACACCCGTCCGCGTCTATACAGCGACATCTACACCTTAGATGATATGGTGGGCTATTTTTACGGTTCTCTTGCTCCCTCCACCGGCTACATCCATCTTTTCGACTTATCGCGTTACTACAACGGCTTTTACATCGCTCTACCCATGCGTACAGCACCGCATCAGCTCCATCGACACATTGGGCAAGAGAAGATGTTCGATATTTTCCATGACTACAAAGCATGGGTGCAAATCATGGGTGTTCCTACCGTGGGGCAGCTCAATTCCAAGGTTCTCGCCGGTGATGCCAGCGAACTGATTAAAATTGCCGAAGCTTTCCACGAGAATAAGCTTGCGGCCATCGCCGATGCCATCGCCGATGCCAACCTCTCTCGTGGTGCACGCATGGTGCTCATTTCAGGCCCCTCCTCCAGTGGCAAGACCACCTCGGCCAAACGAATCGGTATTCAACTGCGCATCTTAGGGCTCAATCCCGTGCTCATTTCGTTGGATGATTACTTCGTTGACCGCGACAAAACACCCAAAGATGCCAACGGAGAATTCGACTACGAAGCACTGGAAGCGATCGACTTAGCACAATTTAACAACCACTTACAGCGTCTTTTTCAGGGCGAGAGCGTTGATATTCCCCGTTATGATTTCATCACCGGCAAACGCCAATGGCACGACAATCCGCTGACCTTAGACGAGCGCTCCATACTGATCGTTGAAGGCATCCACGGCCTCAACCCGCGGTTGACCCCCAGCATTCCCGACACGCTGAAGTTTAAGATCTACATCTCCTGCTTCACCTCTGTCTCTATGGACAACCTCTCGCGCATACCCACCACCGACAACCGGCTGTTGCGCCGCTTAACCCGTGACTATGCCACACGAGGCAATGATGCCACGGCCACCCTATCGCGTTGGGCCAGCGTCCGTCACGGAGAGGAAAAACATATTTTCCCCTACCAAGAGAATGCTGATGTGATGTTCAACTCCTCACTTTTTTATGAGATTTCGGTTTTGCGCACCTTGGTCGAGCCGATCCTGCGCGAGGTACCCAATACGGTTATAGAATACAGTGAAGCCCGCCGCCTGCTCAAATTCCTTGATAACTTCATCCCCATCCCCCCTGCCGAAATTCCTCCCACCTCCCTTTTGCGCGAATTTATCGGTGGCAGCAGCTTTAAATATTAAAAATAAAAAATTATAAATCACAAATACTAATCAATTATCATGTTTGATAAATTTTCAGAACGCCACATCGGCGTCAACAATCCAGAGGATCTGCGAGAAATGCTTCGGGTGATCGGTGTCAAATCGGTCGAAGAGTTAATCGCCCAGGTCATTCCTCAGCCAATTCGGTTGAAGAATCCGCTCGACCTCCCCGCCGAGGGGATGAGCGAGTACGAATTTGCTTCGCACATCCGCGAAATTGCCGGACGCAACCGCACCTTGCGGTCGTTCATCGGTATGGGTTACTACCCTTGCGCTGTACCGGCTGCCGTGGTTCGCAACGTCTTCGAGAACCCCTCTTGGTACACCTCCTACACCCCCTATCAGGCCGAAATTTCGCAGGGTCGGTTAGAGGCGTTGCTCAACTTTCAAACCGCTGTCATCTCTTTGACGGGCATGGAAATTGGCAACTGTTCATTGCTCGATGAGGGCACAGCCGCTGCGGAAGCGATGTTGATGATGTTTGCACTCCGCTCACGCGATGCCGTCAAAGCAGGGAACAACCAATTCTTCGTGGATGCCAATATCTTCCCGCAGACTTTGGATGTGCTACTCACCCGTAGTGAGCCGTTTGGCATCGAATTAATCATCGATGACTATGCTTCCTATGAATTCACAGGCAAGGAGTTTGGTGCTTTTGTACAATATCCTGCTGCCGATGGTGCAGTACGTGATTACAGCGCTTTCGCTGCCGCCGCACACGCAAAGGGTGCCATGGTCGTGGCTGCTGCCGATATTTTGTCACTTGCACTGCTGAAAGCTCCGGGCGAGTGGGGTGCTGACATCGCTGTCGGCTCAACCCAACGTTTGGGCATTCCAATGGGCTTCGGTGGCCCAAGTGCCGGTTACATGGCAACCAAAGAGGCCTTCAAGCGCAATATGCCCGGTCGTATCATCGGTATCTCGGTCGATCGTTTGGGAAATAAGGCTCTTCGCATGGCTCTCCAGATGCGCGAACAGCACATCAAACGCGAGCGCGCCACCTCCAACATCTGTACCGCCTCCGCACTGATGGCCTCCATGGCTGGTTTCTATTGCGTCTATAATGGTGCTGAAGGGTTGTTGCGTGCGGCCAAAACTGCACATACCGCCGCTCTCACCGTGGCCAAAGCACTCCAAGCTATGGACTATAAATTGACCAACAAAGCCTTCTTTGACACCTTAGAGGTATCAGCAGAAGCAGCTGTGGTTCAATCCGTAGCCCTCGAAAGTGGCGTCAACTTTTTCTATCCCGATGAAGGTCACATCCGCCTCTCTTTTGACGAGGTGACCACCCCTGCCGAAATTGAAACGGTCATCACCATCTTTGCCATGGCCAAAGGCAAAACCGCCAAAGCCACAAAAATGGTCACCGAGAGCACTCTTCCGGCTACCCTGCAACGTGAATCAGCCTTCCTGACCGAACCGATCTTCAACGTCTATCGTTCGGAGAGTGATCTGATGCGCTACATCAAACGATTGGAACATCGCGATATTTCGCTGGCCGATTCGATGATTCCACTCGGTTCGTGCACCATGAAGCTCAATGCCGCGGCTTTGATGCAGACGATGTCACTGGCCGGTTTCCAAAATATGCACCCTTTTGCTCCCGAAGATCAGACAGAAGGTTACACCCAGATGATCTCCGAATTAGAGCACGATCTCTCTGCCATCACGGGCTTTGCCGCTTGCTCTCTTCAACCCAACTCCGGTGCTGCGGGAGAGTATTCCGGACTGATGGTTATCCGCGCTTATCACCAAAGCCGCGGCCAAGGCTATCGTAATGTGGTTCTCATCCCCTCTTCGGCTCACGGTACAAATCCCGCTTCAGCCGCTATGGCTGGCATGAAGATTGTCACCATTGCTTGTGATGACAAGGGCAATATCGACGTCAACGACCTCAAGGCTAAAGCACAAGAGTTTAGTTCGGAATTGTGTGGTATTATGATCACCTATCCCTCTACTCACGGTGTCTTTGAGAGCCGCATCCGCGAGATTGTCGATGCCGTACACGATGCTGGAGGACAAGTTTATATGGATGGTGCCAACATGAATGCACAAGTAGGCTTGACCAACCCCGGTTTTATTGGGGCTGATGTCTGCCACCTCAACCTGCACAAAACCTTCGCCATGGCTCACGGCGGTGGTGGTCCGGGTGTAGGTCCTATCTGTGTAGCAGAACACCTCAAAGCATTCTTACCCTCCCATCCTTTGGTCTCCACAGGTGGCAATGAAGGCATCACCGCAGTGGCCTCTTCACCTTGGGGATCTGCACTGCTGCTGCCCATCACCTATGGCTATATCAAGATGTTGGGTGCTAATGGCCTCCGTAGATCGACCGAAATGGCTATTGTCAACGCCAACTATATGTCTTCAACCCTCAAAGAGGAGTACCACACCTACTACTCCGGCGAAACGGGTCGTGTAGGACACGAAATGATCCTCGACCTGACCGCCTTCAAGAAGGACTACAACATCGACTGTGGAGATATTGCGCACCGACTAATGGACTATGGCTTCCACGCTCCTACTCTCTCCTTCCCTGTTCACGAGACACTGATGGTTGAGCCTACCGAGAGCGAGCCGAAAGCCGAAATGGATCGCTTTATGCAAGCCTTGGTGCAGATCAAGCGCGAATGTGAAGCCGCCGCACGCGATGGACAGACCGACAATGTGGTGGTCAATGCGCCTCACCCCGCTTACGAGATTTGTAGTGACTGGACACACCCCTATTCACGCGAGCAAGCAGCCTATCCCTTGGCATGGTGTCGTGAAGCGAAGTTCTTCCCTTATGTTTCGAAGATCGACAACGGCTATGGTGATCGCAATTTGGTTTGCCGCTGTTTTGAAATGATTGAGTAATACACATTATTTATATACCTTTAAAAAACTTTTTAATGAAAGTAGACAAAAACAAGATGGTGGCAGTCGAGTACACGCTCACTGTCGACGGCAAAATTGCAGATCAGTCTAAACCAGGCGCTCCGCTGGAGTTTATCTGCGGAACAGGCATGCTTCTTCCTAAATTTGAAGAGGCCATTATGGGCAAAGAGCCAGGTGAAAAGGTGACCTTTACCCTCGCGCCAAAAGATGGTTACGGTGAATTGATGGCTGAAGCAATCGTCGACCTGCCAAAATCAATATTTATGGTAGACGGTAAGCTGGCAGAAGATATTCTCTTCATCGGTTCACAAGTGCCGATGAGTGATGCCCAAGGTAATCGCATGTTAGGCATCGTTAAAGAGGTGGGTGAAGAGATCGTGAAGATGGACTTCAACCACCCAATGGCAGGCAAGACCCTTGACTTCGCCGTTGAGGTAGTTTCGACACGCGATGTAACGCCAGAAGATCTGGCAGCACAAGGCGGTGGATGCTCTTGCGGTTGCGATCATGAGGATTGTGATGGCGGCTGCGAAGGTGGTTGCGAAAGTCACGATGAGCGCTGCAACTAAACAGGTATAAATCAGACGATAACGGGAGGATGGAACCATTTTCATCTTCCCGTTTTTTTATCCAACCCCCACACATCCCATGTTGCACACCCTCACGCAATACCTACAAACACTCGAAAACCCCGAGGGGCTCTGCCGTCAACTCACAGGATTTATCCTCTGCCGCGATCAGGACGGAGTACCCATTTACTTCGCTGGGAATAGCGCCATTGTATTCCGCATCCAACTCCATGGCAAAGAGCTGCGACTGCGTTGCTATACCCACCCAACGGCCGCCGATTTGGAAGCTATTTATGGAGAACACCTCCTGCGGCAGGAGCTGTTTATTTACAACGACCATCTCCATGGCACATGGGTCGATGTGGTGGTCGAGGAGTGGATCAATGGTATCACCTTGGAGGAGGCCATCCGCGGTGCGGTGCAACGAAACGACAGCGCCGAATTGGCACATTTAGCCACGCAATTTGATACCTTGGCGACCCATCTACTCTCCGATAATTGGGCTCATGGGGATCTGAAGCCGGAGAATATCATCGTCGACACCTTGAGTAGCTTGCAATTAATTGATTTTGATGCGCTCTATCTGCCACAATTTGCCGGTAGAGAGAGTCCCGAATTAGGTACAGCCGCCTTTCAGCACCCTGCGCGAAGCATTGATGATTTCAACGCCTCCCTTGATGACTACCCCTCCGCACTACTCTCCACCATTCTCCATGCCCTCAAGCTCGATCCGACCTTGGCCAAGCGTTATCCTGATTTAGATGGCTGGCTGCTCTCCCCACACCAAATTCAGCAGGGTAAATCGGCCGCCTACGATGCTTGTCTATCGCTTTTTGCTACGGCAGGGGAGGCTATCTCCTATCAAATTGCAACACAGCTCCGCTCCTTTTCGCTCCAAATACCCATTTTAGCCGAACTCTTTGCTCAGAGACAACAAACCACGCTCCCCTCCAACGAGTGTCCAGAACTTTTTATTGAAAACGGATTGTGCGGTTATCGCACAGCTAACCAAGTGATTATTTCTCCACGCTACGCCTGCGGCTTTGAATTTTCCGACAATTTAGCCGCTGTACAGATCGGATCGGCATGGCATTTTGTTGACTTGACCGGTCAGGTGGTCATCAACGCCTCGGACTATGACATAATCAAACCCTTCAAAAATGGGCTTGCCCGCGTCCACAAGCAAGGTCAATGGCTTTCCATGGACACAAAGGGAACGGTGGTGAAAAAAGATTGATGATATTCCGATCTATTTTTCTATATTTGCATAATTATAATGAGACCTATGTTAACTTATAGAGACTTAACCGATATAGAGATTGTGCATCTTGAAGCACTTGGCAACCATGCCGAGTCGTGGAAACAACTCAAAGTAGCACAAGATTTCGACCCCATACAACTCCAACGCAACTCCTTTATAGGAGCTGTTTTTATCGGCTCACGTGTCAAAATATGCGACTCCAAAATAAAAAATTACAGAATTGGTGACAACTCTTCCATCGAAAATGTAACCGCTTTAGAGTGTCGCAAGGCCTCCTCTTTTGGCAACGGGGTCGGTGTGGCCACGATGAACGAATGCGGAGGACGTACAGTTAAAATATACGAAACATTAAGCGCCCAGATCGCCTACATTTTAGCGGTCTACCGGCATCGTACCCAAACCATCGCCATCTTGGAACAGATGATTGAGGACTTTACGCGCACACATACCGCTGAAATCGGTGAGGTCGGTTGCCACTGTCAACTCACTGGTGCTCGTTTTATTCGAGAGGTGAAAATTGGAGATAATGTTGTTATAGATGGTGCTTCGGCACTCGAAAATGGCACGATCTGCGCCGGCGCTCATGTTGGCGTGGATGTCAAAGCCTACCATTTCATCATCGCTGAGGGGGCAAAAGTCGACAATGGCGTGACCATCGAACGCTGTTTTGTGGGCGAGAGCGTGATTTTAGACAAAGGTTTTTCGGCCGGAGAGTCTCTCTTCTTCGCCAACACACACTGTGAGAACGGAGAGGCCGCCTCTATTTTCGCCGGTCCTTACACGGTTTCACACCATAAGTCCTCGCTACTAATTGCCGGTATGTTCTCCTTTTTCAATGCAGGCAGTGGTGCCAACCAAAGTAACCACCTCTTCAAAAGCGGTGCCGTGCATCAATCAGTACACTTGCGGGGCTGTAAGTTTGCCAGTGGGGCTTACATCATGGCTCCGGCGCTGGAAGGTGCTTTTACGATGGTTCTTGGACATCACTCCCTTCATCACGATACATCGGCCTTTCCCTACTCTTATCTCATTGAAAAAGATGACCGTTCGATGCTCATGCCGGCCGCCAATCTCAGTAGTTATGGTGCGGTGCGCGATACCGAAAAATGGCCTGCACGGGATAAACGCAAGTTGCGGCGCGATGTGATTAATTTTGAAGAGTATAATCCTTATATCTGTCAATATTTTATTACAGCCATCCGTACACTTCGCTCCCTTCAGGAGGCTGAGCCCAATGCTGAAATCTATAATTATCGCAAGGTATTCATCAAAACCCCCATGCTTCAGCGCGGGATGAAACTCTATACAAAAGCTGTTGTGGCTTCCGTAGGTGCTATGCTCTCTAAAGGCGCTACCACAGAGACTTATGACGGCAGTGGCCGCTGGATTGATCTGGGTGGCCAATACATCACCAAACGAGCTGTCGATTCACTACTTGACGCTGTGGATCGTGGCGAGATCACCTCTTTAGAACACATGGATAATACCTTCCGCACCTTCGCCGCCAACTATGACCACTATGCCCACGATTGGGCCATGCGAGCCTATACGCAACAACTCAAACATCAACCCACGGAACAGGATATTTCTGAGGCGATAGTCATTGGGGAGAACATCCACGCCTCCATGCGTCGCACCACGGATCGCGATCGCGATCGCGACTGCTCACTCGATATGGCCATCAGTTATGGGTTAGACAGTGCGAGCAGTGACGAGGTCAAAGCTGACTATTATGCCGTTCGCGGTCTGAAATAACATTATGTACACACAAAGCATTACACGTGCGCACCGCACCGCCTTCCTCATCGCCCTGGATCAATCGGGATCTATGGCCGAAACATTGACCTTTTTAGGACGGCCAATGACCAAGGCTGATGCTGTTGCCGAGGTGACAGATGCGCTTCTCTTTGAACTTATTGAACGCGCACACCGTAGCGATGGAGTGCGTAACTATTATGATATTGCCCTCTTGGGCTACTCCGGAGATGGCATTCAGCCACTCTTGGGTGAGACTGATTTTGTGACGGTCAACCAATTAGCACTTCTTCCACCCAAAATGCGCACGCTCCTTGTCGAACGTCGCCTTCCTGATGGTTCTCCGGCACTACATCGCATCGCCATGCCCTCCCGCGTCACCCCGCGTGCTTCAGGACAAACACCTATGTTCGAGGCCTTACTCCATGTTCGTGATTTAGCTGCAACATGGTGCGCCAAGCCCGAAAATGCCGACAGCTTTCCACCCGTGATCTTTAATGCCACCGATGGAGAGGCTTCAGATTGTGACGAAGAGGAGTTGCGCGAGGTCGCTTCAGAAATTCAAAATCTTCATACCAACGATGGAAACGTACTGCTGATGAACATCCATATCACCACAGGAGAGACCACCCGCTCGTTGCTTTTCCCCACCCGCGAAGAGATTGCCAGTGCAGGACGTTATGCCCAACTGCTCTACGACTGCTCCAGCGAAATGCCTCGTTGTTTTGACCAAACGATCCGTGAATTACGTGGCGGGAACGCCTTACCACCCTTCCGCGGCCTTTGCTATAATGCCTCCATCACCGAATTGGCATCCATTTTCAATATTGGCTCAATCAGTATTCCCATTCATTAGCCGTATGACAGCCACTATTCACACATTGATCACCGCCTTGGCGCTCCCCACCCACTCTTTCTCTACCTTGGGGGCATTACAGCCCGTTTGTGATGCCACGGGAACACCACAACTCTGTCGTCGGACGTATTTCATGGAGGCCAAAGTGGTCTGGCAAGGAGCGCTCTATCTCCTTTGTTGCCCACTCTGCTCTGCGGCCATCCCCAAGATCGAACAGACGGTTTCACAACTGAAATATATCCGCTCCGAACACCTACTCCCTTGTCGTATTTTGCGCCAAGAGATGCACTATATAGATGCCTTGGGAGAGGAGCAGACGATTGATATTTTGCTACAAGCGCTTCCTGAAGGGGTTAGTTTAACAGAGGCCCTCCATACCGGTTTCGATGGCCGGCAGTTACTGGCGGCATTGGATGAATTGGAAGCTGAATTTCAGCGGATCGGCTTCAATCACAACAACCTCACCGCGGAAAATATTCTCGTCACCGCGGTCGGCAAACTCATGGCTATCCGCCACTACCATGCCCGTTTTGATATAGGTAGTGATGCCGAAGCATTCAAGGCACTGCGTCAGTTGGTTGCCGAAAATAGCTTCTCCGGTGAGCTACACGACCTGCCTGCCCCTACCTACCGCATCACACAGCCCGATTTTAGCCACCATCATTGGGTGGGTCGCCTCTCCGAACAACTAATCCGCATCGAGGAGCAGAGCGGTTATGGCTTTGTCGACACCTCTGATATAATTGTCATTGAGCCCCACTTTCTTTGGGCAGATGACTTCCACGAAGGCCGCGCCGCGGTTGAAACAACCTCCGGCATGGGACTGATCAATAAACAAGGCGATTATATTTTAAAGCCTTGCTATGAAATTGTCGATTATGATGACCGCACCGGAGAGACTCGGGTACGTCTCAATGGACAGTGGGCACTCTTTGACTATCTTGGCAAACAGCTATCAGCCTTTGCACCACGCGCCGAAGCACCCTATATGAATCAAGCATAAAAACAAATAAAACATTAAAATAGAAGAAGTTATGGAAGATGTAAAATGTCTAATTATCGGCAGCGGCCCCGCTGGATACACCGCTGCCATCTACACCTCAAGAGCCAATTTAGCACCCGTTCTCTACGAAGGCATTGAACCGGGGGGGCAACTGACCACGACCACCGAAATCGAAAATTTCCCGGGCTATCCCGAGGGCATTGACGGCACACAGATGATGGCCGACATCAAAAAACAGGCACAGCGTTTCGGTGCAGACCTGCGCGTGGGAACAATCACAAGTGTTGATCTCTCCACGCGGCCATTCCATGTCGTGATTGACCAAACCAAGGAGATTGCCGCTCAAACACTCATCATCGCTACGGGCGCAACAGCCAAATACCTCGGTTTACCCTCGGAGAATAAATACCGTGGCATGGGTGTCAGTGCTTGCGCGACCTGCGATGGATTTTTCTATCGGAAGAAAGACGTGGCCGTGGTGGGCGGTGGCGACACTGCTTGCGAGGAGGCAACCTATTTGGCCTCTCTCTGCCGCCAAGTCTATTTGATTGTCCGCAAACCATTTCTTCGGGCTTCGAAGGCGATGCAGGAGCGTGTCACCAACACACCGAATATCAAGGTGTTGTTTGAACACAATACGGTAGAGGTTTTGGGCGATGCCAATGGGGTGACAGGTGTCCTTTTGCGCCAAAGCAACGGGACGGAGCTCTCCATCCATGTAGACGGATTTTTCTTGGCCATCGGTCACCATCCCAATACCGAAATTTTTGCTGGACAACTGAAGTTGGATGCCGAAGGTTATATTGAGGTGATCCCGGGAACATCTAAGACCTCTGTTGAGGGCGTTTTTGCCGCGGGTGATGTCAAAGATCCGCACTACCGCCAAGCCATCACCGCCGCTGGCTCTGGTTGCATTGCCGCCTTAGACTGCGAACGGTTTTTACACCAATAAAAAAGAAGCGCCACCTCCCGCATGAGTTTCTCGGTTACCATCCTCGGATCAGCATCCGCCAAGCCCACCATCAACCGGCATCCGTCGGCACAGGTGGTCAACATCCACGAGCAGCATTATCTCGTGGATGCAGGGGAGGGTACGCAACAGCAACTCTTTCGGTACGGAATCAATCCACTCAAAATCCGCGCTATCTTCATCTCTCACCTGCATGGCGATCACGTCTACGGGCTCTTCCCGCTCCTCTCAACTTTGGGGCTTTACGGCCGGAAGACTGCGATGAAGATCTACGCACCACGCCCCTTTGGGGAGATTTTAGCCTATCACCTGCGCTATTTTGATAGTGCGTTGCCCTATCCGGTGGAGTGGCAGGAGGTGGATACCACCAAGCACACCCTTCTTTTTGAGAATCGGACGTTGGAGGTGTGGTCTATTCCCCTGCGACATCGTATTGCTACCGCGGGCTTTCTCTTTCGGGAGAAGCGCCCTCCGCTCAATATTCACAAGGATAAAATTGCACAATACGCTCTTTCTATTGCACAAGTGACCGCGGCCAAACGGGGAGAAGATCTTCTTTTGGCCTCGGGCGAGGTGCTCTCCCATGCAGAGTTAACCTACGAACCCTATTTGCCACGCGCCTATGCTTATCTGTCGGATACCAACTATTCGGCCAAAGCTGCCACGCTCTGCACGGGTGTCGATCTGATGTACCACGAAGCCACCTATATGGCTGCGGAGCAGAAAACAGCAAAAGAACGTGGCCACTCCACCACCGCCGATGCCGCAAAAGCAGCCTTAAAAGCTGGTGCGGGGAGGTTGCTGATCGGTCATTTTTCCTCCCGCTACAAGGATTTAGATCCTCTTTTAGAGGAGGCCAAGGCACTTTTTCCTCATTCCTACTTGGCCGATGAGGGGGTAACCTTTGAGCTACCTAAACAACACGAAAAAACAGACGAATAACATGATCACAAAAGCAGAAATACAGCTCGTGCGGTCATTGGCAGATAAGCGAGAACGCGACCTAACAGGTTTTTTTGTCGCTGAAGGAGAGAAATTCATCACCGAATTGCGACAGTCACACCTTCGAATTCATACGATCTTCGCCTTGGAAGGTCTCTTTGAAGGAGACAATATCACCACTGTCTCGGCAGGTGAAATGGCACGGCTCTCGTTGCTCAAGACCCCCAATAACTCCTTGGCTGTGGTGGAAAAACCACATTACACATTAAATCCCGCTGTGGCATGCCAGCGGTTAATACTGGCTCTTGATGAGCTTCAAAACCCCGGTAATGTAGGGACAATCATCCGATTAGCCGATTGGTTCGGGATCGAAGAGATCGTCTGCTCCCTCGCTACCGCCGACTGTTTCAGCCCCAAGGTAGTACAGGCCACGATGGGATCTATCCTGCGCGTCCGTGTCCATTATACCGACCTTCCACCCTTCCTCGCCGAGGCTCGTTGTGCCGGCGTGCCCGTCTATGGCACTTTTCTTGAAGGCAACAACATCTACAATAGCCCCCTCACTCAAAACGGAATTATTTTGATGGGCAATGAAGGTCGTGGCATTAGCCATTCTTGTGCAGCACACGTTTCACAAAAGCTCTTCATTCCACCCTATCCTACTGACCGACAAGGTTCAGAATCGCTCAATGTCGCCATGGCCACGGGCATTGTCTGTGGAGAATTTCGCCGTCAAGCGGGTGCTAAGAAGCTGTTGTGAATTTATTAATCTCCTCTTTTCGGCTCTTTCTGCCCCAGTTTACTCACTGTCAATGAGGATTCGAAGACCCACAATTCAACAACAAAAAAGCAACGATTAGAAGTCATCATAAGACAGAACCCCTTTTTACCACAGTCACAAGCGAATAGTTCGAAATTTTTCCTATCTTTGTAAATTGAAATAGAAGTATATATGTCTGAAAACAAACTCAAAATAGGAATCACACAGGGTGATACCAATGGCGTAGGCTGGGAGGTTATTTTAAAAACCTTTGCCGACCCACGCATGATAGAGATCTGTACACCAATTATTTACGGCTCTCAAAAGGTGGCGGCATTCTATCGTAAAACCCTTACCGAGACGGAGAATGTCTCCTTCTCACCGATCGCTTCGGCCACAGAAGCACGTCGGGGCAAGGTCAACGTGATCCCTGCCGGTGATGAAAACGTAACCATTGAACCGGGTGTCGCTACTGCTGTTGCCGGAAAAGCCGCTGCCGATGCACTGCGCGCCGCCACAGCCGATCTCAAAGCGGGCGTAATTGATGCTTTAGTTACCGCACCGATCGACAAGGAGAGTGTTCATAATGAAAGCTTTCCATTCACTGGACATACAGAATTTTTGGCTGCTGAATTAGGTGGAGAGCCACTGATGATGATGTGTAGCGAGATCCTGCGCGTTGGCTTGGTGACCATCCATATCCCCGTGGCCGAAGTTAGTCACGAAATAACCAAAGAGAAGATCGTCACCCGCCTTCAGCAACTACGCGCTGCACTCAAGCAGGATTTCGGCATTGTAGAACCTCGTATTGCCGTTCTGGCGCTCAATCCCCATGCGGGCGATGGAGGACTACTCGGCAAGGAGGAGACAGAGACCATCAAACCCGCTATCGTTGAAGCTTTTGGCAAGGGTGTTTTGGCTTATGGCCCTTTCGCCGCGGATGGACTGTTTGCCAGTGGCGGTTATGCAAAATACGATGCGGTCTTGGCGATGTACCACGACCAAGGGTTGACCCCTTTCAAGACCCTCTCACCAGAGGGCGTGAACTTCACCGCTTGTTTAGACAAAATTCGCACCTCCCCCGACCACGGTGTCGCCTATGACATTGCAGGGAAGGACAAGGCTGACCCACAATCGCTTCGCAACGCAATCTATATGGCTGTGGACATCATCGGTCACCGCCGTCATTGGAAAGAGTGGACGCGCAACCCGCTTCAACATTTTGAACACGAGCGTAACGGAAAGGACGTTTCGGTCAGAGATTTGCCGGATACAGAAAAAGAGAATTAAAAATAGATAAACCGAAATGACCGATGTATTCCGTCTCGTAATTGTGGAAGCACCGGAAGTTTCAAATAAAACCAATCATAATGATCAAAATCACCTTCCCAGACGGCACAGTCAAAGAGTTTGCCCAAGGGATCACGGGTTACCAAATCGCCGAAAGCATCAGCCCTCGTTTAGCTGCTGACTCTTTGGCGGCATCGGTAAACGGCGCCACCGTTGACCTAAATCGCGCCATCAATGAGGATGCCACTGTCAAATTTTACAAGTGGGAGGATGCCGAAGGCAAGCACGCTTTTTGGCACACTTCATCGCACTTGTTGGCCGAGGCTCTCGAATCTCTCTATCCGGGGATCAAATTCGGCATCGGGCCGGCCATTGAAAACGGCTTCTACTACGATGTCGACTGCCCTACGCCCATCACCGAGGCCGATCTGCTCCCCATTGAAAACAAGATGTTGGAGCTGGCTCGCAACAAGGAGTCGATGGTTCGCACCGAAGTTTCCAAAGCTGAGGCGTTGAAGACCTTCACCGCCAAGAACGACCCCTACAAGATTGAACTGATCTCCGCCTTGACTGACGGCACGATCTCTTTCTATACCAACGGCGCTTTCACCGACCTCTGCCGTGGCCCACATATCGCCAATACAGGAGTCATCAAAGCCATCAAGTTGACCTCCGTGGCAGGTGCTTACTGGCGTGGTAATGAAAAAAATAAGATGCTAACCCGCATCTATGGCATCACCTTCCCTAAGAAATCCATGCTGGACGAATATTTGGTGATGCTCGAAGAGGCTAAAAAACGCGACCACCGCAAATTGGGTAAAGAGTTAGAGCTCTTCACCTTCTCTCAGCGCGTGGGTCAAGGTTTACCCCTTTGGCTACCCAAGGGCGCTGCGTTGCGGGATCGCCTGGAGCAATTCTTGCGCGGGGTGCAAAAAGAATATGGTTACGAACAGGTGATTACGCCACACATCGGTAACAAAGAGTTGTATGTCACTTCAGGACACTATGCCAAATACGGCAAAGATTCGTTTCAACCGATCCACACCCCCGATAATGACGAGGAGTTTCTGCTGAAGCCCATGAACTGCCCGCACCACTGCGAAATCTACAAATATAAACCCCGTTCTTACAAAGATCTGCCGGTGCGTTTGGCAGAATTTGGTACGGTTTATCGCTATGAGCAATCCGGTGAGCTCCATGGACTGACCCGTGTCCGCGGATTCACCCAAGATGATGCCCACATGTTTGTCCGCCCCGATCAGCTTTTAGAGGAGTTCGAGAAGGTGATTGACATCGTGCTTTACATCTTCAAAACGCTGAAATTCGACAACTACACCGCCCAAATCTCTTTGCGAGACCCAAGCAACAAAGAGAAATACATCGGTTCAGATGAAAACTGGGCGAAGGCCGAAAGTGCCATCATCACAGCTGCCAAGGAGAAGAATCTCAACACAGTCATCGAATATGGCGAAGCTGCTTTCTATGGCCCGAAGTTAGACTTTATGGTGCGCGATGCCATTGGACGCAAATGGCAATTAGGAACGATTCAGGTCGATTACAACCTGCCTGAACGTTTTGATTTGACCTATAAAGGCGCTGATGACAAATTGCATCGTCCGATTATGATCCACCGTGCGCCATTTGGCTCCATGGAACGTTTTGTGGCGGTACTCTTAGAGCATACAGGTGGTAAATTCCCGCTTTGGCTCTCCCCCGATCAGGCGGTAGTACTGCCTATCTCAGAGAAGTTCAACACCTATGCTGAGCACGTATCCAAATACCTCAACCGTAGTGACATCCGTACACAGGTCGATGATCGCAATGAGAAAATAGGACGCAAAATCCGTGATAACGAACTCAAGCGCATCCCCTATTTACTCATCGTCGGTGAAAAAGAGGAGGCCGAAGGACTTGTTTCCGTCCGCGCACAAGGTGATGGAGACAAGGGACAGATGAAAATTGATCAATTTCGCGACTACATCGCCAATTTGGTGAAGGGTGAAATTGAAGCCAATAAACTCACAGAAACAGAAGAATAATATTGTTTAATTAATTAAGGAGGATAAAATTATAGCAACTACACGTCCATTCTCACCGAGACCGTTCAACTCGGGGAATAACAACCAGCACAGGTCAAGTTCGGGGCCTCGCGGGCCACGCAGAGTCGAAAAAGAGAACCCACACCGCACCAACCGTGAAATCACGGCTGCGGAGGTTCGGCTTATCGGCGAAAATGTCGGAGAACCTCGCGTTCTGCCCTTGAGCGAAGCACTCCGTCTCTCGGAAGAGCTGGAGTTAGATCTGATCGAAATTTCACCCAAAGCCGAACCTCCGGTATGTCGCATTGCCGACTATCAGAAGTTCCTCTATCAGCAAAAGAAAAAATCTAAAGAGCTGAAAGCCAATCAGGTGAAAGTCATAATCAAAGAGATTCGCTTTGGTCCACAGACAGATGATCATGATTATAACTTCAAGCTCAAGCATGCTGAAAATTTCCTCAAAGAAGGTTTCAAGGTGAAAGCCTATGTCTTCTTCCGTGGTCGTTCTATCGTCTTCAAAGAGCAGGGTGAAATTCTTTTGTTGCGCTTTGCTACCGATTTAGAGGAATTTGCTAAAGTCGAGGCCATGCCAAAACTCGATGGCAAAAAGATGAATATGATTCTCTCGTCGAAAGGCAAGAAGTAGTCAACGGTCATACCTATACCAGGGCAAACAGGGGCGCAGAAGCGACACCTGTTTGTCCTGTATTTATTTTAACGGAAGGTCAATAATTCTCAAGAAACCTATTATCTTTGTGAAAATGATACCTATTGAAGCCATTTTTTCTATCTCCACCGAGGCTGAATTTGCAACGGCGGCCATGGAGACCTTTCGTTTCCAAGCCGAACATTGCGCGCCTTACCGCACCTATATCGAACTTTTAGGGATTGATCTGTCTACCATCACAGATCTGTCACAGATTCCTTTTCTACCCATCGAACTTTTCAAGACCCACGAGGTCTATTGCGGGGAAAAAGCACCGCAACAGATCTTCACATCGAGCAATACGGGTTCAACAACAGCCTCCCGTCACCTGATGGCCGACCTGACAATCTATGAGGAGGCCTTCACCCGCGCCTTCCGCACCTTCTATGGCGAGCCCGACACATGGAGTCTCTACGGATTATTGCCCAACTATCTCCAACGGCAGGGATCGTCACTGGTTTATATGACCGACCGACTGATTGCTCGCTGTGGATCGGGTGGTTTCTATCTCGACAACTACGAGCAACTACTCACCGATATGGCCGCCGATCCGAAAGCTAAAATACTATTGGGTGTCAGCTATGCCCTCTGGGATCTGGCCGAACAATACGCCCCAAAGTTGAGCAAAACCATCATTATGGAGACCGGAGGCATGAAGGGACACCGTGAGGAGTTGCCTAAAGATGCTTTCCATCAACTGCTCTGCAAAGCCTTTGGCCTTTCAGAAATCCATTCCGAATATGGAATGGCGGAGCTCACCTCCCAAGCCTACTCACAGGGAGGAAATCGTTTCTATACACCAACTTGGATGCGCGTAACAGCACGCGAGATCAACGATCCTTTCACCACTCTTCCGGCAGGCAGACGCGGGGGGATCAATATCATCGACCTTGCTAATCGTTTTTCTTGCGCCTTTATTCAGACACAGGATGTAGGATTGACATTCGCTGATGGATCATTTACCATTGAGGGGCGTATCGCACAGAGTGACATACGAGGATGTAATTTATTAGTACAATGAACGAGATAGATTTTGTCATCTTTTGGGTCGATGGATCCGATCCGGCTTGGCTCGCCGCCTGGACGGAAGCAAAACGCAAAGCAGGAGAGGGGGACGATGCCTCGGCCATCCGCATCCGCTATTGGAACAACCTACACTACTGGTTTCGCAGTGTGGAGCGCTTTGCTCCTTGGGTGAGACGCATCCATTTGGTCACTTGGGGTCACCTCCCGACTTGGTTGCAACAGAATCATCCGAAGTTGCACATTGTCAACCACCGTGACTTCATCCCCTCGGCCTACCTACCCACCTTCAACTCCCTCACCATTGGGCTAAATCTGCATCGCATAGCAGGCTTGGCAGAACAATTTGTGGTCTTCAACGATGATATGTTCCTCACGAGAGCGTGTCGTCCTGAGGATTTTTTCCAACAGGGATTACCTTGCGACATGGCGCGGTTGAGTGTTGTACAACCCTCTTCCATTGGCCATATTCTCTATAATGACATAGAGTTGATCAATGCCAAATACAACAAAAATTCCGCCATACGCGCCCACCTCAACTGCTGGTTCTCTCCAAAATATGGCCTTTCTAATCTATTAAAGACCATGACTTTACTGCCGTGGAGTATGTTTACCGGCCTGCTCGATCACCACGTGCCACAACCCTACCTTCGTGCCCACTGCGAGGCCTGCTGGCAGGAGTGGAGCTCCCCTTTAGATGCCACTTGTCGTCATACCTTCCGCCATCTGACCAACGTATCGGACTATCTCTTTCGCTACGACATGCTCGCCGCTGGAGCATTCCGCCCCCGTTCCATGGCAGATTGCCGACTGATGACCCTTACTGACGACTCCTTGGAGGCCATCTGTCACGACATTGAAACACAACGTTGGCGCATGATTTGTCTCAACGACAGCGAACGGATCTCTGACTTCGAAGCCCAAAGCCAACGTCTCTGTGATGCTTTTCACGCTATTTTACCAAAAAAATCAAGCTATGAAAACGGCGATTTCTGTCCTCATACCCCTCTACAATAAGGCAGCTGAAATCTCAGCCACCCTCCATTCGGTGTTGGCACAGACCATGCAACCCATTGAAATCATTGTAGTTGACGATGGTTCGACCGATGATAGTGCCGCTGTGGTAGAAAAAATAGGCAGTCCGCTCATTCGGCTCATCAGACAGGAGAATCAGGGCGTTAGTAGTGCCCGAAACCATGCCATGGCCGAAGCCAAAGGCGAATGGGTCGCATTATTAGACGGCGATGATCAATGGACACCAAACTATCTCGAAGAGATCCATCGCTTGATCGACTGCTACCCAAATTGCGGTGCCTATGCAACCGCTTTCTGCATAGATGACGGGCAAAAGCGCACCCTCGGCGACACCCCAAAAGACGAAGGCCTTGTCGATTTCTTTACTGAATCACTCACCCACTACGTGCTCATCCCCTCTGCAACTACTTTAAACCGCCATTTAGCCCTCGAATTGGGTGGATTCCCCGAAGGAATGAAATTAGGCGAAGATCAGTATCTTTGGACAAAAATCGCACGCCACGCACCGATCTGTTTCTCGCCAAAACCTTTAGCTATCTACTCCAAGGTCGCCACCAACCGCTCGGCCAGCATCTACCGCGCCGAGCGCACACCCTATTCGTTCGAAGATTTATACGACCCCAACAGCAAGGGGTGTAGCAACGAATATATAGCGCGCGCCGCCTTGGGCAAAGCGCTTATTATCAGCGCCAAAGGAGGAACTGCCGAAGCCGCTAAAACCGCTGCATTCTTCGCTTATACCCGCTGTAATCGCAAGGCACTACGCAAGTTGCGCGTGCTCAATGCTCTGCCCGTATCGTGGAGAGAGCATGCCCTCAACTGCTACAATTTTTTAGCGTGGAAAATCGCAAAAAAAGGGCTTTGATTGCGTGATAAAATAGAATAAGTGGGATGCTATCGCTGATAACATCCCACTTATTCTTCTACTCCAAAACCTAATTTTTGAAAACGATGCCCGTCTTATCGACATCAATCTGAATGGGTTTCGTGCGATCCACCTCTCCGGCTAAGATGCGCTTTGACAGATCGTTGACGATTGTACGCTGAATCACTCGCTTCACCGGTCGAGCACCAAACAACGGATCATAACCAGCCGCGGCAATCCAATCCCGTGCGGCCACTGAATAGGTGAGCGTGATCCCGTTTTCGCCCAACATCCGCGCAATTTGGTGCATCTGAATATCCACAATTTGAGCCAAATCTGCACGCGTCAAAGGCTCAAACATCACAATCTCATCAATACGATTTAAAAATTCCGGCTTAAATTGCCCCTTCAGCAGGTCAATTACCTCACCGCGAGTCTCCTCAATCACCTCAGCTGTAACACCTTTACCCTCAAAAGCCGTTGCAAAATTCTCTTGAATAATCGTCGACCCCATGTTAGAGGTCATGATAATGATCGTGTTGCGAAAATCCACCGTGCGCCCCTTATTATCGGTCAATCGGCCATCATCCAACACCTGCAATAAAATATTAAAGACATCGGGATGTGCTTTTTCAATCTCATCAAGCAAGACCACAGAATAGGGTTTACGCCGCACAGCTTCAGTTAGTTGACCTCCCTCATCGTAACCCACATATCCCGGAGGCGCTCCCACCAAACGCGAAACGCTATGACGCTCTTGGTATTCACTCATGTCAATCCGCGTGATCATATTGTCATCATTAAAGAGGAACTCCGCCAGCGCCTTGGCCAATTCAGTCTTTCCCACACCGGTCGTCCCCAAAAAGATGAACGACCCGATCGGACGCCGACTATCACTCAAGCCGGCTCGGGAGCGGCGCACAGCGTCAGAAATAGCTTCAATGGCTTGGCTCTGTCCAATCACGCGCCGGTGCAATTCATCTTCCATGTGGAGCAACTTTTCCCGTTCCGAAGCCAACATCCGTGACACAGGGATTCCCGTCCATCGCGACACCACCTCAGCAATATCTTGTGCATCAACCTCTTCCTTAATCATTGATCCTGATGAGGAGGAGAGTTTAAACTCCTCTTGCAACGCATCAATACGCTTCTGCATCTCCACGATTCGGCCATAACGCAACTCGGCCACTTTGCCGTAATCACCTTGACGTTCCGCTTGCTGCGCCTCGATTTTCAACCGTTCAATCTCATTTTTATTGGCCTGAATCTTGCGCAACAGATCACGTTCACCCTGCCATTTTGCCCGTAGAGCCGCATCTTTGGACTTCAACTCTTCAATCTCATGGGTGAGGTGATCCACACGCTGAGAATCATTTTCACGGCGAATAGCCTCCCGCTCAATCTCCAACTGACGCACACGACGATCCAAAGCATCAATATCTTCGGGGACAGAATTCATCTCCAAACGTAATTTAGAAGCGGCTTCATCCATCAAATCAATGGCCTTATCGGGTAAAAATCGTGAGGTAATATAGCGTGACGAAAGTTCCACAGCCGCACAAATCGCCTCGTCTTTAATCCGCACTTGATGATGATTTTCATAACGCTCCTTGAGCCCCCGCAAAATCGAAATGGCATCTTCCTGCGTCGGCTCATCCACCATGACCTTCTGAAAACGGCGTTCCAAAGCCTTATCTTGTTCAAAATATTTCTGAAACTCATCAAGTGTCGTTGCACCAATGGTGCGCAACTCTCCCCGTGCCAATGCCGGCTTGAGGATATTGGCCGCATCCATCGCCCCAGCACCTTTCCCCGCACCGACCAAAGTGTGAATTTCATCGATAAAGAGTAAAATATCCCCTTCACTGGCAACGACCTCCTCAACAACAGCCTTCAGCCGCTCTTCAAACTCACCCTGATACTTTGCGCCAGCAATCAGCGCACCCATATCGAGTGAAAAGATAATCTTGGATTGCAGATTTTCAGGCACATCACCATCCACAATTCGGTGAGCAATACCCTCAGCGATGGCGGTCTTTCCCACACCGGCCTCCCCCACAAGGATTGGATTATTCTTCGTCCGGCGGGACAAGATCTGCAACACCCGACGAATCTCTTCATCTCGGCCGATCACCGGATCAAGTTTACCACTCCGCGCTTGCTCATTCAAATTGATGGCATATTTACCCAAGGCATTAAACTCCTGCGAGGCGGTTTGAGAATCTACCGTTGCCCCCTTGCGGAAGGTGCGGATGGCTTCGATCAACTCTTTTTCTGTCGCTCCAGCAGCCTTGAGCAGCTCACTGGGTCTCCCTTTTTCGGCAATGAGCCCCAACAAAAGGTGTTCGGCAGAGGCATATTTATCTCCAAAAGTACGGGTGGCATCCATCGCACGCTGAATCGTCTTCGAGGCATCTTGCGAGAAAAAAGGATCTCCATCACCCGAAACGGTGGGTAACATGCTGATCTCGCGCGACACCCCATCTCGCAATAACCGAACGTTGACCCCTACACGCCCCAACAAAAATGCAGAGAGTCCATCGTCTTCTTTAATCAGTACCGAGAGGATGTGAAGAGGCTCCACAGCCTGCTGTCCGTTCTGTCGCGCCAAAGCTACCGAACCTTGCAGTACCTCTTGCGCTTTAATTGTCAAACTATTCGTATTCATATCCTTAGTGAATTATTTTATACGATAATGATCCGCACAAAACCCCTGCCAAGCACAAAACAACCTTCTTTATGACAAAAAAGAGGCTGTTTTGTCATTCATTGTCACGACAGTACTGTCATTTTCCGCCAAAAAGGCAGAAAAGTAGAGACACAGAAGCCGGACAAAATGCCCGGCTTCTGAAAAAATTGGAATAAAGGTCGCTATTTATCGCGCTTGATAGTAACCTCACGAACGAGGCATCCCGGGACAATTTTATTAGCCCCACTCAGAACGCGGAATGTAGTAGCTGTCAAGGTGACATCACCATGACCATCATCATCTTTAGCTTTGTCTTTAGCTTTATTGGCCTTTTTAGCCGCATCGGGATCAGTAGCCAAGGCTTCAGCATCTTCCAGTGCGCCGTAACGATTATCCCAAATGCGATTTTCAACAGGCTCAATCTTGCCAACTTTCACATAGGTCATTTTCCCCATTTCATCTTCAGTGGGCATCAGCACATCGAATTGAGATTTTTCATTGATACCCTCTTTGAGGCCAATCTGCACGTCTACCGTACCATCTTCGTTGATGCTATACAGAGGAACATTCACCTTAAACTCATCGTATTCCCGTTGCAACTGCACAATAGATTTATCAATAGCCCGGGTACAGACCTTCAACATCTGCTCCTCTTTGGTTTTATTGGAGAAACTTTTCGAAGAGAGATTGGCTGCCGAGGTAGCCGTTGTGCCAACATAGTTCAGCTTGAAGAGCGTGCAGGTATCAAATCCATTGCAACGAGCTGGATCAGGTTGATTCTGATTGACCCAATATGAGGTGTAGAAAGTTCCTGCAACATCATTCGTCCAATCCAACTGATAGAGATAAGAGGTGATATTGACCGAGAAGCCATCTATTTCATTTACCAAATCAGCGGCCAGATCGGTCATAGAAGAGACATCTGTTCCTGTAACTGAAGAGGCCACAGCGCCCAGCATACGGAAAAACCCGCCGACTTTCGCTGACTTCTCACCCTTATCAACAAAGGTAATGTCGTTGATCAAGAGGAATGTTTTGTTAATCAAATCCTCACCCGCATCTTCCAAGATTCCACGACCCAAAGCGCTCTGATCGGCAATATCAATATCTGCCTGAGACGCATCGTATTGGCCACGTTCCTTGATGAGCTCCATATCAAAGGCACCTGTTTGGGGATTGCGATCAAACCATTTCTCCACCATTTTTTTAGCAATATCATTCTCTGTAAGAAAGGTTTGAATATCCTTCATATTGATATCGGTCTTCTCCTTGCCTTTTTTCTTCTGCTTCACAGCCGTTGACTCGAAGGATTTGATCGCCAAATCATGGTTATTAAATTTATCCGGTGTCGGCATGGACATAAAGGTGGAGTCGATCGTATTACCGAATTTGAAGGCCGAGTGCTTCACCAGCACCGAATACAAAGAGCTACGACGATATTTGTCAATCGGCACATTCTCTTTCTTTTGTTTCTCCTGCGGGGCGGCAGGTGCAGGCTGGGTGGGCGAAACCTCCTGCGCCAACAAAGGCACACACAAAGCCAAGGCTGCGATACAGCCAATGAATTTTTTCATGGTTAAGTAGTTTTAAGTGAGTATATTATATGTTTGGGTTAACGTACAAGCCATACGGGATTATAGGTGACTGCCTTCTGATTATTGCCATAAGCCACACCGACATCTCGCCATGCTTTGATCTTCGCCGTGTTCTCCTGATGTTCCCACTCTAACTGAATTTTGTACATCGCACGTTCGAAGTCCAAATCACCTTTGATCTTCGTCTTGATCTCTTGAGCCAAAGCTTCCGCCTGTGGATAGCAAGTGGCATCCGGCAAAATCAAGCAAAGGTATGCTCCAGCAGCCTCAGCAGCCTCACGATTTTGACCCGCATTCCAAATACTCTTTGCCTTGGCTAAATTTGCCAAAGCCTGATCGTTGATATATTTTTGGAAAATGTCATTGGCAACCAAAAGCACCTTAGCATAAGCAGCTTCACACGCTTCGGGAATCTGTGAAAGTTGGAAAAAAGCAGCCTCATATTGCTTAGCAAGAGCGAGGGTTTTTGCCTTTTGGATGATGTTGTCAGCCTGCTCGTTGTAGTAGGTGATGATCTTCGTATTGGCATCTTGAATAAAGGCTTTCAACACAGGTTGCGTTGGGACAATTTGCTTGAGGGCAGAGATATAGGCCTTATTTTCATTGTCACCCACACCCCGTACAGAAATCGTGGTTGTACCAAATACTTTCTGGCCAAAAGAATCACCCACATAGAAAGTGACATCCATTTTTTGCGCGATTTTCATCGGGGCACCAGAAGTTATTTGCTTGTCGGTCACAGCAATAGCACAGGTAACAAGGAATTGCCCAGCATCATCGGTCGCACCCATGCCGTTCATGTTGACAATTTGGCGCAACTTGCCATCCATAGCCTGCTTTGCGATAGCAGGAACATATTCTGCCTGCTCAGGAACAAAAATAGAGAGCGGTACATTTTTATTGGTACTCTGAGCCGAAAGGTTTGTGGCGGAAACCAGTGCCGCCAGCGACCATAGGAGGGTTAATATTTTTTTCATCTTATGCTGTTATTTGTCACCAATAACCAAGGTTACACGCCCCAGTCCTTGATTCATTTGCTTAATCAATGCGATGTTACATGGCGCTCCCTTGAGGTATTTCACCAAATCACGAGCAAAGCGATTGGCATCCATCGGACGTTCACGCTCATCATACATAGGAATCCGCACCTGATCAAATTTTAGGTAGTTTTCTGTCCCATCTGTCAAGCTATAACGTTGATTGACGGTATTATCAGCCATCCAATTATCAATAATTTCAGAAAGCTCTTGATCGCCAAATTCAGATTCAAGATTCACCGGCGAAGAGTTGAAAACATTGATATTAATTGACACCTCACGGCCATTGGCAAACATATCGTCAAAATGAGCCTGCAAACGATCGCAGAAATTATCAATGTGGGTATTGACAGCCTGCTCCAAAAGGAGTGGCAACTCAACCGAGAAAGAGGGCGCACCCGTACCGGAATCACCGGCCACCTGCTTGTTGGAGTAAGAGTCCAAACCCTGCAAGGTATAGGTGATCGACTTTTTAGGACCTAATTCATTGACGATCCAAGTCAGTTGGATGATAATATCGGCCTTCGCCTGTTGACGCAACTGGTCAATGGGGCTGACGTTGATCTCAGCACCCGACTTGCTTTGCAACATGCTCATTTCGGCATTCGTGTTGTTGAGATTCTTGATTTCGGACTCCAAGTTTTTCAACGGGAAACCACGATCGGCCATCAGGTCATTGATCTTGGCAATCACCGGAAGCAGGTTGATGTCGCTCTGAAGTGCTTTTTTGTAATCAGGTACACTAACTGCTGTACCTTGGTTGTCATAGGTGGTCATATAGCCATTGGTATTGCACCACAAATCGCTGGGGATCACCATCAGCGTTGGTTTTTTGGCTTGTGCAAAGGCTGCTGCTGAGAGCAGGCAAAACAGACTGACCAATAGAATTTTTTTCATTTTATTTGTCGTTTTAAGTAGTAGAATTCGATGGATAAGATCTCAAAGTTAGGATTAAGGAATCTGTTAGAAACCCGAAGTCAGTGAGCGAACGATGCCCTCACTCTCCAAATATTTACGGAGCATATCCTTGGAGACGGTCACCACAACACCAACTTTGTATTGTTTCCCGACTTTTCTGACCTCTAAACAACTATCGGTGGTTGCCGATACATATTGGCCATAATTACCTCCATCAGAGAAAAACATCTCAAAGAAATCAGCCTTTTGGTTGTACACAGTGGGATCTTTGACCAACGGACGTTGAGCGGTGAGCGAACCATCAACCGCAGCGTAGCCCTTGAATATAATGCCGTGAACCGCATTCTTTCGGCATTGCTCGGCAGCGATGCGTGATTTTTTGGAATAGCTCCAAATTTTAACCAGACACATGCCATCGGCAGACGGTTTCACATATTCAATGTCATAACGGAATTTTTCCGTTTCAGCATCCGCCTTTTGCTGTTTATCTGCAAAGCAATAAACAGACAGGAAGAGAGCGACGACCAATAAAAGAGATTTTTTCATAATAAAGTGCCACCCTCGGCATCTAAGGATGTGTTTGGATAAGGTTGGGAAGTGTGATGCCTGGGCTGAGTGAAGACAAACTTCGTGGGGCTGTTTAAAACGGAGCGTTTGTACTAAATAGAGCGGACACTTCCTTCAATGAACAGAATTTTTTCGTTATGTACTTTTCGAGCCCTTGATTATGCAACCAAAACCCATCAGCAATCCATTAAAAAAGGAGCCATTGGTCGAATTCAGCAAAAGCTTATATACAAATGTAAGAAAAAATAACGAATTCAGCTCTTTTTTATCCGTTATTTTTTCTTACACACAACCTTATCTATTATCTACCACATATTATCGAGAAAAACCAACAGCAACATCGCCGGACAGAGGTAGCGGAGGATGAAAACGAAGAGCCGTAGCAACCGAAAGCGGAGCGTCCCGTGGTTGGTCAGCTGGTCACGCAGAACTTCAGGGTTGAGCTTCCAGCCCACAAAGAGAGAGAGGGCGAGGCCTCCTAATGGCAGTAAAATATTGGCGGATACGAAGTCAAGTCCATCAAAAAGGTTCAGCCCAAAGAGCCGATAACCACCCATCACGCCCAACGACAGGGAGGCCAATGAGGCCAAACCCGCTGTCAGCACCGTGGTCAACCAAGCCCCAGCCCGACGTGTTAAGTGCCACTCTTCGTGAAAATAAGCGGTGACCACCTCGTGCATCGAGATGGTGGAGGTGAGGGCGGCAACCCCCAAGAGCAGAAAAAAAGCCGTTGACCAAAACATCGCACCCGGCATGGCATTAAAAATACCGGGGAGGGTTACAAAAACCAACGAGGGACCTGAAGAGGGGGCAATACCGGCACTGAAAACCGCAGGAAAAATGATCAGACCGGCCAAGATGGCAACAACAGAATCAATGAGCGTAACTTGCACTGCCGTATGACGAAGATCGGTATCGGATTTAAAATAAGAGGCATAAGTCACCATGCTACCCATTCCCACCGAGAGAGAAAAAAAGGCTTGCCCCAGCGCCACCAACACCGTGCGAGGTGTTACTTTAGAAAAATCGGGCGACAGAAAGAATTTCACCCCCTCAGCTGCCCCCTCGAAGCTCAAGGAGCGAACTGCAAGCACCACAAGCATCAGCAAAAGAATGGGCATCAGTAGCTTAGCCGAACGTTCGATGCCCTTTTCTACGCCCAACGCAATGATGAAATGGGTCGCCAATACAAAGAGACAGGTATAGATCACCGGACGCCAAGGGTGGGTGATTAGTGTTTCAAAGAGTTGCGTATAGTCGTGTGCAGTGGCGCAATGAGCCATATCGCCCGACAGTGAGAAGACCACATAAGCACCCGTCCAACCGGAAACGACAAAATAAAAACCTAAGATCAGAAACGCTGTCAACACATTATTGTAGCCTAACAGTGCCCAACGTGGCGACAAAGCTCGGTAAGCACCCACCGCATTCAGACGCGTGGCACGGCCCACCGAGAACTCCGCCAGCATCAGCGGCAACCCCAAGAGCAGCACGCAGATCATATAAATGATCAGGAAGGCACCCCCGCCATGATCGCCAGCGACATAAGGGAATCGCCAAATATTACCCAGCCCCACCGAACTGCCGGCTGCCACCAAGACAGCACTCAATTTACCACCCAAGGTAACACGACCCATTTGATTCATAATCGCTCTATTAAAAAAGCAACGCAGGCCAAAAAGACCTGCATCACTTGTGTTTCATCGTGCACCCAAAGGGGAGAAATTAACGCTCTAAGGTAACGCTCACCGCCTTGATTTTACCACCCAACGGAGGCGCTAATTTCGACACCGTACACTTCACCCGAATCACTTGGGGAAAGCGCGCATAGATGGCATCAATCACATTCATCGACACCCGTTCAATGGTGCGTTGTGTGCGGCTCATCTGCTCTTTGGTCACCTCGTAGACGCGCAAATAATTCACGGCTAACTCCACGTTATCCTCTTCTGCCAACTGTCCCAACTCTGCCGTGATCTCCAAATCAACGTGGAAACGATTACCCACTTTTTGTTCTAAATCATAGCATCCATGGTAGGCGCGGAACTCCATCTGGGAGAGATTGATGTGATACTCCATTACTCAACAATAATAAGGTAGTAGTTCTTTTTTCCTTTCTGCACCAACAGGTATTTACCCGCTAAAATATCTTTTTCGGTGATCTGTTGCTGGGGATCAATCACCTTCTCTTTGTTCAGCGAGACACCCCCAGCCAAAATCATCTTCCGACACTCACCTTTTGAGGGGAAGATTTGGGTCTGCTCAGCACAAAGGTCAATAAAAGCCAACCCGAGCGAGCTCTTCGCCAATCGAAATTGAGGCACTCCTTCAAAAACCTGCAACAGCGTTGTCTCATCCAAATGGTGCAAAGCCTCCGAGGTAGCCCCTCCAAAAAGGATGGCAGAGGCTTCGGCCGCTAACTGGAACTCTTCGCGAGAGTGAATCATCGTGGTGATCTCCTCGGCCAGTCGCTTCTGCAAAATGCGCAAATGGGGCGCGGCCTCATGCTCAGCGGTCAAGCCAGCTATCGTCTCGCGATCCAACAACGTAAAAATCTTAATGTAGCGTTTGGCATCCTCATCGCTGACATTGAGCCAAAATTGATAAAAAGCATAGGGCGATGTATAGCGCGGATCGAGCCAAATATTACCACTCTCTGTCTTCCCAAATTTCGTGCCATCAGCCTTGGTAATCAGCGGACAAGTGATGGCAAATGCTTCGCCGTTGAGCTTGCGACGGATCAATTCGGCACCCGTGGTGATATTGCCCCACTGATCGGAACCTCCCAACTGCACCTTGCAATTATAGGCCTGAAAAAGATGGATAAAATCGTAACCTTGCACCAACTGATAGGTAAATTCGGTGAACGACATGCCCTCGCCCTCATTACTGAAGCGTTTTTTAACCGAATCTTTGGCCATCATGTAGTTGACAGTGATCAACTTGCCAATATCGCGAATGAAATCGAGAAATTTAAAGTCCTTCATCCAATCATAATTATTGACCATCAGTGCGGCATTGGGTGCTGCCGATTCAAAATCAATCAACTTGGAGAGCTGCCGTTTAATTGCCTCCTGATTATGACGCAACGTAGCCTCATCCAACAAATTACGTTCTTGAGATTTACCACTTGGGTCACCGATCATTCCTGTTGCCCCACCCACCAAAGCGATGGGTCGGTGACCACACATTTGAAAATGCTTAAGAATCATAACTCCCACTAAATGACCAATGTGCAGAGAGTCTGCCGTAGGATCAATCCCTAAATAAGCGGTCGTCATCTCCTTTTCAAGTTGTTCTTTCGCACCGGGCATAATCGTATGGATCATCCCTCGCCATTCAAGTTCTTCTATAAAATTCTTCATTATCCTATTTTTTCTTTTTATTTACACGCCTATTCCGTCTCTAAATCCAACACCTTCCGTAGTTGGGTCACCAACGGATTTTTATCACAGATATATTTCACTCTATCTTCAAGCTTGATGGGTAGTTTGGCCGTGATCTTCTCATTGACAGTCACCGCAATATCTATCTTACCGCGGATACCGGTCACCTCCATGATACGCAGTAGCAGTTCGGTGCGGTTGCGAAGGATCTCCTCGCGCAACTCCGCTGATGGCACAGAGAGACGAATGGTGTATCCCTCGAAGAGCATCCGTTCGAAAGTCGCCACAAAACGGGGACGCATCTCTTGAATGCAGGTCAAAATCTCCGTCCGCTTGGCTTCCAATCTCTCTGCACAAGCCTCATCCATCTCCACATCAGTCTCCGTTTCTACCTCCTCATCCGCCTCCACCTCCTCAGCAGGTGTCTGCATCAGTTCGCTCAACGAGACCAAAGGGGTGCGCGCACGGCGAGGTGTAGGAAGAGCGACAGTAGTGGCGGTCTTGTCTGTGGTTTCAGGAGCTTCCTTCGGCTGTGGCGGCACAGGTTCACTTTGTACAACTACCGGTGCTTTCAGCGCCTCAGGTGTAGTAACCACAGTCGATGATTCGGATGTTTTCCGCACCACCAATTTGGGTAACGGGAATGATTCCGGCTCAAAAGTGCCTATAAGCTCATTTTTTTTTTGACCGAGACCAGCGATTTTCATCAGTCCCAGTTCGACCAGCAACCGTTGATTAGACGACTGTCTGATTTTCCCGTCAAGGTCAGTCAGCACCGAGATGGCGCTGAACAGAAACCCGACATCGCAGGCCTCTGCCTGCCTGCGGTATCGCTCGAGCAAAGTGCCCGTAACCTCAAGCAGTGAAACCGTGGCCGCATTTTTCGCCACCAAAAGATCCCGCAAATGACGATTCAACCCCGCCATAAAAGTCTGTCCAGAGAAGCCTTGGGTCAGCACCCCATCAAAAGCAAGCAGCGCCTCGACATAGTTGCCCGCCCGCAGTAGATCAGTGACACCAAAATAGGTGTCATAATCGAGCACGTTGAGCGTCTGTGCCACCTCCTTGAAATGAAGTGTTCGGCCACAGAAGGAGACCGCCTTGTCAAACATCGACAGCGCATCACGCATACTACCATCTGCCTTTTGGGCAATCAGGTTCAGCGACTCATCATCGGCTGAAATCTCCTCTTGTAGAAGTATATATTTAAGGTATTCGACAGAATCCTCCACCCGAATGCGATTGAAATCATAGATTTGGCAACGGGAGAGAATGGTCGGTATAATTTTATGTTTCTCGGTGGTCGCCAAGATAAAAATAGCGTGTGCAGGCGGCTCTTCAAGCGTCTTTAGAAAGGCATTGAAGGCAGCGGGCGAAAGCATATGAACCTCATCAATGATGAAGACCGAATAACGACCAATTTGAGGAATAATGCGCACTTGCTCAATCAACGAGCGGATATCATCAACCGAATTGTTCGAAGCGGCATCCAATTCACGGATATTGAGCGAGCGATTCTCGTTAAAACTACGGCACGACTCACATTCATTGCACGCCTCCGCTTGTTGAGGATGGAGGCAGTTGATCGCCTTGGCAAAAATACGGGCACAGGTGGTCTTTCCCACTCCGCGCGGGCCACAAAACAGGTAGGCATGTGCCAACTGACCCCGTTCAATTGCATTTTTGAGGGTCAAGGTAATGTGTTGCTGCCCCACGACCGATGCAAAAGTTGCCGGTCGATATTTCCGAGCGCTTACGACGAAATTTTCCATAGTGATGCAAAGATAGAAAAAGTTTTTCACAACGGGATTCGCTCCTGTTAAAATTATTGGATTCCTGCAAGTTCATCGTCACACCACAAAGAGCATCCGCAACATCTCGTAAAGAGAAGATCCGATTTTCGG